>CAJXLJ010000085.1 GCA_913055785.1 uncultured Parvularculaceae bacterium | reverse complement strand
CCTGCCGTTTTTCGGCCTGGGGGTCGCCGCGGCGATTCTATCATCGCTGCTGCTGACCGCAATGATCGCCCAGCCGATCCGCCAGCTCGCCATCGCCGCCGACAAGGTGCGCGAGGGGATCGCGGCGGCCGGCCGCGTGCGCATTCCCGATTTCACAACGCGCAAGGACGAAATCGGCGAGCTTTCGGGTTCGCTGAAATCCATGACCCAGGCGATTTACGCGCGGATCGACGCCATCGAGAGCTTTGCGGCGGATGTCTCCCATGAGCTGAAGAACCCGTTGACCTCGATCCGCAGCGCGTCGGAGACGCTGGAGCTTGCGAAGACGCCTGAGCAGCAGGCGAAATTGATGGCGGTGATCCAGAAAGATGTCGCGCGCATGGACCGCCTCATTACAGACATTTCCAACGCCTCGAGGCTCGACGCGGAACTGGCGCGCGAGAGCCGTGAGGCGGTCGATCTGAACAAGCTGATCGGCGATATCGCGGCGATGTATGCGGAACTGAAAAAAGAGGGTTTGGCGCCCGTCAAGTTCAACGATCCGATCCAGTCCGTTTATGTGCTTGGCAATCCGTCGGCCCTTGGGCAGGTCGTGCGCAACCTTATCGACAACGCCTTGTCCTTCTGCCCGGGCGAGGGGGTTGTGCGGGTTTTCCTCGAGGCGCCGACGCAGCGCTCAAGGCTGGCCCGGATCATTGTCGAGGATGACGGTCCCGGCATTCCGCCTGACACGCTCGATACGATCTTCAACCGCTTCTATACGAAGCGGCCGAAAGGAACGACTTTCGGTAACAATTCCGGGCTCGGTCTCGCCATCTCCCGTCAAATCGTTAACTCCCACGGCGGGCGCATCTACGCTGAAAACCGCTTTGAGGATACTTCCGACCCGGCAGGCCCCAGACTCGGCGCGCGCTTTGTGATCGAGCTGCCAACCGATTGAAACAGCCGAAAATTGTGGACATATTCGATTTCCCGCGCACGATATGAAGCGGGGTAACGATTCGGAGTGAGGGAATGATCGGACTTGTCGTTGTCACGCATGGGAGGCTTGCGGAGGAGTTTCTCTCCGCGGCGGAGCATGTCGTCGGCCCGCAGGAGAAAGTTAAGGCTGTCTCGATCGGCCCGGACGACGATATGGAAAAGCGCCGGCAGGATATTCTTGAGGCGGCGCGCGAGGTCGACGACGGCGAGGGGGTGATCATCCTCACCGACATGTTCGGGGGCACGCCCTCCAACCTCGCGATCGCGGTGATGGAAAAAGCCAATGCGGAAGTGGTCGCCGGCGTCAACCTTCCAATGCTGATCAAGCTCGCTTCAGTGCGCGCGGACGGGGACCTTGGCGAAGCGGTGAAGGCTGCACATGAGGCGGGCCGCAAATATATCAACGTCGCCTCCTGGGTGCTGTCAGGCGAGGCGGACGACTAAGTGGGCGCAGGCAAGGTCACGGCGAAGGTCAAAATCAAAAACAAGCTGGGACTGCACATCAGGCCGTCCCGGTATATGTCTTCGCTGGTCAAATCCTGGGACGCTGAAGTGACGGTGCGCAATCAGGACAGGGAGGCGGCGGGCGACTCGCAGCTCGATCTCCTGATGCTTGTCGCCAGCGAAGGAACGGAACTCGAAATCATCGCCACCGGACCGCAGGCGGCTGAAGCGGTCGACGCCCTGGTAAGGCTGATCGAAGACAAGTTCGGCGAAGACGACTGAGCGTTAAACGGAAGCGTCGTCCGCTGTTGAACTGATCGTCACCGGCTGGCCTTCGCGAAGACGTTCGCCCCCGCGGATCACCACCTGATCGCCGGGCTTGACGTCGCCGATGACTTCGATGAACTCGCCTTCGGCCGAACCGAGCTCGACATCAACGCGCTTGGCCTTGCCTTCCTCGTCGATCACGAAAACGCTGACGCGGTCGGCCCTCAAAACCAGCGCATCGCGCGGCACGGCGGTCACGGTCCGCGCTTCGGCCGCCGGCAGACTGACGCGCACCGCCGAGCCGATATACCAGCCCGTTTCAGGGAGCTCGAGGCGCAGCTCGAGCATGCGCGAGAGGGCGTCGCCGACCGGCACGATGGCGCGCACTTTGGCTTTCAGTTTCTCCGCGCCGTTGATCACGTCGATCAGGTCGCCGGCGCTGATATTGCGGGCGAGACCGGCGGGCGTTCTGGCTGTAACTTCAAGCCGTCGCGTGTCCACAAGCCGGACAAGCTGCGCGCCGGGATTGGCGAACTCACCGACT
>CAJXLJ010000084.1 GCA_913055785.1 uncultured Parvularculaceae bacterium | reverse complement strand
ATGCCGAAGCCTTCGTCCTGCGGCATCACGATGTCGTCGCGCGGCCCGAGAAAGGCGTCGGAGCCGCCCTGATACATCAACGGGTCGTCATAGAAGCTCTCCGGCACCTCGGCGCCGCGCGCCTTGCGCACAAGTTCGACATGGTTGAGATAAGCCGAACCGTCCGCCCACTGATAAGCTCTCGGCAGCGGCGAGGCGCATTCGCGTTCATGAAAGCGCTCGGCGGGCATCGAGCCCGTCTCCAGCCCTTCGGCGAGCTCGCGCAGGCCCGGCTCGACACGGGTCCAGTCGTCGAGCGCCGCCTGCAGGGTCGGCGCGACGCGGGCGGCGTCGGTATAGCGGGTGATGTCTTTCGAAACGACGACCAGCTTTCCGTCGCGGCCGTCTTTTAGCGAGGCGAGTTTCATCTCTCACACCTTCATCATGGTTTGCGTCAGGGCTTTCGCCGCCTTTACCGCAGGACGGCCCCCTCCTGTCAATGCGGCGCGGGGGGCGGCGCTTGCCCTTTATCCAAAACGGCGTCAGATAAGGGATTTTCACCGCGCCACACATTCAGAGTTCGACTTGCTGCACTATTTTCTGCCGTTCACCGGCTACCCTTATGAAGGCGCCGAGATCGATTGCCCGGTCTGCGGGTCGGCGGATCACGCGCGGATCGCCCATCTCGACCGGCGGATCAAGCGGCTGTCGACGCATCTGTGCCATCATTGCGGCCTGTTCTTCACCAATCCGATGCCGACGGAAGCCGAGCTTGAGCGCTATTACGCCGAGACCTATCGCGCGGAATATCAGCTTGCGTTCATCCGGCCGCGCAAAACCCACCAGAACAAGAAATGGCGAGAAGCGGAACGCCGCGCCGCACGGCTGAAGGATGCGGCCGGTCTCGACGCCCCCGGGAGAACGCTCGATTTCGGCTGCGGATCGGGCGAACTCGTCTATCATCTTGCAGGCCTCGGCCATGAAGCGCGCGGGTTCGAGCCCGGCGCCGATTACGGCTCGTTTGCGCAATCGCGTCTTGGCGATGAAACGAAGAGTTCCGTTCATGTGGGCTCATGGCGCGAGATGACATTCGCGCCCGGCTCATTCGACGTCATCACCTTCCTTCATGTGCTCGAGCATTTGAACGATCCCATGGCGGCCTTGAAGAAATGCCATGAATGGCTCGCCGACGACGGCGTTCTCTATCTCGAAACGCCCAACATGCAGGACTACAAGATCAAGGGCTTCGACTGTTTTCACTTCGCCCATGTGCTTGGGTTTTCTGGCTCCAACCTCAAATACGCCGCCAAAGAGGCGGGCTTTGCGTTACTCCATGAAGACTGGGGCACGTCGCTGTTCCTGGTGAAATCCGGCGACCCCAGAGGCAAGCCTCTCGACTACGACCTCGCTGCGACCGTGGAGAAAAACCGCGCCGACTATCAGGAAGGCGTCACGCCCCTCGCCTATGCGAAGAAACACCTGAAACGGATCCGCCGGCTTGTCGGCGAAGAGGTCAAGCAGGGCCGTTAGGCTCAAAGGCCGGCGCGAATCTCAGCGGGCGACAAACGCGGCG
This sequence comes from uncultured Parvularculaceae bacterium, assembly GCA_913055785.1. GTDB lineage: Bacteria > Pseudomonadota > Alphaproteobacteria > Caulobacterales > Parvularculaceae > Hyphococcus. The sequence continues at coordinate 1,795 of CAJXLJ010000084.1, read as the reverse complement.
AACCGGCGCCTGCGGTTTCGCATTCCCGGATCAGCGCGGCGACGCGCGCGTTCACCGGCGCAGCGCGCCCGTGCTTTTCCGCAAGCGCGGTGACGGCGCCCTGCAATTCGTCAATCTCCGTCTTCCGGCCCTGTTCGAGATCCTCCCACATGGAAGAGCGCGCCTCCGGATCGATCTTGAGGCTGGGCCCGGCGATCAGCCGATAGAGCGGCGTCGGCAGACGCATGATATGCGGGATCAGCGTCATCGGCAGGGGAAAGGCCGAGCGCGGCTTGATCCCTTCCGCGGCGAGCAGCGGCAATCCCTCGGCGATCTCGTCCGCGAACAGGGCGCGCCACTCGCGATTGGATAGCTGTTCGAGCAACGGAAGGCCTGAAAGCGCGTTCAGCGCATTGTTGAGATTGACGAGCAGCTTGCCCCATTGCACGGCGCGAATGTCGCTCGTTTCGAAAACCGGCAAATCCGGACCGGCGAGGATTTCGGCGAGACCGCCCTCGCCTTCTTCAATAACGATATTGCCGCCGGTGCCGCGATGGAAACGCCCCGCGTCCATGTTGCGGACATTATAGGCGATCATCCCGGCGCGTACGTCGCGACCGTGCAACGCCGCGCGAAGGGTTCGCCCGTTGCTGACGCCGTTCTGCAGGCTGACGACTTTCGCATGGGCCGGCGCATGACTCGCTATGAGCGCTCCGATTTCCCCCGTCGCGCCGCTCTTCACAGTAACGAGAATGATGTCAGCTTCCGCCAGCACGGCGGGATCGGTGGCGATCTTCAAGGCGTCAGGCGCCGTATGCGCGTCGAGACCGGCGAAGTCGGTGACGCGCAGCCCATGCTCCAGCAGCATGGACGCGATGCGCGGCCGGGCGAGGAAGCGAACGTCCGCGCCATTGCGCTGAAGAAGGCCGCCGACGAAACAGCCGACGCTGCCGGCGCCGGCGATGACAATGACAGGGGCGTGGTCAGCGTTGTTCATGCAGCGCTGTTTAAGGCGGTCCCGCACCAGGGGCAATGGCGGATCAGCACAACGTCGCGCCCGCCGTCATGCACGATCAGCGCGAATTGATTAAGCCCTTCATTGTACCCGATAAGACAGTCCGGGCACTCGAACGGATCGTCATGGGTCTCGCAGTTCATCTCGAGCGCCGCGCGCATTTCATCGCAGCATAGCGCGTCCGGGTTGGGGTGTTGGGTGCGGGTCATGCTTCCCGCGTCATCCATGAATTGACATAATCCCGATTCTCAACCGCTTCGGCGCCCTCGCCCACGTCGAGCGGATCGCGCGTATCGATCATCACCGCATATTCGTCTGTGGCGGGCTTTTTCTGCTCGAGCATGTTCTTGAGCGCCTTCGGGTGCGGTCCATGCGTGAAGCCCGAGGGATGGAAGGTCATCATGCCGGCGTCGATATTGTCCCGGCTGAAGAAGTCGCCGGCGTGGTAGAACAGCACCTCGTCATAATCGTCGTTGTTATGGAAGAACGGCACTTTCAGCGCGCCGGGGTCGGTCTCGAAGGGCCGCGGCGCGAACGTGCAGACGACGAAACGGTCGGAGAGAAACGTCGTGTGCGCCGACGGCGGCACATGATAGCGATGCGACATGATCGGCCTTATGTGGCGAATGTTGAGCCGCACCGGCGAAAGCTCGCCATGCCAGCCGACGACATCGAGAGGATTGTAAGGATACGTCGCAACGGAAACTTGCCCGCGCTTTTTGATTTCGACACGGGTTTCGCTGTCATCGGCTTGATGGTCTTTAAACGCCTCGTCGATCTTCGGCGCATCCAAGAGCGCCG
>CAJXLJ010000083.1 GCA_913055785.1 uncultured Parvularculaceae bacterium | reverse complement strand
GCCGCTTTATATTTTGCTTGTCCTGACGCGCAGCCTTTACGGCGTTCTCGGATCGGCCGGACCGCCCGCCGCGCAAGCCTATATCGCCGACCGGACCGAAAGGCATGAACGCACGGCGGGTCTATCCGGCTTTTCGGCCGCCTTCGGCCTCGGCGCCATGCTCGGCCCCGGCTTCGGCGCGGCGACAGCGCTTCTCGGCAAGACGGCGCCGTTTTTCTCAATCGCCGCCGTCGCTCTTCTCATGAGCATCGTGGTTTTCGCGTATCTGCCGGAACGAACAGGACCGAAAGAAAGAAAACCTGGCGCGCGCGTTCGTATCCTTGATCCGCGCATCCGGCCGTTCATGATTTTCGGCCTCACCTTCGGTGTCGCCAATGCCATCCCGATCCAGACGATCGGTTTTTATTTCATGGATGTTCTCGGCTACAGCGCCGCCAGAGCGCCGCAATTCGTCAGTATCGGCCTAACCGGCGGCGCTGGCGCGGCGCTGTTCGCGCAGCTTGTCATCGTGCAACGCTATCGCGTCGATCCGAAATGGCTGATGCGCGTGTCGCCCCTGCTGATTGTCGCCGGCCATACGCTGATCTGGACGGCGCCGTCGCTCTGGCCGGTGGTGGCCGGGCTGACGATCGCCGGCTTCGGCGCCGGTCTCGCCGTGCCGGGCTACAGCGCCGCTTCATCACTCGCCGTTAACGCCAGCGAGCAGGGCGCCGCCATGGGGCTCGCCGGCTCCGCCGGGGCGGCGGGGTTCATTATCGCGCCGCTGATCGCCGCCACGCTTTACGGCGTCGCCCCGCAGGCGCCTTATGTGCTGACAAGCCTGGTTGCAGCTGGGTTGTTCGTCTTTGCGCTGGCGAGCCGCGCCGTCGGCGCTGCGACGAATGCGCGAAAGCCTGAAGCCGCGCCTGAGCCATGCGATGACCCGGCCTCCGCGCCTTACCAGTAATGCTGTTGGGAAAAAATTATTCGGCGGCGTTCGCCGACGTCTCGCCGTCATCAAAAAACAGAATATCGCCAGGCTGACAGTCGAGCTCCTTGCAGATCGCCTCGAGGGTCGAAAACCGGATCGCCTTCGCCTTGCCCGTCTTGAGAATTGACAGGTTGGCGATCGTCACGCCGACGCGCTCTGACAGCTCCGTCAGAGACATGCCGCGCTCAAGCAGGACGCGATCGAGTTTGATCGAAATGCCCATCAGACGGTTAGATCCTGTTCCTCTTTCATGCGCGCGCCTTCGCGGAAAACCTCCGCCAGCACGAACACCGCAATGATCGCAAGCCAGGTGATGATCGACGTATTGATCGACGCCGAACTGTCGATGAAGAGCGTGAGAAATCCGAATGCGACCTTGGCGCCTTCGCCGATCAGGAGCGCATAACCGACGCCGCGGAAGCGGTCTGCGTTCTCGCCTACAAAGGGCGATCCGAACCGCAACGTCTTGAGAATTTCAAGCAGCCTGTTGGCCACAAACAACATGACGCTGAACGTCACGAAGTGATGGGAGATCTCGATATAATCGCCGGCGTCAACGCCGATATCCCCCGCGCCGAACGCGCTCATGAAAAGCGACACGAGCGGCACAACAACCATCGCAATCGAAAGGCCGATAAAAGCCGCCAGCAAAATGATGCGGGTGAAATGCAGGCCCACCGCGAGCAGCGAGGCCAGCGAACCCTTGCCTATCGCACGCATTCGTCCGTCTCCATTTGAAATAAAGCGAAAGCGCCGCGCTCAGAAAAGCGCCATCATGCAGATGACCTTATCGCACGCGGCGGCTTTCGCCGCTTTGTCCGGGGCGGCTGAAGCGAGCCCGAGAAGACTCGCCGCCGCGAAGGCCGCCAGTAAGCCGGCGGCCGCGAGATGCAACAATCTGGACATTATGCGACACCGGCGAACGAACCAACCGCCGCCATGTAGCCCGCGCCGATCAATGTGATCGTGACGAGAACGGCCAGACCGTTGACAATACCGCCAAATCCACCGTAATTTTCAGTCGAGCTATTGCGTGACATGGGATTTCTCCTTTTCTTTTCCCTTGTTGACGAAACGCAACTCATTCTGGTTTCTGAGCGGTTTGGGTTCGCCCAGCCGCTCTTTTTTTCTGGCTCGCCGGTCTCGTTCTTGTCCTTCTCTTTTGACCTGGGCCGGCTTCGCCTTGCGGCGGTTGATCCACCGTCTTGTTGATTATCGATATACACTTATCGAAAAACAATACAAGGGGTTTTCGTCGAAAAACGATAATTTTTTTTCGATAAGGGATAAAAAATGAGGCGAAAAGGTGCGGAAACTGGTAACTGAGAAGCTGATTATCGCCTCTCACAACGATGGAAAAGCAAGGGAAATCAATGAGTTGGTCTCTCCTTTCGGGCTCATCGCGGTCTCTGCGAAGAATCTGGGGCTCAGTGACCCCGACGAGACCGGTTCGACCTTCGCCGAGAACGCCAAAATCAAGGCCGAAGCCGCCGCGACGGGCGCGGGGCTGCCCGCCCTGGCCGATGATTCCGGTCTTGAGGTCGCGGCCCTTGGCGGCGCGCCCGGCATTTTTTCGGCCCGCTGGGCGGGCGAGCCCCGCGATTTCGACCTTGCCATGAAAAAGATCGAGGAACAGCTTCTCGAGACCGGCGCCGACGACCATTCGGCCCGTTTCGTGTGCGCCCTGTGCCTCGCCTGGCCTGACGGACACGCCGAGCTGTTTGAAGGGGAAGTGCGCGGCCGCCTGGTTTTCCCGCCCCGCGGCAACAAGGGGTTCGGCTACGATCCGATTTTCATGCCCGACGGATACGACATCACGTTCGGCGAGATGGCGCCCGACGCCAAGCATGCGATCTCGCACCGGGCGGACGCCTTCCGTAAGCTGACGAAAGCGTGTTTTGAATGAGCGAACCGCTCGGCGTTTATGTCCACTGGCCCTATTGCGCGCAGCTCTGCCCCTATTGCGACTTCAACATCTACAAGAACCGCGGGATCGATGAGACCCGCTGGATCGCCGCACTCGCGAAAGATCTCGCACATTGGGCTGCGCGAACCGGACCGCGCAAACTGACCAGTCTCTATTTCGGGGGCGGCACGCCGTCGCTGGCGCCGCCGCGCGTGATCGAAGCGACGATCGGCGCCTGCGGGGATTTGTGGGGATTTGAAGACGGCGCCGAAATCACCCTCGAGGCCAATCCGACGGATGCGGAGCAATCGCACTTTGAAGGCTTCAGAAAAGCCGGCGTTAATCGTCTTTCTCTCGGCGTTCAGTCGTTGCGCGATGACGCGCTCAAGTTTCTCGGCCGCAATCACAGCGCAGCCGAAGCGCGAAGCGCCCTTCAACAGGCGATAGGCATTTTCCCGCGCGTCACATATGACCTGATCTACGCCCGCCCCGGCGAGACGGCGGCGGACTGGCGCGCGGAGCTTGCCGAAGCCCTCGCCTTCGCCCCGACGCATTTGTCGCTC
>CAJXLJ010000082.1 GCA_913055785.1 uncultured Parvularculaceae bacterium | reverse complement strand
TCAGCGAGGATGTCATTTCCCCTGTTTCCATTGAACATAAAGTGGACGAAATTTTTGACCACGGCGAACTGAAGCGGCGCTACAATTACCTTGATTACAGATTTGAACGCGATGGCGCCTATATAAGGGCACGTGCGTATCTGTATGAAATCCAATCGGTTGCTATATATGGCCCGTTTTCCGTGACGGCTCCAAATGAACCGGTCAGAAGTGATGAGCTGCAAGGATTGGTCTTGGAGTATTTAAAGCGTCGTTTTTCAGTGATTAAAACCCTTTCGAGGGACGAACCGGACGGTTACACGGTGCTTATTCCGCCCTCGCCGCCCACTAACGAATGACGCTTCGCTTCAACGTCTTTGGCGATACATCTGCCGCATGCGAAAAACTGGCGAAGAAAGACGCGGCGCTGGCGCGGGCCCTTGATGCGATAGGCGAGCCGCATATCAGACGGCGTCCCGGCGGGTTCGAGGCGCTCTTTCGCATTATCGTCGAGCAGCAGGTCTCGGTGCCGAGCGCGCAGGCGATCTGGGCGCGCTGCAAAGAAGGCGTTGACCCGATGACCGCCAGGACGGCGCTTCGTCAGGGTGAGGACGGTTTGCGCAGGCTTGGCCTGACGCGCCAGAAGGCGCGCTATGTTTACGGACTGGCGGAAGTCGTTGAAACCGGCGCGATAGACTTCGCCGATCTTGCGGAAATGGACGATGCGGCCGCCGCGAAAACCCTGCAGGCCTTGAAAGGAATCGGTCCGTGGACGGCGGCGATCTATCTCCTGTTCTGCGAAGGCCGCGCCGATATCTGGCCGCCGGGCGATGTGGCGCTGCTCGGCGCTTACGCGGATGCAAAAAAGCGCGGTGCCAAGCCGGACATGAAAACCCTTGATTCGCGTGCGCGCAAATGGGCGCCGTTTCGCGGACTCGCCGCCCATATTCTGTGGACTTACTACGCCCATATACGCGGCCGCGCGCCGATTTAAGCGGGGTTGAGGGCGAACTGTTGCGAAAATACAGCCCAAAATGTCAAACTTCTGTCATGGGGAATCAGCTATAGGCTTTAAGTGTAAGCCGCGTAGAATAGACTTCCTGAGCTGAGGAGTTTGCGTTTTCTGGCGTCTGAATAGATATCTCCCTTGCGCTGAAGTCGCCGCCCGGAGGGTCGAGCGGTGAGTTTGGCTCTACGCGCTCCCGACGCCTGTCCGGCGCTGGTTCTGAACGCGGATTTCCGCCCGCTCAGCTATTTCCCCTTGTCGCTCTGGTCCTGGCAGGACGCCCTCAAGGCGGTGTTCCTCGATCGGGTCGAAGTGGTTGCGCAATATGAGACCAGGGTGCGCAGCCCGAATTTCGAAATGCGCCTGCCGTCGGTGGTCTCGCTCAAAACATTCGTCAATCATACGCGCACGCCGGCCTTCACGCGTTTCAACGTTTTCCTGCGCGACAGTTTCACCTGCCAGTATTGCGGCTCGAAGGAGCGCGACAAGCTGACCTTCGATCACGTCATTCCGCGCTCCAAAGGCGGGCGTACGACTTGGGAAAACATCATCGCCGCGTGCAGCGGCTGCAATATCCGGAAGGGCGGGCGCACGCCGCAGGAAGCCCATATGGCGCCCGCGAGAAAACCGCACCGTCCGACCATGTTCGAGCTGAATGAGCGCGGCCGCGCCTTCCCGCCGCATTATCTTCATGAAAGCTGGCAGGATTTCCTGTACTGGGATTCCGAGCTCGAGCCCTGATCCTTTTTCACGCGCCGGCGGGTTTGCTGCGCCGCCATTCCTCGCCTATGATGAAGGCCGGGCTAGGTGGGCGATACGCTCGCGGGAATGAGGGCTTGCATGACCGAAAAGTACCAGATCCTTGACAAGAAGATTCATTTATCGCGGCGCGAGTTCGTTCGCCTCGCGGCGGCCGGCAGCATCGTTGTGCTGGGCGAGGGCTGCGATACGGTTTCGCAGGCCTTTACGCCTTCTTCGGCGCAGATGGCGCAACTCGCCGGCGATGCGTGGGTTGACCTTAAAAAGCAGCAGCCGACCACGAACGATTCGAGATACACCAGCCGCGTTAATCGCGTGGCGCCGAGAATCATCCAGGCTGCCGGAGGCAGTCCCGCTGAATGGGAAGTCGCGGTGTTCGCGTCCGACGATTTGAATGCGTTCGCCCTGCCCGGCGGCAAGATCGGCTTTTACACCGGTCTTCTCGACATCATGGAAAACGACGCGCAGATCGCGACCGTCATGGGCCACGAAGTCGCGCATGTGTTCTTCAACCACGCCGGCCAGCGCTACGGTCGCACGGCTGCGACCCAGGCCGGTCTCGGCGTTGCGCAGGCTGTCATCGGCGACGGCAGTCAGGGCTCGCAGCTCGCCCTCGGCGCTCTCGGCGTCGGCGCCCAGTATGGCGTCATCCTACCGTTCTCGCGCCAGCATGAACTCGAGGCCGACAAATACGGCGTGCGTTATATGAAGCAGGCGGGCTACGACATGAACGAAGCCTTGCGGTTCTGGGAGCGCATGTCGTCCTCGAAGTCCGGCCAGCCGCCGGAATTCATGTCGACCCATCCGAGCGATGCGACGCGTATGGCCGCGCTCAAGCAGGAAATCGCCCTGCTCGGCGGCTGACACGATTCGTCTCAGCAATTCCTGCAACGGGGGCGGAGACGGCGCAGCAAATGCGCGTATAGTCCCGCCCCATGTCGGCGCCTGAACACCAGTCTTTTAACACCGGCTTTTCAGCCAGCGGCCTCGTCCTTGCGCGCGGCGGGCGGCGCATCCTTGCGAATGTTTCGCTGGAAGCAGGCCCCGGCGAGGCGGTGCTGCTGCGCGGCCCCAACGGCGCCGGGAAGACGACGCTGCTGCGCGCGCTCGCCGGGCTGTTGCGGCCCGAAAGCGGGGTGGTCGCGTTTCACAGGAAGGGCGATGAAACGGATTTCGACAGGGCCGGGCATACGGTCTTTTGCGGCACCCTCAACGCCGTCAAGGCTGCGCTGACGGTCGATGAAAATCTCGCCTTCTGGTCGGCGCTTTATGAAACGTCGGACGACCGGCGCGTTGAGGCGCGACGCGTCTTCGGCCTTGATCCTTATGCGGACCGTGCGGCTGGCGCGCTCTCGACGGGGCTGATGCGCCGGCTGGGTCTTGCAAGACTTCTGGTTGCGATGCGGCCGGTCTGGTTCGTCGATGAGCCGACGGCGTCTCTCGATGCGGCGTCCGCAAAAGTCTTTGCGGAGATTGTCGAACGCCATCGCGAAAAAGGCGGCCTCGCCGTCATCGCCGCCCATGACGCGTTGCCGCTCGCCGGCGCGCGGACCATCGAGCTGACCCTCGAGGCGGCGGCGTGAGCGCTTTCTTCGCCCTCGTCATGCGCGATCTGCGCCTCGCCTTCAGGGCCGGCGGCGGCGCGCTTCAGGCAGTGATGTTCTTTGCGCTTGCAGGCGTGCTCTTTGCGCTGGCAGTCGGGCCGGACATTGCGCTGATCTCGAAGATCGCCGCGCCGGTCCTGTGGACGGCGGCGTTGCTGGCGACGCAGATTTCTCTCGACCAGATCTGGCGCGCCGACCGGGAGGACGGTTCGCTCGATGTCCTTGTTGAAACCAGCGGCTTCCTTTCCGTCGCGGTTTTCGCCAAGGCGCTCGCGCACTGGCTGTCGACGGCGTTGCCGCTGATCGTCGCCGCGCCGATGCTCGGCGTTCTCCTCAACCTCAAGGCGGCGGCGATCGGGCCGCTCGTCGTCTCGCTGCTGATCGGCACCCCGGGCCTGTCGCTGATCGGCTGTTTCGCTGGGGCGCTCACGGTGTCGCTCACGCGGGCGCATCTCCTGATCTCGATCATCGTGAGCCCGCTCTATGTGCCGATCCTGATCTTCGGTGCGGGCGCGGCCGCCGCCGGCGCTTCGGGCGATCCGCAATACGCCGCCAATCTCATGCTGCTCGGGGCGACGAGCCTTTTCGCCGCGGTGATTTCGCCTCTTGCCAGCGCCGCGGCCTTGCGCTCCAACCTCGACTGACATGGCCTTTTTCACCGACCTCGCCAATCCTGTCCGCTTCGAGCGTATCGCCCGCATCGTCTTTCCGATGATGGCGGGGCTCGCGGCTCTGTGTTTCGGCGCCGGGCTTTATTTCGGGCTTTTCAA
>CAJXLJ010000081.1 GCA_913055785.1 uncultured Parvularculaceae bacterium | reverse complement strand
GAAAACGCCGCCGGCGCCCTCGCTGAGCGAGACATGCGCCGTCTTTTTCGGTTCGCGCGCGCAGGATGCGGCGCCGGCCGCCAGGCCCGCCGTCAGCGCTGTGCGCCGGGTAATTCTGTTCGTCATGGAATCCCCTCCCTTTATCCCACGATTTTGCGGCGCAGGGTGGCCGCGCTCCCGATTTGAGCTAGTGTTAGCCTAGTCTTATGACACCAAATTGGGCGTTTCAATTGCGCTCGGACTGAAGGGCTGAGGGACTTATGCAAAAACTGAAATGGACGGCGCTCGCCGTTCTGCTGCTCGGCGCATGCGCCCAGCAAGCGCCGGAGACGACTGGGGAAAACACCGCCGAAGAGACGCAAACGGTGGAAAACGGGGACAAGGCGGAGGGCATGGTCTCGTCGCCGGCGGATCCCTATCCGTCGACCTATGAACGCTATCCCGGGGAGCCGGTGCTGATCACCGGCGCGACGGTTCTGACCGGAACCGGCGAGCGTATCGACAATGGCGCGGTCTATCTCGAGGACGGGAAGATCGCCGCGGTCGGGGCCGCCGGCGCGCTGACCGTGCCGGAAGGTACGACGACCATCGATGCGGGCGGCAAATGGGTGACGCCGGGCGTCATCGATATTCACTCGCATCTTGGCGACTACGCCTCGCCCTATACGCAGTCCCTGTCGGACGGCAATGAGGTCGTCTCTCCCAACACCGCCTATGTGTGGGCCGAGCATTCGATCTGGCCTCAGGATGCAGGCTTCACCCGCGCGCTCGCGGGCGGCGTCACGTCGCTACAAATCTTGCCCGGTTCGGCCAATCTGTTCGGCGGCCGTTCAGCGATTCTCAAAAACGTCCCCTCACGGACGGTTCAGGGGATGAAGTTTCCAAATGCGCCTTACGGCCTCAAAATGGCTTGCGGCGAAAATCCGAAACGCGTTTACGGCGATCGCGGCGGCCCGCAAACCCGCATGGGCAACATGGCCGGTTATCGCAGCGCCTGGATCGAGGCCGCAGGCTACAAAAAGAAATGGGACGACTACGAGAAAAAATACGCGGAGTGGGAAGAAGACGACAGCGAGGACAAGGACGAGAACCCGCCAGAAGCGCCGACCCGCGATCTCAAACTTGAAACCCTCGCAGGCGTTTTAAGCGGCGATATTCTCGTAAACATGCATTGCTATCGCGCCGATGAAATGGTCCAGGTTCTGGATATGGCCAAGGAGTTCGGCTACCAGGTCTCGACATTCCACCACGCTGTCGAAGCTTACAAAGTCGCCGACTATCTCGCCGAAAACGGCGTCTGCGCGGCGATGTGGGCTGACTGGTGGGGGTTCAAGCTTGAAGCCTACGACATGGTCATGGAAAACGCCGCGCTGATTCACGCGCAGCCGGGCAGTTGCGCCATCATCCATTCCGATGATGCGCAGGGTATCCAGCGGCTCAATCAGGAAGCAGCGAAGGCGATGGCCGCAGGCCAGCGTATCGGCGTCGAGATCACGCCGGAAGATGCGATCGCCTGGATCACGTCGAACCCGGCGAAGGCCATGGGCCTCCTCGATCAGACCGGAACCCTGGAAGCGGGCAAGATGGCCGATGTGGTGATCTGGAACCGCAATCCCTTCTCGGTCTACGCCAAGGCTGAACAGGTCTTTATCGACGGCGCCAAGATGTATGACCGTTCGGATCCCGATCTCTCGCCGAGAATGGATTTCGAAATCGGCCAGAAGGATAACGGCTTTACCGGTGGAGCAGGACAATGAACGGATCGTTTGTGAAAAAATTCGTCAGCGCCGGCGCAGCCGGTTTCTTTGCGATCGCCGGCGCGGCGTTCGCCCAGACCGTCGCCATCATGAATGGCGAAGTTCATACGGTGTCGGGCGGCGTCATCGAGAATGGCGACGTCATCATCCAGAACGGCCGCATCGCGCAGGTCGGCGCTGACCTCACGGCGCCCGCCGGCGCAACGGTGATCGATGCGAGCGGCAAGGTGGTGACGCCGGGGCTGTTCGCGCCGTCCTCCAATATAGGCCTTGTCGAGATCGGTCTCGATCAGGAAAGCAACGATTCAAGTCCTCAGTCGGGCTTTCCCCTCGGCGCGGCGCTTGATGCGACCGACGCCTACAATCCGTTCTCGACTCTTATCGGCTGGAACCGCGCCGGCGGCGTCACCCGCGCGCTGATGGCGCCGGGCAATGGCGATACGCTGTTCGGCGGTCAGGCGGCGGTGATCGATCTCACCGGCCGTCCGAACTCCGTCACCAAGCCGAAAGCCGCGCAGATCGCGGTGCTCGGTTACGGCGGGGCCGCGCGGTCGGGTGACACGCGCATGGGCGCGTGGGCGGTGATGCGGGAGTATCTCGAGGAGGCGCGCTCCTATCACGCCAATCCCAATGACTATGTGCGCCGTCCGCATAACGGCCGGTTCGCGGTTTCCGACCTGAAGGTTCTGAAACCGGTAATTGAAGGGACGCAGCCGCTTATCGTTCGGATCAATGGCGAAAACGATTTGCGTCATCTGATTGAGCTCAAAAACGCCTATGGTCTCCGGGTGATCGCTTCCGGCGGCTCTGAGGCCTGGCGCGTTGCGCGTCAGTTGGCGGCGGCGAACATTCCGGTGTTGATCGGCGGCATGGATAATCTTCCCGCACAGTTCGAGGACCTCTCGGCGACGCTGCAAAACGCGGCGCGGCTGCAGGCGGCGGGCGTCAAATTCTCGTTCAATGAAGGCGCGCACAATATCCGCCTGATCCGGCAGCATGCGGGCAACGCCGTCGCCGAAGGGCTCGATCATGAAGCAGGATTGAGGGCGATCACGCTTTCACCGGCGGAAATGTTCGGCCTCGATGCGCAACTCGGCTCGCTCGACCCCGGCAAGGTCGCCGATGTGGTGATCTGGGACGGAGACCCGCTGGAAGTCACGACGGCGCCGGAAGCGGTGTTCATCGCCGGCGTTCGCCAGAGCCTCGACAATCGCCAGACAGCCCTGCGCGATCGTTATCGCGATCTCGACCGGGGCGATCTTCCGCACGCTTATCGCGGCGGCGAATAACCCGCCGGTTCGAGCAAGGCTTCGCCCGCGGCGCCCGGCGCGCCGCGGGCTTTTTTATCGCCGCCGAGCATGCTGAGAACGAGCGCCGGAATAAGCCCGAATGCGATCAATAGAAGCGCCGCCGGCGCCGCGTCGGCGAGGCGTTCGTCCGATGCGAGCCGGTAAATCCTTGTGCTGAGCGTTTCGAAGTTGAACGGGCGAAGAAGCAGGGTCGCCGGCAATTCCTTTGCGATGTCGATGGCGACAATGGCGGCCCCGGCGAGTATGGCGCCGCTGGTTTGCGGCCAGTGAATCTCGCGCAGGATACGGCCCGGCCCGGCGCCGAGGCTTTGTGCAGCGGCGTCCATTTGCTGGCTCACCTGCGCAAGGCCCCCCGCCGCCGCATTGTAGCCGGCGGTGAGAAAGCGCGCCGTATAGGCGTAAAGTAGAACGCCGACGCCGCCTGCTGCGAGTGTTCCGGTGAAGCGGGACAGTCCGGCGGTGAGGGCGAGAATGCCGATCGCGATCACCGCGCCGGGAACGGCGTAGCCGAGCGTCGCGACCCGTATGGCGAGCTTGCCGGCCGCAGACGGCGCGCGCCTTGCGCCGTAGGCGAGGGCGACGGCGAGCAGCATCGCCATCGCGGCGCCGGCGGCGGCGACGGTCGCGGTGTTGGCGAACGATTCCGATAACCCGCGCGCCGCGGTGAGGGAGAGTTGAGGATCGAGCTTGGCGATCAGCACAAAGGCGGGAATGAAAAATCCGGCGAGGACCGGCAGCGAGCATAAAATAACGGCGGCGGCGCCATGTGCGGGAGAGAGTTTCAGCCGCAGCGCGCGCCTATGGGCTTTCGCGCTTTCGGCGACCGCGCCGCGCCGGCCGCTTTCTTCCAGGAGGACGAGCAGGAGCGCTACAAAGAACAGCGTCGCCGCGAGCTGCGTCGCCCCCGCGAGATCGCCGAGCCCCTGCCAGGTTCTGAAAATGCCGACGCTCAGGGTCTGGACGCCGTAAAAATCCGCGACCCCGTAATCGGCCGCGGTCTCCATCAGCGCCAGCGCGAGGCCGCCGGCGAGCGCTGGCCGGCTGACCGCAAGCAGCACTTTGAATGTCGAGCGCATCGGGCTCGCGCCGAGGCTGCGCGCGGCTTCCATCAGGGCCGCCGATCGGCCCGACAGCGATGCGCGGACGCTCAGGTAAACATATGGATAAGTCGTCAGGGTAAGGATGAACGCCGCGCCGGGGAGGGAATGAATTTCCGGCAGGTTTTTCACGCCGACGAGACTTGCCGCAAGGCCGAACGGTCCGAAAAAATCGCCATAAGCGTAAGCGCCGACATAGGCGGGGATGGCGAACGGAAGGACAAGGGCGATGGAGAACAGCCGGCGCCCGGGAAAGTCGGCGAGGCAGACAAGCATCGCGGTCCCGGCGCCAAGCGCCGCCGCGCCAAGCCCGACGAGCAGGCAGAGCATCGCCGTCCCCATGGCGTAGCGCGCCGCCATTGGCGCTTCGGCGGCGGCTTCCGCGCCGCCGGCGGCGAACGCGCCCCATAATGTCGCGGCGATGGGGGCTGCGGCGAGCGCCGCCGCGGCGATCAGCAAGGGGCCTATGACCTTGCTGTTGCGATGAGTTTTAACGCCGCC
>CAJXLJ010000080.1 GCA_913055785.1 uncultured Parvularculaceae bacterium | reverse complement strand
CTTGCCTTCCGATCTCCGCCGCTGTTTATGGCGTGGTGACATCTATGCGAAACTGCGCCATTTCGAAAGCGCTTCACGCGTGATGAATGGTCAGGGAGTTTCAGCGTTTCTCCGTCATGAGTCTCATACTCCGCGATATCTTCCATAAATTCGGCGATGTTTCGGCGCTTGCGGGCGCAAGCATTGAGGCCGCGCCTGGCGAGATCTTGTGCCTGTTCGGCCCGTCGGGCTGCGGGAAGACGACCCTGTTGCGCGTCGCCGCCGGGCTTGAGCATCTTCAAAAAGGAAGCGTGGAACTCGACGGCGCCGAGCTTGCGGTTCCGGGGCGCGAGACGCCGCCGGAAAAACGCCCCATCGGTTTCGTCTTTCAGGATTTCGTGCTGTTTCCGCATCTGACGGTTGAAAAGAACGTCGCCTTTGGCCTCGCCGGGGTTTCCGGCGCGCGCGACCGCGTCAAGGCGCAGCTTCGGGCGATGGATCTTGAAGGACTGGCCAAACGCTATCCGCACGAGCTTTCCGGCGGCCAGCAGCAGCGGGCGGCGCTCGCCCGCGCGCTGGTTCGGGAACCGCGCGCGTTGCTGCTCGATGAACCGTTTGCGAGCATTGACGCCGCCCATCGCCGCCGTCTGCGCGAGGAATTGCGTCGTATGCTGAAGGCTCAGAACGTCGCAGTCGTCATGGTGACGCACGATCCCGAGGAGGCGCTGGCCCTCGGCGACCGCATCGCGCTGATGCGCGCCGGGCGGGTCGTCGAGAGCGGCGCGCCGGCCTCGTTGTTCGACGATCCCCAAACGCCGGAAGCCGCTGCGATTTTTCCGGGCGGCGAGACGCTCGACGGGGCGATCAGGAGCGGGCGTCTTGAAACCCGGCTCGGAACTTTTGATGCGCCGGGTCTTGCCGACGGTTCCGGCGTGGCGGTGTTCCGACCGGGGGCGATTGCTGCGGAGGCGTCGCCTGAAGGGCGGTTCGTGATTGACGACAGCCGTTTCGCCGGGCCCGGCTGGGCGCTTTATGTGACCCCGGATGGCGGCGCGCCTGTGCGGGTCGCAAGCAGCGCGGAGATTCCGGTCGGCGCCCGGGTCGATCTTTCGATTGACCCGGCCGGCGTCTTTGTCTTTGCAAATCAATAGGCTGAAAACCATTGCCATTCCGTCGGGATGTGCTATGCAATCATGCTATTGAGAATTATTTGCAGAAACAAGAGCGCCATGACCCGCACCCTTCATCCCCGCCATTCTCTCTTCGCCCGCATTGTGCTTGCGCTCGTCCCGTTTGTTCTGGCGGCGGCGTGCAGCGGCGGAACCGATGAAGCCAATGGGCCGGCGTCCCGCAGTTTCAACGGCGAGGTGAATGTTTATTCAGCCCGTCATTACGATTCCGATCTGGCGATCTACGACGCCTTCACCGCCGAGACCGGCGTCAAGGTCAATCTGATCGAGGCTGGCGGCGATGCGCTGATCGAACGGCTCGCAAGGGAGGCGGAGGCCTCGCCCGCCGATGTCTTCATCACTGCGGACGCCGGCCGGTTATGGCGCGCCGAACAGCGCGGCGTGTTGCGCAAGATATCCAATGAAATGCTGGAAATGCGCGTGCCTGAACAGTTCCGGCATCCGGAAGGCTACTGGTTCGGCTTATCGAAGCGCGCGCGCGTCATCATTTACAACAAGGATCTTGGCCTGCCGGACGGCGTTGAAGATTACGAAGATCTCGCCGACCCGGCCTATAAGGGGATGATCTGTATACGGTCTTCCTCGAACGTTTATAATCAGTCGCTGCTCGCCTCGATCATCGCTCATGACGGGGGCGAAGCGGCGGAAGACTGGGCGAGGGGCGTCGCTGCGAATTTCGCCCGCAAGCCACAAGGTTCCGACACGTCGCAGATCGAAGCGGTCGCCGCCGGCCTTTGCCGTCTCGGCGTCGTCAACAGCTATTACGTGGCGCGCTTCATCGGATCGGAAAATGCGGAGGCAGCGGCCATCGGCGAAAAAGTCGGCGTTTTATTTCCGAACCAGTCGGGCCGCGGAACCCATGTGAATATTTCAGGCGCGGGCGTCACGGCGCATGCGCCGAATCCCGAAAACGCCGAACAACTCATCGAATTCCTGATCCGCGACGACACCCAGGAAGCGTTCGCCAAGGGCAACAATGAGTATCCGGTTGTCGAGGGCGTCGCCCCGTCGGGACCGGTCGCCGGTCTTGGCACGTTCAAGGCCGACGAACTGCCGGCGGCGACGCTTGGGATCAATCAGCCCGAAGCGATCCGGATCTTTGACAGGGTCGGCTGGCCCTGACCGTGCGGCGTCGCATTGGCCGCAGTTTTTTTCCTCAACTCCCGGTATGCAATGCAATCTCTAGGTTGTTCCGGGGGCGGGTATACCCCAAATGGGGCTTCTCAAGCTGATATAACAAAGATATAACACTCTCCAGAAACATTAGGGAGCGTGTGTAATGAAGGGTGACAACGGGCGCGGCGCGCTGCCGGCCGCCGCAGCGGGCGGCGATGGCGGCGGCAACGGAAACGACCCGAAGAAACGGCCGGGCGGGCTTTCCAAAAACGAGAAACTGGTCTGGGAGGCGCTGGCGGTCAGCGTGGATCCTTTAAAGGCCTATGAAATCCTTGATCAGCTTAAGGAAAAAGGCGTACGGGCGCCGATGACGGTCTATCGCGCGCTCGACGGACTTGAAGCCAAGGGCCACATTCACAAGCTCGACGGGCTTAACGCCTTCGTCCTGTGCAACCATGAAGGCCCGCATATGGTGCAGACATTCCTGGTCTGCGAGACCTGTTCCACGGTGCAGGAACTGGAAGTCGTCGCGGTTGAGGCGGACATCGTTCCGGCTGTGCGGGCGGCGGCCTTCGAGATGCATACCGCGCGTCTTGAAATCAAAGGCAACTGCACTGGCTGCGCAAAGGCGGCTTGAGGTCTCGGGCCCGGCGGCCCCCTCATCGAATCGATTGACTCGGCATAGCGCGCGCCTATTGTCGTCGGAACGGCGCGGTTAGCGTAAGCGCCGGGCTGCATGCGGGAGAGATCCGGCCGGTGTCCTTCAGGGAGGCAGGCCGGGCGCCGAAGGAGCAACCGCCCCGGAAACTCTCAGGCAAAAGGACCGCATACAGCGAGGAAAGGCTGGAAAGCGGACGCACATTTTGTTCGTCCCACCGAAGGAGTAAAGCGGGCCTCAGGTTCGGTTCCGCGAAATCTCTCAGGTTCCCGTGACAGCCGGGGCCGCCGCCTTGAAAGGCGGCGCGTCAGCACATGGGAACCTTGCGATGCCGTCAACACTCAAAAAAACGCCGCTTCACGACCTGCATTTATCGCTCGGCGCCAAGATGGTCGAGTTCGCCGGATACGACATGCCGGTGCAATACGGCCTTGGCGTTCTGAAAGAACATCTCTGGACGCGCGAAAAGGCCGGGCTCTTTGATGTCTCCCATATGGGGCAGGCGTTTTTGAAAACCACTGAGGCCGGGCTTGGTGAAGACGGCGCTCATGAAAAGATCGCCGCGGCGATTGAAGCGCTGGTTCCCGGCGAGATTCAAAAACTCAAAAAAGGCGGCGCCCGCTATTCCGTTCTCCTGAACGAGAAGGGCGGCGTACTCGACGATCTGATGATCACCCGGCCCGTTCGGGACGACGGACAGGGCATGCTGTTCATGGTCGTCAACGCCGCGATGAAGGAACAGGATTTCGCGCTGATCGAACAAGCGCTCGAAGGGCGCGCCCGTCTCGAGATCGCCGCCGACCGCAGCCTTATCGCTCTGCAGGGGCCCGCCGCTGCGAGCGTTGTCGCCGGACTGATCCCGGAAGCGGGCGAGCAGAAATTCATGACCATGCGGCCCTACGATTGGGATGGCGTCTATCTTCTCGTGACGCGCGGCGGCTACACCGGCGAAGACGGATTTGAAATTTCCGTGCCGAACGAACACGCGGAAAAGCTCGCAAACGCGCTGCTCGCCCATCCGGATGTGGAGCCTATCGGTCTTGGCGCGCGGGATTCATTGCGGCTGGAAGCGGGGCTTTGCCTTTACGGCCACGACATGACGCCGGAGACCTCCCCGGTCGAGGCCAATATCGCCTTCGCCATCGGCAAGCGCCGCCGCGAGGAAGGCGGCTTTCCGGGCGCCGCCCGCATCCTTAATGAATTGCAGGACGGTCCTGCGCGCTTGCGCGTCGGGCTCCGGCCTGAGGGCCGCGCGCCGGCGCGCGAAGGCGCCGAAATCCAGTCCGTAGACGGAAAAACCATCGGCGTCGTGACGTCGGGCGGGTTCGGCCCCACCGTCGGCGGGCCGATCGCCATGGGTTATGTGGACGGCGCTTACGCCGACACCGGCATGGAAGTGAATCTGATCGTCAGGGACAAACCGCTTGCGGCTTTTGTCTCGGACATGCCGTTTGCGCCGCATCGTTATCACAGAGGGTAGGGAGAATCTGAATGACCTTCAAATACACCAAGGACCACGAATGGGTGAAGCAGGAAGGCGACGCCTATGTGGTCGGCGTCAGCGCCCACGCCGCCGAACAGCTCGGCGATGTGGTGTTCGTGGAACTGCCGGATATTGGCAAGAGCTTCAAGAAGGGCGACGACATGGCGGTGGTCGAATCGGTGAAAGCCGCATCCGATGTCTACGCGCCGATTTCAGGCGAGATCGTCGCCGCCAATCAGGCGATTGTCGATGATCCCGCCCAGGTCAACGCCGACCCGCAGGGCGCGGCGTGGTTCATCAAAATCAAGCCGTCCGATGCGAGCGAACTCGACGCCCTGATGGATGAAGCGGCCTACAAGGAATTCGCGGAGAACTCATGAGCGATAAGAATTCTGTAGCCGGCGCGGGCCTGGCGACAGGCATCGGCGCCGGGATCGCGATCGGCGCCGGGCTTGGGGTTGCGACGGACAATATCGGGCTCGGCATTGCAATAGGCGTTGCGATCGGCGCGGCGATCGGCGTCTCCCTGATGACGGCGATGTTGAAGAAGCAGGATAAGGGCGAGGAATAGGGGTTATATGCGCTATCTGCCATTGAACGGCGCCGACCGGCGCGACATGCTGAAAACCATCGGTGCTTCGACGGTGGACGCGCTGTTCACTGACGTTCCGTCGGACGCGCTCAATGCGTCTTTCGATCTCCCCGATCACATGGGCGAGATGCAGGTCGAACGCGCGCTCGGGGCGCTGGCGGCGAAGAACCGCGCGGCCGGCGCCGGACCGTTCTTTATCGGCGGCGGCGCCTATAAGCACCACATACCGGCGACGGTGGATCACATTATTCAGCGCTCGGAGTTTTTAACCGCTTATACGCCCTACCAGCCGGAAATCGCGCAAGGAACGCTTCAGTATCTTTTCGAGTTCCAGACGCAGGTTGCGGCGCTGACCGGTATGGA
>CAJXLJ010000079.1 GCA_913055785.1 uncultured Parvularculaceae bacterium | reverse complement strand
TTCGGGCTCGCTGACGGCGCTGCCGATCATCGAGACGCAGGCCAACGACGTGTCGGCCTATATTCCGACCAACGTGATCTCGATCACCGACGGCCAGATCTTCCTTGAAACCGATCTCTTCTTCCAGGGCATCCGCCCGGCGGTGAACGTCGGTCTGTCGGTCAGCCGCGTTGGTTCCGCCGCGCAGATCAAGGCGATGAAACAGGTTGCGGGCAAGATCAAAGGCGAGCTCGCCCAGTATCGCGAACTCGCCGCCTTCGCGCAGTTCGGTTCCGACCTCGACGCCACGACCCAGCGGATCCTGAACCGCGGCGACCGTCTCACCGAGCTGATGAAGCAGGGGCAGTATTCGCCGCTTCAGGCTGAAGAACAGGTCTGCGTGATCTATGCGGGCACGCAAGGCTACCTCGACAAGGTCGCCAAAAACCGCGTGCAGGAATTCGAGGCCGAATGGCTCCGGAAGCTTCACGCCGATCACAGCGATATCCTCAAGACGATCCGCGAAACCGGCAAGCTCGACGAGGATACGGAAAAGAAACTGAAAGACGCGCTCGACGCGTTCTCCAAAGGCTTTGCATAAGAGGCGATCTTAAGTGCCATCCCTTAAGGATCTCAAAAACCGGATCTCGTCGGTAAAGTCGACGCAGAAGATCACCAAAGCGAAGCAAATGGTCGCCGCGGCGAAGCTGCGCCGGGCCGAGGAGCGCGCCAAGGAAGCCCGTCCCTATACAGAGCGTATGGAGGCGGTGCTCGCCAATCTCGCCAGAAGCGCGGAAGGCAATCCGAATGCGCCGAAGCTTCTCGCCGGCACCGGCAAGGACGAGACTCACCTCCTGATCGTCGCGACGGCGGACAAGGGTCTTTGCGGCGGCTTCAACGCATCGATCGTGCGTCTTGCGCGCGAGCGCATCACGAAACTTCAAGGCGAAGGCAAGAAAGTCCGGATCCTCGCTGTCGGCCGCAAGGGCGACGACATGCTCAAGCGCCTGTACGGCGAAATGATCGTCTGGAAGAAAAACTTCCTTGACGTCAAGCAGGTCGGTTTCGTCGAGGCCCATGAGATCGCGGGGAAGGTCCTCGAGATGTTCGATGCCGGTGAGTTCGACGTGGCGACGCTGTTCTACGGCAAGTTCGTGAACGTTGTTTCTCAAGTCCCGACGGCGCAGAAGGTCATCCCGGCGGAAGCGCCGGAAGGCGTCGAGGCGCCGGACCTTAAAGGCGCGATCTACGACTACGAGCCCGACGAAAACGAAATCCTGCGCGCGCTGCTGCCCCGTTATATCGGCGTGCAGATTTTCCGCGCGCTCTTGGAAAACGTCGCTTCGGAACAGGCCGCCTCCATGACCGCCATGGACAACGCCACCCGCAACGCCGGGGAAATGATCGACAAGCTGACGCTGCAATATAACCGCGCCCGTCAGGCGCAGATCACCAAGGAACTCATTGAGATCATCTCGGGCGCCGAAGCGCTCTAGACGGATTAAACGAAGGAAGTTGAGAAGATGAGCAAGGAAGGCCGCATTTCACAGGTTATCGGCGCTGTCGTCGACGTAGAGTTCGACGATCACCTGCCGGCGATTTTGAACGCGCTCGAAACGGAAAACCACGGCGTTCGTCTGGTTCTCGAGGTTGCGCAGCATCTCGGCCAGAACGCGGTGCGCACCATCGCCATGGACTCGACCGAAGGCCTCGTGCGCGGCCAGCCGGTCAAGGACACGGGCGAGGCGATCTCGGTGCCGGTGGGCGATGAAACGCTCGGCCGCATCATGAACGTCATCGGCGAGCCGGTTGATGAAGCCGGGCCCATCACGACGTCTGTGAAGCGCGCCATCCACCAGGAAGCCCCGCCCTTCGTCGAGCAGTCGACGGAAGCGGAAATGCTCGCCACGGGCATCAAGGTCGTCGACCTGCTCTGCCCCTACGCCAAGGGCGGCAAGATCGGCCTCTTCGGCGGCGCGGGCGTCGGCAAGACGGTTCTCATTCAGGAACTCATCAACAACATCGCGAAAGTGCACGGCGGTTACTCCGTGTTCGCCGGGGTCGGCGAGCGCACGCGCGAGGGCAACGACCTCTATCACGAGATGATCGAGTCCGGCGTCAACAAGGACCCGAAAGATCATGGCGGTTCCGCCGCGGGTTCAAAATGTTCGCTGATCTACGGCCAGATGAACGAGCCTCCGGGGGCCCGCGCCCGCGTTGCGCTTTCCGGCCTCACCGTTGCGGAGCACTTCCGCGATCAGGGCCAGGACGTTCTCTTCTTCGTCGACAACATCTTCCGCTTTACCCAAGCGGGTTCGGAAGTCTCGGCGCTCTTGGGCCGCATCCCGTCGGCGGTGGGCTATCAGCCGACGCTGGCGACCGACATGGGCGCCATGCAGGAGCGCATCACCACCACCACCAAGGGGTCGATCACCTCGGTGCAGGCGATTTACGTCCCCGCCGACGACCTCACCGACCCGGCGCCGGCGACGTCGTTCTCGCACCTTGACGCGACGACCGTCTTGAACCGCGCGATCTCGGAAAAAGGCATCTATCCGGCGGTCGACCCGCTCGACTCAACGAGCCGTATTCTCGACCCGCGCGTCGTCGGCGAAGAGCACTACAACGTCGCGCGCGGCGTGCAGGGCATTCTCCAGCGTTACAAGGCGCTGCAGGACATCATCGCCATTCTCGGCATGGACGAGCTTTCCGAAGAGGACAAACTCGTCGTCGCCCGGGCGAGGAAGGTCGAGCGCTTCCTGTCGCAGCCCTTCGACGTCGCGCAGGTCTTCACCGGCTTCCCGGGCATCCAGGTGCCGGTTGAAGACACGGTGCGTTCGTTCAAGGGCCTCATCGAGGGCGAATACGACCATCTGCCGGAAGCGGCGTTCTACATGGTCGGGTCGATCGACGACGCCATCGAGAAAGCGGCGAAACTCGCGGCGGAGGCGGCGTAAGGCTGATGGCCGACAAGCTTCACTTCAATCTCGTCTCTCCGGAGAAAGAACTGATGTCGGCGGATGTCGATCAGGTCGATATTCCGGGCACGGAAGGCTGGATCGGCGTCCTGCCGAACCACGCGCCGCTGATGACGGCGCTCGCCGCCGGCATGGTTCGCATCCGGACCGGAAACGACCAGAGCCGCATCTTCGTGCGCGGCGGGTTTGCGGAAATCTCCCCGGCGGGTCTCACGGTGCTCGCCGAACAGGCGATGCCGGAAACCGAGCTCGATGCGGCGAAGATCGCGAAAGCGATCAGGGACGCGGAAGAAGACGTCGCCGACGCCGATACGGACGAGAAAAAGCTCGCCGCCCAGCAGTCTCTCGACAGCCTCAAAGAGCTTCAGGCGGCTTTGTAGAGCCCGGTGCATCCGCTCATCCCCGCGAAAGCGGGGATCCATTTTTTCAGATCTTTCCGGATTCCCGCTTTCGCGGGGATGAGCGGATTTTTACGGACGCATCCTGTCCAAGATCGCCGCCATCGCCTCCGGCGGTTCGGCTTCGACGGCCACCGGGTCCTTGTTCTTTGAAATAGGGATCACAACGCGCCGCGCATGCAGCATCATCGGCCCCTCGCGTTCGAACGCGGTGAGACTTCCATAGAAGGGATCGCCCAGTATCGGCGCGCCGATCGAGGCGAGATGCACGCGGATCTGATGCGTGCGCCCGGTTTTGGGTTTCGCCTCGATGAAGGAAAGGCCGTCTTTCTGTCCGAGCACGCGGTAGGTCGTGCGCGCCTGAAGCGCGGTCTCATCGTCAGATTTGGCGATCGTCATCCGCCAGTTGCGCCGCGCCGTTTCCTTGCGCAGCGGCGCGTCAATCGAGCCGGACGGTTTTTCCGGTTCGCCGCGGCACACCGCCCAATAGGTTTTCTCGACCTTGCCGTCGACAAACAGCTTGCCGAGTTTGCGCAAGGCTTTCGGATGCCGCCCGAGCACGAGACAGCCGGACGTATCGCGATCGAGACGATGGGCGAGCGCCGGCGGCTTTGGCAGGCCGAAGCGCAACGCGTCGAAATAGTTTTCAAGATTGTCGCCGCCCCCCGGACCGGCATGGACGGGCAGGCCCGCCGGCTTGTCGATCACCAGCATCAGCCCGTCGCGATAAAGCACGCGATCCAGCAGGAAATCGGCGGGACAGGATACGCTCATTCCATTGAGCGAATGAAGTCGCGCAAGGGGATGAACGCCGCCATCAGCTCCTCATAGACGTGGCGCTTGAACGGCACGATCAGCGACGGCGCGTCTTCCAGCTCGCCCCAGCGCCAGTCGTCGAACTCTCGATGGCCTTCGTGAACGAGATCGATCTCGCTCTCGTCGCCTTCAAACAGCATCGCCGCCCATTTCTGGCGCTGGCCGCGCCAGTGTTTTTTCTTGTAGCCGGCGGGAAAGTCGTAAGGCAGCCACCCGGGCGTCATGGTGAGCAGGCGGGCGGAGACAATGCCGCTTTCTTCCTCGAGCTCGCGGAACGCCGCATCGACGGCGCTCTCGCCCTTGTCGATGCCGCCTTGGGGCATTTGCCAGCGATGCTCGCCGGGTTCTGCGCCGAGACCTTCGAAGTCCCCCACGCGGCGGCCGTACCAGACGCGGCCGTCCCGGTTGAACAGGGCGACGCCGATATTCGGGCGGTAATTTTCGATGAGTGTTTTCCGGTCCATTCGCTGCGCTAGCTGCTGCGCGAACCCCTTAACGGGTGAGCCGCGGCGACCGCAAGACCGAAGAGGCCGGCGCCGCCGCGAGGCCCTGTTCTTCAAGGCGCCCCGACCATTCTGCAAGTTCGTCGATGGTCGCCGCATAGGCGTAGGTCTTGCCGAGGGCCGCGCCTTCCTTTTTGGCGATTGCTTCAAGGCGGCTGAGCTCGCGGCGCACGGCGGCGCGGCCCGAATCGTCCGGCGCCGGCGGGATCACCTTGTCGACGCTGGCGACAAGGGCCTTGCTTTGCGCGCTCTTCGCCGCGCCGGTGTCGTCGATATAGGCGACGCCGGACTGGCGCAGCTGTTCAAGGACGGGGGCCATGGCGTTGCGGTCGGTCGAGAATTTGGCGCCCTGATAATTGGTGACGGCGAAATAGCCGCCGAAGCGCGACATCAGCCAGTCGAGGCGCTGCAGGTTTTCCTCCGGCGTGCGGGCGGTGAGAAGCCCCGCGGCGCCGAGCGCTTCGGGGCTGGCGCCATAGCCTTCCATGGGCAGTTCGAGAATGACTTCATGACCCGCGCGGCGGGCCTTTTCAGTCCAGAAGTCGAGGTTCTTGGCGTAGGGGGCGAAAGCGAGCGACACCGACGCCGGGAGTTCGTCAATCGCCCGTTCGGTGAGCGCGGCGTTGAGGCCGAGCCCGCCGACAATCACCGCGACTTGCGGTTTGTTCCCGGCGTTATCGAAGTGATGCGTGTAAGCGGTCATCGGTTTGCGGCCGTCCGGGGCGATGCGCGGCGCCTTGCCGAGAACGGCATTGCGATAGGCCGCGTCCTGGGCTTCGAACAGTTCCCAGCACGGCATGGAAACGACCGCCGCGCTGATGTTCTTTTCGGCGAGCAGCCGGTCGGCCGCAGCCTTGGCGATCTCGACTTCCGAACCGGTCGACAAAATGGTGACGTCGCGCCGCCCCTCGGGCTCATGCAGCACATAGGCACCGCGCGCAGAGCGGTTGTCCTTGGAATGAGCCGACCTGAGCATCGGCAGGCCCTGCCGGGACAGGACCAGCACCGACGGACGGTCAGTCGTTTCCAGCGCCAGTTCCCAGGCTTCCGCCGTTTCGATGATATCCGCCGGGCGGAAGAGGTTGATATTGGGCGTTGCCCGCAGCATGGCGAGATGCTCGACCGGCTGATGGGTCGGCCCGTCTTCGCCGAGCCCAATGGAGTCATGCGTCATGACATAAATCACGCGCTGCCCCATCAGCGCCGACAGCCGCATCGCGCCACGTGCATAGTCTGTGAAGACGAGGAATGTTCCGCCATAGGGAACGAAGCCGCCATGCAGCGCGATGCCGTTCATCGCCGCCGCCATGCCATGCTCGCGGATGCCGTAATGGATGTAGCGGCCCTTG
>CAJXLJ010000078.1 GCA_913055785.1 uncultured Parvularculaceae bacterium | reverse complement strand
CGCCGACGATCTCGATCAGGCGAGCGACTTCAAACGCCAGGCCGAAGACGCAGGCGAGGCCTACAAGCAGGCGCTCGCCGACGCGAAAGCGAAAGCGCAAGGGATCGCCGCCGAAAAACGCGCCGAGGTCGACAAGGAGATCGCCGATCTTCAGGCCGAAACCGACGCCGCGCTTGAAGAGAAACTGGCGGGCGCCGAACAGCGCATCGCCGAGATGAAGCGCCAGGCGGCCGAGAAGGTCGGCGAAGCGGCGACGGAAACCGCGCGCGCTGTCGTCGAGGCCCTGATCGACGAAGCGCCGACCGCGGAAGCCGCCGCTCGCGCGGTCGCGGCAATCAGAGCCTAGGAGTTACCGCATCATGATCGCCTTCGCTGCTCTCGCCATTTCCGCCGCCGAAGAAGCCCATGACGCCGCCGAACACGCCGGCGGCGGCGGTCTGCTTCAGGACACATCGTTCTGGGTGCTTGTCGCTTTCGTCATCGTCATCGGCATTTTCATCCGCGCCGGCGTACACAAGGCGATCGCTTCCGGCCTCGACAAGCGCGCCCAGAAAATCGCCGACGAAATCAACGAAGCCCGCAAGATGCGCGAAGAGGCGCAGGAAATTCTGGCCCAGTATCAGCGCCGCGCGCGCGACGCCGAAGAGGAAGCCGCCGCGATCGTCGAGCAGGCGAAAACCGACGCCAAGCGCATGGCCGCCGAAGCGCGCGACAAGATCAACGAGCAGATGGAGCGGCGCGCAAAAGCTGCAGAGGCGAAAATCGCCCGCGCCGAGGCTCAGGCCCTCTCCGAGGTTCGCAGCCAGGCGGCTGATCTGGCCGTCGCCGCAGCCGCCGGGATCATCCGTGAACGCATGAACTCCGCCGGCGCGCAAGGCGCATTCGTCGACAAGGCGATCGCCGAACTTCGCGACAAGCTGAACTAGAAGCGCACCTCATCTTAACCGCTCATGCCGTCAAACGGCTTTGGGGACCCGTTTGACCCTTCGTGACGCCGGAATAAGCCGGTGATATAGTCTCGGCATGCCCTCACCCCGTCCAGACGCAGCCAACGCCGAAGCGATCCTTGATTTCTGGTTCAAGGAAACCAAACCCTATCAATGGTACCGGCGCGACCGCGCCTTCGACCGGGCGATACGCGATCGGTTCGGCGCGCTGCATGAGGCGGCGAAGCAGGGAAAGCTCGACAGCTGGCGCGCGCATTCCCGACGCGCGCTCGCGCTTGTCATTCTCCTCGACCAGTTTTCCCGCAATATCTATCGCGACGGTCCGCGCGCCTTCGCGCAGGACGGCCAGGCGCTGGATGTGGCGCGCGAAGCCATTCGCCGCCGTTTCGATCGGCTCTACGCCCCGCGCGAAAAGGCGTTTTTCTACATGCCGTTCATGCATTCGGAGGATTTATCCGTTCAGGAAGAGTGCGTGGCGCTGTTCAAGGCGCGCCTGCCGGACAGCGGCAATCTGCCTTATGCAGAGGAACACTGCGACATTGTCAGGCGCTTCGGGCGCTTCCCGCATCGCAACCGCGTCCTCGGCAGAGCGTCGACTCCTGAGGAAATCGCCTTCCTGAAAGCCGGCGGGTTTAATCCTTAAGCGTTTTCCGGCGCCGTTCCGCGCCGCCAGGGGCTATACCGCGCCAGCAATTCATCAAGCGGGATGGACGTGCCGTCCTCCTGCTGGATGCGCACATGATAGCGTTTGAGGTTTCGCGCATGATCGGCACCGCAGGAATGGGCGATCATCGCCACGTCCTTTCGCATCTTGTCGACGAAATTGGCGACGCGTTGCGATTTCTCTTTCGGATCGAGGCCGCCCTGCAGGCTCTTCTTGTGAGTCGTAACGCCGGTCGGGCAGTTATTGGTATGGCAGCGCAACGCCTGAATGCAGCCGATTGAAAACATGAACCCGCGCGCCGTGTTGACCACATCGGCGCCGGCGCAATAGGCCCAGGCGACTTCCGCCGGCGTCACCAGCTTGCCTGACGCGATGATCTTGATGCGGTCGCGCATGCCCCGCCGTTCGAGAATATCGACCAGCATCGGCAGCGACTGTTTGAGCGGCAGACCGACATTGTCCATCAGCGACATCGGCGCGGCGCCGGTGCCCCCGTCGCCGCCGTCAAGGGTGATGAAATCCGGCGCCGCTTCGAGGCCGCGCCGTTCGATCTCGTCGCAAAAGTCCTCAAGCCAGCCATAGGCGCCGAGCACGGTCTTGAAGCCCGTTGGCAGTTTCGAAACGGCGCGCACATGATTGATGAAGTCGATCAGCTCGGCGACATTGTCGATCTCGGGATGACGGTTCGGCGAGATCGACGGCTTGCCGGCGGCGATATGCCGTATCGCTGCAATCTCCTTCGTCACCTTGGCGGCGGGCAGGATGCCGCCCTTTCCGGGCTTGGCGCCCTGCGCGAGCTTCACCTCGATCATTTTCACTTCCGGATGAGCAGCGACCGCCGCGAGCTTCGCGTCGTCGAGGCGGCCGTGTGCATCGCAGCAGCCGTATTTCGCGGTGCCCATCTGAAAGATAATGTCGCAGCCGCCTTCAAGGTGATAAGGCGCAAGACCGCCCTCGCCGGTGTTCATGTAACAGCCGGCGAGCTTCGCCCCGCGCGAAAGCGCCTGCACCGCGGGCTTTGAAAGGGAGCCGTAACTCATCGCCGAAATATTGACGATCGAAGAGGCGAGATAAGGATTGGGCGAATAGGGACCGAACGCCACCGGCGGCGGATCGCGCGCTTCTTCATCGAGGCGCGGAAACGCGCAGTTGATGAAGATCGGCGTGCCGACAAGGTTGAGATTAAGGGTCGAACCGAAAGGCAGCGTGTTGTTCTTGCCCTTGGCGGAGCGATAGATCCATTCGCGCTGCGCCCGGTTGAACGGCATTTCCTCGCGGTCGAGCGCAAAGAAATACTGGCGAAAGAACTCGCCGAGACGCGTGAAGAGGTCGCGAAACCGACCGATCACCGGATAGTTATGGCGCACCGCGTCTTTCGACTGCATCACGTCGAGGACGAACATCGCCAGCACGGCGAGCACGGCGACGCCGGCAAGGAAAACGAACAGCGTGGCCAGCAGGTCGATGCCGCCCATGGTGAACCGGGTTAGAAAATCCATGAAAGTCGCCCCTGTCTCAGGATTTGACCCGGCGAGCCTAGGCCCGTTCTCGGGAGCGAGTGAAGCACTGGGAGCGAGTTGTGATCGACCGTTACAAATTAAATACGCTCATCCTCGACAAAGCGGGGATCCGGAAACAATCGCCTCTATAGCGCGTCACAAGATTCCGGCCTTTCATCCTGAGGAGCCCAAAATTCCATCGTTCTTCGTGACGCCGCTTCGCGGCCCTCAGGATGAAGGAATTTTTGGGCGTCACGAAGGGTCAAACGGGGCCCCAAACCCGTTTGACGGAATGAGCGGTGTTTAATCGGCCATCCCCGGCGTCCAGCGCAGGACCGGCTTTCTCGCGGCGGCGGTCTCGTCGAGCCGGCGGCGCGGGGCATGAACCGGCGCCGCCTTGAAGGCGTCGGCCTCGCCCGCTTTGGCGCGTTTCGCAAGGCTCAAGAGCGCATCGCAGAAAAGATCGAGTTCGCGCTTCGATTCCGATTCCGTGGGTTCGATCAGCATGGCGCCGTGAACGACCAGCGGGAAATACATGGTCATCGGATGATAGCCTTCGTCGATCATCGCTTTCGCAAAGTCGATAGTCTCAACGCCGGTGTCCTTCAGGAACCGGTCGTCGAACAGCGCCTCATGCATGCAGTAGCCTTCGAAGGCCGGCGTCATTTCCTGCTTGAGCCGGGCGAGCACATAGTTGGCGTTCAACACCGCGTCTTCCGCCGCCTGACGAACGCCGTCCTTGCCATGGCTCATCATGTAAGAGAGGGCGCGCGTGAACATGCCCATCTGGCCATGGAAAGCCGTTAACCGGCCGAAGCTTTCGGCGCTTTCGCCTTCCGCCTTTGCGGCGCGGCGGGTCTCGACAAGGTGATAGTTTCCATCCTCGCAGACCACATAAGGAACAGGCGCGTAAGGCGCGAGCGCTTCTGACAGCACCGTCGGCCCGGCGCCCGGCCCGCCGCCGCCATGGGGCGTCGAAAACGTCTTGTGCAGATTGATATGCATGGCGTCGACGCCGAGATCGCCGGGGCGCACCTTGCCGGCGATGGCGTTGAAATTGGCACCGTCGCAATAGAAGTAACCACCCGCCTCATGGATAGCGTCTGCGATGGCGCGGATATCCCGTTCGAAAAGACCGCAGGTGTTGGGGTTCGTCACCATGATGCCGGCGACATCGTCCCCGAGTTTTTCCTTCATGGCCGCGAGATCGACGCGGCCGGTCTTGTCGGCGGGAATCGCGTCCACGATGAAACCGCACTGAACCGCGGTCGCGGGATTGGTGCCGTGGGACGATTCCGGCGCGAGCACCCGGGTGCGTTTGTCGCCTTCGCCGCGCGCGACAATCGCCGCCTTGATCGCCATCATGCCGCAAAGCTCGCCATGGGCGCCGGCCTTCGGCGACATGGCGACAGCGGGCATGCCGGTGAGTTCCTTGAGCCAGTAGGCGAGCGTGTCGATCAGTTCGAGCGCCCCTTGCGCGGCGGCGGGCGGCGTCAGCGGATGCAGATCCGCAAAGCCCGGCATACGCGCGACTTTTTCATTGAGGCGCGGATTGTGTTTCATGGTGCAGCTCCCGAGCGGGAACGGCCCCATGTCGATGGCGTAATTCTTTTGAGAAAGCCGCACGAAATGGCGCATCGTCTCCGGCTCGGTCAGCCCCGGCAGCCCGATACTGTTTTTCCGCCGGTTAAGACCGCCAAGCCGGTCGTTCACGCCTTTCGGCTCCGGCAGGTCGACGCCTGTGCGCGCCAGATCGCCGATTTCGAAAGAGAGCGCTTCTTCGATCTGCAGCGCCTTATTGCCGGTGAAAGTCTCAACGCCAGCCGATGCGGCGCTGTCAGCCCGGGTGGGACGGCCTTGCGTGTTCATGGTCATCAGAGCGCCTCCCGCAATTTCGCAGCGAACATTTCGATATCCTCATCCGTCACGCATTCCGTCGCGGCGACGATGAGAAGATTTTCCGCCTCCGGATTATCCGGCCACAGCCGTCCGCCGGGAACGCCGGCGAGGACGCCGCTTTCGGCGAGGCGATCGACGAGCGTTTCCGCGTTCATCGGTAGACGCACCGTGAACTCGTTGAAATAGGATTTGTTGACGACCGAAACGCCGGGGATCGCATCGAGCGCGTCGGCGGTCCGGCACGCCGCTTCATGGTTAAGGGCCGCGAGACGGCGCAGGCCCGCTTCGCCGAGCAGCGTCATGTGAACGGTGAAGGCGAGCGTGCAAAGCCCTGAATTGGTGCAGATGTTCGAGGTCGCCTTGTCGCGGCGAATATGCTGTTCGCGGGTCGAGAGAGTAAGGACAAAACCGCGCTTGCCTTCCGCGTCCGTGGTCTCACCGCAGAGCCGCCCCGGCATCTGCCGTATATATTTCTGGCGCGTTGCAAAGAGCCCCACATAAGGACCGCCGAACCCGAGCGGGTTGCCGATGGATTGACCTTCGCCGACGACAATGTCGGCGCCCATCTCTCCGGGGCTTTTGAGCGCGCCGAAGGAAATCGCTTCGGTCACCACCGCGACAAGCAGCGCGCCTTTTTCATGCGCCGCCTCGGCGATCGCCGACAAGTCGCGCACATTGCCGAAAACATCCGGCGTCTGCACGATGACGCAGGCGGTCTCCTCGTCGATCATCGAGGGCAAGTCTTCGCCCGCTTCGACATCGACCGGCGCGAGCACAACCTCATCCCCGACAAGTTCGAGATTGGTGCGGGTCACCGCCGCATAATGCGGATGAAGCCCGCCGGACAGAACATGTTTCGTGCGTTTCGTTACGCGCCGCGCCATCAGCGCCGCTTCGGCGCAGCCTGTCGAACCGTCATACATCGAGGCGTTGGCGACCTCCATGGCGGTGAGGTTGGCGACCTGGGTCTGGAACTCGAAGAGGTACTGGAGCGTGCCCTGGCTCACCTCGGGCTGGTAGGGCGTGTAGGAGGTCAGGAACTCGGAGCGCTGGATCAGGTGGTCGACGCTCGCCGGAACGTGATGGCGATAGGCGCCGGCACCGACGAAGAACGGCACCGAACCGGCGGCGGTATTGCGCGCCGCCATCCGGCCGAGCGTCGCCTCGACCT
>CAJXLJ010000077.1 GCA_913055785.1 uncultured Parvularculaceae bacterium | reverse complement strand
TCCCTCGGCGCCGCATGCAGTTGAGACAGCGTCGCCTGGGCACGGGCGGCGCTGTTTTTGTGCGTCCCGCGGTCTTTCGGCGGGGCGCGCCATAGATGCGGCAAACAGTGTTTTCCGGGCTGCTTCCGTGTGCTAATTTTCCGCGGGGTTATGAAGGAGGGCGATCAATGAGAATTTTCTTTGGGATTCTGATCGGGTTTGCGGTGGCGGCGGGTATTGCGATTGGCGCCGCCTATATGGCTTTTGGCGATATAAGGAACGTTGGCGAGCGCGACCGCAGCAAGGACATCTCGCAGGCATACGACCTTGCTGGGTTCGACGAGATCGATGTCGCCGGCGTCTATGAAGTGAATGTTAAGGTCGGCGGAGATTTTTCAGTCAACGTTTCGGGCGCTCCGGAAGAGATGGAGCGCGCGGAGGTCAGCGTGGAAAACGGAGTTCTGGTGCTTTCCCAGGCTGACCGGCCACGCAGCGTGCGCTCCTGGCGCAATCAAGGCATGACGGCGGATATCAGCCTGCCGTCCCTATCCGTGATAGATGTCGCCGGGGTGGGCGACGCCGAGATCTCCGGCGTTCAGGCGGACAGCTTTACAGCGCGCCTCGCTGGCGTCGGGGAAATCAATGTTTCAGGGACATGCGGCGATCTGACGGCGCGCGTTTCCGGCGTAGGCGATCTCGACGCTTCAGGGCTTGAATGCGCGCGCGTCGATGTGGCGGTCTCCGGCGTGGGGGAGGCGACCGTTTACGCGAGCGAGTCAGTCGACGCCAGCGTCGGCGGGATTGGCTCGATCACCGTCCACGGCTCGCCCAGCCAGGTCGAGAAGAGCGGCGGTTTTCTTTCTGATATCACGATCAAGTAGGCGAGGCTTGGCGATCGGTCGCCATTTCGGCTGAAATTGCGACCGATTAGCCTAACTTTCCCCCGTGACTAAGGGGCCGTTCCCCGTTATGACGCGGCCCCATGGAGCAGTTCCTCTCTGATTTCTGGACGTTTGTGTCCACCCGGCCGACCGATTCGGGCTGGGTTGGCTGGCTTGTTCCGGTCCTGATCCAGTCTCTGGCGATTGTTCTGACATTGCTCGTCGCCCAAGCGTTCCTGATGTATTTCGACCGCAAGGTCTGGGCGGCGGTCCAGATGCGCAAAGGGCCGAATGTCGTCGGGCCGTTCGGGCTCCTTCAGTCCTTCGCTGACCTCTTCAAGTTCGTCTTCAAGGAAATCGTGATCCCTGCCGGGGTGAACAAAGTCGT
This sequence comes from uncultured Parvularculaceae bacterium, assembly GCA_913055785.1. GTDB lineage: Bacteria > Pseudomonadota > Alphaproteobacteria > Caulobacterales > Parvularculaceae > Hyphococcus. The sequence goes on along the minus strand of CAJXLJ010000077.1, from coordinate 5,580 downwards.
CTTTATTCTGGCGCCGATGATCACCTTTATCCTCGCCCTGGTCGGTTGGGCGGTGATCCCGGTAGGGCCGGGACTGGTCGTTTCAGACATCAATGTCGGCGTTCTCTATCTCTTCGCGATTTCTTCCCTCGGCGTTTACGGCGTCATCATGGGCGGCTGGGCGTCGAACTCGAAATATTCGTTCCTGGGCGCCATCCGGTCATCCGCGCAGATGATCTCCTATGAAGTCGCCATTGGATTTGTGATTATCACGGTCCTCCTGCTGGTCGGTTCTGTGAACCTCTCCGATATCGTTGAGAGCCAGAACCGGGGAGGCGGGGTCCTTAATTGGCATTTCATTCCGCTCTTTCCGATGTTCGTGGTTTTTTTCGTCTCGGCGCTGGCGGAAACCAACCGGCCGCCGTTCGATCTTCCGGAAGCGGAATCGGAATTGGTCGCGGGCTATCAGGTTGAATACTCCTCGACGCTGTTCCTGATGTTCATGATTGGTGAGTTGGCGAACATTGTTCTCATGTGCGCCATGCTGACGATCCTCTTCTTCGGAGGCTGGCACTCGCCGATTCCATGGGCGCCGCTTGAGACCGTGCCGATTTTCTGGTTCTGCGCTAAAATCATATTCTTCTTCTTCCTCTTCGCCATGGTGAAGGCGATTGTGCCTCGCTACCGCTATGACCAGTTGATGCGCATCGGCTGGAAGATTTTCCTGCCGCTTTCGCTAGCCTGGGTGGTGCTGGTCGCCGGCGTGCTGATCCTGTTTCCGGGCGTTGCGGACTGGTTCCAGAGCTGGAGGTCGTGATGTCGAGACTTACGCAGGCTCTTCACGGCTTCATGCTGGCCGATTTTGTCAAGGCGTTTTTCCTCGCGATGAAATATTACGTCCAGCCAAAGGCGACACTGAACTACCCCTTCGAGAAGGGACCGCTTTCCCCGCGGTTCCGCGGCGAGCATGCGCTGCGCCGTTATCCAAACGGCGAAGAGCGCTGCATCGCTTGCAAGCTGTGCGAAGCGATTTGCCCGGCGCAGGCGATTACGATTGAGGCTGAGCCGCGCGACGACGGTTCGCGCCGCACGACCCGCTACGATATCGATATGACGAAGTGTATCTATTGCGGGTTCTGCCAGGAGGCCTGTCCGGTGGATGCGATTGTCGAGGGGCCGAACTTTGAATTCGCGACCGAGACACGCGAGGAACTTTTCTACGACAAGGCGCGCCTGCTTGCGAATGGCGACCGGTGGGAAAGGGAGATAGCCAAGAATCTGGAACTGGACGCACCCTACCGCTAACAAGACCAACCTTTAAGGGGCGGCGCTTTGAAGTCTAGAGCCGTTCCATTCAACGACGATGAACGAGTTAACCAGGGCGAGACGCCGCACCTAAATTATGATCGCAGTCGCTGCATTTTATTTCTTCGCCTTCGCCGCCATCGCTTCCGGGCTGATGGTCGTTGCATCGAAGAACCCGGTCCATTCGGTGCTGTTCCTGATCAGCGCATTTATCGCGGCGTCAGGGCTCTTTGTGCTGATGGGCGCGGAATATCTCGCGATGCTTCTGGTCGTCGTCTATGTGGGCGCTGTCGCGGTGCTCTTCCTATTCGTGGTGATGATGCTCGATGTCGATTTCGTCGAGATGAAGCAAGGTTTCTTGCAATATCTTCCGATCGGCGGCGCTATCGCGGCGCTTGTGGTTGTCGAACTCATCATGGTCGTCTTTACATGGGCGTTTCCGTCGGACGCTGATATGCGGCTCGCCCATCCGGCGCCGACCGCGGCGGAAACAGTTGCGGACCCGAACGGTCCGACCAATATCGAGGCCATCGGCCTCATCCTTTATACGGATTACATCCACTACTTTCAGATCGCCGGCGTCATCCTGTTGATCGCCATGATCGGCGCAATCATCCTCACTTTCCGCACGCGGGAAGGTATCAAGAAACAGGACCCGGCCAAACAGGTCGCGCGGCGGCGTGAGGAAGGCGTCGAGCTCGTCGACATTCAATCCGGGCAGGGGCTGTCATGAGGGGGCGTTCCTAATGGAAATCGGGCTTGGGCATTATCTGTCGGTGGCGGGCGTCCTGTTTGCAATCGGCATGGCGGGCATCTTTCTGAACCGTAAGAACGTCATCATCATCCTGATGTCGATCGAACTGATGCTGCTGGCGGTGAACATCAATCTTGTCGCCTTCTCGCAGTTTCTCGGCGATCTCACGGGCCAGATTTTCGCCTTCATGGTGCTCACCGTGGCCGCGGCGGAGGCCGCCGTCGGGCTCGCCATTCTCGTCGCTTTCTTCCGCAATCGCGGCGATATCGCTGTCGAAGACGCCAATTTGATGAAGAACTAGAGGCCGAGCCTTCATGGAACCGTTTGTCGTCTTACTGCCCCTTTTCGGCGCCATGCTGGCCATTCCTGTCGGGCGTGCGCTCGGGCCCCGCGCGGCGGAGTATCTAACAACCGGCCTGTTGCTGATCGCCGCGATCTATTCCTGGTTCCTGTTTTTCGATGTGGCGCTCGGCGGCGCGGTTCGCACGATCACCCTGTTTGAATGGATCGGCTCCGGCAAGTTTGTCGCCGAATGGGCGGTTCGGCTCGATACGTTGACGGCGGTGATGCTGGTGGTGGTGAACTCGGTTTCGTTCCTCGTTCACCTCTATTCCATGGGCTATATGAAAGACTATGGCGAGCAGCCGCGGTTCTTCGCCTATCTCTCGCTGTTTACCTTTGCGATGCTGACGCTGGTGACCTCGGACAATTTCCTGCAGCTCTTCTTCGGCTGGGAGGGGGTCGGTCTCGCCTCTTATCTCCTGATCGGCTTCTGGTTCAAGAAGAAGTCCGCCAACGATGCGGCGATCAAGGCGTTCGTCGTCAACAGGGTCGGCGATTTCGGGTTCGCCCTCGGCATCATGTGCATCTTCTATGTATTTGGGTCGATCGAGTTCGATACCGTGTTCAACGCTGTCGCCGCTAACAGCGCGATCGTTCCTTACGGCCAGACAACGGGCGCGCCGATCCGCGACCTTACGATCTCATTTCTCGGCAATGACTGGCATGCGCTGACCGTGATCGCCGTCCTTTTGTTTATTGGCGCCATGGGCAAGTCGGCGCAGTTCCTCCTGCACACCTGGCTGCCGGATGCGATGGAAGGCCCGACGCCCGTTTCCGCGCTCATTCACGCCGCGACCATGGTCACGGCTGGCGTTTTCCTGGTCTGCCGCTGCTCGGTAATCTACGAATATGCGCCGAACGCCGCGGCGCTGGTGACGCTGGTCGGCGCGACGACCGCGTTCTTCGCCGCGACCGTGGGCCTCTTGCAAGACGACATCAAAAAAATCGTTGCATATTCAACCTGCTCGCAACTCGGTTACATGTTCTTTGCCGCCGGCGTTGGCGCTTATGACGCGGCGATGTTTCATCTTTTCACCCACGCCTTTTTCAAGGCGCTCCTCTTCCTCGGCTCCGGCGCGGTCATCATCGGCATGCACCACGAGCAGGATATCAAGAAAATGGGCGGGGTAAGGGAGTTAATGCCTTTTACCCACATGCTTATGGTGATCGGCACGATCGCCATTACAGGGGTCGGCATTCCAGGGTCTTTGGATTGGTTCGGTTTCCCAATCGGTACGGCTGGCTTCGTATCGAAGGATATGATTATCGAGAGTGCGTTCTTCGGCGGAGAGGCTGGCAAGGCGTTTGGTTACTTTGCTTTCACGCTGGGTGTCGCTGCTGCAGTGCTCACCGCTTTTTATTCTTGGCGGCTTATCTTCCTCACATTCTGGGGGCCAAGCCGCGCGCCTGAGCATGTGCGAAAGCATCCGCACGCTGTTCCTGATACGATGATGATCCCGCTCATCCCGCTTGCGCTCGGCGCCCTCGTTGCTGGAATGGCGTTTTATGGAAACTTCATCGGCGAGAAGAAAGAAGACTTCTGGCAAGGCTCTCTCTACTTCGCCGGGACTCATCAAGAAGAAACAGTTGCGGATCATCTGAACGCCGAAGAGCTTGCGGCGCTTAGCCAAGATGAAGCGCATGGCGAAGCGGCAGGCCATGAAGAAGAAACACACGCGGCTGCCGATGCTCATGGTGCGGAAGCTGATGAGAGCCATGGCGGCGGCCATCACGATATTCCGACATGGGTCCTGTGGTCTCCCTTCGCGGCGATGATCGCCGGGTCTTTCGCCGCCGGCTGGCATTATTTGCGCGGCGATCCGCTCAAGCCCGGCCTGTTGCGGCCCGGCGGCATGATCTACGCTTTCCTCAAGAACAAGTGGTATTTCGATGAGATTTACGACTTCCTTCTGGTGAGGCCGGCGCTCGCCATCGGGCGGTTTCTCTGGAAGGCCGGGGACGGCAAGACGATCGACGGTCTCGGCCCTGACGGGATTTCGGCGCTGGTGGCGAACGGCGCGCGCCGCATCGTCAAGCTGCAAAGCGGCTATGTGTACCATTATGCGTTCGTCATGCTGATCGGCATTGCGGTGTTCATTACCTTCATGCTCATTCGGGCGGGGGGCGGCCAATGATCGAATCCGTCGCTCAGCAGCCCTGGCTCAGTCTTCTGACCTTCTCGCCGCTTGTCGGCGCGCTTTGGATCATTCTCGCGCGGGTGATGGCGCGCAGCGATGAGAATGGCGTCATCGGGGAAAAGGATCTCGCGCAGATCGAAACTAACGCCCGCTGGGTGGCGCTGGTCTTCACTATCGCCCCGTTTTTGATCTCACTCGGCGTCTTCGCCCTCTACGATACGTCGCTCGGCGGCTATCAGCTTGTTGAGGAGGTTGCGTGGCTCGGCGGCGGCGTCAGCTACAAGATGGGCGTTGACGGCATCTCGATCCTGTTCGTCCTACTGACCACATTCATCACGCCGCTTTGCATTCTGGCGTCGTGGACGTCGATCAAGTCCCGCGTCGCCGATTACATGATTGCGTTTCTTATTCTTGAAACGCTGATGCTCGGTGTTTTCTGCGCGCTCGACCTCTTCCTGTTTTACGTCTTCTTTGAAGGCAGCTTGATTCCGATGTTCCTGATTATCGGCGTCTGGGGTTCGAAAGGGACGAAGGAATTCGCCGGCGTCGTCATGCCGAGCCGGATTTACGCCGCCCTCAAATTCTTTCTCTATACGCTGATCGGCTCGCTGCTTCTGCTGGTCGCAATGGCGTGGATGTACGCGCAAGCGGGCACGACCGATATCCCGACCTTGCAGGGCTACAATTTCGCCGCCGGCGCTCAGACATGGTTGTGGCTCGCCTTCTTCGCGTCCTTCGCGGTCAAGATGCCGATGTGGCCGGTCCATACCTGGCTTCCCGACGCTCACGTTCAGGCGCCGACGGCCGGGTCGGTCGTGCTCGCAGCGATCCTCCTGAAAATGGGCGGCTACGGTTTCCTGCGGTTCTCGCTGCCGATGTTCCCGCTGGCGAGCGCCGACTTCGCGCCGCTGATCTACGCGCTTTCCGTGACGGCGATCATCTATACTTCGCTTGTGGCGCTGGCGCAGGAAGACATGAAGAAGCTCATCGCCTATTCGTCGGTCGCCCATATGGGCTTTGTAACAATGGGCATCTTCACCGGGACGAAACAGGGGATTGAAG
>CAJXLJ010000076.1 GCA_913055785.1 uncultured Parvularculaceae bacterium | reverse complement strand
CCCATTGGCACGGACGCGGACAAACCGTTTCTCGAAACCGCGCCCTGGCTGATCGCGGTCTTCGCCCAGCGCCGCGGCGGCGTTGAGGCCGGGATGGACAAGAAGAACTACTATATCAACGAAAGCGTCGGCATCGCCTGCGGGTTTTTAATCGCCGCGCTTCATCATGCGGGGCTCGCAACGCTCACCCACACGCCGAAACCGATGAATTTTCTCAACGAGAAGCTCGCCCGTCCGGCCAGCGAAAAACCGTTTCTGCTGATCGTTGCTGGCCGCGCGGCGCCTAATGCGCCCGTGCCGAACCACGCCCTGATCAAGAAACCGCTGAAAGACATACTCACCGTCTTTTAGGCGCCGGAATCGATTCGTTTCCGTGCGGTTCCTGTTTGCACACAGAACAAATCACCCTAGCGTCTCCGCCTGACAGGTGATTCGTGGGGGAGCCGCGCAACACATGATCAGAAGGGCGTCCCATGGGCATTATCAAGGAATTTCAGGAATTCGCCGTCAAGGGGAATGTGGTCGACATGGCGGTCGGCATCATTATTGGCGGGGCGTTCGGAACGATCGTCAAATCGCTCGTCTCGGACATCATCATGCCGCCGATCGGGCTCATGATGGGCGGTATCGATTTCTCACAGCTCGTCGTCACGCTGAAGGAGGCGACCGCTGACGCTGAAGCGGTCACGATCAATTACGGCGTCTTCATCAATAACGTCATTTCGTTCCTGATCGTCGCCTGGGCCGTGTTCATGCTGGTGAAGGGGATGAACAGTCTCAAGAAGAAAGAGGAGGAAGCGCCTGCCGAGCCGCCGGCCCCGCCACGCTCGGAAGTGCTTTTGGAAGAAATTCGCGACGCTCTCAAGGCGCGCTGAACCAGGACTACCCCACCCCAGTGAGTAACCCGGCCCGGCGCGTATCGTCGGGCCGGGCTTATTTTGGAGATGCGTAAAGCGGCGCCGGCGAGCCATTGCCGCGCGGGTCCGCCCCGTCTATATGCCTCGCTCGCTTAGTAGTTTGCAGGCCCATGACGCCCCTTAAGAACATCCGGAATTTCTCGATCGTCGCCCATATCGACCATGGGAAGTCGACCCTCGCCGACCGCCTCATTCAGGTGACGGGGGGGCTCACCGACCGTGAGATGAAGGAGCAGGTCCTTGATTCCATGGAGCTCGAACGCGAGCGCGGGATCACCATCAAGGCCCAGACCGTGCGCCTCAGCTATGAGGCTGCGGACGGCGAGACCTATATACTCAATCTCATCGATACGCCGGGCCATGTGGACTTCACCTATGAAGTCTCGCGCTCGCTTTCGGCCTGCGAGGGGGCGTTGCTGGTCGTCGATGCGAGCCAGGGCGTCGAGGCGCAGACCCTCGCCAATGTCTATCAGGCGATCGACGTCGATCTCGAAATCGTGCCGGTCCTCAACAAGATCGACCTGCCCGCCGCCGAGCCGGATCGAGTGAAAGCCCAGATCGAGGATGTGATCGGTATTGACGCCTCGAACGCGCTCGAAATTTCCGCCAAGACCGGCGTTGGCATCAAAGACGTGCTCGAAGCGATCGTCACGCGCCTGCCGGCGCCGCAGGGCGATGCGCAAGCGCCCTTGAAGGCGCTCCTCGTCGATAGCTGGTACGATCCCTATCTCGGGGTTGTCGTGCTGGTGCGGGTGGTCGACGGCGTCCTCAAAAAAGGCATGCGCATCCGCATGATGGGCGCCAAGGCGGTTTACGGCGTCGATCAGGTCGGCGTCTCGACGCCGAAGAAAACGCCGGTCGCCGAGCTTGGTCCCGGCGAGATCGGCTACATCACCGCCTCGATCAAGGAAGTCGCGGACACGCAAGTGGGCGACACCATCACCGACGACCGCCGTCCCTGCGACAAGCCGCTGCCGGGCTTTAAACCGTCCGTGCCCGTCGTGTTCTGCGGCATCTTCCCGGTCGACGCCGCCGATTTCGAGGATCTGCGCGACGCCATGGGCAAGCTCCGCCTTAACGATGCGAGTTTCGAGTTCGAGATGGAAACCTCGGCGGCTCTCGGTTTCGGCTTCCGTTGCGGCTTTCTCGGCCTCCTGCACCTTGAGATCATCCGCGAGCGGCTCGAGCGCGAATTCGATCTCGATCTCATCACCACGGCGCCGAGCGTCGTTTATCATGTGCATCTCACCAATGGCGACATGACCGAGATGCACAACCCGGCGGACATGCCGGACCCGGTGCGGATCGATCATCTCGAGGAGCCGTGGATCAAGGCGACGATCATGACGCCGGACGATTATCTCGGCGGCGTCCTGAAGCTGTGCGAAGAGCGGCGCGGCGTGCAGACCGATCTCACCTATGCCGGTACGCGCGCCATGGTGGTTTACGAACTGCCCTTGAGCGAGGTCGTGTTCGATTTTTACGACCGGCTGAAATCGGTCTCGAAAGGCTACGCCAGTTTCGATTACCAGCTTCTCGACTATCGCGCCGGCGATCTCGTGAAGATGCAGATTCTCGTCAATGAAGAGCCAGTGGACGCGCTTTCGATCATCGTGCATCGGGAGAAAGCCGAAACCCGCGGCCGCGCCATGTGCGAGAAACTGAAAGACCTGATCCCGCGGCACATGTTCAAGATCCCCATCCAGGCGGCGATCGGCGGACGCGTGATCGCCCGCGAGACCATCGCGGCGCTCAGGAAGGACGTTACCGCGAAATGCTATGGCGGCGATGCGACGCGGAAACGAAAGCTCCTCGAAAAGCAGAAAGAGGGGAAGAAGAAGATGCGCCAGTTCGGCCGCGTCGAAATCCCCCAGGAAGCCTTCATCAAGGCCCTGAAGATCGATAGTTAAGCAAGTTTAGAGCGTTTATTTTACTTAGCTGTACATGCTATAGTGCCTTCGCCAAAGGGGTGGGGGCAAATCGTGCGCTTTTTTCTGAGCTTTATTTTCATCTGTTCGATGCTGGCGACAAATGCCGTTGCTCAACCTTATGTAAAAATGTTTGGGGGTGTAAATTATTCTAAATTGAGAAGTGAAAGCATATATTTCTCTGCTGATTATGATGCCGGAGCTATCGTAGGCGGAGCGCTGGGTTACCGACTTAAAGCGCCCGTTCCTGGAGAGGTAAGTCTCGAGCTTGAAGGCTCTCACGTCAAAGCTAACTTTGGCTCGCCAGGAACGCCTCCTCCGTCATGCGTTGATGGCGTTGAGCCAAGCGCTACTTGCCTATACAGCGCAGATGACTCATTTGTGGACGACTTTGCTCACGGGAATCTGCGATCGGTCGCCGGATTTTCCAATATAATATACTCACCGCCTAAGTTTCATGATCGATTTTCTTTTTATGTGGGCGCCGGCGCAGGAGTAATGAGGGCAAAATTTAACTACCAGGAGTTTGTTGGCGTCGAAGTGATAGACGCTATCTATATAGGGTCATATGTAAACGCCGAGATGCGGCAAACATCGTTTTCTTGGCAGGCGATTGGCGGCGTAGCTGCCCAGCTTGGTCCGCATGTGGAACTGTTCGCCGAGGGGCGCTATCGTAGAGCGGTAGTGAAGAGCGAAGTTTTGGATTCCGATGTTTTTGCGGCGCTAGAAAATAAAACATCTATGGTGAACGCTTTGGCGGGTGTTCGTTTTAGTTTCCACTAAGGCCATATTCTGTTGTTGGCGGCCCACGCTCAAATGCCGCCGTTTTTCTATTGTGCGCCGCCAAAATCAATGCGGGTATTCATGCCGTCTGTATTGCGATAGCCTTCCCCTGTCTTGCCAGTCGAGGGGGTGGTCATGAGACATGTTTCCGGCTTCGCATGTGCGCTATTTGCGTTGCTCGCCGCGTCTTTCGCGGCGGCGGAAGAGGTTCCGGCGAAGCGGCTGACGAGTCGCGCGCCCGATTATCCAGCCTCCTGCCGCCCGCCGATTGGGGAGGAGGCGAAGGTCGAAACTGTCAGCGTTACTTATACCGTATCCGTTAGAGGGCTGCCGGAAGAAGTCCGCGTTCGCGAGTCGACGAATGAGTGTTTTAACGAAACGGCGATTGCCGCTGTGAGAAGTTGGACCTTTGAGCCGCGAAAAGTCGATGGAAAGTCGCAAGCGCAAGAAGACTTAGAAACGACATTCATCTTCAAATTCGAACAGGAGACGAAAACTGAAGATTTTGATGCTCGTCCTCTTGTAAGAGTGCAGGACGCTTATCCTGAAAAATGTATGTATCGGGCGGCCCAGCAAGAGACTGTCGTGGTCGTATTCGATGTGACAGAAGAGGGAACGACTCAGAATATTAGAATTACAGAGTCTACTAATGATTGTTTTAATCAAACAGTTATTAGGTCAGTGGGGCGATGGAAGTATTCTCCGAAAACGATTAATGGCGAGCCGGTGCTGCGGAAAAATGTTAGGACCACGATAACCTATGTTCTGGTTGGGGGGCGAGCTGTTGCCCCTCAAGATAGAGTCGATCCGGTTGTTGCGAGGCAATTAAAAAAAGTCCAGCGGTTGGTTCGTGATGGCAAATACCAAGAAGCTCTAGACGAGCTGAGCGCTCTTGAATCTGAGAAAGGCGACCATTTCACAAAAGCGGAAGCGGGCACTTTCTATCAACTCCGAGGCGTCGCCAAGATTGGCGTTAAAGACTATGCAGGCGCGCTGGACGATCTTAAAATTGCTCAGGGTTATGGCCTTTATAATGATGAGTTAAAAGAAACGATCGCGCAGCTTGAACAAGTCGTCGCTGCGCAGGAGGCGCAAGCCGCACAGGAAGGCGATATGGGGGAAGAAATAGCGTCCGAAAGCGAGTGAGGCGCAGGCGCGCTATTCCGCGCGCTTTACATATTCCATGGTTTCGGTGTTGACGACGATCTTCTCGCCCACGGTCATGTAAGGCGGGATCATGATCCTGAGACCGTTGTCGGCAATGGCTGGCTTGTAGGAAGAGGACGCGGTCTGGCCCTTGACCGTCGGTTCGGTCTCAACCACTTCCAGGGTCACATGTTCCGGCAACTGAACGCCGATCGCGCGGCCTTCATAACTTTCAACGACGACCGCCATCCCGTCCTGCAGGAATGCGACGCGGTCGCCGATCATGTCCTTGGGAATGTGGATCTGTTCGTATGATTCCTGATCCATGAAGACCAGCATTTCATCTTCTGCGTAAAGGTAGGTGTGGTCTTTTTGCTCAAGGCGTACGCGCTCGACGGTTTCTGCGGCGCGGAAGCGCTCGTTCAGCTTGCGTCCGTCCTCGAGGTTTTTGAGCTCGACCTGTGCAAAGGCGCCGCCCTTGCCGGGTTTGACCGCATTTACCTTCACCGCCGCCCACAGGCCGCCCTGGTGCTCGATGACATTGCCGGGACGGATTTCATTGCCGTTGATCTTCATTGCTCGCCTTTACCGATATCTTTTACGCGGGCTCGCCTCTAGCAGGCCCCCATCGGCGAGGCAAGAAGGGCGCGTTAAAGCCGGAAAGTGTGGCCGAGGCGCAGGGAGAGGCTGGAGCCAAGAGACGTGAAATCCCGGGGGAAGTCGACCCGGTCGATCAGCGCCGTATGCCCGAAGGAGAGGAAGATCTCCCGTTCCGGGATCGGCTCCCAGCTGAAGCGGGAAAAGAAGGTGAAGGCTTCCGAGATATTGTCGTACTGGATTTCGGTCTTGATGGTCATGTCCGGGCTGAAGGCGACAGTCGAATCGATCGAGGCGATATGAATGCCGAGCGCGCCCGCCGGCAGGTCGAAGTCGATGTAGTTATAGCTGAGCCCGAGTTCCACATGCATCGAAGGGCGCAGGCTGAAGCCGGTTTCAACGTCGAGAAAACGCCCGCCATAGGTCGAGCCCCATCTGACGCCGGCCCCGCCCGCGACAGGCCGGGACGAGGTTGAAAAGGCGCGGACATTGTGCGTGTTCGAACTGTATTCGCCGGCGGCGACAGGAACTTCTCCGGCGAGCGTGAAAGGATCCGCGACAAATTCGTAATTGTGCTCATGTTCGGTGAAGAGTTCGTCGCCGGCGTCGTTCTGCAGGAAGAGCCAGCCGCCGTAATAGCTGTCGAGAAGGCCGCCATTGCGGTTGGTGATGCGGCCCGCGTAGACGCCGGTCTCGGCGTATCGCAGCCAGTTCCTGTTCGGGCGATAGGCGCGCCAGGCGTTGAAGTCGGTGCGCCGGACGCCGGTGCGGTTAACGAAGCCGAGTTTCGGGGAATAATTCTCGCCGATGTCGCGCAGCCGGATATTGCCGTTCCAGGTTTCGCTGCGATAGCCGAGATGGGAAACCGCCATGTGGTCGCGTTCGCCCTCGCCGAAGCTTTGAATGTAGGCGAAGTCCGCCGTAAAAGTTCCGCCGTTCAGGACGTTCGACTTCTTGTACTGAAAATCAGCGCCGGCGACGGTGTTGTTGGCGTCGCCCGTGGGGTCGCCATTCGTGAACACGATCCCGACTTTCGATTCCGACAACACCGGGACCGAGATGCGGGCGGCGGAAAGATACTGGCCGTCAACGCCGATCTCATCGGCCGCCGCCGTGCGTACGCTGATCAGTCCGACATTGGCGGGCCCGAGCTTGCCGCTCAGTTTGGCGCCGGCGACGATGTCGACGGGCCGCCCGTTGACGATCCCGATATTGCGCGAAAAGAACGGAAGACCGTTCACAGGGCCGTTGTTGTAAATACGTCCGCCGAATTCGAACACCGCCGCATCCTGCAGGAAGAAGTCGCGGGTTTCAGGATAAAAAAGCGAGAACCGGCCGGTGTTGACCTGGCGTTCATCAAGGCCGGTGTCGGAAAAGTCGGTGTTGAAGGTGAGCGATGCGGTGAGCGACGGCGTCACCTTGTAGAAAACATTGCCGCTCGGATTGAACTCGAAGTCGGTCTCATCGGTTTGCCAGTCATGGACGACGGTTCCCGCGGCGAAGGCCTGAATCTCAAGGCCGATCCCGCTCTTGATATCGTCGATCCCTGCAAGCCTGCCGGGGTTGGTCATGTCGATGCGGCTGCGGTTGCGGTCGATATTCGCCCAACGGATTTCTTCGTTATTGCGGCGGATGGTGCGGACGATCTGAAGGTTCCATTCATCGAGCGAGGCGTCGAAGGAGATCGACTGGAAAGGAATGGCGAATTCGGCGATCCAGCCGTCCTCTACGACTTTCGCCTTGCCCCGCCAGATGACGTTCCATTCGTCACGAAAATTGTTGTTGTTTTCGACGAGCGCGTCGTTCTTCGCGCCGTTCGGGTTCATGGCGAAGAAATAGCTGTCGCGGAAACTGCCAAACGTGTCGATCAGGATGCGGACGCCGTCATCATCCTCCAGCGCCGGGTCGCGCTGCAGTTGCGAGCGGCGGATCTTGTCGGGCTCTGAATCGAATGCATGAACGGCGACATAAAAGTGTTTTTGGTCGTACATGATATAGGCGCGGGTCGGCTGGCTCGGCGCGGTGCCTTCATTCGGTTCGACCTGATAGAATTCCTCGACAATCGCCGCGCGCGACCAGGCCGCATCGGAAAGGTCGCCGTCTATCTCGGGCGCTTCTTCAACACTTATGCGCGCTGCCTCGATGCGCGGGGAATAGGTTTCGAAATCGCGCGCCGCATTACCGGGAGCATCCTCGGCAAAGGCGTTTCCGGCCATGACCAGAACGCATAACGCAACAGCGGCTTTGTACATGGATCCCCTCACTCACACGCGTATTCCGTCTTATCGAGTGAAACTTCCAAAAGGGTTAGTGTTTCACCCGCCCCGCGGCTTTAAGAACTCGGTAATAATTCCGAAGGGACGGCGGCGAACCTAGCGGCGCCGGCGCGCGCGGCAAAACCATGCGCCGCGCGAGAGGGGCGGTTCATCGCAAGGCCAGCGTCACGATCAGGTGTAGTGCATTGCGGTATGAAGCGGCGGGCCGGCTTTGGGCGGACTCGCGGCCTGGTAGTGCGAATTTGACATTTGCGTCCCTGTTGCGGCGAGGGCGGTCTCAAAGGTCAAA
>CAJXLJ010000075.1 GCA_913055785.1 uncultured Parvularculaceae bacterium | reverse complement strand
GATGCCGACCGCGATGACCATGCCGAACATCACCATCATGTTGATCGTGTAGCCAAAGGCGCCGAGCAGAAGGAAGGCCATCACGAAGGAGGCTGGAATGGAAATGCCGACGAGGAGCGCAGAGCGCAGGCCGAGCGCCGCGACACAGATGATCATCACCAGCACGACGGCGGTGATGATGGAGTTCTGCAGCTGTCCCAGCTGGTCCCCGATCAGTTCAGAGGCATCGGACGTGATGCGGACATCGACCGTGCTGGGCCATGACTCCTTCTGCGCGGCGACCGTGTCGCGCACGAAATTGGCGGTGTCGAGAATGTTGGCGCCGGAGCGTTTCACGATCTGCAGCTGGAGGGCGGGCTCGCCATTGAAGGTGGCATAGCCGGTGGCATCCTTGTAGGTGCGGCGGATTTCGGCCACGTCCGACAGGGTGACGGTTGCCGTTTCGGAGCGTTTGACCGGCAGGTTCAAGGCGTCCTGTGCGGTGCGGATCAGGCCGGGCACCTTGACGGCGAAACTGCCTTCGCCGGTATCGATCTGGCCGGCCGGAACGAGCTGGTTGTTGGCCGTCACGACGGCGTAGATGTCCTGATAGGACAGATTGTAGGTTTCGAGCTTCACCGGATCGACAACGATTTCCAGCACATCCTCGCGCTGGCCGATGATGTTGGCTTCAAGAATGCCGGGATTGCGTTCCAGCAGGTCCTGCAGGGTTTCGGCGATGTCGTTGAGGCCCCGTTCCGGCGCCTGGCCGAACAGGTTCACCACCATGATCGGGAATTGCGAGGCATTGACCTCGGTGATGATCGGCTCGCGGGCATCATCCGGGAAGAACCGTTTGGCGAGGTCGACCGCCCTGTCGGAAGCCTGAGCCATGGCGGCGGCGGGCGCGAGTGCGATCAACATGGCGATCAGAGACGTTTTCATGGGAATATCCTTAATTCGGTGAAGAATCAGCGAAGTGGCGCGAATCCCTGAGGGGACCCGCAAAGGGTGAAACAACTTGTGTAATGCGGTCAAGCGCGGCCGGCGCGCCCGCAAGTAAGCCCTTGTATATTTTAAGCCGGTCCCGCAAGAAACCGGCGATGATCGTCTCCGATAAATACAAATTCATCTTCATCCGCACGGCCAAGACCGCCGGCACCAGCACGTCCGACGCGCTCGAGCGCATGGTCAGTGACGGCGATCTCGTCGCCGATATGAGCCGGCCTTCCTGGTCGAAGTTCTCGCCGGTCCATCACGGCGCATTAAAGCGCACGCTTCCGCAACTGTTCGGCCTCCACGTCCACGCCACCGCCGCGCAGATCAGGTCGGTGATCGGCGCGGAAAAGTTCAACAGCTATTACAAGTTCTGCGTTGAACGGAATCCGTGGGACCGTCAGGTCTCGCTCTATTTCCAGCGCTATGGCAAGCGCCCCCATAAGCGCCCGCCTGATTTCGACCGCGACATGCGCTCGTTTTTATTCCGCAACACCGAATATGTGCGGCTCAATAACTGGGAGATCTATACGATCAAGGGAGACGTCGTCGCCGACCGCGTCATCGATTACGACAATCTTGAGGAAGGTCTTGAAGAGGTGCGCCGCGAGGTCGGGCTTCCCGCGCCTATCGATCTGCCGCGCCACCGCTCGGGCCACCGGCCGGAAAAGCAAAACTACCGGCAGCATTACTCCGATGCTACGCGCGACATGATCGCCCGCTGGTATGCGAAGGAAATTCGCGCGTTCGATTACGCGTTCTAGGTTTTACCGCCTTATGCGCTCAACAAGTCGGGGTCGATCCGCGCGACCGCCCGAGCGCCGGCCTTGATGGCGCCGGTCAGCGACACCGCCTCGGTGAGATAATTGTCGGCGAAGAAGGTTGCGATCTCGATTTTCGCTTCGTAATAGTCTTTTTCTGCGCTTTCCTGGGCGGCGATCGCCGCCGCAACGGCGCCTTTCGCCAGATAAAACCCGCCGGCGACATTACCGAACTGTTTCAGATAGGGCGTCGCCCCGGCCAGCGCATGCTCCGGGTCTTTGGCCGCCGCCTTGAGCAGCCAGTCGGTCGACTCGAGAAGAGCCGAAGCCGCCTCGTCGAGACGCGCGCCGATATGGTGCAGCTCCTCGCGCCGCGCCGCCTTGGCGACGATCGCCTGCTCGCGCACATGGCCGATGAAGATGCGCGCCGCGGTTCCGCCGTCGCCCTGTAGCTTGCGACCGACAAGGTCCATCGCCTGAATGCCGTTCGTGCCTTCATAGATCGCTGCGATGCGCGCGTCGCGCATATGCTGCGCGGCGCCGGTCTCCTCGATATAGCCCATGCCGCCATGAACCTGCACGCCGAGGGACGCGACTTCGTTGGCGCGATCGGTGGACCAGGCTTTTGAAATCGGCGTCAGCAATTCCTCGAGCATTTTCGCTTCGCGGCGCTTGTCCTCGTCGGGCGCATGGCGCGCGAGATCGTAAGCGACGGCGTTGGCGTAACAGATCGCGCGCGAAGCCTCGACAAGCGCTTTCATGGAATAGAGCATGCGGCGCACGTCGGCGTGCTCATAAATCGCGATCATGTCGCCGGATCTAACGCCGGGCGCGCGGCCCTGTTTTCTATCCTCCGCATAGGCCAGCGCCCGCTGGAAAGCGCGCTCGGCGACCCCCACCCCTTGCATGCCGACATCGAGACGGGCGGCGTTCATCATGACGAACATGTTTTTGAGGCCCTTGTTCTCTTCGCCGAGCAGCGTGCCGTAGCATTCGCCGTTGTCGCCGAAGGACATGACGCAAGTCGGGCTGCCGTGAAGGCCCATCTTCTCTTCAAGCTTGATGCACTGAAGATCGTTGCGCCCCGCCAACGATCCGTCCTCGTTCACATGGATTTTCGGCACAATGAACATCGAGATGCCGGCGGTGCCTTCCGGCGCGTCCGGCAGGCGCGCGAGCACGAGATGGATGATGTTATCCGTCATGTCGTGATCGCCGTAGGTGATGAAAATCTTTTGGCCGCTGATCTTATAGCGGCCGTCGCCAACCGGTTCGGCTTTGGTGCGGATGGCGGAAAGATCGGAGCCCGCCTGCGGCTCGGTGAGGTTCATGGTGCCGGTCCATGCGCCTGTAACCATCTTTTCAAGATAGAGCCGCTTTTGCTCATCCGTTCCTACCGCTTTGACCGCCTTGACGGCGCCGGTCGTCAGCGTCGTGCCGATAGCGAACGACATGCAGGCGCCGTTCAGCGCATCGACCAGCGCCAGCGCGAGCGTCGACGGCAGGCCCTGTCCGCCGGTCTCTTCGGGAAAGGCGAGCGACGACCAGCCGCTTTCGACATATTGGGCGTAGGCTTCCTTGAAGCCCGGCGTCGTTCTGACGACGCCGTTTTCGAGCCGCGCGCCGTCACGGTCGCTGACCTCGTTCAGGGGCGTGACGACCTGATCGCAGTATTTCCCGATTTCCTCGACAATCGCCGCGACGATTTCGCTATCGAGCTCCGGAAAGGCGCCCGTGCGTTCGAGCGCGCCGAACCCCGCCATGTGATCGAGAACGAAACGCATATCGCGAACGGGCGTGGCGAAGGTCATGTTAAAGGCTCCTCATGAAACGGCGACAGGCCTTATATGCCGCGCCGAACCCCTGACGGCTAGCTTTGGATGCAGAGGCGGCTTAAGCGTTTTCCATGACTGACGATGACGGGCAATCAGCGCCGCTCCGCGCGCCCATGGCGACCTACCGCGCCCTAGAAAAGGCCAAGGAGACCCTCCTTGCCGGCGGGCTTGTCGCCATGCCGACCGAAACGGTTTACGGGCTCGCCGCCGACGCGACGAACGACCAGGCGGTGGCGCGCATTTTCGAGGCCAAGGGGCGCCCGCAATTCAATCCGCTGATCGTTCATGTGACCGGCGCCGAGATGGCGAAACGCTACGCCAAGTTTTCGCCCCTCGCCGAACGCCTCGCGGCGGAATTCTGGCCGGGGCCGTTGACCTTGGTCTTGCCGCGCCTTCCCGATGCGAATGTATCGCTTCTGGTTTCCGCCGGGCTCGATACGCTGGCCCTGCGGGCGCCCGACAGTTTCATCGCGCAAAAACTGATCGAAGCGGTCGACCGTCCGCTTGCGGCGCCGAGCGCCAACGCCTCCGGAACGATCAGTCCGACCAGCGCCGCGCATGTGCGCCAGTCGCTCGGCGAGAAGGTCGATTTCATTATCGACGGCGGCGCCTGTTCCGTCGGCGTCGAGTCGACGATCCTCAAGATCGAGGGCGATGACGCGGTGCTGCTGCGTCCCGGCGGCCTGTCGCGCGAAACCATTGAAGCGTTTATCGGACGAAAACTGCGATCGGCGAAGGCCGGCGACAAACCGCAAGCGCCGGGCATGCTGGCGAGCCACTATGCTCCCCGCGCGCGTTTGCGGCTGAACGCAGGAGCGCCCCAACCCGGCGAGGCGTTTCTCGGCTTCGGCGCGACCGCAGCGGCAGGCCCCTACGCTCTCAATCTGAGCGAGGCAGGAGACTTGCGCGAGGCGGCGGCGAATTTGTTTGCCTATCTTCGCCGCCTCGATGATCTGTGTACGGAACATGAGCTTGAAGGCATCGCCGCCGCGCCGGTTCCCCAGGAAGGGCTGGGCGAGGCGATCAACGACCGGCTGAACAGAGCGGCCGCGCCGCAAACGTAGTCACTTCGCGCCCGCAGCGCGCAGCACGGCCGCCGCTTCATCCGTCACGCCGGCGTCGCGCGGATGCGCGCTTGTCGTCAACAGGCCGAGTGGACGCGCGCCGCCATAGATCGGCGCTTCCGCATTCGGGTCTGCGCCGGCGCCGATGAGGACGCCGATCAACACCGGCAGGTTAAGCGGCGCCACCTGCCGCCAGGTTTCGACCCCGTTCGCGGCGGCGTAATGCAGCAGTCCGGCGCGATGACCGTAGCGGGAACGCGCGTTTGCAAGACTCGGATCGTCTTTCAGCATTTTCGACAACATGTCCGCATCGCCCGCGAGCAGCACATCGACCGCGTCTTCAAATCGTTTCTCCGGGGGAGACGCGCCCTCGTCGACGACCGCGCCCCATCCCGAAAAGCCGTATTCGCGGGCGATGGTTTGCCGCGCGTCGGCGAGAGAGAACGTCGCAGACATAATCTTGTCGTCCGGCGCGCCGACAAGCGGAGGGAACCAGCTCTTGATCTGCGGCGACATTCGGGCGTCGCCGTTTTTATGCGCTTCGGCGAGGCGTCCGGCTTGCGCTTCAAGCTGCTCGACAATCGGCCGCTCAAGGAAAGGGGGCGCGAGCAAATCGGCGTAAAGCGCGCGCACGCCGGCGACGTCCGGGCAGATATAGATGTCCGGCTTCACAGCCACGGCGGATCGGCCGTATCGAGACCGGTCAGGCGTTTCAGCGCCGCGCGCTTGAACGCCGGAATCGCCATCAGCCGTTTCGCCAGATGATCGCGCGCGAAACGCTCCCACATATTGGCGCCGAGCAGCATGGCGGTCTGCGCTTTCGTCTGCTCGATCACTTTTCTGATCGCCGGCAAGCGCTGCTCCGTATACCGGTTGGTCTTGCCTTCGCTGATCGCGCAGGCGAGCCAGCACGCATCCTCGATCCCGAGATTCATGCCGCGCGCGCCGGCGGGGGAATGGACATGCGCGGCGTCGCCGGCGAGGAACACCATCCCGTCGCACATGGTCTCCACGTGACGGAAGCTGATGCGGAAGGTCGAACGCCAGACAACGTCTGCAACAGCAAGGTCGGCCGGCAAGGCGTCCGAAATATTCGAAACCGGCGACACGAAGCGCATCAGCCGCCCGCCGATGGGAATGCAGCCGAGCGCGCCCTGTTTCTGGAATTTGAGGACGAGTTCGCTCGCGTCGAAATCCTCACCGAGTTCGATGTCGGCGAGACCGAATTCCGCCGGGTAGCCTTCTCCCTCGAAGGAAAAACCGGCGGCCCGGCGCACGAACGAGCCCGCGCCGTCGCAGCCGATCAACATGTCTGCGCGGATGGTGTCGACGCCGCCGGGCCGGTTGATGTCAACCGAGGGCTGCATCCGGTCGCCGTTCCAGTCGATCGCTTCCGCGTTCCATTCGACTTCGACGCCATAGGCGGAAAGCGCCTCGGCGAGAATGCGCTCGGTGCGTCCTTGCGGCACCGCCAGCATGAACGGGTAAAGCGCCCGCGCGTTTTCAAAGTCGAAGCGCAAAACGCTGCGCCCCTTTTCGTTGATGACGCGGATATGCGTGATGCGGTTGCCTTCGGCGAGAAGCCGATCGGCGACGCCCGAAGGACCCATCAGCTGCAGCGTGCGGTTGTTGACGCCGAGCGCGCGCGACTGTTCAGGCGGCGTGAAGCCTTCGCCCTTGTCGATGATGCGGGGGACGTGGCCGCGGCGCGCCAGCTCAAGCGCGCAAGCGAGGCCGACCGGCCCGGCGCCGACGATCAGGATATTGGCCTCGCTCATGTCGCGATCTTAAAGGCGCGACGGGCGGCGGATCAACTATTCCGGCTTTTTGTATTTATGCAGGAAACGATCGGTCTTGCGGCGCACCTCGGGATCGAAAACGTTCTTGTCGTACATATCGTCAGGGTTGGCGAGAACGTCGCTTTCTTCGACCAGCTCAAAACCGGCGGCTTTCGCCAGTCCCTTGACGATCGCCGGATCGATGCGGTGCAGCGTGTCGCCGGTTTCCTGCGGCGCGCCCGGGGTCGTCGCGTGGTCGAGCGCAATGAACACGCCGCCGGGTTTCAGAGCCCTATAGATTTCAGCATAGGTCTCTTCAACCTGACCGAGCCCATAGGCGCCGAAACGGGTGTAATAAAGCTCGTGCGGTCCGAGAATCCAGGTGACGACGTCGATCGAGGCGTCTTTCACATCGAGATTGTCGAACAAGGTGCGCGTAACCTTGACGTTCGGAAGGCGGTTGTCCTTCAGCCGTTTCTCCAGCGACTCCGCAAACGTAGCGAAGACATCGAACTCGTTCGGGTTGTGCATATAGACAACGCCGTCAGGCCCGACCATGGATGACAGAAGCTCCGTATAATAACCGCTGCCGGCTTCCAGCTCGAGAACCTTCATGCCGGGTTCGACGCCGGAGAAAGCGAGCACCGCCGCTGGCTTTCTCGGCTCATCAAGCGCCCGGTCCTCTTCCGGCCGCGCCGGATTATCGACGGCGGCGTCAGCCAGCGCGGCGTGATCGGCAGGCGCGCGCGCGGCGGCTTTCCCTTCGCCGACCTCGGATGAACAGGCCGCAAGGGCGAACAAGGCTGACGCCGCGGCGCTGATAAAAATTGTTGATTGGATTCGCATAAGCATTTCGGTTTCCCGTCTCCCCGTTTGCGGCTCGCCGACAGCGTTCAATACCAGATTTCGGCGCTGCGGCAAAGATGCGCCCCCGTATTAATACGGGACTTGAACCGCGCATGAACGGCGCCTAGACAAGGAACGGCGCTGACACGACGCCCAAGGATCAACTGTTTATGACGCGCAACACGCATGACAAACCCGGCGCGGACGCCCTTGCGAGGCTGCGTGCAATTGTTGGGGAAAAGGGCGTTTTCGAAGGGGAGGCAAGCGCGCCCTTCCTTTCCGAATGGCGCGGCCGATGGCCCGGCGAAGCGGCGCTGATCGTCGCCCCGGCGTCGACGGAAGAAGTTGCAGACGTCGTAAAATTTTGCGCCGATCACAACATCGCGATCACGCCGCAGGGCGGCAACACCGGTCTGGTCGGGGGACAGATCCCGTTCGGAAACGAGATTCTTCTCTCTTTAAAACGCATGCGGCGCGTGCGCGCGATCGAACCTTTAAACAATACGATGACCGTCGACGCGGGGCTTACGCTCGCCGAAGCGCAGGACGCCGCGCGCGAAGCGGGGCGTTTGTTTCCGCTGTCGATCGGTTCTGAAGGATCGTGCCAGATCGGCGGCGTCATCTCGACCAACGCCGGCGGCGTCAATGTCCTGCGCTACGGCAATATGCGCGACCTTGTGCTCGGGATCGAAGCGGTGACGCCGTCGGGCGAGATCTGGAACGGGCTGAAGCGGTTGCGCAAGGACAATACCGGCTACGACCTGAAACAGCTTTTCATCGGCGGGG
>CAJXLJ010000074.1 GCA_913055785.1 uncultured Parvularculaceae bacterium | reverse complement strand
GCAATGCCAAGGCTAATCATGCCCCCGAAGAGAGTCATGGAGACGGCGAAACCGACAAGGCCAATCAGGATGAAAGGCTTTCGCCCGCTGCTATCGCTTCGCCGACCCCACAAAGGCCCTATCAGAACCCAGCAAGTCGCCGAAAACATGAAGATGACGAGGACGTTGAGTTCGGAAAGACCGATTTCGCGCGCCAGCGGCGGCAACACCGAAAACACAATCGTCTGGCCCATGCCGGCGCAGACGGCGCCGACCAGCAGGAGCGCAATGGCGACGCGGCGCTGCTGCGGGGTTGTCCGGACGGGCTGATCGGTTTCGGTGCGAAGAGACGTTTTCACGCGCTCCACTGACCACGGCGCAGGTTATCAGGCAATGGCCTTCGGCTGTTTCGTCACGTCCGGCGGGAAGAAATCTGAAAAACGGAGGATTACGCCGGCGGGCCGACCCACTCGCGCGCCGCTTCGACGCTGGTGAAGGTTTTGGCGCGCCATGAGCTGTTGTTGAGAAGCTGCATGTAAACGGCGAGCAGTTCGTCAAAGCGGTCGTCTGGCGTGATGAACGCGACGCGCACGTTCGGGGTCGACTTGCTTTGGGCCGCATCGTATCCGGCGTTCACTTCTTGCTCGTGGACATTGAAGATCAGTTCCTCAACGTCTCTAAGGTCGATGAACTGGTATTTCGCCGTGTCCGATCGCGGATCATTGTAAAACGCGTTGTCGGCTTCGCGAGTCTCGGCGGCGGTGACGACGCCGTAATAGCGCCATTCAATGCCGCGCTCTGTCCACTTCGTCTCGTGAGGCATCGGCCCTGGTCCTGATCAGCGCTCTTTTAAAAACAGAGTTGCGGCTGTAATGCAATAAAAGGGCATGATTTGAACACAAGCCGGCGATGGTTTCGCCGCCGCCGCAAGAAGGCGAATGCCGTAAGAAAGGGGCTTGGCGATGACTATGACGGGCTTTTCGGCTGAAGGCGGATGCGCCTGCCGCGCCGTTCGGTATCGACTGACATCAACGCCCCTGTTCGTTCATTGCTGCCACTGCCGCTGGTGCCAGCGCGAGACGGGCGCCGCTTTCGCATTGAACGCGATGATAGAGACGGATCGTGTAGAGACGCTTGCGGACGCGCCGGTTGCGATCAAAACGCCGTCTGAAAGCGGCAAGGGGCAAACGGTGATGCGATGTTCCGATTGCCATGTGGCGCTCTGGAGCCACTACGCCGGCGCCGGCGAGGCAGTGAGCTTCGTGCGTGTCGGAACGCTCGACAATCCGGACCTGCTGCCGCCGGATATCCACATCTTTACATCGTCCAAGCAGCCCTGGGTTACGCTTTCCGGCGCGGCGCCGGCGGCGCCGGAATATTACAGCAATCGCGACTACTGGCCGGAAGAAAGTCTTGAACGGTATCGTGCGTTGCGCGGCGGTTGATCCTTGCGTGGGGCTTAATCCGCATCAGGCGTTTTGTAGACGGCGCCGGCCTTCATAACGAAGTCAACGTCTTCAAGCTCCCGCACATCGCTCAGGGGATCGCCGCCGACTGCGATGATGTCGGCGTGCTTGCCGGCCTCGATTGTTCCGAGATGAGCGGACTGGCCGATGTTGTCCGCGGCGGCGACGGTGGCGGTGCGAATCGCCTGCATCGGCGTCATGCCCGCCTCGACCAGCAACGCAAATTCGCGGGCGTTCTCGCCGTGCTTCGATACGCCTGAATCCGTGCCGAAGGCGATCTTGACGCCGCCTGCATGGGCGCGGCGCGCCATGTCGAGCATCAGTGGCCCCACTTCGGCGGCTTTCGCTCGTGATGGCGGAGTGAGGAACGTATCCGGATCCGCCGCCCATTCGGCGACGGTGACGCCGGCGAGAATGGTCGGGACGAGATAGGCGCCGCGCCGTTTGAAAAGCCGGATCGATTCCGCATCGAGATAGGTGCCGTGTTCGATGGAATCGCCGCCGGCGCGCAGCGCTGCATTGATCCCGTTCACCCCATGGGCGTGCGCCGTCACCTTGCGTCCCATGGCGTGCGCCGTCGTCATGATGGCCTCAAGCTCGTCGTCGAAGAACTGCTGCTCCAGCCCGGCGGCGGTGTTCGACAAGACGCCGGCGGTGGCGGTGAGTTTGATGTGATCGGCGCCGCGGCGAACCTGTTCGCGCACCGCCTTGCGGCATTCGGCGACGCCGTCGCAAACGCCGGGCGAATGCAGAACCTCGGCGACGTCGTCGCGATAGCCCTGGGTGCCGTCGCCATGGCCGCCGGTCACGGAAATTCCTGAGCCTGCAGCGAAGATGCGCGGTCCTTCCACATAGCCTTTTGCGATGCCGTCGCGCAGCGCGAAGATGGCGTCGCCGCCGCCGGCGCCGACATTGCGTACTGTCGTGAAACCGGCGAGGAGCGTTTTGCGCGCGTTCGCCGCCGCCCAGAGCGCACGGTCCGGGTCCGAGAGTTCAACCGCCTGCAACCGTCCTTGCGGATTGTTTTCGCCGGTAAGATGCACATGGCAATCGATCAGGCCCGGCAACACGAAATAGTCTTTAAGATCGATCTCGGCGACCTTGTCGCCCGCAGCGGCGCCGATGGCGCTGGCGTCCTTGTAGCCCGGCTCGACGGAAACGATCTCGCCGTCGCGAATAATGATGGTCTGAGCCTCAAGAGCGGGCGCGCCGGGTTGTGCAAGCAGCCGTCCGGCGTGAATGACTGACCAGTCCGCCGCCAACGCGCCGCCGCCTGCACATAACGCCGCGCAGGCCGCCAAGGTTGCTGCAAATTTCATCACGCCCTCCCGCGTCAACTGTTGTCGCCGCGAGCTTTTCAGAAACGCAGGCGCAATTCAACGAGAACGGCTGGTCTCAGGACGCCTGCTCGAGGACGGGGCCCACAAGGAGAAGGTTTCGCGACAGGTCGAGCGCAAAGCTGCGGTCGCGCAGCATGTCGGCGCCGAACAGGCCGAAGGGCGTGTCTTTCCGGTTCAGGGTTTCGAAAATCGGCGCGTTGAAGACGATGAAAACCTTGCTCTTCCAGATGTTTTCGCCTGATTTGAAACGCCTGATCCGCAACCCGTAGATCTTGTGCTCTTCTTCGAGCGCGTCGATGATTTTTCCGGTCAACTGGTCGGCCGGATCGAAAAAGCCTTTCGAACGGCGGCGTTTGGCGATCTTGCCGAGCGCCGGCGGGTTGATGATCGTGCCGACCGCGCCGGTGTCGAAGAGAAATTCAATCTTGCGTCTTTCAATCACGCCTTCGAGCGTAAACAGAACGCCGCTCTCGAGGTCGAATGTTTCGCGCTTGAGCGGCACCTCCGCCCAGTCCGGCGGGGCGATGCCGGTCTCCGATCGATCATAGAACACGATCTCGCGCCGTATGGCGTCGAAGACAACATAGAACTGCGCCAGAAAATCCGATCCGATAATGCCGTAGGGCGAGCGATCGTCGACCATCCAGGCGGGCAGGATGACGCTGTCAAGGTTGGTCAATCGCGCTTCGCCGATGGCGATTTCGCCGATGCGATAGGGCGGGAAAAAACCCGCCTCTCCAACGCTCATGACATGCTGCTGTTCGCCGCCGGTCTCCTCAAAGTTCGCACTGGTCGCGAGATTGTCGAAGACGAGCGTTCTCGTCGTGCCAGAATCGATAATGAAGTCGTACGGCCCCTCGCCGTTGACATTGGCGGAAACGATAAACCAGCCCGCATAATCTATTCTGTAGGGCGCGCGGGCGACGGGTTCCGCGCTGAGGGCTTGGCTGATGGAAAACACAACAAAAAACAGGGCGAGGCTTATCGGTCTCATGGCGCGCCTTTCTGATTTTTATAGCTTTATCCTCCGCCTGAAAGCCTAACGCAGGGGGCTTGCGCCTGTCCCGCGGATCGGCGCTTCAATGGGGTCAATTTGGCGTGATGATGCTGTTACCGGCGTTGTTGCTGGCGCAATCCGCCTTTAAGGCGTCTATTTCCGCGCGGTCTTGCCATTTCGGCGGGCCGTCGCCAGATATAACATATCGAAAAGGGAGGCTTTCATGATCCATGTCGTTCGGCGTCTGCCGGTTAGGGTCCAAATCGCCCTCCTGGTCCTCTCGGTGCTGGGGCTCGGCGCCGGGGCCTTCCTTCTGCTGCAATAGGCGAGAAGCTCCCGCCAATCGGCCGTTCGGGCCTTGCGCCCGGCGCTTTTCCTAGTATACCCCGCCGCTCTTATTGGCCGCCGGGCGTGAAGGGCATGCCTGGGCGGTTTTATTGCGAGCCCGAAAGGGCCCCCGGAATATCTGGGGAATGACCAGGAAAGCGAAATGCCCAAACTGAAGACCAAGAAGTCCGCCGCCAAGCGCTTCAAAGTGACGGCCAGCGGCAAAATCAAGCACGGGGTCGCCGGCAAGCGTCACCGCCTTATCAGCCACAATGCGAAATATATCCGCCAGAACCGCGGCACGGAAGTCATGTCTGACGCCGACGCCCGCGTGGTGAAGCGGTATATGCCCTACGACCGATAAGGAGGCGCCCAGATGTCACGCGTTAAAAGAGGCGTCACCGCCCACGCCCGTCACCGCAAAATCATCGGCAAGGCCAAAGGCTATTACGGCCGCCGCAAGAACACGTTCCGCGTCGCCAATCAGGCGGTGGAAAAAGCCGGCCAGTACGCCTATCGCGACCGCCGCGCGCGCAAGCGCAATTTTCGCTCGCTGTGGATCCAGCGCATCAACGCCGCCGCCCGCGAGGCCGGCATGACCTACGCCCGATTTATCAACGGGCTCGACCGCGCCGGGATCGAGGTTGACCGTAAGGTTCTCGCCGATCTCGCCGTGAAAGAGCCCGAGGCGTTCAAGGCCCTGGCGGAAAAGGCGAAAGCGGCGCTCGCTTAAACCTTCTTCGTTTCCCGGCCTCGCCACGCGACGAACCGGGTGACGTTTGATTGAGATACCGATAAAGCGTCATCCATCGGATGACGCTTTTTTGCATTGGGAAAATTATGAGACCGATTTTAATGGCAATATTATGCCTCGCCATTTGTGCGAACGCGATTGCCTCAGAACAAGCAGCGCCTACGGTCAAAAGCGACAAGAAATTTGGGAGCTGTTGGGGGGCGGATATCATGTCCGATTATTTTAAGCGTTTTCCGCCGGTCGGGGCTAAATTCAGCTTAGAGATCGACATCGATCGGAAAGCGCATGAGATATATGTCTATTACCATGACATGCCCGAATATGCCGGTCAGGTCTCATACTATGACAGCGAGACATGTGAATATTTGAGAACCGAGCAGATAGATGCAAATTTTGACGGTGTAGGGGCATGAACGAACTAACTCAACTTGAAGCAGTTCTCGCGGCGAAAATCGACGCCGCCGACACCGAATCTGCGCTTGAAGACGTGCGCGTCTCCGCGCTCGGCAAGAAGGGCGTTGTTTCCGAGCGGATGAAGACCCTCGGCAAGATGAGCCCGGAAGAGCGCAAGGAGATGGGCCCGGCCTTGAACGGGCTTAAAGCCCGCATCGCCGACGCCATCGAGACGAAGAAAATAGCGCTCGAGGATGCGGCGCTCGAGGCGCGCCTCGCGTCGGAAAAAGTCGATGTGACGCTGCCTGTTCGCCCTGAAGCGAAAGGGAAAATCCATCCCGTCTCTCAGGTGACGGAAGAGATTGTCGCGATTTTTTCCGCCATGGGTTTCGACGTCGCCGAAGGCCCGGACATCGAGGATGATTTTCATAACTTCACGGCCCTGAACTTCCCGCCGGATCACCCGGCGCGCGAGATGCACGACACCTTCTTCTTCGAACCGAAGGAAGACGGGAGCCGCATGCTGCTCCGCACGCATACAAGCCCGGTGCAGATTCGCACGATGATGAGCCAAAAGCCGCCAATCCGGATCATCATCCCGGGCCGCACCTTCCGTTGCGACTCGGACCAGACCCACACGCCGATGTTCCATCAGGTCGAGGGGCTCGTCATCGACCGCGAAGCCCATATGGGCCACCTCAAAGGCACGCTCGAGGCGTTCGTCAAAACCTTCTTCGAGATCGACGACGTCAAGACGCGGTTCCGCCCGCACTTCTTTCCGTTCACGGAGCCTTCCGCCGAGATGGACGTGCAATATGAGCGGGTCGGCAACGAGGTGCGTTTCGGTCAGGGCGACAAGTGGATGGAGATTTTGGGGTGCGGCATGGTGCACCCGAATGTCCTCAAAAATTGCGGCCTCGACCCGGACGAATATCAGGGTTTCGCCTGGGGCATGGGCGTCGATCGGCTCGCCATGCTGAAATACGGCATTCCGGACCTGCGCGATTTCTTCGCGGCGGACGCAAGATGGCTTGAGCATTACGGCTTCGACGCCGTCGATCAGCCGAATTTGGCGACGGGGTTGAGCAGGTAGTCATAGATGGCGCATGACGCAAAACGTGCAGGGGCGACTGACAAACCGCCTAAACGCTCAAAGATATGGGCATTCCTTGCGCTGATGGTCCTTGCAATGGGCGTAGCGGAAGTTTCGAACCGGTTATTCGGTACTGGAGGCTCATTCATTGCCGTAACGATTCTTCTCTTCATGTGGGTGTTGTTTTTTATTGTCTGGGCTATCTGGGCTCAACGACGAAGCAGGAATGATCAGAGTAAATGAGCTATTACATCGCAAAAACGGTATCCGGCGACTTCGACGACGTGATTGCGCGCGTCACCGAGGCGCTGAAGACGCTAGGCTTCGGCGTCCTCACCGATATCGACGTTGCGGCGACCATGAAAAAGAAACTCGACGTCGAGTTTCGCCCTTACCGCATTCTCGGCGCCTGCAATCCGCAAATGGCGCACAAAGCGTTGACGGTTGAAGACAAGATCGGCGTCATGCTGCCGTGCAACGTCATCGTTCAGCAAATGGATAAAGGCGTTGAGGTCGCCGCCGTCGATCCCGTCGCCTCCCTTGGCCGGGTCGGCAATCCGGCGCTCGATGAAGCGGCGGAAGCCGTCAAAGCTATGCTGGCGCGGGTTGTCGAGGCGGTGTGATGGCCGGGAAAACGAAACCCATCGGGCTCAATTTCGAAACGGTCGGGTCGATTGCGGCGATCGTCATCGGCGCCTGCGCGCTGTTCGTCGCCTGGGATCAGGCGCAGATCATGCGCAAGCAGCAGCATGCGAGCGTCATTCCGGCGGTGAGCATCGCCAGCGGGTTTTCGTCGGATGCAGAGTCTTTCGTCATGACCGTGACGGTCAATAATGACGGCATCGGCCCCGCTCGCATCGAAAGCGCCGCGCTTTATGTCGACGGCGCGCCGGTGCGCGACTGGCCCGATTTGCGAGACCGGTTTTTGCCGCCCGCCTTGCATCAAGGGTTTCAATCCAACCTGACATCGGCGATCGGGTTGCTGGCGGCGGGGGCGCAAAGCACGGCGATCCAGTTTTCCTGGCCGCGCAATGAGCAGAACCGCATCGGATTTGAGGCGTTGAAAGCAAGAGCGTTTACCGCTGACGCCAATAAGAATTATATGACCGTCTGTTACTGTTCAGTGTTCGACAAGTGCTGGATCACCGGATCTGAGAGAAACTCAGCGCGCCCGACCAAGGTTAAAAAATGTAACGACGCCGGCGACGATGTCGTCGCCCGGCTGTTGCAGTCAATTTCGGAAGACGAAGAACAATGAAATTCACCCTTTCCTGGCTCAAGGAGCATCTCGAAACCGAGGCGAGCCTCGATGAGATCGCGCAGGCGATGGTCGCTGTCGGGCTTGAGGTCGAGGATGTCGACAACCCCGCCGAGCGTCTTTCGGCGTTCACTATCGGCGAAGTGCTGGAAGCGGAAAAACATCCCGACGCCGACAAGCTGAAGGTCTGCAAGGTTCGGACGAATGAGGGCGACCTACAGATCGTCTGCGGCGCGCCCAACGCGCGGGCGGGCATTAAAGTCGCATTCGCCCCGGTCGGCGCCTATGTGCCGGGCATCGACGTCACGCTCAAGAAAGCGAAAATCCGCGGCGTTGAATCGAACGGCATGATGTGTTCGGTGCGCGAGCTGGAGCTTGGCGACGACCATGACGGCATCATCGAAGCGCCGGCGGCGGCGCAGGTCGGCGATCCGGTCGCAAGCTGGCTCGGCGCCGACGATCCGGTGATTGATTTCGAGGTGACGCCTAACCGTCCGGACACGAACGGCGTCGACGGCGTCGCCCGCGACCTTGCGGCGGCCGGTCTCGGCGCGCTGGTCACGCCGCAGCCGCAGCCCGTGAAGGGCGGTTACCCCTGTCCGCAGAAAATCGAGTTGCGGTTTCCGGAAGGCGCCAAAGAGGCCTGTCCCGCTTTCGCCGGCCGCTATGTGAAGGGCGTCAAGAACGGGCCGAGCCCGAAATGGCTGCAGGAAAAGCTCCGCGCCATCGGTCTGCGCCCCATCAGCGCCCTCGTCGACGTCACCAACTATCTCTCATACGACCGGGCGCGCCCTTTCCACGTTTACGACGCGGACAAGCTGAAGGGCGTCATTCACGCGCGGCTGGGCGAAAAGGGCGAACGGTTCCTGGCGCTTGACGGCAAGGAATACGAAGCCGACGAAACCATGACAGTGATCGCCGACGACAATGGCGTGCTTGGTTTCGGCGGGATCATCGGCGGCGAAGACACCGGCTGTTCCGACGAAACGCAAAATGTTTTCATTGAATGCGCCTATTTCGATCCGTTGCGCACCGCCCGCACCGGCCGCAAGACCGGCCTCAACACCGATGCGCGCTATCGTTTCGAGCGCGGCGTCGATCCGGAGTTCATCGTTCCCG
>CAJXLJ010000073.1 GCA_913055785.1 uncultured Parvularculaceae bacterium | reverse complement strand
CAGCGGATTGAAAATCCGCGTGTCGGTGGTTCGATTCCGCCCCTGGGCACCATTTTCGGCCAACTGGCGCTCAGGCTTCCCCTTCCTGTGAGGCGCGTTACGATAAGCGCCATGTTCGCCAGGTTTTTCCATGAGCTGAAATCCGCCGGTCTGCCTGTCTCTCTGAGGGAGTATCTCACCCTCATGGAGGCGATGGACGCCGATCTCGCCAGCCGGAAGGTCGAGGATTTCTACTATCTCTCCCGCTCCACGCTCGTCAAAGACGAGCGCAATCTCGACAAGTTCGACCGGATCTTCGCCCATGTCTTCAAGGGACTCGAAAGCGTCGAGGAAGGGATCGCCGCGGAAATCCCCGAAGACTGGCTGAAGCTCATGACCGAGCGCTATTTCACCGAGGAA
The DNA here is from genome assembly GCA_913055785.1 of uncultured Parvularculaceae bacterium. Lineage (GTDB taxonomy): Bacteria > Pseudomonadota > Alphaproteobacteria > Caulobacterales > Parvularculaceae > Hyphococcus. The sequence continues at coordinate 8,395 of CAJXLJ010000073.1, read as the reverse complement.
GAAAAGCGCGAGATCGAGGCCCTCGGCGGCTGGGACAAGCTGATGGAGACGCTCAAACAGCGCCTCGAAGAGCAACAAAAGCGCCACCAGGGCGGCAACAAGTGGATCGGCACGGGCGGCACGTCGCCCTTCGGATCGGGCGGCTATAATCCCGAAGGCGTGCGCATCGGCAATGAAGGCAAACGTCAGGGCCGCGCGGTCAAAGTCTGGGAAAAGCGCGAATACAAAAATCTCGACGATCAGGTCGAACTCGGCACGCGCAACATCAAGGTCGCCTTGCGGCGGCTTCGCCGCTTCGCGCGCAAGGGCGCGCCGGAAGAGTTCGATCTCGGCGGCACGATCGACGCCACCGCCCGCGCCGGCTATCTCGACATCAAGATGCGCCCCGAGCGGCGCAACACGATCAAGGTGCTGCTCTTTTTCGACGCCGGCGGCTCGATGGACCCGTTCATCCGGATCTGCGAGGAGCTGTTCTCAGCGGCGCGCGCCGAGTTCAAGCATATGGAGTATTTCTACTTCCATAACTGTCTTTACGATTATGTCTGGAAAGACAACCGCCGGCGCTGGACCGAAAAGATTCCCACCTGGGATATCCTGCACAAATACCCGCACGATTATAAGATCATCTTTGTCGGCGACGCGTCGATGAGCCCTTACGAGATCACCGTGCCCGGCGGCTCGGTCGAATATTTCAACGAAGAGCCCGGCGTCCTATGGATGAAGCGCGTGACGGATATCTATGAAAGCGTCGTCTGGCTTAATCCTGTTCGCCGGGAAAGCTGGGATTATGTGCCGTCGACCGGCCTTATCCGCGAACTTATTGGAGAGCGCATGTTTCCGCTCACCCTGTCCGGCATCGAAGGAGCGATGACGGAACTGAAACGCTAGGCTGTCTTTAATTCCGGGGAAACAAGACCGCGCAGCTCCCGCACGCAGGCGAGGGTTTCCTTCACCTGGCCGCGGAGCGACACCAGAAGAGCCGCGCGTTTTTCCTGCTTGCCGGCAAGCTCGCCTACAAGCTGTTCGGCGGCTTCGCAAAGATCTCCGAGCGCCCATGCGCCAACCCCGCGCGACGCGCCCTTCAGGGCGTGCGCCGTATCTCGCCAGTCATCATCGCTTTGTTCGACGCTGAACTGTTGATTGAGGCTTTCGGCCTGATCGCCGAAGATCGCCAGTATCTCGTCGCGGAGCGCATCGTCTCCGCCGACATATTTGCCCAGATGATCGAGATCGATCAGGTTTTTGTTTTCCATCGGAAGCCCGCGTAATGGTTTCGTCAGCAGCTTACCATCTGACCTAAAGCGTGACGCTTACAATCCTGTTAAAATTTTATTCTCTGTGATGAACAAATCCTTAACAAAACGCCGCCTCTTACGGAGGCGGCGTTTTTAAAGGTATATGCTTGGCGAGCCTACTGGCCGGCTTCCTCATCGACGCTTTCCGCTTCGGGTTCGTCAGCGGCTTCATCACTGCCTTCATCGCCAGCGTCGTCCTCACCGCCCGATGCTTCCGCCTCCGCCTCACTGGCGGCGTCATCAGCTGCGGCTTCAGTTGCGTCGACGACTTCATCGGCGGCATCGTCAATTACATCGCCTGCTTCATCGGCGGCGGCGTCAATTGCTTCGCCCGCATCATCGGCGGCGCCTTCAAGTCCGCCCTCGGCCGCATCCATGGCGTCCCCGGCCATATCGTCAATCTCATCTCCCGCCTCTTCAACGGCGTCCCCGGCCGTATCTGCGGCGTCGTCAAGCGCATCGCCTGCAGCATCCACAGCCTCTTCCGCAGCCGGTTCGGCTTCAGAGCCTGCCGGCCCGCGCAATTTCATGACTCCGATAATGACCGCCAGCGCAACGGCGATGACAAGCAGCAATCTGAACATGACAAGCTTCCCTTGTTTGTTTCGTCCGGTTTGACGTATGCGCGCCCTCGCCGCCTTGTGGCGGCCAATCCCGCTCGTAACGCGCCAGCGGCAAAATACCGGGTTTCAGGCGCCGGGTAAATGCCGCAATATCTTGAATTTTCACGGCAAAACAGGCCTATATGACAGCGTTCCTAGCTGTTCGGCCTGATTTCATCTCTCGAAGTCAATGATGAGCGGCGCCGTCCAATGATCTGAAACAACGATTGAAAGCGCGATGAAAGAAAACGCCGTCTTCCTCGGTAAGAGCCAGTCCCCGGAATATCTGACCCTGAAATACGCCAATCGTCATGGTCTTATCGCCGGCGCCACCGGCACCGGCAAAACCGTCACGCTGCAGATTATTGCGGAAGGTCTGTCCAAAGCCGGCGTGCCGGTTTTCGTCGCCGATGTGAAAGGCGATCTTTCAGGCGTCTCGCAACCGGTCGAGATGAAGGATTTCCTGACGAAGCGCGCTGACGTTGTGGGGCTCGATCCTTATACGCCCGAGGGTTTTCCAGTCTGCTTCTGGGATCTTTACGGCGAACAGGGCCACCCGATCCGCGCCACCGTCACGGAAATGGGCCCGCTGCTTCTCTCCCGGCTGTTGAATCTCAACGACACCCAGGAAGGCGTGTTGACGCTCGCCTTTCGCCTTGCTGATGATGAAGGCCTTCTGCTTCTCGACCTCAAGGACTTGCGCGCGCTGCTGGTCGAGGTCGCCAATCGCTCGAAAGAACTTTCGGCCGAATACGGTCATGTTTCGAGAGCTTCGGTCGGCGCCATTCAGCGGCGCCTGCTGGCGCTTGAAGAACAGGAAGGCGACCAGTTTTTCGGCGAACCGGCGCTGGCGCTCTCTGACTTTCTGCGCACGACCGACAAAGGCGACGGGATCATCAACATCCTCGCCGCCGACAAGCTGATGCAGACGCCGAAACTCTATGCAACGTTCCTGCTCTGGCTGCTGTCCGAACTGTTCGAGGAATTGCCCGAGATCGGCGACCCGGAAAAACCGCGGCTCGTCTTCTTCTTCGATGAAGCCCATCTCCTGTTTGACGAGGCGCCCAAAGCGCTGCTCGAAAAAGTCGAGCAGGTCGTCCGCCTCATCCGATCCAAGGGCGTCGGGGTCTTTTTCGTATCGCAAAACCCGCTCGACGTGCCTGACAGCGTTTCAAGCCAGCTCGGCAACCGGGTGCAGCACGCGCTCCGCGCTTTCACGCCGCGCGAACAGCGCGTCGTCAAGGCGGCGGCGGAAACCTTCAGGCCAAATCCGGATTTCAAAACTCTCGATGTGATCACCGAACTCGGCATCGGCGAGGCGCTTGTCTCAACGCTGGTGAGCAAGGGCGCGCCGGGCGTCGTTCAGCGCACGCTGATCCGCCCGCCCGCCTCGCGCATGGGCCCGATTACTGACGCCGAACGCGGCGCAATCCTTGCCGCATCACCTATGTCGAAGAAATATGACAAGACCGTCGACCGTGAATCCGCCTATGAAGTGCTGGAAGAACGCGCCGAACGCATGGCGAAGGAAGAAGAGGCCGCGCGCAAACGCGAAGAGAAAGCCGCTTCGAAAAAATCCTCGCGCCAAACCACGACTCGCCGACGTTCCAATCGCCAGACCGTTTCCGAAGCCGCATTTAAAACTGCAGCGCGCACCCTGGCGCGCGAACTGGTGCGCGGCCTGCTCGGCAGTTTGAAGCGGCGCTGATCTGGTGTCCGGCGCTCCAGATTCCCCCTCGCAAACCCGTGTGTTTGCAATCGCGATCGGCGGCACGGCCTTTCTCGCCTTGCTCGCCTGGGCCCTGAGCCTTGTCCTCAAAACCCCGCTCGGACCTCAGCTAAGCTGGTCTTTCAACGATCTCTTCATCGGCGTTATCGCCACGCTCCCCCTCGCCGGCTTCCTCTGGTGGTTTTCAAAAACGGACAACCCGACGCTCGCCCGGTTTCGCGAGTCGCAGATCCGTTTTTTTGCAGATATCGGTTTCGATTTCACCGCCAGCCGTATCGTGCTGATGGCGATCAGTGCGGGTTTTTGCGAGGAGCTTCTCTTTCGCGGCGTCTTGCAGACATGGGTCGCCGGTTTCGCGCCTGTGATGGTCGCGGTCATCGCCACAAACATCGTGTTCGGACTGTTGCATATGCGCACGATGCTTTACGCAATCGTTGCTGGATGCGTGGGGATTTATCTCGGCGCGCTCTACGCCTTAACTGACAATCTGATGATCCCGATGGTTACGCACGGGCTCTACGATTTCATCGCGCTGATTTATACGCGCAACGCCATCGACGCTTACCGGCGTGTGCCGGACGATCCAGTTTAAAACCGGCCGGATTAAAACCGGAAAGCTGTTTCAATCGGCTCTTCGGTCACCGGATAACCGATGCCGCTCGGGATCGTGACGAATGTTCCGTCGGGGCGTTTAACGATTCTAGGAACGACCTTCGGAATATCTCGCTGCGCCGCGAAACTGAAAACCGCCGCCGCGCTGTCACTTTCCGCAAGGAGCTCCACATTGCGCGCCGTCGGAAAGATCATCTTCCGCTCGCCGGTCTCGCGCGCTTTCAAGGCCGCTTCGGGCCCGATCCAGATGGCTTCGGTCGCTTCATCGCCGTCTTCACGGGCGCGCTGCCCGCCCGGCGCTTTCGCCGCGAAGAACCATGTGTCGTAACGCCGGTGTATGGCCTCATCCGGCGGCGACCAGCGCGCATAAAGCTGCAAGGCGTCGCAAGCGAGGACCAGCTTTTCCTGTTCGATAATGTCGAGGAACACCTCCGCGTCAGCCTCGACTTTTTTTCGCCACGGGTTGAGCGCTTCCGCAACAGCATCATCGACGAGTCCGCTTCCGGTTTCTTTCCGCGCCAGCAGCAGGCCGGTCTCTTCAAATGCTTCCCTGATGGCGGCGATCCTCGGCGCGTGTTGTTCGGCCGGTATTTCATCAAGCCCAGCGCATCGCGCGCGCCAGCCGGCGCCGGAGTCGGCGTCGTCAATGCGGCCGCCGGGAAAGACCAGCGCCCCGCCCGCGAAAGCCATATCCGCATGGCGTTCAATCATCAGCACTTCGAAGGAAGGCTCGTCGCGCAACAAGAGAACTGTTGCGGCGGGAATCGCATCAGTCACGGAACGGTTCCTTCTTGCGCGCCGGCGCCGGATAGGCGCGCGAGGCTTTCATCAGCTTCACGGCGAGAAAACCGCCGGCGGCCGTCGCCGCGAGCGAGGCCGGCCACAAGATCCAGCTCATGGCGAATGTAATTTGCGTAATAACCGCTGCGAACAGGACGGTCGCCGCCGCCAGCACGCCGAGCGGCGCCCAGCGCCGGCCAAGCAGAAGCGCGAGAACGCCGGCGACGAACGCGCCGACAAACCACCCGACAGCAAGAACCGCCTGATAGACGCCCGAAACGGCGACGCCTTCGGCGACGGTCGAGCTCTCGTGAAGCAAAACCTGCCCCGCGCCTTCCACAAATTTTGCCGCGGCAAGGCCGAGAATTGTCGCAACGATGACAGCGATCAGAGAACGCAGCATTCAGCCGCGCCTTACTGAAAAGCCTGCAGGCCGGTCATCGCCCGGCCGAGGATCAGCGCGTGAATGTCATGCGTGCCCTCATAGGTGTTGACCGTTTCGAGGTTCATCGAGTGACGCATCACATGATACTCGTCGGAAATGCCGTTGCCCCCGTGAATGTCGCGGGCGACCCGTGCAATGTCGAGCGCCTTGCCGCAGTTGTTGCGCTTCATCATCGAGATCGCTTCGGGAACGTAGGCGCCCTGATCGAGCAACCGCCCAAGCTGCAACGCGCCCTGAAGGCCGAGCGCTATATCCGTCTGCATATCGGCGAGTTTTTTCTGGATGAGCTGCGCAGCGGCAAGCGGCTTGCCAAACAGCACGCGGTCCATGACGTAATCCCGCGACGCCATCCAGCAATGCTCAGCGGCGCCCATCGCCCCCCAGGAGATGCCATAACGCGCCTTGTTAAGGCAGGAGAACGGCCCACGCAGCCCCTTGACGTTCGGCAACAGGTTTTCCTCCGGCACGACCGCGTCATCGAGCGCAATCTCCCCGGTAACGGACGCGCGCAAGGACAGTTTGCCCTCGATCTTCGGCGTCTTGAAACCGTCGGTGCCGCGATCGACGATAAACCCGCGAATCTCACCGTCGAGTTTCGCCCAGACAATGGCGAATTCCGCGATTGGCGAATTGGTGATCCACATCTTGGCGCCGTTGAGCTTGTACCCGCCGGAGACTTTCTCCGCCTTCGTACGCATGGCGCCCGGATCGGAACCGCCATCCGGTTCGGTCAGGCCGAAACAGCCAACCCACTCGCCGGTGGCGAGTTTCGGCAGATATTTCTTTTTCTGTTCTTCGGTTCCAAACGCCTCGATCGGATACATCACCAGCGACGACTGCACCGACATCGCCGAGCGATAGCCGGAATCGACCCGCTCGACCTCGCGGGCGATCAGGCCGTAGGCCACATGGGACGCGCCGCCGCCGCCATATTCTTCCGCCACGGTCGCGCCAAGCAGGCCTTGAGCGCCGAGTTCGGTCATGATCTCGCGGTCGAAGCGCTCCTCGCGATTGGCCGAGATCACACGCGGCAAGAGCTTGTCCTGCGCATAACCGCGCGCAGCATCGCGGATCAACTTTTCTTCATCGGAAAGCTGGCTCTCCAGCGAAAGCGGGTCCTGCCAGTCGAATGTGGTTTTGGTCATCGGTCTACTTTTCTTTTGGGGACGTGTCAGATGCGCGCCGTCGTCCCGGAATCCAGCCGCCCGTCAAACCAGGCGTCGAGCGCGTCTTTGAACAGCTTTTCCGGCGGGGCCGCAAGGTGGAAGAGCGTCATCGAGGAGTGAAATTTGAGATCGTCCGGCGATCCGAACAGCGCATGCGCGGTGAGGCCGGTTACCGCATGGCCGAGCGCCGCCGCCGTCGTCTCCCGGAGCCGCCCGCCAAGCACCGGATGGGCGATATAGCCCCGCGCCTCATCGAGCCCGCCGAGCGCATAACGCTGCGCCATGGCGCTCGCCCCCAGCCCCGCGATCTGCGGGAAGACATACCACATCCAGTGGGTGCGTTTCTTTCCCGCCTTCAGCTCCGCGAGAACCCGGTCAAAGACCGGGTCCTGCGCTTCTATGAATTTGCGGAAAGGATCGTCCGACAAGGCCGATCCCGCCTAGATCAGCTCAATCGCCACGCTGGTCGCTTCGCCGCCGCCGATGCAGAGCGAGGCAACGCCCTTCTTGCCGCCGGTCTGTTTCAGCGCATTGATGAGCGTCACGATGATGCGCGCGCCGGACGCGCCGATCGGGTGACCGAGCGCAATGCCGCCGCCGTGAATGTTCATTTTCTCGGCCGGGATTTTATGTTCGCGCATCACCGCCATCGGCACGACCGCAAACGCCTCGTTGACCTCATAGACATCGACTTCCGGCGCCGACCAGCCGACCTTGTCCAGCAGCGTCTTGATGGAAGCGACCGGCGCGGTGGTGAACCATTCCGGCTCCTGGCTGTGGGTCGCATGACCGAGCAGCCTTGCAATCGGCTTTGCGCCGCGTTTTTCCGCTTCGGAAAGGCGCATGACGACCAGCGCCGCCGCGCCGTCGGAAATCGCCGAGGAGGACCCCGCGGTCACGGTGCCGTCCTTTTCAAAAGCGGGACGCAACGCCGGAATTTTGGAAGCGTCCACGAGACCCGGTTTCTCGTCGTCGGAAACGGTAACCGTCGCCTTCCGGCCGACGACATCGACGGGAACGATCTCGTCCCTGAACTTGCCGGTCTTGATGGCGTCCTGCGCCCGCGTCACCGAACGCATGGAATATTCGTCCTGCTCTTCGCGGGAGAACTGCCACTCCCGCGCGCATTTCTCGGCGAAAATCCCCATGGCTGCGTGATTGTTGTAAGGGTCTTCAAGACCGTCATAGGCCATGTGATCGAAAACCTGGCCGTTGCCGAACTTGACGCCCGTACGGCCGGACGGAAGAAGATGCGGCGCGCCGGTCATCGACTCCATACCGCCCGCCACAATCACCGCCGCTGAACCGGCGAGAATCGAGTCATGGGCCATCATCACGGTCTTCATACCGGAGCCGCAAACCTTGTTGACGGTGACGCAGCCGGCCGATTTCGGAACGCCAGCGCCAATCGCCGCCTGACGCGCCGGCGCCTGACCGAGGCCGGCCGGCAGGACGCATCCCATCAGGACCTCATCGACGTCGTCGGCTTTGACGCCGCCGCGTTCGAGCGCCGCCTTGATGGCGTTCGAACCAAGCACGGTCGACGGCACGCCTGCAAAGGCGCCGAGAAAATTGCCGATAGGGGTTCTCGCCATCCCGGCGATGACAATGGGATCCTGAGCCGTCATGAATGTCTCCTTATGGGCGGGTTAAGCCGCCTGTCTGCCGCGGGCGATAACTTCAAGCGCGAGCGCGTCGGCGATGGCGCCTGTCGGTTTGCCCGATTGTTCCGCACGATTAAAAATCTCGGTCAACGTATTTCCGAT
>CAJXLJ010000072.1 GCA_913055785.1 uncultured Parvularculaceae bacterium | reverse complement strand
AATCCCTGCCGTAACCGCCGCGCAGATCGTCGTTTCCGTTGCCGCCGTAAAGCGAGTCATGACTGCCGAAGCCGTGCAGCGTGTCTTCGCCGTTACCGCCAACTATGGAATCGCGGCCTGCGTCGCCGCCAATCGTATCGTCTCCGTCATTCCCCAAAAGCGTGTCGTCGCCGGAGCCGCCCAAAATCGTGTCCGATCCGCCGCCGCCGTCAACATGATCCGCCGACTCCAGCGCATCGATCGTTTCCGAGAACTCCGTTCCGTCGAGATCGTCCGCACCCGCCGTGCCGGTGACGCCATCGATAAGCTCAACTGCGCCGATGTCGAGCGATCCGTTAAGCCGGTCCACGCCGCGCGCATCGACCGGCAAGTCCTCGCCCGTCAGGGAGTCGTTGTCGAGATCGAGATCGTCCTCGGGCAGCGCGCTCACATCTCCGGCCCCGTCGGCTAGACCGCCATCGAGTATCAAAACCGTCTGCGCCGGTCCGCCATTGTCGCGCAGTCGCCCCGAAGAAAGACCCGTGAACGCGTTCACCGTCACTTCATTGAAAATCGAGGCCAGCGCCGTTGACTCTATGTCGCCCTCGGACGCCAAACCCGTCTGACCAAAGATGTTTCCGCCGAGAGAGCTGAACGCCCCTCCTCCATAGACGTTTATGTCATCATCATCGTCATCGCTATCGTTTCCGGCAAAAATCGTGTTGGCGGCGTAGCCTAGAGGAACAACTCCATTAATCCGCCACGCACCACCAAGGCCTTCCGAGTAATTGCCTGTAAAGGTGCTGTTGTGAATAAAGAGTTCGCCGTTGCCTTGATCAATGGCGCCGCCGCCATCAAAGGCGTGGTTGCCATAGAACGTCGTGTTCGTGACTGTTCTTGTTCCAGGCCTTGTGATGTAGAGAGCGCCGCCGGCGCCGCCGGCGTAGTTTCCTGAAAACAGACTGTTCGCAATGTCGATTGTCGATTCGCGACTGAACAGGGCGCCGCCTTCGGCCTCCGCAGTGTTGTTGGAAAACATCGAATTGGTAATCGTGAGCGAATTATAGCCGCTATATATCGCGCCCGCCGAATCTGTGGCTGTGTTGTCATAAAATTCGGAATTATCGATCGCTGTTTCGCCAAGAGCGTTTACAGCAGCGGCGTTCCCCGCCTCGTTTTGAAGAAACGTTGAGTTTGAGATATTAAGCGCGCCCCGACTGTCGACGCCGCCTGCAGTCAATGCACTGTTATTATCGATGGTTACGCCATCGAGACTTACCGTCGAATTGTAATCGGCCTTTATCGCGCCGCCGCTGCTTTCTGCGCTGTTGTTGATAAATGTGCTGTTTGTAACTGTCAGCACTGAATAGGAACTGGCTTTGATACCGCCGCCGGCGTTCGCCGACGCATTATCATAGAATGACGAATTGGAAATGACCGCGTTTGTATATTGCCCGAGATAAAGGCCGCCGCCGTCATAAACGCCTAAAGTCGAACCGCCAGTGATGTTAAGTCCGTTCAAGGCAAGGTCTCGAATGTCGCCGGAAGAACCGCTCTGCAATCTGATAACTGTAGTTTGGCCCGCCCCTGACGCATCGATGGTGATGTCCGCTGTTCCATCACCGTTAATGTCTCCGTCGATCGTCAAACCGTCCTGCGATACGCTCAAACCGGTCTCCACCAGGTCAACCGTCGAACCCGAAAGCGCCTCATCGAACTCGATGATGTCGCCGTCATTGGCGAGCGCCAGCGCCTCGCGCAAGGAAAGCCCGCCGCCGTCCGCAGTCTCTGCCGCAAGATCGCCGCCGTTGTAGTCATCGCCGCCGCCGTCGAGGTTGGTCGTGACTGTCAGAGTCTGCACCATCTCGATGGCTCCGGCGTCGACAGATCCCTCCGTAACACGGGTGAAACCACGCGCATCGACGGGCAGGTCTTCGCCCGTGTCCGCATCATTATCGAGATCGTGGCTGTCCGCCGGCAGCAGGGCGATATCGCCGAAATCATGTGCGACGCCGCCGATCTTGATCGCAACGGTATCAAACCAACCGCCGTTCTCTGAGAGCTCGCCGCCGATAACGCCGGTATGAGCGTTATTCGAATAGGCGGCGAAAATCTGGCTAAAGTCGTTTTCAGTAACATCGTATGCGCCGGCGAGTCCGGCCTGCGAAAAGACATTACCGCCAAGCGAATTAAAGTTGCTGGCCTCTACCGCCAGAATATCGGCGCCGGATTCCCCCGCCGCATTTCCGGCGAATATCGAATTGCCCGCATCAAGGTACATACCGGAGTTCAGATAGACGCCGCCGCCGTCATTGCCTGAATAGTTTCCGGTGAAGGTGGAATTGATGATCGATCCGGTAATGTAGTCGCTCGATCCGAGCCAGATGGCCCCGCCATCATAGACTGTGCTGTTTCCATAGAATGTTGCGTTGACAGCCTGAAACCCGGAACTCTCATTCCCCCTCATGTAAATAGCGCCGCCGTAATATGAAGAAGAATTCCCGGCAAACAGCGCGTTGGCGATGTCGAGCGATCCGTAAAGCTGCGCGATGGCGCCGCCTCTGTCCGACGCATCGTTATTGCTGAATGTCGCCGACGTTATCTCTACGGAACTGTTGCTGCTGTAAATCGCGCCGCCATAGGCTGTGGCTTCGTTAAAACCGAAAGATGTGCCGGAAAGGTAGAGTGCGGACTCGTTCAAAAATATCGCGCCGCCATTAACATCCGTTTCATTCCAGTCAAATCTCGATCCCGTATCCGTGATTGTCGCGGACACCTTGGCATAAATAGCGCCCCCATGATTACCAGCCGAATTATAGCCAATCGCTACGTCCGACATTGTCAGGTCTGTATATTCGCCAAGATAAATGCCGCCGCCAGACTGGTAGGCGCTGTTATTGGAGATAGAACCGCCATAAATTGTGAGGCTGGAGTAACTGCCGAGCGTGACGCCGCCGCCATAGCTGCCATACGCATCGTTGCCGACAACGTCAGTGTCGCGCAATGTCAGCGCAATATCATTCCAGGCATAGATTCCGGCGCCGCCGTCATAGTATCCGCCGGTAATAACAAGCCCGTTCAACTCGACATTTCTAGGATCGGCCTCCGTTCCATCATCAATGTAGATCACCCGCGACGCATCATCACCGTCAATCGTAATGTCCGCGACGCCGTTATTATCGAGATCGCCGTCGATGGTGATGTCATCCTGCGTGATGCTCAGCTCGCTGCCGGCGAGCGTGATCGTCATACCGTCCAGGGCCCCGTCAAAGGTGATGGTGTCGCCGTCCTGGGCGAGCGCCAGCGCCTCGCGCAGGGAAAGCCCGCCGCCGTCCGCCGTTTCCGCCGCCACGTCCCCGCCGTCGAAATCGTCCGACCCGCCATCGGCGGTGGTCGTGACCGTCAGCGTCTGGGCGATTTCAATCGCGCCGAGGTCAACATTGGCGCCGGCGACGCGGTCAAAGCCGCGCGCGTCTACCGGCAGATCTTCCGCCGTGTTCGCATCCTGATCGAGATCCAGCGGGTCAGCGGGCACGACGCTCTGATCGCCTGCATCAACCGCATCACCGCCCCATTTCAGGAAGACGGTTTCGACCGGACCGCCATTATCGGCGAGTACGCCGGAATAGACGCCCGTATCGGGATTGTTGCCAAGGTCTGCAAATATGTCGGCAAGCGTCGTATCGCCGACGTCGCTCGCGCCGTCGAAAATGTCGCCGCCAATGACGTTCTTGCCAGTAAGCGTCGGCAAACCAAGGATGTCATCATCTGAGGCGACGCCTGAATTGCCGGCGACGATGCTGTTGGTCAACGTCATCGTGGAAAAGTTTACAATTCCGCCGCCGCCGATCCCGGCCAGGTTGCCGGTTACAGTTATGTTGTCGGCGTCAACCGTCCCATTGTAATTGTAAAGGCCGCCGCCGCCATCGGCGCCGTAGTTCCCGACGATTGAGCTATTCCAAATGTTGATCGACCCGCTCTCATTATATAGGCCGCCTGCCCGCACCGCAGAGTCATTACCGCTGATCGTCGAATTCGCGATGCTCAGCGATCCCACATTGTTGTAGACCCCGCCCCCGATAAAAGTCGCGTAATTACCGTCAATAGTGGTGGACGTTATTGAAGTGGTCGCGCTTTGATTGAATATCGCGCCGCCATAGCCGGCCTGATTGCCGCTAAAGACCGAGCCTTTAATAGTCGCCGTTCCCTCGATAAACAAGGCGCCGCCAAGCAGGCTCGATTTGGCGACATTGTTTGTGAACGTCGTATTGTAAATGCCAAGAGTCGTGTTTGTGAGAATACCGCCGCCAAAGGTGGCGTCGTTCTCGTGAACAGTCGAATCGTAAATCTTGACCGTTGAGTCAACCTGAGCGTAAACGCCGCCGCCATTACCGCTCTCGGCGTTGTTATGGCCGATATAGGCATTGGTCAGAACGGCGGTTGATTGCGATCCGACTGAAAGGCCGCCGCCGTCGCCGCCTTCAATAACCTGATTGTCTATAATGGATGTGTTGGAGATGGTCGCATAAACATCCGCATTGAGCAGCAAACCGCCGCCATTGACGCTGTTTCCATTTCCCTCGGTAAGGATAACGCCGTTCAGCGTAAAATTTGTCGGATCCGCTTCGGAACCGGCCGCGACCTCCATCACTCGGCTCAACTCATTTGCATCGATGGCGATATTCCTGTCGCCCGCCGTCGCCGTATCGCCATCGATGATGAGGTCATCCTGCGTGACGGTGAGCTGACCGTTCGTCAGCGTGAGCGTCATGCCGGAAAGAGCATTATCGAATTCAATCGTATCGCCATCCTGGGCGACCGCCAAAGCCTCTCGCAGGGAAAGACCGGCGCCGTCTGCGGCTTCGGTGGCGAAATCAGTTGTCGCGGCGGTTTCGTCGTCAAGCGTAGTGACGGTGTATGTGCCCATTGCGGCGCTCCCTCTCCCGATGGAGGCGGCGCATATTAAGACACAACCAGGAACGCCTCCCCTTACACCCCTTTTCGAGGCTCTCCAGCTTTCGCACGAAGAGCCGGTTGAAAAGCTACGTTAGGCTGGCGAGTTCGGCAACCAGAATTGCCCCGTATCAATATAAAACTATATTCTTCAGCGATTCTAACTGTTTAAGCAGTGGCGCAACGCATGCTTTATTTGATTCGCCGCGAGCACGGATTGCGTCCTTCAAAATGAGTGGCGAAAACGACCCGGCGCGAGGCCGCTTTATGGCCGTAGTCCAAAAGACGCAATCCATGAAGAAACTGTTCTATTGACCGGCGGCAACCTCAGCAGAACAGAGAAATCTCACTTCATAATCAAGGCACTGAGCGCCGTGTTGTTCATCGTTACGACAAACGAAACCGTTTTCCTTCGTACATGAAGCTATTTGACCGGTCTCGCTCCAGTCTTTCTTCGAGTCGACCGCACGACACTCGACATCCTTTGGCGCAACACAGGCGTTTCCATCCGCTAGATGGCCATCAAGTTTATCATAATCTCCCGATCCGCTCGGACGATCGCGATTGAGCCACGGCGTCCACTTCTGTGAAGCTTTTTCAACGCCCGCGGTTAAATCGAGCTTGCCTATGCGCACCTCTTCCAGTTCCTTATCGGATGCAATCACCACAGGACTCTTGGCAAACGCTTCCGCTCTGGCCTTGTCCCGTTCCTGTTGGATTCGCTTTTGCTCGTATTGATAATGCCTCTCGGCGGTTTCTAATTTATTCAGAAGATACCGAAACTGATCCCAGGAATCTGCGCTCGTTTCCGGAGCATCCTGAAGAATATCACGCGGCATACAGATTGTGCTGACGTACAGATCCGCCTTATACCAAGCGCGCTTGTTCGACAATTTTCCTGTTTTATATGCGGCTGCGCCGAATCTGATACCGGTCCAGTTGTTATTGAATTTATCCCGGTACTGTTTTGCGTTATTCATCGCTTCCGACAAAAACTTGACGAGTTTTGCTTTGGTAGCCGGCGTCAGGTCGGCATCGCCAACTCTTTTGATATAACCTTCATACTTCCTTTCGATTAAATAGTTGGCGGCAAGCTTCGTGCCCCATGGATAATCGAATCCCGCTCCGGAACCCATCGTTGCGCCGTTTTCCTTTTTAATCCATGAAATGTGCTTGCCGTTTCCGGATAACTCGACTTCATTGACGCTTGTTATGCGCATTGGAGCGAACATCCTGACGGTTTCATCCCAGACAGTTTCGTCTTTTGGCCCTCCGTGAGCCGTTACATCGACCGAAAGAACTGTCAGGTCTTCATAGCCAAACTCGCAGCCGGTCTGAAGAAGGAATCTTTTTCCATCGTATAAGGAACTATTGTCATTCAACACCTTGTTGAATTCACTGTCTGGAAGCGACTGGGCGGATGAAATTCCCGGGAAGGCGCTTGCGCATAGAGTGAGCAACGCACCCAGACGAATGTAACGAATGAAACGGGCGCTAAGTTCAATGGGCTCAAACAGGTTTTTCATATTATCCCCCTTGCAGAATTCGAGCATGGCGACTCTGATCTTCCTGCAAGCTTAGCAAAATAATCTGCCCACATACAAATTTCTAAAAAAACCGGGAGCCCGGCTACGACACATTCCAGCCGTAAGGTCGCCGTCCGGGCATCGATGCGCTTGGAATTTAAAGGAATGGTGAGCCCTGAAGGATTCGAACCTTCGACCTACTGATTAAAAGTCAGTTGCTCTACCGACTGAGCTAAGGGCCCACGAAGATCGCGGTTTCGCGCCTGAACGCGGCGAAAACAAAAAGCCGCTCACGGGAGACCCGCGTAGCGGCTCGCCGCTCAGGAGCGCCGGAACATAGGGGGGCGAAATCGCCCGGTCAACCGATTCGCCGGGCTATTTTTTCCCGGCGATTTCAGAGCGTTGCCTCGCCTGTCGACGCCCTGAACGCCGCAACGAAGGCGCCGAAACGCCCCTTCGCGATCGCCGCCCGCATGCCCGCCATAAGGTCCTGATAATATTGAAGGTTGTGCCAGGTCAGAAGCATCGGGCCGAGATACTCTCCCGCACGGAAGAGATGATGGAGATAGGCCTTCGAATAATCGCGGCTCGCCGGGCATGCGCTATCCGGATCGAGCGGTTCGGGATCGTCGGCGTAAACGGCGTTCTTGATGTTGATCGCCCCTGCCCTGGTCCACGCCTGCCCGTGGCGGCCCGACCGTGTCGGCGCGACGCAATCGAACATGTCGATCCCACGCGCCACGGCGCCGACAATATCCGCCGGCTTGCCGACCCCCATGAGATAGCGCGGCTTGGCCTTCGGCATGTGCGGCGTCGTGAATTCGAGAACGCGGAACATTTCCTCGCGCCCCTCGCCGACCGCCAGACCGCCGACCGCATAACCCGGAAAGCCGATTTCCATCAGCCGGTCTAGGCTTTCGCGGCGCAACCCTTCGTAATTGGCGCCCTGCACGATCCCGAACAGCGCCTGTCCCGGTTTTGCGCGCGCCTCAAAAGCATCCTTCGAGCGTTGCGCCCAGCGCGCGGACAGCAGCATCGATGCGCGCGCGTCGTCCTCGGCAATCGGAATCGCCGGGCATTCGTCGAGCTGCATCTGGATGTCAGCGCCGAGGAGCGATTGAATCTCGATCGACCGCTCCGGCGTCAGCATGTGGCTGGACCCGTCGATATGCGACTGGAAGGAAACGCCCTCCTCGTTGAGCTTTCGGAGCTTGGAGAGAGACATCACCTGAAAACCGCCGCTGTCCGTGAGGATCGGCCGCGGCCAGTTCATGAAGTGATGCAAGCCGCCAAGCGCTGCAACGCGCTCCGCCGTCGGGCGCAGCATCAGGTGATAGGTGTTGCCGAGCACGATGTCGGCGCCGGTAGCGCGTACATGCTCTGGCAATATCGCCTTGACCGTTCCCGCCGTGCCGACCGGCATGAATGCGGGCGTTCTGATGTCGCCGCGCGGCGTATCGATAACGCCCGTGCGCGCCGCACCGTCGGTTGCGTCAAGGGAAAACGAAAAAGCGCCGCTCAATGCATTCTCTCGCCATTGGGCACAGGCCGCTCAGGG
This sequence comes from uncultured Parvularculaceae bacterium, assembly GCA_913055785.1. Lineage (GTDB taxonomy): Bacteria > Pseudomonadota > Alphaproteobacteria > Caulobacterales > Parvularculaceae > Hyphococcus. The sequence continues at coordinate 1,130 of CAJXLJ010000072.1, read as the reverse complement.
CCGATCAGCACGATCGCGCCTTGCGCATCGGAAAAACCGAGCACCAGAATTTCCGACATGAAGTCGGCGATCTGGCGCGGCGGAAAATTGACGACGGCGGCGACCTGCCGGCCGATGAGGTCTTCTTTCGCATAATGCACGGTGATCTGCGCCGAGGACTTTTTGACGCCGATCTCCGGTCCGAAATCCACCCAGAGTTTCCAGGCGGGCTTGCGCGCCTTTTCAAACGGCTCAACGTCGACGACCGTGCCGATGCGAATGTCGACTTTCAGGAAATCGTCGATGGAAATCTCGGTCACAATTCTTTCTCCAGGAGGCAGGCGTCGCCATAGGAATAAAAGCGATATTCGCGCTCTATAGCGTGGGCGTAAGCGGATTTCATCCTTTCCGTTCCCGCGAAAGCGCAGACCAGCATGAACAGCGTCGAACGCGGCAGGTGGAAATTGGTGAGAAGCATGTCGACGGCCCTGAAGCGATAGCCGGGCGTGATGAAAATGTCGGTCTCGGCGGCGAAAGGCGCGAGGCGGCCGGCGTCATCCGCCGCGCTTTCAAGCAGCCGCAACGATGTCGTGCCGACCGCGATGACGCGCCCGCCGTCTCGCCGGCAGGCGTTGATGCGAGCCGCCTGTTCTTCGGTGATCTCGCCCCACTCGCTGTGCATCTTGTGGTCGGCGGTGTCCTCTACCGTCACCGGCAGAAACGTGCCCGCGCCCACATGAAGCGTGACCGACATCATCGACGCCCCAGCCGCCTCGATGGCGTTCACGAGTTCGCTTGTGAAGTGCAGCCCCGCAGTCGGCGCTGCGACCGACCCGCGCTCCCGGGCGAAGATCGTCTGGTAGTCCTTGCGGTCCTGCTCGTCCTCGCCGCGTTTCTGGGCGATATACGGCGGCAGCGGGATGTGTCCGACCGCCGCAATGGCTGCGTCGAGCTCAGGCCCGGCACGGTCGAAGACCAGGAGAATTTCGCCCGCGTCCGCCTTGTCGGCGACTTCGGCCGTCAGCCGGGGGCCGAATCCCTCGAAAAGCACGTCGTCGCCGACCTGAAGCTTCTTTGCGGGCCGGGCGAACGCCTTCCAGCGGTCCGGACCGGCGCGAAGATGTAGCGTGACGCCGATTCCGGCCGAAATG
>CAJXLJ010000071.1 GCA_913055785.1 uncultured Parvularculaceae bacterium | reverse complement strand
AAGCCAGCAGGCCGCGCTCGCCAATGCGCGCGCGCGTATCCCGCAAATCGAACAGCAACTGGTTTCACTGGAAACTGCGCTGGCCGTATTGCTTGGCCGCATCCCGCAGCAATATCACGCGCCCGAAGGAAATCTTCTTGCAGCGGTTCCCCCGGCGATCGACGTCGGCCTGCCGTCAGATCTCCTGTTGCGCCGGCCCGATCTCTTGGGCGCTGAAGCGTCCTTGCGGGCGGCGAACGCCAATGTGGACGCCGCGCGGGCGGCGTTCTTCCCGTCGATCGACCTGAGCTCGGGGCTTTCCGCCGCGCCGCTCACCGGCGGGACCAGCGTTATCGGCTCTTTCGCCGCCTCGCTCGCTCAACCGGTGTTCAATGGCGGACGGCTTATCGCCGGGCTCGAAGGCGCAAAGGCGGGCCTCGACCAGCAAATCGCCCGCTACCGCCAGGCGACGCTCAATGCGCTCCGCGATGTTGAGGTGTCCCTTGCCGCGCTTTCGACGGCCGAGCAGCGTGAGGCGCAATTGCAGATCGCCAAGGACGCTTCAGAACAATCGCTGTCCCTCGCAGAAACGCGATACAACGCCGGGGCCGACGACCTCACAAGCCTGCTCAATGCGCAGTCGACTTTCTTTAATGCGTCAGACAGTCTTGTGCAGGGACGCCTCGACCGGCTGACCGCCGCAACCGACCTTTACGTCGCGCTCGGCGGCGGCTGGAGCGAAGCGACGCCGCCACAATAATCCTCACTCTTCGAGGAGGGATTTCAGCTTGTCCGGATAAAGCAGGGTGATGATCCCGTGATCGTTGGCGATCAACCCTTCAGCTTCCCAGAGTTTTAACTGGCGATTGACGTTTTCGCGCATCAATCCCGCATGCGCGCCAAGATTGCCCTGCGAAATCTTCATATCGATCCGCAAGGCCCCGCTTTCCTCTTCCTTGCCGTAAAGCTCGGCAAGACGTAAGAGCGCGCTGGCTAGTCGCGGCGCCCCGGGCAGCGTCGCAATGTCTTCCAGCAGTTCATTGGTGTCCCGAATGCGTTTGGAAAGCGCCGCGATGATCTGCAGCGCAACGCCGGGGTGATGTTCGAGAAAGGAAATGACATCGGCGCGGAAAAGCTGCAGCGCACGGGTTTCCTGCAAGGTCGTGGCCGAAGCGGAGCGCACGCCGCCATCGAAAACGCCCATCTCGCCCAACACCTCATTACGCCCCATAAAGGCGAGGACGGTTTCCTTGCCGGCCTCGGAATGAACGCTGATTTTTATTTTACCGGAAAGAAGAATGTAGAGGCAGTCGCTCTGATCGCCCTGCGCAAAAATCTGTTTGCGCGCCGGAAATACAACGGACTTTGCCGCGGCCAGGAACCCTTCCAGTTCCTCGTCCGATAGCGCCGCAAAAAACGGATGGCGCTTAAGCTCCCATTTGAGACCGGCGACAACTTCTTTCATGTCCGCCCCAGGATCAATCAAGATACCGGCCTACCCTAACCGATCCCGTCTCGTGAGTCAGAAGCATGGCTCAAAAAAATTTTACGGCGCGCCCCTCCCCCAGAAAGAGCGCGCCGTCTCCCCCAAATACCGGCCTGGGTGGCGAAAGGGCTAGCCGGCCTTCGGTGGATTTCTGGACTGCACAGGGCCCCCAGCCCTTTAAAACTGTTGCTGCTCGCTTCGTGGCCCGCCAGTCATGGCGAGTCTCGTCGCTGGAAAATGTTTGCGAAAGGCTCTTTCAAGGCCTGACTGTCGATCCGCAGATCTCGATCAGCGGCTGACCCTGAACAGGCTGGAAACGCCAAGCGCCGCGTTCGTTGCGATGAAGCCGATCAGGATAAGTTCTACAACGCCCATGACTGTGTCCTTTCTCTTCAGTAGCAGCTCCCCCGCCGCCAATGATGAAAAGATACGAGCGCCCCAGCTCATACGCTGTGATAGCCGTCACAGGCCAAAACGGATTGGAGAATTTGGCCATTTCACCGGAAAAGCCGCCAAAATCGCACCACTTCAGAAATGCGATGAAAAACAATGAGTTACACGGAACTCCTCAACTATTGAAAAGGATGTCAGCCGCGGCTTCCGGCCCGGTCGCAAAAATACTCGACCGTTTCTTCGAGACCGAAAGCCTCGCCGTGCCGGCATTGCGTGAAATGGCTGAGCGCCGCTTCGTACTGCCCCTCTTCAAGGGAGACGATTCCGGCCTCGAAGGACCGGGCGAAGGCCTTGAAGGCGGCCCTCGCCGCAACCTGTTCGTCTCCGACGAGCGCAAAGATTACTGTCGGATCTGAGCGCCCCAGCGCCGTAAAGGACCCAAGCGGTACGGCGGCGAAACCGGGGATGCGCTCCCAGGTGTCTTCGGAAATAATAATTGGCGCGCGATATTTCTTGGTGAGGGACTCCAGCCGCGCGGTCAGGTTGACCATATCGCCGAGCATCGAATATTCGAGATGGTCTTCGGACCCGAAATTGCCGACCCGCGCTTCCGCCGTATGTAACCCGACGCCGATCTTGATCTCCGGAACAGGAAGCGCGTCATCTGCGCGCCAAGTCCGATTGAGCGTTTCAAGCGTCTCCAGCATTTTCAGCGCCGCGCGGCAAGCTTCAACCGGGTGGTCTTCGACATCGACCGGCGCATTCCACATCGCGGCCATGCCGTCGCCCATATACTTGTCGACGAGCCCCTTATGCTCGACAACGATGCGGGTCATCGGCGTGAAATACTGATTAAGAAACGTCGTCGCCTGTTGCGCCGTCAAATGTTCCGAAATCGCCGTAAATCCGCGAATGTCAGAAAAGAACGCCGTGATCTCCCGCGACTCCCCTTCGAGTTTCAAAAGCGACGGATCCCGTTCCAGACGCTCCAGTATGAGCGGCGACAAGAACTTGCCGAACGCGCCGCGTATGAATTTTCGCGCGATCTGCTCCTGCTGGAACATGAGGACGAACGCGCCGGCGAAAGACGCCGTCAGCACCAGGCCTGGCGTGACCGGGTCGATCAACAATCCTCTGCTTGAAAAGGCGTAATAGGCGCCGCCAAGCAGCCCTGCCGCAAGCAAAGCCCACACGCTGAAGCCGATCGCCGCCGACAGTTTCGGCAGGAAAATCAGCAGCAGAAGGCAAACCACAATCGCTGCAAAGAGCTCGGCAGGGCGCATCAGGTCCCAGGCGCGATATAGAGTTTTCTCGGCGAGCGCCTGTTCAATCACTTCCGCCTGGATATGAACGCCGGGGCGCTCGTCGCCAAGCGGCGTCACCAGCACGTCCCGCAGCCCCTCCGCCGAGGCGCCGATCATGACGATTCGTCCGCGCACCGCTTCTGCAAGCGTCGCCGCGTTCCCTTCAAGCACGGTAGCGACGGAGAGCCGCCGCTCGTCGGCGCTCGCCTTTGGCGAATAATGAACCCATAAACGACCATCCGCCGTCGTCGGCATCCGCAATCGGCAAAGCAGCACTTCCGATACCGATCGTTGTGCAACGCCCGTGACATGCGTGCGGCAAGCCCCTCGCGACGCCGCTTCAACGAACGCCTTGGGCGCGAATTGCGGATCGAGACGCGGCGCTGCGACGCGCAAAGCCTCAATTGCAAGACTCGGATAGACTTCCCTGCCGTTACAGGCGAGCGCAATCAACGGCACGCTGCGAACCACAGCGTCATCCGCAAGGCCGGCGCGCGCAAACCCTTCGCCGCTCGCCGCCGTCCTGAATTCTGGAAGAGACGGCACGACTTGTCGGAACGTCGGTGCAATGCGGGCAAGATCGCCCGCCGGCATGCCCTGAACACGTGCAGCATCAAGCGCAGGCGGACACCCGCCATCCGCGCCGCTGGCGCGCGCCGTCAGATGCAGCACTGAAGGAGAAGCGGCGAGCGCCGCAGCAAGGCGTTTGTCGTGATCGACGCTATCGAGGTCCGCCGCACGGATATCGGCGACAATCGGATCGAGGGCCGGCGAATGCAGCCAGCTTTTTGCGACATTACCGGGGCTCGTGCGATCCGGCTCGGCGAGAATAATGTCGAACACAATCGCAGCGGCGCCGGCTTCGTTCAGTTTCTCGACGATTTCCGCCAGCCGATGACGAGGCCATGGCCACTGGCCGTAGCGCTCAAGCGCTGCGTCATCGATCTCAACAACACGCACCGGCGTCTTTTCATGCTTGCGCGGTGAAAGGCGCTGGAACTGATCGAATATGCGATCGCGGGCGATGTTGACGAGCGCCGGCTGTTGAAACGCCAGCGCCAGGGCAAGGCTGGCCCCGACAAAGCCTGCGATCCTCGCCCCCCACAGATGACGGCGCCCGCTCATAGTTGATTACGGCATCGGGGAAGGACCGTCAGACAAGGGCATCAAATCCGAATCGCCCCGGCCCGCGCCGCCCGCGCCGTCCGTAAAGTTGACCAAAAGTTCAGCCTTCTCGCCCTGCCCCGGGAACTGCGGATCGTCGCGGATCAGCAGGAGTGCGGAATTGACATTCGAACCGTTGAAGTCGGCCCCGTCAAAGCCCAGAACGCCGACGCCGGAAACCGCGTCATCGAAACTGACCTGGCCCAGATATTCGACAAAGTTCAGGATGATATTTTGCCCGGTGTCGTTGATCGAGACGGCGACATGGGAATTGCCGCCCCCGATCGTACGGTTGGCGAAGTTGATATCGATAGCAGCTTCAAACTCACCGCCCGCAACAAGGCCGCCAGCGGTTTCGAGTTCCGCCAGGCCAGGATACCCGCGGCCGGCGTCTGTCCCGTCATAATGCAGCGTGCCGCCAATGAAGGATGGATAAATCCCCATGCCAAGGAAATCGTTGAAGCTGTTGCCCTCAAGACCCGCGATTATCGCTATCGGCGCAGCAGCAGCGCCGCTCACAAAGTTATCGAGCTCAACCTCAGTGTAGAGATGCGCTTCGCTCGTATCGAGAATGGCGGCGATGTCTGCGCCCAGTTCATTATTGATACTGCCGACCAGTGTTTGGCCCTTGAGAAGAGACGGCCCGGAAGACAGGGATGACAACGGGTAAAAAGCCAGCCCGAAAAGGCCGCTATCGAAAGAAACAGCCTGATCGAGCGGTAGATAAGCGGCTCCGGAATCAGGCGCAGTAACCGCAAGAAAAGAAGTCCCCCCGCCGACAGTGCGGTTGCTGAAATCGACTTCAAGTTGTCCGACGGCGATGCCCGGCAGCAAACTCGGCCCCGTAAGCGTACTGAAGACGATATCCGTATCGCCCTTCAGGATCGTAACGCCGGCGCGCATCGTTAGCGCGTCAAGTTCGCCGGGCGTAAATACATCGCCAAAATCAAACTTGAAGGCGGCGAGCTCCCCTTCTCCCGGCATAAGCATGAGATCTAGAAATAACGCCTCCGCCCGATAGGAATTATTCTGGTTGTCTTGCGTCGTAACATCGACTTCCACGTCCACCGTCACCGTATCATTCCCTCCTTCGCGAATGATGAAAGTGAAGAGCTGCGACGGAATTACGGCGAGCCCGTTCTCGCCAGATGAAAACGGCAGGCCGGCGCTGTTGAGAAGCGCCTGAACATAACCTTCGAGGGTCTCTCCAGGCGCCATGAAATCGAAGTCGTCAAGGCTGAGATCATTAGGATCTGCCACTGAGAAATCGAGCTTGACGAAAGAGGCGAGCGCTTCCGGCGCTATGGTTCGCGTCGCCCAGTCTACATGGATCTGCACGAGCGCAACGCCTTCGTCAGCAAGCGTTTCGCCTGCCCCGCTGTCAACGAAAAGACGCGCCGGGGCGAGGGCCAGAACGTGACCGTCAGGCATCGCGCCTTGCGCTTCGGCATATTCTTCAAGCGCGTCGAGCGGCAGGACATCGCCAATGTCGATAACGTCGCCCATGTCGACTTCGCCCATGTAATGGGGCTGCTCAGGATAACGCTCATCAGTCGTGGCGTCGTCGTTGTCACCTTCCTGGCCGGCGTATTGCTGATAATCCCCGCCTTCCTGCGCCCCCTGACCGGAATTATTCAAAGGATAATAGGTGTATTCAAGCGGACGGCCGTCTTCATCGGGAATAACCGGTACGAAGGCCTCATAGATACGGCGCAACAGCTCGGGACCGGCGCGGAATGGCCGGGAGACGCCGTCGGGACCGATTGTCACCACATAGCCGGGCCGTTTCAGGCGCGCGACGATCTCATCCCTATTGCCGCGCCAGAAATCGACAAGCCCTTGCGGGCTCAAGCCGGTATTATCAAGCGCCGGTCCTTCAAGCAGCACATACACAATACCGTCGAGCTCGACGAGTATGACATTGGTGCCGCGCACGCCCATGGTGACGCCGGAGTCCTGCACTTCGACTTCCGTCGATCCCGGCTCGGTGTCCCGGCCGGAACCATACCGAAACCCGCCGCGAACGAAATTGATGGCGCGCCGCCGTCCGGCGCCGTCAGGATTGTAGAACTCGCTGATCGCGGCCTCGCTGTCAGGAGAGAACGTATAGGTGCTCCAGTCGCAAAGCTTGAGCTGAAGGTGCGATTCCTCGCCAGTGCGCACCCAGTCTCCGGTAAAGACGTCATCGCCTTCGTCAGGGCGGTCGTAATCATCGGCGGTGGCGTGTCTGAGGCCGACGGCCGGGCCGACGACCGCAGTCGCGTCGCCGGCTTTTGGATCGCTGGTTTCCTCGTCAAAGCATTCGGCGCCCTGCGCCGCAAATGGCACCGCAGCGAAAAGCGCGGCGGCGGCGATGGTTGTTATGGACATTTTCAATATGCGTTTCATCTCAATCCCGCCCCATCAAAATGCGATGCGCTTTGAAATCAGGAAATTCGCCTTGTGGGCGTGGTAATCGAAATTGAGCAGGTTCGAATCCACCGTCTCATATTCATATTGCGCAATCAGGTTGATATCGCCGACGCTCTCAGGAAGATTCGGCGCAAAGAAATCAAGCGGCGCGCCGATCGTGAACCGCCCCCGATACAGCCATTCATTGCGGATGGTTGTCGGGCTAACGAAAGCGTCAACGCCATCATACTCTGATTTTTCCGCCCATACGCCAGCGATTGTGAAAACGCCGCGCCCCAACAACCAGGTATGCCGGGCGGACGCGCCGTAACGGTCGTAGGTTTCGCACCCGCTGACAGGGCCGGTCAGGGCGCAGGACGCCTGCCCCTGTTTGTCCATGTACAGACCTTCGACGTTGATCGACTGGGTCGGACTCACATGCCAGAGAGCCCCGGCGCGCGCGCTCAGGCGCCGCCCGCTGCGCTGCGCCGCCGACAGATAATCCGGCGTATTGCGGAAATCTTCGTCATCGCCGCGCAAATTGAGATAGGTTTTGAACTCGGGACGCCAGCGCATGACAATATCGAGATCGCCGCCGAGCGTTTTCAGGTAATCATGGCCGTCGAGCCAGTAATAGCCGAAACGAAAGCGTGGGGTGAAGGAAAGCCGTCCCAGATACCAAGTGCCGCCAATCGCCGTCGTCGCCACATCGAGATCGAGACTGTCGAATTCCAGTTTATCGGAGCGGTAATAAGCCGCTTCCCCGTGCAGCAAATGCCCGGCCTGAGAACCAAGGTCATGACTGATGCGGCCTTGCGCTGAGGCGACATAGGCGAAGTCGCTCACCTGCGGCTGCGCCGGCAGGGGAATATCCAAAAACAGAACCTGCCCGCTCGACGGCGACTGATTGCGGTTTTGATCCCATTCAACGCCAGCGGTGAGCGTCAGCGACCCGCGCGTCGTGCGCTGCTGATATTTGATCCTTTTCAAATATGCTTCGGCTTCGGCGCGCACTGTCGATGACAGATTACCGCTCGCCAGCGCCGCTTCCAGTTCAAACCGCGCGCGATCGAGCAACCCCAGGCGATAAAGCACCAGCCCGTACAGCACCCGCACATCGTGAAGTTCGGGATTGATGAGCAGAATGCGCTCAAGCGCCGATGCGCCTTCTTTAAGATCGCCGGCGTCGATCTGCTGGCGCGCATAGGCAAGGTTGAGCTTAACGTCATGCGGCGCGGCAAGCACCTGCTCAAAAGGGATAGCGCCGCTTTCTACAATGCTGTCGACCGAACCGCCGGCCGGAGCGGACAGTTCGCGCTCAGCGGCCTCTCGCGCCGCCTCTTCCGGCTCCTGCGCGGCCGCGGCGCCAAAAAGCATGCAGAACGCTGCGGCCCACGCGCTGGTTCTGTATTTGATCGGCATACCGCCCCGTCCCCTCAATAGTTGAGCCGCTGCACTATTTTCGGCCTAACCGCGACCATCCAGCGCCAGCCCGAATACTGAGAAATACTCTCACAAATCCCGCCTGTTTCAAAGGGTGCGCCAGACCCGAACGCGCTCATTCCGGCCCACGCTTTGTGATGAAAATTCAAACAGTCCTCGTGGCCATCTTGTGACAGGCTGGATGCGCCGGCGCCGGCTCATACTCTATGCGCCAGCAAAATCCAGATGATCGAATAATGGGTTAGATGATGAACCATCTGATCAAATCCGAGCGGTATCCAGAACGAGGATTTGCTCGTGTCCGTAAAACGACCCAGAAGCCCCGGCGACGACTTGATGCGATCCATAATGAAATGAATGGCGCAGTCGAGCGCTGCGAGATACCAGAAATTAGGGTTAACGACCATCAGTACAGTGAGAGTCATCGCGCCATGAACAAGCACGTGAACCGCCAGAGGGAACAGAAAATCAGATCCCGTCCTCGATTTCCCCTGCACCATCCAGCTGGTCTGGAATACAAAGTCGCCGAGAAACTGCTTGATCTGAAAAACGATCAGCAGCGCGAATATGAACTGTATGTCTGATAAGCCTGCCATCGCCGCTCTCGTCTAAACGATGGCTGGCGTGCAGGTTATTTGCAACGCGATCATGGCTATACGTCCCCCGCCAATATGCCTTTCAGGCCGTGACACGCCGCCCAGCCGGCTTCCGGGTCTTAACCGCCCGCAATGCCGACGCCGCCTAGATTCAACACGTTAAGCTATTGCTCGCCGGGAATGCAAGACAGGCTGAACAAAACGCCCGGCTCGCCTATGGCGCAGTGCAACAGTCAGAGCTGTCCAATCATTTCATCCATAGCAATTGCATCCGGTGATTCCGCTGGAAGCAGAGCCTTGAGCCGGGTCCAGTAAGCGCGCGCCTTTTCCGCATCCCCCTGCTGCCGCGCATGCACGCCGAGAAAGTAAAGCGCGAGCGGGTGGTTTGGCTGAAGCCGCTCCACCTCCCGAAGCGCCGCTACGGCTTCCTCATTGATTTGTTCATTATCGGCGCCGAGCGCCGACAACAGGGCTTCAGCCTGCGCCAGCCGCACGGATAAATCATCTGGCGCCAGTTCCGCCGCCCGTGTGAAAGCGGCCACGCTTTCGTCTTTTCTGCCGAGCACGCTGTAGGAACGCCCCAGCATCACCCAGCCCTCAACATCGTCAGGCGTTTCTTCAAGGCGCGCGGCGAGTCCCGCCACCATGTTTTCAATCATGACGCGGCGATCTTCTGCCGACATATTCTGCGCGGCTTGCATTTGCGCCACAGTCGGTCCGGGCGCCGCATTGACCGCCATCTGCGCGCTCGCGCCCGGTCGCCTTTCTTCAAGCCCCGGATTGCCGAGCGCCATATAAACCGCAATCGCTGCAATCGGCGCAGCGCCGACCAGCATTACGATGAATTGTCCCGCCGCCGGCGCGCCCGCGCCGCTGCGCCC
>CAJXLJ010000070.1 GCA_913055785.1 uncultured Parvularculaceae bacterium | reverse complement strand
GAAAAATAAGCAGCCTAAGCAGAGAAGAGGCGCCTGGACCACGTTTTACCGAAGAGCCAGTCTATATCTTGATCAATAAGCAAACTTTTTCAGCAGCAGAAGCCTTTACCTTCGCGTTACAAGCATCAGGGCGGGCATTAGTTGTAGGCCAACCTTCAGGAGGAGGAGGACATTTCGGAAGAATGATTGATCTTGGACATGGCATATCCATGTTCAGACCACATGGAGAATCTCTAAGCCCGTTCACCAATTCCACTTGGGAAGCAACAGGCATAGAGCCAGATATTATAGTAAGTGACGACGATGACTCTCTAGCTGTCGCGCTCCGTGAAGCTCTCAAGCAACTTAATGAAGCTCAGGAGCTCCCTTAACAAACTCAGGCTTAGTTCATAGAATTTACCGCAAATGCGATATCCGCCACTTCACAACATTTGTTTCGTTGTCAAAACGCCGATAAGCCAAGCGCTTGTAGCCCTTGGGATATATAAATACCTAGCGCCGTATTGAACGCCCATCGGTGAGTCGCGCAGGCGGCGGCTGTGAGAAAGCCGCCAAACCCTGTTGCAATGCAAAATTTGCCAAGCCGAGAGCGGATACGCGCCTTGGTCATCAGTTTTTCCCAACCGCTTCGCCTCCATTCAAACCGGCGGCGGCGCGGAAATAACGGCGGATCAGTCGCGAACACATGTTCCGAAAGCGAAACATTACCCAAAAGTAAAGCCCCGGCGGATACGCGCCGGGGCTTTGGGTGAATTCAGGTATGAATTCGAACAGTGCTGAACCTTTTCGGTTCTTTATTCTTGTGGCGGGCGTTTCCCGCTAATCCCGGCTCTGCAAAACCCCCGAGCCGACATCAGGCCCCTCATTTGCATTGAGCGCTTCAAAACACTCACGCGAGGGATAATCTTAAAAAAGCAGCTTTTTCAGACCTTTACGGCCTGGAGGCCGCTATCAGCGCTTGCGCTTAGCCGTCTTACGCTTGGTCGTTTTGCGCTTCGTAGCCTTACGCTTGGTCGCCTTGCGCTTTGTGGCTTTCTTAGCCGTCTTGCGCTTGGTCGTCTTGCGCTTAGCGGTTTTGCGTTTTGTCGCTTTACGCTTGGTCGCTTTCCGCTTTGTGGCTTTTTTGGCCGTCTTCCGCTTGGCTGTTTTACGCTTGGCCGTTTTGCGTTTTGTCGCCTTGCGCTTGGTCGTTTTGCGCTTGGTCGTCTTACGCTTCGTTGCCTTACGTTTTGTAGCCTTACGCTTAGTCGCTTTTTTAGCTGTCGTCTTGCGCTTCGCGGTCTTCCGCTTAGTCGCTTTTTTTCGAGTCGTTTTTCTTTTGACCGCCATGGTCCACCTCCGAATCATGATTCGAAAGTTGAACCATAACGCAATTTACTAAAAAAGTATTGTATCTGCGCAACGTTAAACGTTCGCATGCGTGCATTTTTGCATTTTTCGATTCGTTTTTGTGTTTTTTACGTCACTAAAACGGAATGTCGTCGTCCAGTTCGTAACTTTGTCCGCCTGAAGAAGCTCCTCTGTCGGACATTCCGCCCCCATCGCGATCGAAATTGCCACCGCCGCCGCTTCTTCCGTCGAGCATCACCATGGATGAATTGAAATTACGCAGCACGACTTCGGTCGTGTAACGGTCATTGCCGTCCTTGTCCTGCCATTTGCGGGTTTCGAGCTGGCCTTCGATGTAAACTTTCGAGCCTTTTTTCAGATATTGCTCTGCAACACGCACGAGACCTTCGGAAAAGATGGCGACGCTGTGCCACTCGGTTTTTTCGCGCCGTTCGCCGGTGTTGCGGTCTTTCCAGTTCTCTGACGTCGCGATTCTGAGATTACAGACCGATCCGCCGTTCTGGAATTTGCGAACTTCCGGGTCCGCACCCAAATTTCCGATCAAAATGACTTTGTTGACGCTGCCTGCCATGAAATCTCTCCGTAAAAATCGCTTAGCCCGCTCATCGCTTGGATTCGGCCTGCGCTCAATGACTGTTTATCCCCATTGAAATCTGCGGCCGCAACGCCAAATGTTCACATCTTGTTCCGGCTGTCAATGTGGATATAAGAAGCGTTGCGCATCGGCGCGTATATAAGAAGACGAACGAAGAGCATCCATGAGTTTGAAAACGATCCGCGTCGCTGGCGCGCGCGAACACAATCTGAAGAACGTCACGCTGGAAGTGCCGCGCGACAAGCTGATCGTGATGACAGGGTTATCCGGCTCCGGCAAATCATCCCTCGCCTTCGACACGATCTACGCCGAAGGCCAGCGCCGCTATGTGGAAAGTTTGTCGGCTTACGCGCGCCAGTTCCTGGAATTGATGCAGAAACCGGATGTCGACCAGATCGAGGGGCTTTCCCCGGCGATCTCCATCGAACAGAAGACCACATCGCGCAATCCGCGCTCGACCGTCGGCACGGTCACCGAGATCTACGACTATATGCGCCTGCTCTGGGCGCGGATCGGCGTGCCGTTCTCGCCGGCGACCGGCGAGCCCATCGCGTCGCAGACCGTCACGGAAATGGTCGACCGGCTGATGAACGAGGCCGAAGGCGCGCGGTTTTATCTCCTCGCGCCGATCATTCGCGGCCGCAAGGGCGAATACCGCAAGGAATTCGCCGAGCTGCAAAAGCGCGGCTTCCAGCGCGTGAAGGTCGACGGCGAATATTACGAGATCGCCGACGTTCCCGCCCTCAACAAGAAGCTGAAACACGACATTGAGGTGGTCGTCGACCGGATTGTCGTGAAGAAAGGGATTGAATCGCGTCTCGCGGACTCGTTCGAGACGGCGCTTGAACTCGCCGACGGGATCGCGATTGCGGAGAGCGCGGACAAGAAAGACAATGGCGGCGCGCCGCAGCGCACAATCTTTTCCGCGAAATTCGCCTGTCCGGTCTCCGGCTTCACCATCGACGAGATCGAACCGCGGCTTTTCTCCTTCAACGCCCCCGCCGGCGCCTGCCCGCAATGCGACGGGCTTGGCACGGAAATGGTCTTTGACGAAGATCTCGTCGTTCCCGACGGCTCGCTGGCGCTGAACAAGGGCGCAATCGCCCCCTGGTCGAAAGGCACCTCGCCCTACTATGCCCAGACCATCGAGGCGCTGGCACGGAAATACAAATTCAAGGTCACCGTTCCCTGGGACGAGCTTTCCGAGGAGGCGCGCCATGTCGTGCTCTACGGCACCGGCGAAGATGAGGTGAAATTCATCTACGCCGACGGCGCGCGCAAGTTCGAAACCGTGAAGCCCTTCGAGGGCGTCATCCCCAATCTCGAGCGGCGCTGGCGCGAGACCGACTCAAGCTGGGTGCGCGAGGAGCTGTCGCGCTTCCAGGCGATCACCAATTGCGACGCCTGCCACGGGATGCGGCTGAAGCCCGAAGCCCTCGCGGTGAAGGTCGGCGCCCTCTCGATCTCGGAGGCGACGCAGTTCTCGATCAAGGCGGCGAACAAATGGTTCGACGAGCTCGAGAAGGTGCTCACGAAGAAGGAAATGGAGATCGCCGCGCGTGTCCTCAAGGAAATCCGCGAGCGGCTGCACTTCCTCAATAATGTCGGCCTCGACTATCTCACCCTCTCCCGCGCATCCGGCACGCTCTCCGGCGGCGAAAGCCAGCGCATCCGCCTCGCTTCGCAGATCGGCTCCGGCCTCACCGGCGTTCTTTATGTGCTGGACGAGCCTTCCATCGGCCTTCACCAGCGCGACAATGAACGGCTGCTCGAATCCCTCACCCGCCTGCGCGATCTCGGCAACTCGGTGATCGTCGTCGAGCATGACGAGGAAGCAATCCGCGCCGCCGACCATATCGTCGATATCGGCCCCGGCGCCGGGGTCCATGGCGGCGAAATCGTCGCGCAAGGGACCGTGAAACAGATCGAGGCGTCGAAACGCTCCCTCACCGGCGATTATCTTTCTGGGCGCCGTGAAGTGCCCGTGCCGGCCGAGCGCCGCCCCTTCAACAAGAAGAAAGTCATCAAGGTCAAAGGCGCGAAGGCCAACAACCTCAAAAACGTCACGGCGGAAGTGCCGGTCGGCCTCCTCACCTGCGTCACCGGCGTTTCCGGCGGCGGCAAGTCGACCCTTGTCATCGAGACTTTATATAAAGCCGCGGCGCGCCGGCTCTATAATTCGAAAGACGCCCCCGCCGAGCATGAGAAAATCGAGGGGCTCGAACATTTCGACAAGGTGATCGACATCGACCAGTCGCCGATCGGCCGCACGCCGCGCTCCAACCCCGCGACCTACACCGGCGCCTTCACGCCGATCCGCGACTGGTTCGCGGGTCTGCCGGAAGCGAAGGCACGCGGCTACAAACCGGGGCGCTTTTCCTTCAACGTCAAGGGCGGGCGCTGCGAGGCGTGCCAGGGCGACGGCGTCATCAAGATCGAGATGCACTTCCTCCCCGACGTCTACGTCACCTGTGATGTCTGCAAGGGCGCGCGCTATAACCGCGAAACGCTGGAAGTGAAGTTCAAGGGCAAGTCCATCGCCGACGTCCTCGACATGACGGTCGAGGAGGGCGCGGCGTTCTTCAAGGCGGTGCCGTCGATCCGCGACAAACTCGAAACCCTCAATCGCGTCGGCCTCTCCTACATTCATATCGGCCAGCAGGCGACGACGCTTTCGGGCGGCGAAGCCCAGCGGGTGAAACTATCGAAGGAGCTTTCAAAACGCGCGACCGGCCGCACGCTTTATATACTGGATGAGCCGACCACGGGCCTGCATTTCGAAGACGTCAGGAAACTGATGGAAGTCATTCAGGAGCTCGCCGACAACGGCAACACCGTCGTCGTCATCGAGCACAATCTCGACGTCATCAAACAGGCCGACTGGATACTGGACCTCGGCCCCGAAGGCGGCGACGGCGGCGGCGAGATCGTCGCGGCCGGCACGCCGGAGGACGTCGCCGGCGTGGCGAAGAGCTATACGGGCAAGTTTTTAAAGCCGTTGCTTAAGAGTTCGAAGGCGAAGGCTTCGAACAGCAAGGCGCCGCGCAAAACCGCCGCCGCGAAGACGAAGAGCACGACAAAGAAGAAAGTGGTTAAGCGGAAGGTGGCTTGAATGGCGAAAAGAATTTTGTCTGTCGGTGCGGAGCTTGCCGACGACCGCATTGATAGAGTTTCTTTTAACTCTAAGACGTCACACCTTGATTATGACGTAATTGTATTTCGTCCCGATTATGAATGGCTCCTTCATTCTACCCAAACCTACCAAGGCAAGCGTGCGCTGACTGATGACTCCTCCTTTAGCGTTCGGGAAGCTTGCGAACATTGGAGGCGCGAGCTCAAAGAAGCAGTGGAACAGGGAAAGGTTGTCTTCGTATATCTATGCGAGAAGCAAGAAGTGCATGTTGCCACAGGCGAAACAAGAACTTCCGGAACCGGGCGAAATCAAAAAGTTACGCGTATTGTCGAACTTTATGACAATTACAAGAGCATTCCAGTCAACGATGATTTTATAATAGCACACGGCACCCAAATACAGCTTGTTGGGAAATACCATGAAATATTATCGCCTTATTGGTCTGATTTTGGTGCCATCTCTAGCTTTAACGTCACCCTAAATGGAGAATACGGAGAAACCTGTTTAACCGCAAAGGGTGGCAATCGAACTGTAGGCAGTATCATCCGCCCAAAAAGTTCCACTGGCGCCTTGTTTCTTCTTCCAGATATCAACTTCGATAAAGACGAATTTTTTGAAGAAAACTCTGAGGGAGATTTCGTATTCACTACAAGTGCAAAACAATTTGCAAAGCGATTCATTGCTTCATTGATCGCTTTAGCTGAATCTGCGTTATCAGTAGAGAAAAAAACGCCTCCTCCAGATTGGGCACACGACGACAAATACTCAAGAGCAATAGAAATTGAATTGCTTCAAGATCTGATAAAAGCGGAGTCAGCACTCGAGGAGGCGCAAAAGAAAAAAGAACGCGTCAGTTCGAATCTTGCAGAAGCCCGAATTCTTAAGGGCCTATTATATGAAAAAGGAAAACCATTGGAGGCATCGGTAATAAGCGCTCTGCAGATATTGGGCTTTGACGCGAAAAATGTCACGGAAGGTGACATAGAAATTGATGCTGCTTTTGAGTCTCCTCTAGGGCGAGTAATATGTGAAGTTGAGGGAAAAGATAGCAAAGCGATTAGCATAGAAAAATTACGCCAAATAAGCACAAATGTTCATGAAGATTATTCTAGAGAGGAAGTCGATGAGCCCTCAAAGGGGGTCTTATTTGGTAACGGCTTTCGTCTGACGCCTCCGGATAAGCGCGAAACACAATTCACTAGTAAGTGTATCGTAGCATCTACTCGAACGTCCATCGCACTTGTACCAACAACGGAGTTATTCGAGATTGCTAAATATTTGTCTGAACATACTGATGAAAAATTTTGTTCCGCTTGCGTATCAGCAATAATGGAGGGGTCTGGTTTAATAAAACTTCCAACCATACCTAAATCTATAGAACCAAAGCTCGGCAATCTCTCTAATGAATGATGGTACATGCGACTTGCTGCTCTACATGTTCTCAAGGAAACGCAGCGCTGACCATCGAAGCGCACCTAACTTTACAATGCTTAGCCTATAGAAGGCATTCCATGACCAAGCATCGCATCTACACAATGATCTTCGCGAAGGTTTACCCGCTTTATGTGGCCAAGGCGGAGAAGAAGGACCGCACCAAGGCGGAGGTCGACAAGATCATCCGCTGGCTGACCGGCTACAGCCAGAAGGAACTCAACGCCCAGCTTAAAAAGCAAGTCGATGTCGAGACGTTTATCGCCGAAGCGCCGCAACTCAATCCGTCACGGTCGCTGATCAAGGGCGTCGTCTGCGGCGTCCGGGTGGAAGAAATCGAAGAGCCGCTGATGCGCGAGGTCCGCTATCTCGATAAGATGATCGACGAACTTGCCAGAGGCAAGGCGATGGAGAAGATTTTGCGGGCTTAGGGGCGCGGAGACATGTTGAGGTTCGCGCCGTCTCTTCCCCCGCTCATCCCGGCACCCGTGCGCGAAGGCGCGCTAGCTAAAAAGCCGGAATCTAGTGACACAAATGGAACGACTTGTTGAAGGAGATCCCGGCCTTCATCCTGAGGAGCCGAAATTCCTTCGTCCTTCGAGACGCAGGCTTTAGCCTGCCCTCAGGATGAAGGAATTTCGGCGTCTCGAAGGACGCCGGGATGAGCGACAAGTAAAATACCGTCCTCCTTCTTGACCTGCGTCAAAACCGGGCGCCAGCGAAAGCGCGACAATGGAGGGGCAGCAGCAAAGAGCCCGCCCCATGCCCGTCATCGCCATCATCTACGCCACCACGGAAGGACAGACCCGCAAAATCGCCGAGGCCGTCGCCAATCGTTTCGGCGCGCTCGGCTGGAGCGCAAAGCTCTTCGACGCGGCGGACAAGCCCGGCGCGGACGCGTTAAAAGGCGCCGACGCCGCTATTCTCGCCGGGTCGCTGCACGTTCATAACTACCAGACGGCGCTTTTCCATTTCGCCAAAAAGAACGCCGGGGCGCTCAACGCCATGCCGACCGCCTTTTGCGCCGTCTCCCTTTCCGCCATGGGCGATCCGGACGAAAAAGACGGCGCCGCGGAATGCGCGGAAAAGTTTTTTGACAAAACCGGCTGGCGCCCGGCCATGACCGAGCATGTCGCCGGCGCGCTGCGCTTCACCAGATACGACTTCTTCAAGACCTGGATCATGAAGCGCATCGCCCGGGACCACGGCATGAACGTTAACACAAGCGAGGATACCGAATACACCGACTGGGAAGCGCTCGACGCCTTCTGCGATGTCTTCGCGGAAAGAGCTGCGGCCGCGCTGCAGGGCTAGACCTGCCAGTTTAATAAGAAAAGCAAACCACACCTAACCCCCGTTCACGTTTGAGGGGTTTTTCTTCCCACGCCCGGAGGCTAGGCTCGCCCCCATCGAACAGGGAGAGACCTCATGAACATCGAACGCAAGACGCTGCCGGAACAGCATTACATCTATGTCGACCGTGAATGCGGGTTCGACCCGAAAGGGATCGGCGACGCCATGACGTCCGGCTTCGGCGAGGTGTTCGGCTTTGCGCAAGGCAAAGGGATCGCGCCGCTCGCCATGCCGATGTCGGTCTACATGGAAATGCCCGGCGACAAGCTGCGCTTTCGCGCCGGCGTTCTGGTCAGCGCTGACGATGCGGGCAAAGCCGAGGGTGCGGTCAAATCCGCGGTCATGCCGGCGGGAGACGTGCTGACCGCCACCCATGTCGGCCCTTATGCGTCTCTTAACCAGAGCCACAAGGCGCTTTGGGATTATGCGGAAAGCCACGGTCTGCCGAAAGCCATGCCGGTCTGGGAGATCTATGTGGACGACCCGACCCAAACGCCGGAAGCGGAGCTCCGCACCGAGATTTTCCGCGCGCTTGGCGGTTAGCGGGCGCTATCCAAGCCAGCGCTATCTAAACAATCGGCCCCGCCTGTTCGAAATAACGCGCGAGATACGGATAGGATAGAATGTCGAGAACCAGGAAAAGAAGTATCGCGGTGCATCCGCCATAGACGAAGCGCATACGGCCCTTGCGTTCTTCCGGCTCCATTACGGCGCTGCCCGCGATCAGCAACAGGGTGACGCCGCCGATAACCAGCCCGCCTATGGCGCCCAGTTGCCCTGCCTGAAAGATGATAATCGCCTCGACGCCGCCATGGCCGGCTGTCCAGAAGATCACGAACACGGCGCCGAACACAGGACACATAATCAGCGCAAAAAAGCCCGTCCAGAACATGTTTTCAAAGAGAAAACCCGGAAGCGGCCCCAAGCGGTCGACAGCTTTCAGCAGCGGGCGTTCTTTTATTGACATCGCGCCATCCCGTCATTGCGATAGATTTAATATCGGCGCGGGTGGACTTTGTTGCAAGCTTGCGGCCGGCTCCTCGTTTGCCTTTCTTCTCAAACGCTGAACAATGCGCGTCAGCCTGACGGAGTTCTATCCATGCGTATCCTAGCCTTCCTCGCCCTCGCCTTTTTCACCGCCGCCTGCGCCAGCGCGGCGCCCACGGCTTCAACACATTCGACCGATAGAGCGGGAACGCCGATCGTCATCGGCGAGAGCTTCGCGATTGCGTCTGCATCGCTCGACGAGGACCGCACCTACAATGTCTGGCTGCCGCCCGGCTATGAGGAAAGCGGCAAAAATTACCCCGTGCTTTATCTGGTGGACGGCGGGCTGGAACAGGATTTCCAGCATATTTCCGGCCTTGCGCAACTTGGGTCTGTGGCGGCGATGTTCGAAGACGTGATCGTCGTCGGCGTTGAAACGAAGGACCGTCAAAAAGAGCTTACCTTTCCGACACTCGATCAGGAGCATCTTGACGCCTTTCCGACTCTCGGTCACGCCGCTGAATTCCGTGCGCTGATCACTGATGAGATCATGCCGGTTATCGAACAGCGCTACCGCACCAGCGGAAGCAACGGGTTGATCGGCGAAAGCCTCGCCGGTCTTTTCATTGTCGACACGTTTCTCAACGCGCCGGAGAGTTTCGATGTCTTCATCTCGATTTCACCGAGTACATGGTGGGACAATGGCAGCCTCGGCGAAAACGCC
Source organism: uncultured Parvularculaceae bacterium (assembly GCA_913055785.1). GTDB lineage: Bacteria > Pseudomonadota > Alphaproteobacteria > Caulobacterales > Parvularculaceae > Hyphococcus. Next base: position 888 of record CAJXLJ010000070.1, on the reverse strand, counting down.
GCGGCGCTTGTCGGCGCACTGCCCCCGAAAGAACGCAAGCTTTATCTCGCCATCGCCGATGAAGGCGGCGAAATGCGCAAGGCGCTCCTGAAGATCGTAGACGCGCTCAAGGTGAAAAAGGCGCCGAGCGTCGCCTGGATGTTTTCCGACCGCCCCGACCTTGAACACAGCACGATTTATCATCGCGAAGCGCTTGAAGCGCTGGTCTGGGCGTATCCGAGAAAAGAGCTTGCCGGCGAGTGAGCTTACGTCACGCGGATGCGTGCCGGGCCTTTCTCCATCCGGCCGATGACCGCGGCCCCATCATGGCCGTGCTTATCGAACAGCGCGAGAACGTCGCCCGCCGCGTCCGGCGCGCAGGCGACGAGCAGCCCGCCAGAGGTTTGCGGATCGGTCAGCATGTCGCGGGAAGTTTCCGGCCAGTCCGCCGGCGCCGCTACCATCTCCCTGACGCTCGCCCAATTACGTCCCGATGCGCCGGTCTTCACCCCTCCAGCGAGCAGTTTGCGCGCCGCATCGAACACCGGAACGGCGGCTTCGTCGACAACAGCGGCGAGCCCGGCGCCGCGCGCCATTTCCGACAGATGTCCGAGTAGCCCGAAGCCGGTGACATCAGTCGCGGCGTGAACTCCTGCAATCGTCGGCAATTCCGCCCCCGGTTTGTTGAGCCGCGTAGTTGCGCCGATCATCGCCTCATAACCAGCGGCGTCGAGAACGCCTTGCTTCATCGCCGCGCTGAACACGCCGACGCCCAGCGGTTTGCCGAGGATCAAAACGTCCCCTTCCCGCGCCGCATCGTTGCGCAGGATTTTGTCGGGGTGAACGACGCCCAGAGCGGCGAGACCGTAAATCGGCTCGGCGGAATCGATAGAATGCCCGCCCGCCACC
>CAJXLJ010000069.1 GCA_913055785.1 uncultured Parvularculaceae bacterium | reverse complement strand
GTCCTGTTCTGGCTGCTGGCGGGCGCCGGGGATGCGCTGCTGATTTTCCCGCAGCTTTTCAACGCCGCCTCGATGCTCTCAACAAACGGTTATGTGCTCGGCGAGGCGCCGCCGATCACGGTTGCGCTTGTAACGGCGATTATCGGCGGCGCGGCGGTTTCGACCGCTGGCGGCTTCAAGATTTTGCGCTGGCTGGTGATCATGCGCCGGGCGCGCGAGGAGATCAGACGGCTGGTGACGCCGAGCGCGGTGTTCGGCAAGGGCGGCATCGGCAACGAGCTCGGCGTGTGGATCCACTTTCTCGTCTTCACCATGACCCTCGCGGCGCTGCTGGCGGCGCTGGCGCTTGGGGGGCATACATTCGAGCTGGCGGCGGCGGCGGCGACGGCGGCGCTCTCCAACGCCGGACCGCTGATCAATCTCGCGGAAGGCGGCGCGGAGGGTTATAGGGTGTTCAGCGAACCGCTGCGCTGGCTCCTGCTTGCGGGAATGATTCTCGGCAGGCTTGAGGCGGCGGTGGCGCTCGCCTTGTTCAACCGCGCTTTCTGGAGAGTGATCTAGCCATGCCGCGCATCGCTTATGTAAACGGTTTTTATGTTCCTCACGGGGAGGCGCGCGTTCATATCGAAGATCGCGGCTATCAGTTCGCCGACGGCATCTATGAAGTATGCTTGGTGATCGACGGGCGTTACTGGGATCTCGAAGGCCATCTGGCGCGCATGGACCGGTCGCTTAAGGCGCTCGGCATCGATGCGCCCATGGACCGGCCGTCGCTCGAAGTGGTGATGCGGGAGCTTTTGATCCGGAACCGGCTCAAAAACGCGCTCGTTTACATTCAAACGACCCGCGGGGTCGCGCTGCGCAATCACGCTTTCCCCGGGGTTGCGGTTCCGGCGCTCGTCATGACGGCGAAGCGGTTCAACCTCGACCAGAGCGACGCGCAGGCGGAAAAGGGCGTCCGCGTCATCACTACGCCGGACATTCGCTGGGGCCGGGTCGACATCAAATCGGTCTCGCTGCTCCCGAACGTGCTTGCGAAACAGGCGGCGGCGGAGGTCGGCGCCAGCGAGGCATGGCTCGTTCGTGACGGAAAGGTGACGGAAGGCTCCTCCTCGAACGCCTGGATTGTCGACGCCGACGGCGCGCTCGTCACCCATCCCAAAAGCCATGAGATACTGGGCGGGATCACGCGCGAGACCGCCATCGCCTGCGCCGAGGAACTCCAGATCAGGGTTTGCGAGCGTGCGTTTACGGTTGAGGAGGCCCAGAACGCCACCGAGGCGTTTATTACTTCGGCGACCAATCTCGTCACGCCGGTTATTGAGATCGACGGGGTGAAAATCGGCGCCGGCGCGCCCGGCCCGGTGGCGAAACGCCTGCGCGCCGCCTATAAGGACCGCGCCCGGCGGGCCCGCTGAAATTGGCTTGAATGAGCGGTTGCCTTGGGGCGGATCTGCGGCCAGAATGATGCTGCACTGCAACAACCAGAACAAGAAGGCGGAGATGCGGCGCCGATGAGCGAAAAAAAACAGAACCTCCAGGACACGTTTCTCAACCATGTCCGCAAGGCGAAAATTCCGGTGACGATATTCCTTGTAAACGGCGTCAAGCTGCAGGGGATTGTCAGCTGGTTTGATAATTTCTGCGTTCTCCTGAAGCGGGACGGCCATGCGCAGCTTGTCTACAAGCACGCGATCTCGACCGTCATGCCGCAGGCGCCGGTGACCCTCTGGGACGGCGACGACAACGAAGACGAATAGCGAGCGATCTTGACCGATCGGGAATCTGTTTTTGTCATTCACCCGGCGCTGAAGGGCGCTTCGGGCGCGAGACTTCCTGAAGCGCGGCTTGAGGAAGCGGTAGGCCTTGCGGCGGCGATCGACCTCGAAGTTGTCGAGGCGGAAGTCGCGCAGGTGATACAGCCGCGCCCAGCGACCCTGCTTGGCGGCGGCAAGGTTGAAGAGATACGCGCGCGGCTCGATGCTTACGAACATCGTCCCGGTCTGGTCATCGTCGACGGCGCCCTGACGCCGGTGCAGCATCGCAATCTCGAAACCGCGTGGAATGCGAAAGTGCTCGACCGCACCGCGCTGATCCTCGAAATCTTCGGGGCGCGCGCGCAAACAGCGGAAGGCCGGTTGCAGGTCGATCTCGCGCATCTCAACTATCAGCGCTCGCGGCTGGTTCGTTCCTGGACCCACCTTGAACGGCAGCGCGGCGGCGCGGGCTTTCTCGGCGGCCCCGGCGAACGGCAGATCGAAAGCGACCGCCGCGCGCTCGACGATAAGATTCTCCGGCTCAAGAAGAAGCTCGAGGAAGTGCGCCGGACGCGCACCCTGCAGCGGGCGAAACGCAAACGCGCGCCGCATCCGGTGGTGGCGCTGGTCGGCTATACCAACGCCGGCAAGTCGACATTGTTTAACCGGCTCACCAGGGCTGAAGTGAAAGCCGAAGACCTTCTCTTCGCGACGCTCGATCCGACCATGCGGGCGATCGACCTGCCGTCGGGCGTGCGCGTTATCTTGTCGGACACGGTGGGTTTCATCTCCGACCTGCCGACCCAGCTCGTCGCCGCATTCCGCGCAACCCTGGAAGAAGTCCTGGAAGCGGACGTCATCGTTCATGTGCGCGATATCGCCCATGAGGATACGGATGCGCAGCGCGCGGACGTGCTCGGCGTTCTCGCGGAACTCGGCATTACGGATGAGGACGATCGCCCGGTTATTGAAGCCCTCAACAAGATCGACAGTCTCGACACGGAAGATCGCGCCAGTATTGAAGCGATCGCCCGGGCGAGCGAGGCCGGCGCGCCGGGAACCATGGAAACGCCGATTCGGGCGGCGGTCTCCGCTCTGACGGGCGAAGGCGTCGACAGGCTTCTGGACCTGATCGAACAGGCGCTGACCATCGCTCATGAAACGCTGCACATCGCGATCCCGGCGTCCGACGGCTCTGCGCGGGCTTGGCTGCACCAGCGCGCCGAGGTGATGGACGAATACGCCGAAGGGGACGTGCTTGTCCTCGTCGTCAGGCTTTCAAAAAAAGCGCGCGGCCAGTTTTTCAAAACCTATCCGGACGCCCGCGAGACGGCGCCGGCCGTCGGCGCGGAAGAGCCGCGGCGGACCGCATGATTGTCGACCTCGACAGGGTTGCGGCGGCGATTGCGGAAATCGCCGAGACCGAAATCGCTTCGCGGTTCGGTCGGCTGAAAGACGAACACATCGACACCAAGACCGGCCCGAACGATTTCGTGACGGAAGCCGATCATGCGGCGGAAGCGGCGCTGGAAAAAGCCCTCAAGGGTATTTACCCCGGCGCCGGTTTCATCGGCGAGGAAAGCGTCGCCGCCGACCCGTCTCTCGTACATGCGCTCGAAGGCGACGGCGTGTTCTGGATTGTCGACCCGCTCGACGGTACGCGCAACTTCGTTGAAGGCCATAGCGAATACGGATCGATTGTCGCGCTCGTCGAAAATGGCGAGACGCGGGCCGGATGGATACAGGCGATCCCCGATCATGCGGCCGCCATCGCCTCGAAAGGCGATGGGGCGACATGGCGGGGAGATAAGCTTTCGCCGCTGGCGGCGAAGGAAGGGGCGCTGGTCGGCCACCGCGCCATCGGCAATCTGGCCGAGCCGTGGAAGGGAACGATTGTCCCGCGCCTGAGAGCGGGTTTTGAAACCGAAGCCGTTCGATGCTCCGCCTACGGTTATATCAACATGGCCCGGGGCCGCCGCGACTTTGCGCTTTATTCGCGTTGCAGCCCGTGGGACCACGCCGCTGGCGTGCTGATCCTCGAGGAAATCTGCGGGAAGGCGGAATATCTCGATGACGGCGCGCCTTATGCGCCGCGCATGACGCAAGGCCGCCCGATGCTGGCGGCGGGGAATACTGTGAACTGGGCGCGCGTGCGGGACGAACTGGCGGCGTAAACAGAAATAAGAACGCGCTTATGGGCCGCTGACCCCCGCTTTCACGGGAATGAGCGGCTGACAAGGCTAGGCTTCGAGATACCCGTTTTCTTTCAGGTACTCGACAATCCGGTCCGCTGCGTCGGTGGCGGGAATTTCCGACGTATCGAGATCGATTTCGGCGTTCGCCGGCGTTTCATACGCGCTGTCGATGCCGGTGAAGTTCTTGATCTCGCCGCGCCGCGCCTTGGCGTAAAGCCCTTTGACGTCACGCTGTTCGCAGACTTCTAGCGGCGTTGAAATAAAGACCTCGATGAACTCGCCGTCCTCGACCAGCTCGCGCGCCATGCGCCGTTCACTCTGGAAGGGTGAGATGAACGACACGAGAACGATAATCCCCGCGTCGACCATCAGCTTCGCGGTCTCGCCGACCCGGCGGATATTTTCAACGCGGTCGGCGTCGGTGAAGCCGAGGTCCTTGTTGAGACCGTGGCGGACATTGTCTCCGTCAAGCGTGTAGGTGTGGCGACCGAGATCGTGCAGGCGTTTTTCGACAAGGTTCGCGACGGTCGATTTGCCGGAGCCGGAAAGGCCGGTGAACCAGAGCACGCAGGGGCGCTGATGCTTGGCGCTGGCGCGCGCATTCTTGTTAACGTCGAGGTCCTGCCAGTGGACGTTCTGGGCGCGGCGCAGGGAGAAGTCGATCATGCCGGCGCCGACGGTAGCGTTTGTGCGCCGGTCGATGAGGATGAACGCGCCGGTGCGGCGATTGTCCTTGTAGGCGTCGAAGGCGACCGGTTGCGCAAGATTGAAATTGCAGAAGCCGACCTCGTTGAGCTCCAGCGTCTTGCCCGACATGTGTTCAAGCGTGTTGACGTTGATCTTGTGCTTGAGCTCGGTGACCGTCGCGGGAATCACGCGGTTGGCGGTCTTTAACAGATATTGCCGGCCGGGCAGGAGCTTGTCTTCCGCCATCCACAGGAGATGCGCGGCGAACTGATCGGTCTGTTCGGCGGGCGCCTTGCCGGCGCAGATGATATCGCCGCGGGAGATGTCGATTTCGTCTTCCAGCGTAAGCGTCACCGCCATGTCGGGCCGCGCCTCGTCGAGATCGCCGTCCATGGTGACGATGGATTTGACTTTCGAGCGCTTGGCGGAGGGCAGGACGACGATTTCATCGCCCGGCTTAACGATTCCGCTGGCGACGGTTCCCGAAAAGCCGCGGAAATCAAGGTTCGGCCGGTTCACCCATTGCACCGGCAGGCGGAACGGTTTTTCTGCAAGGCTCGTCCGCACCTTGATGGTTTCAAGATAGGGAAGGAGAGCGCTGCCTTGATGCCAGGGCGTTTCGCGGCTTTTCCTGGTGATGTTGACGCCTTCAAGGGCCGACATCGGGATCGCGGTGATCGACTGAAATCCGAGATCCCTGGCGAAGGCGCGGTAATCCGCCTCGATCCGGTCGAAGGTGGACTCCGAATAATCGACGAGATCCATCTTGTTGACGGCGAGCACCACATGACGAATGCCGAGCAGGGAAACGATGAAGGAATGGCGCCGGGTCTGCGTCAGTACGCCCTTGCGCGCATCGATGAGAATGACCGCGAGATCGGCGGTCGAGGCGCCGGTCGCCATGTTGCGGGTGTATTGTTCGTGGCCCGGCGTGTCGGCGACAATGAATTTCCGTTTTTCCGTCGAGAAGAAGCGATAGGCGACGTCGATGGTGATGCCCTGTTCGCGTTCGGCGGCGAGCCCATCGACGAGGAGAGCGAAGTCGATCTTCTCGCCTTGCGTGCCGTGTTTCCTGGTGTCGCTTTCGAGCGCTGAAATCTGGTCGTCGTAAAGCAGCTTTGAATCGTAGAGCAGGCGGCCGATCAGGGTCGACTTCCCGTCGTCGACCGATCCGCAGGTGATGAACCGCAGCATGGATTTACGTTCATGGGCCGCGAGATATTCGACGACATTGTCGGAAGGGGAGAGGGCTGTAACAGACATCTAGAAATACCCCTCCTGCTTTTTCTTCTCCATCGACGCCGCCTGATCGTGGTCGATGACTCGGCCCTGGCGTTCGGAGGTCGTCGCAACCAGCATTTCCTGAATGATTTCCGGCAGCGTGGTTGCTGTTGAGCGCACGGCGCCGGTGAGCGGGTAGCAGCCGAGCGTTCGAAAACGCACCATTTCCTCTTTCGGCGCTTCGCCGTTCAAGGGCATGCGGTCGTCGTCGACCATGATGAGCGCGCCGTCGCGCTCCACCACCGGGCGCTTGTCCGCGAAATAGAGGGGCACGATGGGGATGTTCTCGCGGTAAATATACTGCCAGATGTCGAGCTCGGTCCAGTTGGAGAGCGGGAATACACGGATCGATTCGCCCTGGGCGATGCGCGTGTTGTAAATGCTCCAAAGCTCCGGACGCTGATTTTTCGGATCCCAGCGATGCTCGCGCGAACGGAAAGAGAAGATACGTTCCTTGGCGCGGGACTTTTCTTCATCGCGCCGGGCGCCGCCGAATGCCGCGTCGAACCCGTATTTGTCGAGCGCTTGCTTCAGCGCCTGCGTTTTCATGACGTCGGTGTGGACTTGAGAGCCGTGGGTGAATGGACCGACCCCCTGTTCGACGCCTTCCTGATTGATGTGCACGATAAGGTCGAGACCGAGACGCGCGACGGTTTCGTCGCGAAACTTGATCATTTCACGGAACTTCCAGGTCGTATCGACATGCATGACCGGGAAGGGCGGTTTTGACGGATAAAACGCCTTCATGGCGAGATGCAGCATCACCGCCGAGTCCTTGCCGACGGAATAAAGCATCACCGGCTTTTCCGCTTCCGCCGCGACCTCGCGCATGATGTGCATCGACTCCGCTTCGAGCCGGTCGAGATGCGTCATGGTCTGCGCTGAGATCGCGGGCGCGGGGGCTGTAACGGCGGGTTGTTTCGGGACTGCGGTTTCCGTTTCGAGTTCGGCGAGGCGCGTCCGCGCCGTCTCAAGGGTCTTCAGCGTGCATTGCCCGCCGGCCTTGAGGCGGGAGATCGCCTTGCCGTCATTGAACAGCTTGCGTGAGACCGTCGAGAGCGAGAGCCCTGTGTTCGCCGCCGCCGCTTCCGAGCGGGCGATGAGATCCTGGATTTCATTCATATTGGGAATAGTCCCACGAAGATGGCTAAAAGTTGTGCAAAACTATCAAAGGCGCTGCTGATATCAAGTCATAACTTCAATATTACGGCTCATTCATGGTTTTAGTCCCACGATTATTGCTTTATTGACACCCAAACAACTATTTCATATATTTCTGTTATGACAGAAATTACTGTAAGCAAGATTGAAATCAGTCCGGCGATCCGCCGCTTTATCCTTCACTGGGGCGATATGGGCGGGCAGTGGGGCGTCAACCGCTCGGTGGCGCAGATCCACGCGCTGCTGCTCATGAGCGACCGGCCGCTGAATGCAGAAGACATTGCTGAAACGCTTGGTATCGCCCGCTCGAATGTCTCGAACTCGATCAAGGAGCTGCTTTCCTGGAACCTCGTCCGGCGCGCGCCGGTCGACGGCGACCGCCGCGACCATTTCGAGGCGGAGAGCGACATGTGGGAGATGGTCTCGCGCATCGTCGCCATGCGCAAAGCGCGCGAACTCGATCCCGCGGCGGCGGTGCTCGACGCCTGCGTCAACGATGCGAAAGCAGACCCTTCTGCGAGCGGCGCGGCGGTCAAGCGCCTCGCTGACCTTCAGGCACTGATCGCGCTCCTGAACGACTGGTACGAGCAGATGAACAAGGTGCCGAAATCGCGCATTCCGCCGCTTTTGAAGCTCGGCGCGCGCGCGGTCGATCTGCTGGCGCCGTTCATGGGGAAGAAGAAGGAATAGGCCGCGCCGGAAACGCGGCGAACGTCAAAGGAGGCTATCATGAGCGACACGGACGTTTTGGAGCTTCGCCGTTTTGGACGCAGGAAAGACGTGCGGCGCGCGCACCCGGCGCCGGGAGACGTCAATACAGGCGCTGCGCAACTCCTCGCCTATCTCGCCGCCTCGCCATTGATTGCAGCCGCGCTCGTCATTGTCGCCGGCGACGCCTCTGCGGCGGCGAGCGCCGCCTACGCCATGACCCTTTACGGCGCGGCGCTGATCGTCTTTTTCGGCGGCGTGCGCTGGGGCGTTGCGGTCATGAAAGAGGGCGGTCCGACCTCACGCGCGCTGTTCGGCGCGTGTCTGCCGCTCGCGATCGCCATGCCGTTGATGGCGCCGGTCGGCGGCGTCGCCTGGAAGTTCCCGGCGATCATGGCCGTCATCGCCTTGCTGCTCTTCGACGACCTTAAAGCGACAAGGCGAGGCTCCGGCGCGCCGCACTGGTATCTCGCCGTGCGCCTGCCGCTGACGGTGTTGATCGAACTGGCGTTCGTGATTGCGATTGTGGGGCGCTTGAATGTTTAACCCCTACAGCTACCGTGACGATCCGGACGTGCCGTCATTCGACGATTCTAAACCGCTTATCATTTTCGATGGCGACTGCGTTTTGTGTTCGTCCGGCGTGCAATGGGAAATTGCGCATGACCCAGACGGTGAAACGCGGTTCGCCGTCATTCAGGATGCGTTGCCGCAATCGATTTACCGCCATTACGGCCTTGACGCTGATGCGTTCGACACGTTCTTGGTGCTGAAGGACGGCAAGCCATTCCTGCGCTGGCGCGCATGGACAATGGCGGCGCGGCTAATGCCGCCGCCATGGCGCTGGCTCGGCTGGGCAGGGGATCTGGTTCCGGCTTTCATCGGTGATCCGATCTACGATTTCGTTCAACGCAACCGCATCGGCTGGTTCGGCGCGCGCGATGTCTGTTTCACGCCCGATGAAAAAGACCGCAAACGGTTCCTGAACGCCGCGTGAATGGCGGGTGTTAAAATCTGATAGCGGAAACGATCCGAAGCCGGTAAGCCCGCTTGATGGACGTTGAGCTCTGGAAGATCGCATTGCTGTTCGCCGCCGGGATTGCTTCCGGGTGGATCAATGTGCTCGCCGGCGGCGGGTCGATCCTGTCGGTGCCGGTGATGGTGTTTCTCGGCCTGCCGGGGCCGGTCGCCAACGGCACCAACCGCATCGGAATCATTGCGCAAAATATCTTCGCGGTCTGGGGATTCTTCCGGAAAGGGTTTTCCGATTTCAAACTCAGCCTGTCGCTCGCCGCCTGCGCGTCTGTCGGCGCGTTCTTCGGCGCGCTGGTCGGCGTCAAGCTCGACGGCGTCTGGTTCGAACGAACGCTGGCGCTGATCATGCTCGGCATTCTTGTGGTGATGATGACCGGCGCCGGGCAAAAGGCTGTCTCTTCTGACGGCAAGGCGCGCAATCTTCTCCTGGGCCATCTTCTTTTTATCGGCGCCGGTTTCTGGGGCGGCTTCATCCAGATCGGCGTCGGTCTGATCCAGCTGCCGATCCTCAATCGCGTGATGGGGCTCGATCTCGTTCGCGCCAATATGCACAAGGTTTTCGTGGCGCTCGTCTTCTCGGTCGTGTCGCTGGCGGTGTTCGCCGCGAACGTCAAAATCGAGTGGACGCTGGGTCTTGCGCTCGCCGCCGGCTACGCCATCGGCGGCTGGCTTGGGGCGAATAGCGCAGTCGCCAGAGGCGAGGCGCTGATCAAACGCGTCTTTTACCTCGCCTTGCTCGCAATGGCGGTCAAGCTGTTGTTTTTCTGAGATAAGTTTTCCAGAGGCGTTAGGTCTCAGTTTTCCCCATGGACAGCCTGTCGCAGGTGGGGCAGAGAGTGCGCGACAGTTTTGAGGGCCTCCCCAAAGCCCCCTCCAGCATCGCCAGACAATGAGGAAATTCCATGGAAATCCATGACGTTCGCGCGCACCGTTCGAAAGACAATCTGCCGCGGGAAGACCAGCTCGCCTGGAAGATCGCCGCCGTTGCGAGCGACCCGGTCGAGGTCGACGCCGAAGCTACCGACATGATCATCAACCGCATCATCGATAACGCGTCGGTCGGTATCGCGTCGCTCAATCGCGGTCCGATCAAGTCGGCCCGCGCGATGGCGAATGCGCATATGCGTTCCGGCGGCGCGACGCTGTTCGGCTTGCCGGCGGCGCATAAGGTCTGCGCTGAATGGGCGGCTTGGGCGAACGGCACGGCGGTGCGCGAGCTCGATTTCCACGACACGTTTCTGGCGGCGGATTATTCGCATCCGGGCGACAATATTCCGCCGGTGCTGGCGGTGGCGCAGCAATGTGGGCGTGACGGGAAGGCTCTGCTGCGCGGCATTGCGACGGGCTACGAAATTCAGGTCAATCTCGTGAAGGCGATCTGCCTGCACGAACACAAGATCGATCACATCGCTCATATCGGTCCGTCGGCGTCGGCTGCGGTCGGGACACTCCTTGGTCTCGATACAGAAGTTATTTATCAGGCGGTGCAGCAGGGCCTGCATACGACCGTGACGACGCGCCAGTCCCGCAAGGGCGAGATTTCTTCGTGGAAAGCATTCGCGCCGGCCTATGCGGGCAAGCTTGCGATTGAAGCGGTCGACCGCTGCATGCGCGGCGAGGGCGCGCCGTCGCCGATCTATGAAGGCGAGGATTCGGTGATCGCCTATATCCTCAACGGCCGCACCGCGCGCGACAAGGGCGAAAGCCCCTATGAACCCGCTTATCATGTGCCGCTCCCCGGCAAGGGCGAGGCGAAGCGCGCGATCCTCGAGACTTATACGAAAGAACATTCGGCGGAATATCAGTCACAGGCGCTGATCGATCTTGCTTTCCGCATGGGCAAGGAGATCGAAGGGCGGGGCGGCTTCGACAAGGTGAAGTCAATCGT
>CAJXLJ010000068.1 GCA_913055785.1 uncultured Parvularculaceae bacterium | reverse complement strand
GGCGACGCCGTCTCCCCCGATCGGCCCGGCGCTCGGCCAGCGCGGTCTCAACATCATGGAATTCTGCAAGGCGTTTAACGCCAAGACGCAGGAAATGGAAAAGGGGATGCCGGTCCCGACGATCATTACGATCTACGCCGACAAATCCTTTACCTTCGTCACCAAGACGCCGCCGGCGTCTTTCTATCTCAAGAAAGCTGCGAAGCTCGCAAAGGGCGGTTCGGCTCCTGGCCGCGACGTCGCCGGTTCGGTGACCAAGGCGCAATGCCGTGAGATCGCCGAGGCGAAAATGCCCGACCTGAATGCAAGCGACCTCGACGCCGCCACCAAGATCATCATGGGCTCGGCGCGCGCCATGGGTCTGGAAGTCAGGGAGTAGGAACGATGACGAAACCAGGCAAAAGAATCAAAGCGGCCCGCGAGAACGCCGACAGCGTTAAACTGCACACGGTCGAAGAAGCCGTGAAATCGGTGAAAGCGAACGCCAGCGCGAAGTTTGATGAGACCATCGAAATCGCGATGAATCTCGGCGTCGATCCGCGCCACGCCGACCAGATGGTGCGTGGCGTCGTTTCCCTGCCGAACGGTACGGGCCGGACGGTGCGCGTTGCGGTGTTCGCTAAGGACGCGAAAGCCGAGGAAGCGACAAAAGCCGGTGCCGATATTGTCGGAGCCGAAGACCTGATGGAAAAAATTCAGGGCGGCTTCATGGATTTCGATCGCGTGATCGCGACGCCGGACATGATGGGCGTTGTCGGCCGTCTCGGTAAAGTGCTGGGTCCCAAGGGCCTGATGCCGAACCCGAAGGTCGGCACCGTAACGCCGAATGTCGGCCAGGCGGTGAAAGACGCCAAGGGCGGCGCCGTTCAGTTCCGTGTTGAGAAAGCCGGCATCATTCACGCCGGCGTCGGCAAGGCGAGCTTTGACGAAAAGGCGATCACTGAAAACGTCAAGGCGTTCATCGGCGCGGTTGCGAAGGCCAAACCGACCGGCGCCAAGGGCACCTATATCAAGAAAATCTCGATCTCATCGACCATGGGGCCGGGCGTCAAAATCGACACCGCCGACAGCGGCGCGTAACGCACGATTTATTTGTGGATTAAAAGCGGCCCTCCACGAGGGCCGTTTTTTTAATGGCATTTCTTCATGTCGCGCTTAATCAGCCACCAGTTAACAGGCCACGCCGCAAGAAAACCGGCCGGGATTGCGACGGCGATGCCGATCCAGAACGCTGGCGACAGGACCGACCCTGCATTCATACCGCCGACAAGGTAGTCGGCGCCGTTCATGGCGATTTCCATAACCCCGATTGAAATCGCCTCGCCGAGCCAGATCAGTTTAAAGGCTTCAATGAATGTTTTGTTCTGATTGCGCATGACAGGCAGCAGGCCGAGACTGAACCCCGACACATAGGCGAGCGCCGTCGCCAGCATAACCGTCTGCCAGATGGCGAGTCCGAGAGAAACACCGATCATCAATCCGGCGAGTTCTCCGATGACGCAGCCGGTGAGGCAGTGGAGCGTCGCTTGTGCGGCGGTCATGACGGCGCCAGCGCCCGGCTGATGAAGGTGATGCGTCTGCTGCGACATTATTCAGCTCCTAAAACCACATTCTCAGTCCGGCCACGAAAGAGACGCCGCCCGGCTCTCCGCCGTCAGCACGTATGTACCGGGCTGTATCGCCATAGGCGCGGCGCCATGAAACCCCGACATAAGGAGCAAACTGGCGCCTGATTTCATAACGAAGGCGTCCGCCGAGCTCGACTGAGGACAGACCGGACCCAAGTTCATAGGCCGGCGCATCCTGAAATTCGAAATTCAATTCAGCGCGCGGCTGCAGGATAAGCCTTTGCGTCACCAAAAATTCGTATTCCGCTTCCAGTCGCGCGGAAACATCGCCGTCTTCGGAAACAAAAATCGCCGTGTCGATTTCGAAAAGATAGGGCGTCAGTCCTTGCGCGCCTATCACGGCGAATGTGCGGTCGTCGCCGGGCGCGAAATCGTGACGGACGCCCGCCTGAAGATCAAAATAGCTGCCGACGGCGCGGCTCCACAAAGCCTGGATCTCCGCCTCTTCGAGACCGCCGCCGCTGAACGCATATTCTCCTTCGGACTTCAGCCACAACTTGTTGACGTCGCCGCCATACCATCCCTGGACGTCCCAGAGGAATTGAGGCTCGCCGTCATTGGAAAGATACTCGAGCCGCTCAAGTTCGACATAGCTGAACAAACCGCCGCCATGATGAGCTTGAAGATGCGCGCGGGCGTTGTCAGGATTATGATTGTCCTCAGCGTGTGCGATAGAAAACATCGCCGCCCCGCAAAGCGTAATCGCGAGTTGCCGCGCATTTATCATGACGCTTGGCCTTTATGATGGCGGCCGGTGTCATGCGATCCGTCATGGCGCGGGCGGACGGAAACAATCTGCATCATGCCTGCGGCCATATGGTAGAGCAGGTGGCAATGGAACGCCCAGTCGCCGACAGCGTCAGCCGTAATGTCGACGGATAGCTTCTCGCCGGGCTTCACGACGATTGTGTGCTTGCGCGCTTTCTTGTGATCATGTTCCGCTTTTTTGACGACATCGAAGAACATGCCGTGCAAATGGATAGGGTGAGACATCATCGTATCGTTGACCAGCGTAAGGCGTACGCGTTCGCCTTCGTGAAAAACAATCGGACCTTCGACTTCTGAAAATTTCAGGCCGTCGAATGACCACATATAGCGGTGCATGTTGCCGGTAAGATGAAGCTCGATTTCCCTTTCCGGATCGCGCATGTCGGGATTCATCTCGAGCGCATTGAGATCGGCGTAAGTGAGAACCCGATGGGGCTGTCCTGTAAGGCCAAGGCCCGGTTCGCCCAGGCGATTGGATGGAGCCTCGGCGATCATGTCGACGCCGACGCCCTGCGGGTGGTCATGTGAAACAGCGCCGCCCGTCATGGACGCGCCGTGATGATCCATGGCGCTCATGTCGTGCTCCATGGAACCATTGTTCATATGATTCATTTCGGCCATGTCGCTTGGCGCGCCCGCGTTCATATCCATCTTCATGGCGTGGCCGCTCATCGCCATGCCCATTTCGCGCATGGAGAGCGTCGGCCGCTCGCGCAGTGGCGGAACCGGCGCGTTCATTCCCATGCGTGGGGCGAGCGTCGCGCGGCCATAGCCCGACCGGTCGATTGACTCGGCCATCAGCGTATAGGCCTTGTCTTCGCGCGGCGCGACGATGACGTCGTAGGTTTCCGCAACCCCGATTTGAATTTCATCCGTTTCAACCGGATCGACGTTAAGGCCGTCCGATTGCACGACCGTCATCGGCAATTCAGGAAAGCGAAGGTTGAATATCGTCATCGCGGAAGCATTGATTATCCGCAGGCGGACGCGTTCGCCGGGCGAGAACAATCCGGTCCAGTTGTCACCCGGGCCATGGCCATTGATTAAGTAGGTGTAGGCTGCGCCGGTAATGTCGGCGATATCGGCAGGATCCATCCGCATGGCGCCCCACATGGCGCGTTCTTCAAACGCATCGCCGACGCCTTTTTCACGCGTATCCCGGAAAAAGTCGACGAGCGTGCGTTTTTGAAAGTTGAAACTTTCCGGATTCTTTTTCAGCTTGGCGAACAATCGCTCGGGTTTTTCAAAGGCCCAGTCGGAAAGTACGATTACATATTCGCGGTCATAGCTGAATGGTTCCGGTTTCGCCGGATCGATTATGATCGGACCATAATGGCCGGCTTGTTCCTGCAGCCCTGAATGGGAATGATACCAGTAAGTGCCGGCCTGTTTTACCGGGAAGTGATAAGTAAAAGTTCCGCCGGGCCTGACGCCGGGAAAGGAAACGCCGGGTACGCCGTCCATTTCAGGCGGCAACAGTATGCCATGCCAGTGGATCGAGGTGTCTTCATCAAGGCTGTTGGTCAGATGCAGCGTCAGCGCGTCGCCTTCCCTCCATCTGAGAAGCGGCGCTGGGAGCTGGCCGTTGATGGTGATCGCTTTGCCTTTCCGGCCCTCGATAACGGGACGGGCGTGCTCGGCGCGCAGGTGAAACTCCCGGCCGGACAGGGCGCTCAGCCCGCTCATGTCATTTAACGGGCCCGACCGCGCCCATGCGGGGAGGAGAAACTGGGCGGCGGCTCCTGATATGGCGACGCCGCCGGCGCGTATAAATTGTCTTCTATCGATCATGGCTCGCAGAGGGGTTCACAAACGGTAGGGAGCGCTCTATATACCCCCATAGGGTATATGAGGCAAGATGCTGATGAGCCATTGCGACAAAGCGCCAACCATAAAGCGGCTGAGGCGTATTGAAGGTCAGGTGCGCGGCCTTCAGCGGATGCTTGAAGAAGACCGATACTGCATCGACATTCTTCATCAGGTTCAGGCGGTAAAGGCTGCCTTATCCAAGGTGGAGGACGCTATCCTCTCCGACCACGCAGCTTCATGCGTGGCGGAGGCGATTGCTTCAGGCGACGCCGCCGAACAACGCAAGAAGTTTGAAGAACTCGTCGATCTGGTCGGCCGCGTGAAACAATAAGGCTTTGAAGCCTGATTTGTCTGTGCGCCGGCGCGTCGATAAAATCTGCCGAAAATTCGAACGATCCCCAGCCGGATTCAGCAATCTTGTCCGGTTAAGACGGCGCGGAAAGTCATCGGGGCGGCGGATGCGCAAAACCAGTAAGAGCGTTGACGAGATCGCGGCGGCGTTGCGGGAAACCGCGTTCGGGCTCAAAGCACCAAAAACGCGACGGATCTTCCGTCGCGATGCGAACCGCCGCAACACCGTGGCGATCAGCCTGCTTGCGGCGCTGGCGAGTTCGCGTGTCTCGGCGGCGGCGAACGAACTCGATGACGAGGACGCGCTCTCAACGGCGCTTCCCGTGCTCGACGATCTCAGCGCCTTTATGACGCCGGACGTGGTTTGCGTGACCGGGTCGATCTATGGCGAAGAACACGTTCATGAACTCGGGCGCTTCGGCGGCCACGCGCATGCGTCCTATATGGCCGACCCATTCGCCTCGCCCTATGCAAGTCCTTACGAAGACGCGCATGAAGGTCACAACGCTCACAGCGCCGCCGCCGCACATCAAGGACACGTTTCTGTTCACAAGTCCGGGCATGCGGATCATGCTGGCTTGCTGCATGCGGGCGGCCATGACGGTCATGGCGCGGGGCATGCGGCCGGACGGCATGACAACGCCGCAGGTCACGAAGGGCATGAAGCAGCGGCCGGCGCCGTACAGCACAGCGAGCTGCACGCGCATCATGAGGCGGCGGCCGGCTCGCCATCAGGCGGGCGTTCCCATCATGTGCATTCGGCGCATAGCAATCATGGCGGCGCAGGGCATGAGTCCGGTCACAGCGCTTCCCTGACGGCGCCGGTCGATACGGCTCACGCAAATCACGATCACGCATATGCGGCGGAGACATCTTTTTCTGATCAATCCGATAGCGCGTTGTCCTCAGACGTTCTCGCCCTGGCCGACCTTGCGGAAAGCTCGAACGAAGCCGACGCGCACCAACATCACGACCATGGGGCCAGCGACGCCGCCCAGGCGCTGATGGAGGCCGCGGCGCCGGCCGATGTGGTGACAACAGGCGCGGATGTGCTCTGACGCGCCTGCGTCCACGAGCCGCCACGGTGTTTGCTTGTAAAAGCCTACGAGACCCTGTTTAACTTTCCCGCGAAGGGAAGGGGCGCAGGTCGTGAATCTCCAACGGCGTAAACTGGCAGGCGCATTGCGCTTTCTTGCGGTGGCGCTTTTTGCGCTCGCCCAGGCGCTGCCTTCCGGTCTTGCGTTCGCCGCGAATGATGACGGCCTTTCCATCGTTATCTGCACCGGCGACGGATTGCAGACGGTTTCCTGGGAAGAGCTGACCGGCGAGCCGTCTCCCTATCAGGAGCACAATCCGGAGAGCGGAGAGCAACCCTGTCACGCGTGTTACACGTCTTGCCGCATCGGCGCCGCCGTTGCGGGCGACGACCCTCAGTTATTTCATCCTTTCGCCGCCCATGTGGCGCAATTGGCATCGCTGGTTGTTGAAACCGTTGTCGTTTCAACGACGCGCCCGCCGATGCCGTCGAGATCCCCGCCAGCGCCCGCCGCCTGAATATTCGGCCGGCCCCCGCGTTTCACTCGAAACGCTGTTTTTCTGCGCTGTGTGAAAAGGATCTGATTATGCGCATTTTGATTATTGGCGCCGCTGCAGCGGCGTGTTTCACCGCATCCGCGATTGCGGATGACGACGTTACAAACGCCAAGTACCACGCCCCGATCGGCGTGATGGGCGATCACATGCATGAACAGGGGGAGGTGATGTTCTCCTACCGGTTCATGCGCATGGATATGGAAGGCTCGCGGATCGGAACGGACGCCGTCACGCCCGATGAAATTGCGACGAGCGTACCGAACCGGTTTTTCGGCAATCCGATGACGCCGCCGACGCTCCGGGTCGTCCCGCTCGATATGACGATGGACATGCACATGCTCGGCGCCATGTATGCGCCGACAGACTGGCTGACGCTGATGGTCATGGGAACGGTTGTTCGAAACAGCATGGACCACCAGACCTATATGGGCGGCATGGGCGCGACCGTGCTCGGCGGCTTCAACACGAAAAGCTCAGGCTTTGGCGACACCAGGGCGTCGGCGCTGCTGCGACTCATGGAGAGCGGCGAGGGCGCAACGAGCCATCACGCGCATCTCAATCTCGGCGTATCGATCCCGACAGGCTCGATCATGGAAACCGGCGAGGTTCTGACGCCGATGAACATGACGCCGACCTTGCGGCTGCCTTACCCGATGCAGCTCGGTTCCGGCACGCTCGATCTCGAACCAGGGATTACTTACACCGGCAAGTCGGCGTCGCTGTCGTGGGGCGCCCAATACAAGGCGACGCTCCGCACCGGAACCAACGATGAGGGTTATAGGCTTGGCGATCGTCACGACGCGACCATCTGGGCGCAATACGGGCCCAATCCGTGGGCGGCGCTTTCTCTGCGGCTCGCCTACCGCTCGCAGCAGACAATCGACGGCATCGATCCGATGATCATGGCGCCGGTGCAGACCGCCAATCCTGATTTTCAGGGCGGCGACCGCATCGATGTCGGCGTTGGGCTCAATCTCGCCGGTCAGGGCGGCGCCGTGAAAGGGCATCGTTTCGGGATCGAGTTCGCGATACCTGTCTGTCAGGACCTCAATGGACCGCAGCTTGAAACCGACTGGACGCTTACTGCAGGCTGGCAGAAGGCTTTTTAGATAGGCCGTTCCTGAAAGAGGACAGAATACCCAAGACCGTTCTAAATCACATGAGGAATCGCCCTCCCAACGTGTCATACTTGTTATGGTTTTTTGGAACCGGACTGAATGATTACGCGCTGGGAGGGTGTTTTGAAGTCTGCAAAGAAAAGTCTGTTTATCGCCGGGAGCGTTTTGGCGGCGACGTTTTTGAATGCGTCCGCCTTTGCGGCTGAAAACTGCGCCAGCAATGTTGCTTCGTATAAAGTCTCATTCCCGGCGGAGGATGCTTTTTCTGTTAGCGCTGAATTTCAACAGCCGACATCCAGGCTCGATCTTTTCTGGTTTCCGGTCGCCGCGCGTCCTGAAGGGCAATCAGAATCAGTTGTTGATCTCAAAGGTTTTGACGCGGACGGAAATGAAGTCCCTCTGAATTATGTCGGCGAGGGCGGCTGGGAAACGCCGGAAAAGAAAAAACTTTCGTCGATATCCTACCGGCTTTTGGCCGACCATGATGAAGTCAACTGGGGCGGCGTCGGCGCGCCGGGCAAGGATGAGGTCGCGACTCATTTCGACAGTTCATATTTTTTTGCAGGTCACGCCTTTTTCCTTATCGATTACGAATGGCCTGCTTGCGCTATAGACGTCACGTTCGACCTTCCTGCCGCATGGAGCGTAACGTCGCCATGGCCGATGCAGGGCGACGTCGCGACCGCGTCCGGGCCATGGAATCTTGGACAAAATGTCTTCTCCATGGGCGCGGATAAAGCGATCACCAATTCGATCGGCGGGCGGGAGCTGACATGGCTTGTCGCCGACAGCCTCAAGGACGCAAAGCCGGATATCGAGCGGTTGTTCAAGGTGCTGCCCGATGTTTATGCGGAATTTTGGGGCGGCGCCGACTGGGACAAGTACACGGTGTTTTTCTTCGGTGACGACATGACCGACGGCGGCGCTTTTCAAGACAGTTTCGCCATGCGCCTGGCGACGCCCCTCAACGAAGCTGAAAAGGTCACGTGGAGTCACACGCTCGGCCATGAAACCATGCATTTGTGGAATGGGGCGGGCCCGCTTCGGGGCGAAAATCCGGATCAGACCAACTGGCTCACGGAAGGGTTTACCGATTATCTGACCATCAAATTGATGCGCCAGGCGGGCTTTCTTGACGATAACATGCTGCAGCAGCGGATCGCCAATATTCTACGGCGTTTCGAAATCGCCAAACTGATGTCGCCTGACGTCAAACTGTTTGAAGCGACGAAACGCCGGGGCGAGAACTGGTTCCTGATCTATGGGGGCGGGGCGTTAACCGCCCTCCTGCTTGATGCTGAACTGTCCGCGGAAGACCCGGACGCTTTCCGCAATCTGATGCGGGATTTGTACGAGCATGCGGACAAGCCCTACACTATCGACCGTTTGATGGATCGGATGAACGCCGCATCGGGCGGGAAGGCGGGCGAGCTTATCGCCTGGATGGACACGCATCCCGGAGCGGCGGAAATCCGCGAAAGGCTCGCCGGACATGGTCTTCAGGCGGCGTTCTTCGGGGTCGATGAATTCTACGTGAGATTCCCGGAATGCGGGCGGCGAGACTGCGCGCCGGGATTTCTCAAGGGGCCGAGATAGGCCGGGGTTGCATTCTCGAAAATTGGCGCTAAAGAAGCCGCCTTCGCCGCCTGGTCTTCCGGGCGGCGAAACCTGTCCGAGACTGCGGGTGCAAGGATTCCTTGCTTAATCTCCCGCATAGACAGAGGGAAAAGGGATCAGAAAGGGTTTCACCCGATCTGGCCATGGGACCTTCTGGGGCAGGCTCTCCGCGCGAGGATCGCCGGGAGCCTTTTTGGTTTCCGATAGTCATCGCCAAGATTGTAGCCGGAAGTCCAGCCATTTCATTGTGGAATGGGGCTGGTCTTCCACGAACCGAAGGGAACGTCCTATGGACAGAACCCAGAAGGCGGAAATGGTCGAGTGGATCGGCGGCGTGTTCGATGCGAACGCGGTTGTCGTGATCGCTAACGGCGGCCTTTCCGTCTCGGAGTTTGAAAGCCTGCGCGGGGAACTGCGCAACGCCGGGGCGTCGATGCGGGTGGTCAAGAACCGCCTCGCCAAGATCGCCATCGCCGGCAAGCCCAGCGAAAAGCTCTCCGAACTTTTCCAGGGCCCGACGGCGATTGCGTTCTCCGAAGACCCGGTAGCGGCGGCGAAAGCCGTCAAAAAGTTCGCCAAGGATAATGAAAAGCTCAAAATCCTCGGCGGGGCGATGGGCGAAGAAATTCTCGACGAGAAAGGGGTGGAGGCGCTGGCCGCCATGCCGTCTCGCGAAGAGCTTCTGGCTTCTATCGTTCAAACCATCATGTCGCCGGCCATGAATATTGCGAGCGCCATCGGCGCGCCCGCGGCCAACATCGCCGGCATCCTCGAAACCCTGGAGACGCGCGAGGCGGCCTGAAGCCCTTCGTAACTCCCGAAACCCTCTTAACGAACAGGAACTTTTAAAATGGCTGATCTCAAGAAACTTGCTGAAGAGCTCGTTGGCCTGACGCTTCTCGAAGCGGCTGAGCTGAAAAACATCCTCAAGGACGAATACGGCATTGAACCGGCCGCCGGCGCGGTAGCGGTTGCGGCGGCCCCGGGCGCTGCAGGCGGCGGCGAAGCGGCTGAGGAAAAGACCGAATTCGACGTCATCCTCGTCGATGCGGGCGACAAGAAGATCAATGTGATCAAGGAAGTCCGCGCGATCACCGGTCTCGGCCTCAAGGAAGCCAAAGACCTCGTCGAAGCCGGCGGCAAAGCGGTCAAGGAAGCCGCGCCGAAGGCCGAAGCCGAAGAAATCAAGAAAAAGCTCGAAGAAGCGGGCGCCAAAGTCGAACTCAAATAGTCTCCGGCTATTTGTTGACGTTCAAAACGCCGTCGCGGCTTTCGCGGCGGCGTTTTTCATTCCCCAACCGCAAATCCGGCATGCGCGCGACCTCTGCCGGGAGTGTTGACGGCTGAGGCTGAATAAGCCGCTGATTTTCAAAGATTATAATTGCAAAACAGGGCGTTAGAGAGAATTGCGCGGTTCTGGTGAAAACGATCCGACAGCTATAGCGCGAATCCGGCGAAAAATGAGACCTCAAGCCGGTCCGGCCATCTGAGAATTTTTCCCACAAGGGGTTGCAGGGGCGGGCCGGCGCGCTTATTAGACCCTTTCTCCGTCGACGGGCAGCGCCGTCGGCGGTTTCAGGCTTTGCGGCAAACGTGCTTCGGTTAATCGAGACGACAATTTAAATCCACCCGCGACCTGCGGTCGATTGAGTTCCGGCCGGCGGGGCGCACGCGCGCATGCGTTAACCCTGTTCATCGGGGCGCTTGGGCGTCATGGGGCAACTAACTTCCGTTCGTGAGGAAAAGATGGCGCAATCCTTCGTAGAGAAGAAACGCATTCGCAAAAATTTCGGCCGCATTGGCGATGCGGCGCCCATGCCGAACCTGATTCAGGTTCAGAAGGATTCGTACGAGCAGTTCCTGCAACGCTTCGTCAAGCCGGCCGACCGTGCGCCGGATGGGCTCGAGGCGGTGTTCCGTTCGGTTTTCCCCATTTCGGACTTCACTGAGCAGGCGACGCTCGAATACGTCTCCTACGAATTTGAAAACCCGAAATACGACGTCGAGGAATGCCAGCAGCGCGACATGACCTATGCGGCGCCGCTCAAGGTGACGCTGCGTCTGATCGTGTTCGAAGTTGACGAGGACACCGGCGCCAAGTCCGTCAAGGATATCAAGGAGCAGGAAGTCTACATGGGCGATATGCCGCTCATGACCGACAACGGCACCTTTATCGTGAACGGCACTGAGCGGGTCATCGTTTCCCAGATGCACCGGTCGCCCGGCGTGTTTTTCGACCACGACAAGGGCAAGTCCCATTCCTCGGGCAAGCTCCTGTTCGGCGCGCGCATTATTCCTTATCGCGGCTCCTGGCTCGACTTCGAATTCGACGTCAAGGAC
>CAJXLJ010000067.1 GCA_913055785.1 uncultured Parvularculaceae bacterium | reverse complement strand
CCCGCCGAAACGCCGGGAGAGGCGGAGCGGGCCGAACGGCGACAGGGCCTTGCGGAGGCCTGCGGCGCGGCGGCGAAATTTTTCGCGGCGATGCTGCGCCGGGCCGACGGCCGCCACGCCATGGATTATCTGCGCGGCCGGGAAGTCACTGACGACCAGATTGGCGAATTCCAGATCGGCTATGCGCCATCCGGGCGCGCGGCCCTCAAGGACCATCTTATCAATAAGGGGTTCACGGAGGAAACGCTGATCGAAGCCGGGCTTCTCATCAAGCCCGATGACGGCGGCGCCAGCTACGACCGGTTCCGCAATCGCATCATGTTTCCGATCACCGGCGCGCGCGAGCGGGTGATTGCGTTCGGCGGACGCGCGCTCGACCCGGACGCGCGCGCCAAATACCTGAACTCGCCGGAAACGCCGCTCTTTCACAAAGGGTCGGTGCTTTACAATCTCGCGGGCGCCCGCGCCGCGTCGGCGGATGACAAGGCTGCTTTGATTGTCTGTGAAGGGTATATGGACGTCATCGCGCTCTGGGGCGCCGGCATCAGGCGCGCGGTCGCGCCCCTCGGCACGGCGCTGACGGAAGACCAGCTCGGGCTGCTCTGGCGAGCGTTCGACGAGCCGGTCTTGTGCTTCGACGGCGACAAGGCGGGGCTTGGCGCCGCGCACCGGGCGATCGACCGCG
The DNA here is from genome assembly GCA_913055785.1 of uncultured Parvularculaceae bacterium. Classification (GTDB taxonomy): domain Bacteria; phylum Pseudomonadota; class Alphaproteobacteria; order Caulobacterales; family Parvularculaceae; genus Hyphococcus. Next base: position 11,158 of record CAJXLJ010000067.1, on the reverse strand, counting down.
CTCTGCCGATCCTCAAACCTGGCAAGTCGCTGACCTTCGCTTTCATGCCTCAAGGTCAGGACCCGGACGATCTCATCCGGGAGAAAGGCGCGGCGGCTTTTCAAACGGTTCTCGACGAGGCGCGCCCGCTGGTGGACGTTCTCTGGGACCGGGAAAGGTCGGCGCAGCCCCTCGACACCCCGGAGCGCCGGGCGAAACTGAAGTCGCACTTGCGCGACCTCGTCAAAGCCATCGCAGACAAGGATGTCCGCGGGGCTTACGGGTCGGAGCTGGCGCAGCGTCTCGACGCGCAATTCGCGCCGGCGCCCGCCGGCGCCCGAAAGGGGGGCGGCGACTATGCCTCCGGTCGCGCCCGGCAGCGGAGCAACCCCTGGCGGCCCGGCGGAAGCCGGAATCAGGGCTTCCGCTACGCGGAACCAGCCCGGCCGAGCCCCGGCCTCAAACGCCGAGGCGGGCCCGCCCCATGGGAGCGGCAGGCGATCCTGGTGCTCGCCGCCATCAACCATCCGGGCCTGATCGAGCGGCAGGAATCGGCGTTTTTTGAGCTGGATCTTGCCGATCAGGCCTTGAAATCGCTTCTGGGCGAGGTTTTATCGGCGGTTTCGGCCGATCCCGCCCTTGACAGCGCGGGGCTGAAAAGCCATCTGACCCGGACTGGCGCGGCAGGCGTAATGGAGCGGGTCCTGAATGACCCCGAGCTCTCGAAACACCGATTCCTCCGGCCTGACACTGAGATAGACGAGGTAGAGCGGGGCTTTAAAAGCGCCCTGGCGCATCATCTGTTTGAATCGACCCTCAAGCAGGAGGTCGCCCGGTCGGCGTCTCAGATCTTCACAGACGGCGATGCAGGGTGGCGAGCAGCGGCGGCGGCGCGGGAAGAAATGGTCAATTCGAACAAGGCGAGCGAAACGAGCGTGCATGACGACGACGATTCGCCGAACCGTTTCGAGGACGCGCTCGACCGGATGAAGCGCAATGTTGAAAAGAAATTCAACCGGTAAAGGTTTTTGACGATGGCGAAAAAGGCGGCGGCGAAAAAGCAGAGCGAGACGTCGGGCGATCAGGCGACGGACGGCCCGATTCTCGATCTCACCGATGCGGACGTTAAGAAGCTCATCAAGTCGGCGAAGTCGCGCGGCTTCGTGACCTATGACGAGCTGAACAAGGTTCTGCCTTCCGAGGAAGTCTCATCCGAACAGATTGAGGACATTCTCGCCCAGCTTTCCGAGATGGGCATCAATGTCATCGACCAGGAGGACGAGGAAGACGCCGACGCCGATAATGATGATGATGGCGATGACGCCCAGCCGTCGAAGTCGCGGGCCCTTGCGACCAAGGACGACAAGAAGGGCGGCAGCGTCGTCACCACCAATACGAGTTCGTCGGCCGACCGCACCGACGATCCGGTGCGGATGTATCTGCGCGAGATGGGCACCGTCGAGCTTCTGTCACGGGAAGGCGAGATCGCCATCGCCAAGCGCATCGAGGCCGGCCGCGAGACGATGATCCGCGCGCTCTGCGAAAGCTCGCTGACCTTCGAGGCGATCACGGTCTGGCGCGACGAATTGATGGAGGGCCGCGTCCTCCTGCGCGACATCATCGACCTCGACGCCACCTATGGCGGCGGGCCGGAATCGCGTCCCGACATGACCCAGCCTGAAGTCGCCGAACGGGTGCAGCGCGAAGAGGCTGAAAAGGCCGAAAACGCCGAGGAAGACGAGGACGAGTTCGACGAAGGCGCGCTCTCCCTGTCGGCCATGGAAGCCGAGCTGCGCGACGGCGTGATGGCGACGTTCGAGGATATCTCTTCGGACTACAAGAAGCTGCGCCGGCTTCAGGACATCATGATCGAGGAACAGCGCGGCGGCGGCGACCTCACTCCGTCGCAGACGCGCCGGTTCAAGAAGCTGCAGAAAGACATTGTCGAGCGCGTGCGCTCGGTGCGTCTCAACAACCAGCGGATCGAAGCGCTGGTTGAGCAGATCTACGACATCAACCGCCGCCTGATGGCGCTCGAAGGCAAGCTCGTGCGTCTCGCCGACAGCTATGGCGTCAACCGCCGCGATTTTCTGGGTGAGTATATCGGCGCCGAACTCGACCCGGAATGGTTCGACCGGATTTCCGACAAGACCGGCAAGGGCTGGCAGAATTTCGTCGGCAGGGCTGAAAAGCAGATCAAGATGATCCGCACGGAAATCGGCAATCTGGCGACCGAAACAGGCCTCACGGTTCAGGACTTCCGGCGTATCGTTTCGACCGTTCAGAAGGGCGAGCGCGAAGCGCGCATCGCCAAGAAGGAAATGGTCGAGGCGAACCTCCGCCTCGTGATTTCCATCGCCAAGAAATACACGAACCGCGGCCTGCAGTTCCTCGACCTCATTCAGGAAGGCAATATCGGCCTCATGAAAGCGGTCGATAAATTCGAATATCGCCGCGGCTACAAGTTCTCGACCTACGCCACCTGGTGGATCCGGCAGGCGATCACCCGTTCGATCGCCGACCAGGCGCGCACCATCCGTATTCCGGTGCATATGATCGAGACGATCAACAAGATCGTCCGCACGTCGCGCCAGATGCTGCACGAGATCGGCCGCGAGCCGACGCCGGAAGAACTCGCCGAGAAGCTTTCAATGCCGCTCGAAAAAGTCCGCAAGGTGATGAAGATCGCGAAGGAGCCGATCTCCCTCGAAACGCCGATTGGCGACGAGGAAGACTCCCATCTCGGCGATTTCATCGAGGACAAGAACACGATCCTGCCCATTGATGCAGCGATCCAGTCGAACCTGCGCGAAACGACGACGCGGGTTCTCGCGTCGCTAACGCCGCGGGAAGAACGCGTCTTACGCATGCGCTTCGGTATCGGCATGAACACCGATCACACGCTCGAAGAAGTCGGCCAGCAATTCTCGGTCACCCGCGAACGCATCCGGCAGATCGAGGCGAAGGCTTTGCGGAAATTGAAACACCCCTCGCGGTCGCGTAAATTGCGCAGCTTCCTCGACAACTGATGAAAAAGCCCCGGCATTGTCCGGGGCATTTTTTATTGAGCCTCACCGCCGGCGATTTGGGACTTTCTTCGATCCATGTTAGGCAGCGCCGGGTAGTACGGAGGGGCGAGGGTATGCGGCGTTTAGTGGCTTTGCTTGTGTTGGGGTTTGCGACGGCGTTACAGGCGAGCACGCCTTCCAGCTCGATTGAAGATTTCATCACCGCTGAAATGCCGGCTTCCGGCGCGCCGGGCATCGCCTATGCAGTCGTTGAAGACGGCGAAATTTCTTCAGGCGCACGGGGGGAACTCCTGATCGGTAGCGGCAGGATGGTCACGCCGGACACGTCATTCGTGATTGGGTCAATCTCCAAAAGCTTCACCGCATTGGCTGTGATGCAACTGGTTGAGGCCGGCGAGGTCGATCTTGACGCCGGGGTTTCGCAATATCTGGACATGTTCTCAGACCGTCCCTCCGGATCGATTACGATCCGGCAACTGCTCAGTCACACAAGCGGATATTCGACCATTCAGGGAAACGATACGCCTGCTGAGCGGAGCGGTGGCGCGGACGCGTTGCTTGGACACGTCAACCGCATTGCGCAATGGACGCCCGCTTATGAACCCGGCGCCAAATGGGACTATTCAAACGCAAACTACTATATTCTCGGCGCCGTCATCGAAGTTGTCAGCGGTCAGGACTTTGCAACCTATGTCGAGACACGGATCCTCGAACCGATTGGAATGGCGCACAGTTTCGTCGCCGATGGCGAGGGCCATGACAACATCGCAACAGGACACCTTCCCTGGTTCAGCTCTAAGCGCCCCGTAAAAGAGGGCAAGACGGATCGTTTGTCCGCTCCGGCAGGCGGCGTTATCGCAAGCGCCAGCGACGTGGCGCGATATCTCGCGGTCATGATGAATGGCGAAGACGATATTATCACCGCCAGGAGCAAGGCGGAGATGATGTGCCCCGCCAGCGCAGCATCGCCATTCTATGGCTTCGGATGGGGCGTTGATCCCGGTGATGGAACCGTGTCGCATACGGGCCTCACGCCCGGCATAGAAACGCTCGCCATCATGGTTCCGACCGAGCGGAAGGGTGTGGTCGTTCTCGTCAATTCGGGGAGCGGCATGGGGTTTGGCGAAAACGCCAATCTCTTCAATGGCGTCAGCGCTAAAGCCCTCGGCCTGGAATATGCCGCCGATCAAAGCCAATGGGGTCGCAAAGGGTTGTTTGGCATGTTTGTGCTGTTGCCGCTTCTTTTTGTCGTCGGCATGATCCAGGTCGGGTTTCGTCGCAGTGGGTTGTTGGCCAAAACCGGGTTGCTCGGAACGTTCAGCCTTTGGTTTCCGCTTATCATGACAGTCGCACTGGCATGGGCCGCGATACATCTAATCCCGCGGCTCTTCGGCGTATCGATAATCACCATGAGCCGCTATTCACCCGATCTCGCCGTGCTCTTGACGGCTACGGCCGTCACCGGGGTCTTGTGGGCGTTGCTGCGGCTCGGGCTTTTTTATAGCGGCAAGTAAGTCGTTAAGTTACCGGCCGACGTCTGAGCGCACGCTCTGTTCCTTGCAGACTTGCGCATTTCCGCCAGCTCGGGCGTGGCCTTGGTGAAATCGAAACACCCGGGCGGTCAGGAAACTGCAAGGCGGTTTGGGCGGTTCAACCTAGAAATTGCTAAGCCCGGAACTTTCCGTTCCGGGCTTTTTGTTGTTTCGATTTATTTCAAGTCAAACCGGTCAAGCGTCATGACCTTAGTCCAGGCGTCGACAAAGTCGTTGACGAACCGCTCTTGCGAGCCCGCGAAGGCGTAAGTCTCGACGACGGCGCGGAGTTCCGAGTTCGATCCGAAGACAAGATCAGATTCGGTGGCGGTCCACACAAGCTCTCCGGTTTGCCGGTTTCGGCCTTCGAAGACGTATTGCTCACCGGCCTTTGGCGCCCATTTGGTGTTCATGTCGAGGAGGTTCACGAAGAAATCATTCGTGAGCGTTCCTGGTCGCTTGGTGAAGACGCCATGTTGTGATCCGTCCGCGTTTGCGTCCAGGGCGCGCATGCCGCCGACAAGCGCCGTCATCTCTGAAACAGTGAGGTTCAGTAGATCGGCCCGTTCGACCAGCAGCGCCGACGGCGATTTATTGTGCTCGCCGCCGAGATAGTTACGGAAACCGTCATAAGTCGGCTCAAGCACTGCGAATGAAGTGACGTCCGTTTGCTCCTGCGATGCGTCCGTTCGGCCCGGCGTGAAAGGAACCGTAACGGTGACGCCAGCGTCTTTCGCCGCCTTTTCAATCGCCGCCGCGCCGCCAAGCACGATAAGGTCCGCAAGGGAGACCTTCTTGCCGCCTGTTTGGGCGACGTTGAAATCGGCCTGAATTTTTCCGAGCGTTGCGAGGGTTGTTGCGAGCGCCGCCGGATTATTGACCGCCCAATCCTTTTGCGGCGCGAGGCGAATGCGGCCCCCATTGGCGCCGCCGCGCATGTCAGTGTCGCGGTAAGAGGCGGCGGAAGCCCAAGCCGTGCGCACCAGATCCGAAACGGACAATCCCGAACCGAGAATGCGCGACTTCAGTGCTGCAATATCAGCCGCATTGACCAGAGAATGATCGACCGCCGGCACCGGATCCTGCCAGATAAGCGCTTCGGCCGGAGCTTCCGCTCCAACATAGCGCGAACGCGGACCCATATCGCGGTGCGTGAGCTTGAACCAGGCTTTGGCGAAAGCGAGGTCGAATTCATCCGGGTTATTCAGGAACCGCTGTGTGATCTCGCGATAGATCGGGTCTTCTTTGAGCGCCAGGTCCGTCGTGAACATGATCGGCGCGTGGCGTTTATTGGGGTCATGCGCGTCCGGCACAAGCGTCGCCGCCGCTTCTTCAGTGGGAATCCATTGCGTCGCGCCGGCGGGACTCTTCGTCTGCTTCCATTCAAATGCGTAGAGGTTTGCAAGGTACTGATGGGTCCATTGTGTCGGTGTTGACGTCCACGCGCCTTCGAGACCGCTTGTAATGGTGTCGCCTGCATTGCCTTTGCCGCAACGATTGTTCCAGCCGATGCCTTGCTCTTCGACGCCTTCGGCCGCGGGCTCTGCGTCAAGGCAATCCGCCGGGCTGTAGGCGCCATGGGCTTTGCCCAACGTATGGCCGCCGGCGATCAGCGCGACGGTTTCCTCGTCGTTCATCGCCATCCGCCCAAAGGTGTCGCGAATATCTTTCGCTGCGGCAAGCGGATCCGCGTTGCCGTTGGGGCCTTCCGGATTGACGTAGATGAGGCCCATCTGCACGGCGGCGAGCGGGTTTTCGAGCTCGCGATCGCCATGATATCGCTTGTCGGCGAGCATTTCCGTCTCCGGTCCCCAGTAGACGAGCTCCGCCTGCCAGTCGTCTTCGCGTCCGCCTGCGAACCCGTAGGTTTTAAACCCCATGGACTCAAGCGCGACATTGCCTGTCAGGACCATCAGGTCGGCCCAGGAGATTTTGCGTCCGTATTTCTGTTTGATCGGCCAGAGGAGACGGCGCGCTTTGTCGAGGTTCGCGTTGTCAGGCCAGCTGTTGAGCGGCTCGAAACGCTGTTGGCCGCCGCCGGCGCCGCCGCGCCCGTCAATCGTTCGGTATGTGCCTGCGCTATGCCACGCCATGCGGATGAAGAACGGTCCGTAGTGCCCGTAGTCCGCCGGCCACCAGTCCTGTGACGTCGTCATTAGCGTTTCGATGTCTTTTTTGACGGCGCTGAGGTCAAGGGATGCGAACTCCGCCGCATAATCGAAATCTTCCCCCATGGGATCGGCGTCCGTCGCATTTTGACGAAGCGGCGAGAGATCCAACGTATCGGGCCACCAGAACTGGTTCGGTTTTGCTTCGCGGCTTACAGCTTTCGTCATCAAAGCATCGGAGCCGCTCTTAGGCGCTTCAGATACAGTTTCTTCCGCCGGCGGGCTTCCGGCTGCGGCTGAGTCTGGTTCTGTACTTTTTTGTTTAGAACAGGCGGAGGCCATCGCCAGCGCCAGAACTGCGGCGGTCGCCAGCAACGCGGATTTTGAATCGACACGCATGGTTTCACTCCCTTTCATTCGCTTTGCACTGCAAACTTGTTTTGATCAGTCAACAGAGGAAGGGATATCGGCGCTGGCGTTCAAAGTACAATTGATTGTCTCAATGCGTGTTATCGATCTGTTCAATGATGCGCCGAACACGCCGCCGCCGCTGTCGGCAGGGGTGTTGAAAACTATGTCATCTGTGAGAATGAGAACTATGTGAAGGTCAAACTTGAGCTTCACAGCGTGCGAATCACGCAAGAAAGATTGAATACCAGTTGAGGATCTAGCCCATGACATCGCCCGTCGGATCGAAAGCCAACAAGTCGCAGTTCGACTGCTATGACGACCTCGCCGAGGACGAGCCCTATTTCGTCATTCGCGCTGACGATCCCTTGTCCGATGCGCTGATCGAGCTTCACGCCTATATCGGCGCCGGGCAGGCGGGCGCCGCCCACAACAAGCTTGCGGAGATAATGGAGCTCACCCGCGACCGGCCGCCGCGTCCGTCGGATTCTCCGAAATACCGCGAAACCTTCGCCATTTCGCAGGCGATGGAGAAATGGCGCGGCGACAACCGCTGATCCGGCGGCCTCCGGGCTTTGTAACCCGCTTCTATCCTTGCTAGGCTCGCCCTAATGCAGGCGCGGGCAACGTCTGCGCGGCGATGGAGGGGACGATATGACTACATTTTTCCTGAAACTGAGGATGGTTGCGGCTTTTCTCGCGGCGCTTGCGCTTTTCGGATGCGCGTCAACGGGCGGCCCTCTGGGACTCTCGCCGGCGCAGGAACAGGCGCTCGGCGAACAGCAGCACCCGCAAATCGTCGCGGCGTTCGGCGGCGAGGTCGATGATCCGGCCCTGAAGGCCTATGTGCAACGGATTTTCGACCGGCTTGTTCAGTCCTCGGATCAACCGAACGCTCAGCTCAAGCTTACCGTCCTCGACAGTCCGGTGGTCAACGCCATGGCGCTGCCCGGTCATGTTTATGTCACGCGCGGGTTGTTGGCGCTGGCGAACTCGGAAGCCGAACTTGCGGGCGTCCTCGGCCACGAGATCGGTCACGTGTTCATGCGGCATACGGCGAAGCGCGTCAGCCGGGGCAACCTCGCGCAGATCGGCGCGGCCGCCGCCGCGATCCTCACTGGCGATGAGAGTACAGCGCAACTCGCCGGTCAGGCGGCGCAGCTTTATCTCCTGCGGTTCTCCCGCCAGCAGGAATATGAATCCGACCAGATCGGCGTGCGCCTGCTTGGGCGCGCCGGCTACGATCCGCTGGCCGAAGCGGTGTTCCTGAACACGCTCGGCGCGTGGTCGTCTCTCGAAGCGCAGATCGCCGGGGCCCAACGGCCGCCTGAATATCTGAGTACGCATCCCAATTCCGCCAATCGCGTCGAGCGGGCGGTGCAGGAAGCGAATCTGTTGCGGCAGGACGGCACCGCCTCCGGCGAACGTAACCGCAACGCTTATCTCAATGCGATCGATGGTCTTTTGTACGGCGACGACCCGGTCAAGCAGGGCTATATTGACGGCCGCAATTTCGTTCATCCCCAGATCGGCATCGCCTTCACCGTGCCGATTGGATTCGAACTGCAAAACTCCTCCCAGGCGGTTTACGCGCGATCGTCTTCCGGCGCGCAAATGCAATTCACGTCCGGCGCAAGCAATGAGTCGCCGTCGGCGCTGATTGAGGGGCCGATTTCGCAATCCCTTGGCGTCAACCTTGCGCCGGCGAGAGCGGGAAGCATCAACGGCCGCGCGGCGGCGACGGGCCGCGCCCGCGCCAACACACAGAGCGGCCAGGTCGATGTCACGGCCTATGTCATCCGCTGGGAAGGGACCACGAATTATGTGTTCCTGTGGGTGACGCCGGCGCAGACAACGGGACAGCTTCAACGGCAGATCGACCAATCGGTCCAGTCCCTGCGCGACATCGATCCGGCTTCGGTGAACCCGCCGCCGCCGCGACGGGTGGATATCGTAACCGCGCAGCGGAACGACACCGCCGCCGGTCTTTCCTCCTATATGGCGTTTCCGTCCTACCGTGCGGAGCGGTTCTGGATCATGAACGGTCTCAGCGCCGGGGCCGCGGTCAGGTCCGGCGAGCGCTACAAGCTGGTGCGCTGACCCCGGATCGCGCGGGCGGCGCAAGCGTTGCGCCGCCTGTCATCGCCCCTTGCGCCCGCACCGGCAATCGCTAAGGTCGGCGCGGATTTTTCAACGCAAAAAGGGCCTTCCCCAAGGCCCCAACCGCCCCAAGGGGGCCGAACTGGAGGAAAGAATGGCGATCGACGGTAAGTGGAACCTCGTGATCAAAACGCCGATGGGCGACCAGACGGGCGTTCTGACCTTGAAGCAGGAAGGCGACGCGCTCACCGGAGAAATGGCCGGCTCGGCGGGAACGACTGCGATCGAGAACGGCGCTGTCGAGGGCGACACGCTGAAGTGGCACGCCAAGGTGACTTCGCCGATGCCGATCACGCTCGAATTTGAAGGCAAGGAAGACGGCGGCAATCTTTCCGGCAACGTCAAGCTCGGCGCCTTCGGCACCTCGACCTTCTCCGGCACGCCTGCGTAAGGCGCCTCTCATGCGTATCTTTTTCGCCGCCGCCGCCGGTCTCGTTCTAGCCGCCTGCGGCGGCGAAACCGTATCTGAAAAACCTGTTGACGCCGCGCCGGAAGCATCCGCGGCTGCTGACGCCACCGCCGTATCGGCGCTCGATGCGCTGGGCGAAGAGTTTGTGAAACTCTCGCTCGCTGTCGGCGTACACGATCCGGCGTTCGTCGATGCCTATCACGGTCCCGAAGCGTGGGCGGAAGCGGCGAAGCAAGAAGCGCGTCCGCTCGCCGACCTTGAGGCTGACGCCGAAGCGCTGCTGATCAAGGCGGCGCGCGCCAACGCCGATGAAAATTCAGTCAGAAGCGCGATTTTCGAAAAACAGGTGCGCGCGGCACTCACGCGCATCCAGATGGATCTCGGCGAGACCTTTCCCTTCGATGAGGAAACCAGGCTTCTCTACGACGTCATCGCGCCGAAATACGACGTCGCCGAATTTCACGCGGCGCTCGCGGAGATCGATGAGCTCCTTCCCGGCGATGCGCCGCTGCATGAACGGGTCGACGCCTTCCGGAATTCGCTCGCGATTCCCGCCGACCGGTTGCAGGCTGTTTTCGACGCCGCCATCGCGGAGTGCCGCAAGCGCACGCTGGAGCATTACGCGCTGCCGGAAGGCGAGGATTTCACGCTCGAATTCGTCACCGACAAATCGTGGAGCGGTTACAACTGGTATCAGGGCGGCTTCGCCAGCCTCATTCAGGTCAACACGGATTTCCCGATCATCATTGACCGCGCTGTCGATCTCGGCTGCCACGAAGGATATCCGGGCCACCACACCTGGAACGTTTTCCTTGAGCGGGACCTGCTCAAGGAAAAGGGCTGGATCGAGTTTTCAGTCTATCCGCTGTTTTCGCCGGCTTCGGTGACGGCCGAAGGCTCGGCGAATTACGGCATCGAACTGGCGTTTCCGGGTGCGGAGAAAATCGCTTTCGAACGGGACGTTTTGTTTCCGCTGGCGGGTCTCGATCCCGCCGATGCGGACAAGCTTGAAGCCCTGAACGACGCCCGCGCCAAGCTGTCTCATGCGCGCAATCACATCGCCCGCGCCTATCTCGACGGTCAGGTCGACCGCGAGGAGGCGATCCGGATGCTGATGGAGTTCGGCCTTTCCTCCAGGGAGCGGGCCGAGCAGGGGCTCAGCTTCATCGAAACCTATCGCGGCTATGTGCTCAACTACAATATCGGCCGTGATCTCGTCGCCGGATATGTGGATCGCAAGGCTGCAAAGGGTATGGACCGCTGGGAAGCCTTCCGGACCTTGCTCACGACGCCGATGGCGGCGTCGGACATCAAGGCGGCGAAGTGAGTTTCAGCGGTCTCGTCCAGCGATTTCACCTCTGGGCGGGCCTGATCCTCGGCGTGCAGATTGTTCTCTGGATGCTGAGCGGCGTCGTCATGACCTGGTTCGCGCTCGATCTGGTGCGCGGCGAGCGCGCCGCGCTGTCAGCGCCGCCGCCGGAACTTGATGCGCGCGGCTATGCAGCGCCGGGCGGCGTCATCGCACAGATGGAC
>CAJXLJ010000066.1 GCA_913055785.1 uncultured Parvularculaceae bacterium | reverse complement strand
GAGCCGTATTCCCGCGAAACGAGATTGGTGTGCTTGCCCTGCCAGCCGATCCCCGCTTTCCCAGCAAGGGGTTTTTCCATCACCGGCGCCGTATCGACGAACACTTTGACGTCACCGCCGGCGGTTTCGACCAGCCAGCGCGCGAGGCGCTTCAGCCGTTTCTTGACGACATCGTGATAATCCCGGTTCCGGGCGTAGACCGAGATTGCGCCTCTTGTCTTTTGTTCGAGCAGGTCGAGGGGATTGTCCGCCGGTCCGTAATTGGCGCCGAGCATGATCACGCTTTTCGCTTCGGGCCACAGCGTTTGCGGATCCGAACGTTCGCCGGCGCGGTTTTCCAGCCAGTCCATATCGCCATGGGCGCCGCCGGAGAGAAACGCGGCAAGGCGCTCGCCCGCCGCTTGCGGCAGGTGCGCCTCCGTGAACCCGCATGCGTCAAATCCAATGCGCGCGGCTTCCTCGCGGATGCGCTCTTTAAGGCCGTCTCTGCCGGACATGGCTAAAAGTCCGGGTCGTCGTAATGGGCGGGAGGCGGCAGGCCGTCGATGCGGTCGCGCAGGATCGGCCGCATGGCGGGTCGCGACTTGATGCGCGCGTACCACTCCTTGACCGTGTCGAACTTTTCCCACGCGGCGGCGTCTACATAATCGAGCGAGGACAGGAACCCCGCCGCAGCGACATCGGCGGCGCTGAACTTTTCGCCGGCGAACCACGGCCGATGTTCGAGCAGCCAGTTGAAATAATCGAGGTGCCAGTTGAGCGAGTCGAGCCCGGCTTTGAGGAGGTCGTAATCGGGCAGGCCGCGGCGCATCAGTCTTTTGTCAATCCGCTCCCTGACGACGAGGTCGATAACCTCGCGGTTAACCTTGTCGAGAAACCAGAAGCAGAGCCGGCGCATTTCCGCGCGGCCGGCGGCGGTCATCGGAAACAGCGGCGCGGTTTCATAAGCGTCTTCAAGATATTCGAGTATCGCCATCGCCGGGGCGATCTTGACGGTTTCGCCTGACGGCGGCTCGTCGATCAGCACCGGCACGGTTCCCGCCGGGTTCGCCGCCGCAAGCGCGCCGTCGTCGTCCCAGGGACGTATTTCGACAAGCTGGGCGGGAAGTCCCTTTTCGGCCATCGCGATACGGACCACCCGGCTGGCGGGGTCGAGGGGCATATGAAAGAGCGTGCGCATTAACCCTGATGATACCAGTCTCACGCCCCGCGCAAAGGCGCAAACGCCTGAAATGGAAAGAATTCGGCTATCGCACCCCGGACCCGGCAAAGGCTTTGCAACCTGCTGCTTAACACTTTGCGGGTCGCGCCGCTTTGAAACAAGCAGGGGTTGAACGACGGCCATGAGCGACGCTGAAACTTGGGACGATGATGAAGATTTCGCCTGGCGCCGGCCGGCGCCGTTCGCCCGGGGCGCGGCCATCAGCATCTATTCCTGGCAGGATCCCGCCTGGTCGTTCGTGTGGTCGATCCTTGCGGCCATTCCGTTTATCGCGGCGGCGGCGCTGGCGCCGGCGCTGTTAAGCCTTTCGCCCACCGTCGACATGATCGCGCCGATCGCCGATGCGCGCGCTATCGGGGTCGGCGAAGCGGCGCTTAAGGACAACGCCTCGCCGTTTTACGTTCTCCTGTTGCTCGCGGCGGATATTTTCGCCGACTCGCCGGGCCGCATTCACCTGATCGCCAAGGCGATGAGCGCGCTGTTCGTCGTTTATCCGATGGCGCATTTCGCGTCGTCTCGGTTCCCCCTGTTTCCTTCGGTGCTGATCACTGGCGCGCTCGCCGCCTATGTGGCCTCGCCTTTCTCAGGTCCCGCTGAATTCGCGCTGGCGCTGTTTCTGGTGCTCGCCTTCTGTTTCGTCTCCGCTTCGGCGGACAATGGCGCGGGCCGGGCGCGGACCGAAGGGCTGCTCGCCGGCGGCGGTCTCTTCGTGCTCTGGCTGCTCAATCCGGTGTTTTCGCTCGCCGGCTTTGTGGCGCTCTCCGTTTGTCCTTTCCTTTCCGGACGCAGCGGCCTGTCGCGTTATGCGGCGACCCTTGCTTCGTTCGCGATCCTTGCCGGGCTCGCCGAATGGTTTGTTCCCGGCCTCAACATGGCGCGCGCCTCCGCGACGCCCGGCGCCTTGAACATCGATGCGGCGTTTACCAGCGGCGAGGGCGCCATGGGGTTCAGCGGCGTCGCGATCAGCGCGCTGCTCGTTATGGTCTCCGCATGGGTTTTTGGCGGCCGCGAGCATATGCGCGCCTGGGCGACGGCCGCCGCTTTCGGCCTGATCGCCTTCGTCGCCGCCCGCATCGCCGGCGCCAACGCGCTGCCGGTGTTTGTCTTCGCAGCGGCGATTACGGTCTTCTCCGTCGCATCGCCGTTCTATGACGGGCTCTTCCGCGCCCATGACCGCGCCAGCGTTTCGATCGCGCTTACCGGCGCGGCGCTGACCCTGTTCTGGGCCTGCGCCATCGTCATCCATGCGGTCGGACAGTTTTCCTTGCAGGACCGGGTAGCGAACTCTGCGCCGGAAAACATCCGCACCGAGCTTGCGCTGGTGCAGCCGGGCGGGCCGACCATTGCGCGATGGATCGAGGAAGGCCGCTTCTCGACGCCGGAGGCGCGCGAACTGCTGGCGCTTGCGCCGGTCGATCAGTCGACGATGCTGCTGGAAGCGGCGAGCCGCGCAAAAGCGATCGCCGCCGAGGGCCTAGATGTAGCAATCCTTACCGGCGCCGATACGGCCTGCGTCCTCGCTGAACGCCGCCATTGCCGTCCGGACGGGCGCGCAGCGGCGGAAGACGCGAAAGTCGTGTTCGTGCCGCGTTTCGATCTCGATGCGGGAACAAGCGAAATTAAAGGACGCTCTGAAGCGCTGCTTTACACCGAATTCAAACTCGCCGAGCAGACCGCCTTCTGGGATATCTGGGTGCGTCGCGGCGTGACGGCGCCGGCGAACCTTTTGAAAGCGGCGGGCGCTTCTCTTTAACTTAAGCCGCGCCGTAGGCGATGAAATGCGGGTTATCGAAGCCGCGTTCCGATTTTCCGTATAACAATCGTTCGCCTTCCGGATGGGCGAGCACCCTGCCGCCGGCGGCTTCGAGCACCGCCTGTCCGGCGCCGGTGTCCCACTCCATCGTGCGCCCGAAGCGCGGGTAAATATCAGCAACGCCTTCCGCGATGAGGCAGAATTTGAGCGATGAGCCCGCCGCCGCGAAGTCGGCGACATTGAGAGTTTTCAGAAAATCGTCGGTCTCTGGCGAGCGGTGCGACCGGCTTGCGACGGCGACGAGGCCTTGTGCGGGCGCGCTGCGGACGGCGATCGATCATCGAGAGCCACGCGCCAGCGCCGGCCGCGCCTTCATAGAGCTTGTTCGCCGCGGGCGCATAAACCACGCCGAGCGCGGCGGCGCCCTCGCGGATCAGCGCGATATTGACCGTGAATTCGCCGGTCTTGTTGATGAATTCCCTGGTCCCGTCGAGCGGGTCGACCAGAAAGAATACGTTACCGAGCGCCGGGACCTTTCCTTCCGATGCGCTTTCCTCCGCCAGCACCGGGATTTCCGGCGCGATTTCGCGAAGCCCTGCGAGGATGATTTCCTCGCCAAGCCGGTCGGCTTCCGTCACGGGTGAAGCGTCGGCCTTTGCATCGGCCTTGAAATCCGTCCCGTATATTTCGAGCGCTTTCGCGCCGGCCTTGAGCGCGAGCGCGCTGAGCGCCGGAAGCAGGGTCTGATCGGAGGGGTTGGAATTTGTCATGCCGGGGGCATGGCGCAGCTTCCTGAAGGAAGCAAGCCCGGCGGATCGCCGCGGCGGAAAATCTTAACGGAAGGCGATGACCGTGAAAGCGGCGGTGTGCTTCGGCATCACGCCGCCGGCCGGAATGATGTCCTGAACGATCCAGCCCTCGTCGGCGAGCTGGTTAAGGCGTTCCTGCAGAGCGGCGGCCGCGGCCCGTCCGTAATCGCGCTCATCGGCGAACAAGCCGACCGGCGAGCGCTTGGCGTCCCGCCAGGTCACATGAAAGGAGGCAAACTGTTTCGACATGGCACAAGTAACCTTTTTTGCGCGCCGGAAAGACGGTATTTCGCCGTTAGACAGGCAAGGGTCGGGCCGTTATGACGTTTTCGGCGATGATTAGGATTTGTTTGCCAAGGGTAACTATGCTTGCGTCTGAGTGGTAAGGTGCGGGCGGCTCAAATGAGCGAGGCGGGCGTGAGTGTGAGTGAAAGCGACGAACTTTCCGGCGAGCCGTTGCGCCGCCGTTCTGCCTTGTCGCCGGCGCTGTTCGGCGACATCGTGCAGTTCGTCGATTTTCTCGTCGTGATCGCTGTTTCGGTGGTGGTGGCGGGAATCTACCACACCTGGACGCTGCAGATCGAATTCGACATCCAGTATTACGCCGCCGCCGGCATTCTCGGCGCGACCGGGCTGACGGCGCTGTTGCGCCGCGACGGCTACTATGAATTCGACCAGCTGTTGTCGTCCGACTGGAATATCCGCGCCGTCGCCTCGCGCTGGTTTATGGTGATTTTCGGCCTTCTCGCCTTCGGCTTCGCGCTCAAGGTCTCGGATAATTTCTCCCGGGTCTGGCTGTTCGTATGGATCGGCGCATCGCTCGTCATCCTGCTCGCCTGGCGGATTGTCGCCTCGGTGATCCTGCGCCGCATGATCCGCGACGGCGGGGTTTTCGCCCGCCGCATCGCTGTTGTCGGGGCCACCGATCTCGGCGCGCAGTTCGCTCATAAAATCGGCAATCCTGAAAGGGGAGTTTCGATCGTCGGCGTTTATGAAGCTGGCCTTCCCAATCGGGGAGACGACCATCGCGACAATCTCGCCGGCGATCTCAACGACCTCGAGCGCGCGGCGCGCAACGGTGAAATCGACGACATCATCATTGCGGTCCCGCGCACGTCGAAAGACGAAATGGCGCGGCTCGCGCGCCGGCTGTCGTCGCTGCCGGTGTCGATCGCCCTGTCGCCGAACATTCACTGGCTGGACCACACCGGCGGCGCCGTGTCCCGTGTCGGCGAAACGCCGGTGCTGTCGCTTTATCGCCGGCCGCTCGAAGGATGGGGCGGCGTTCTGAAAACCATCGAGGACTTCGTTCTTGGAAGCATGCTTCTTCTGATCGCCAGCCCGCTTCTGCTCGTGATCGCTCTGGCGATCAGGATACAGGGCGAGGGACCGATCCTGTTCGCCCAGAAGCGGCATGGCTTCAACAATGCAGTCTTCAGGATCTACAAGTTCCGCACCATGACGGTCGCCGAGGATGGCGATGAAATCCAGCAGGCGCGGAAAGGCGATGCGCGCATCACCCCGCTCGGCGCATTCCTGCGCCGCTACAGCCTCGACGAACTGCCGCAGCTCTTCAACGTGGTGCGCGGGGAAATGTCGCTGGTCGGGCCGCGCCCGCATGCGCTCGCCCATAATCACCAATATGCGCAGCTCATCGAGAATTATTCCGGCCGTCACAAGGTGAAGCCGGGTATCACGGGCTGGGCCCAGGTCAACGGCTTTCGGGGCGAAACCTCCGAAAACGAGCTGATGGAACAGCGCGTCAGGTTCGATCTCGCCTATATTGACAACTGGTCGATCTGGTTCGATCTCAAAATCCTGCTATTGACCGTCAAGGCGGTGGTCTTTCCGAAAAACGCCGTCTAAGAACGCGGTCTCACGTTCAAGTATTTCGCGCCCGCCCCCGATAGGCGCGTGCGCGGCAGGGAGGAAGCGCCATGCGCGTTACCATGATCGGCACCGGTTATGTGGGTCTTGTCTCGGGCGCATGTTTCGCGGATTTCGGCCACGACGTCGTCTGCGTCGACAAGGATGAATCGAAAATCGCCAAGCTAGAGGCCGGGGAAATCCCGATTTTCGAACCGGGCCTTGAAGGGCTGGTCGCCGAGAACGTCAAGGCGGGACGGCTCTCCTTCAGTCGCGATCTCGCCGCGTCGACGCCGAATGCCGACGCCGTCTTCATCGCTGTCGGCACGCCGTCGCGCCGCGGCGACGGTTTTGCGGACTTGTCCTATGTCTATAAGGCCGCCGAAGAGATCGCCGAAGTGATGGACGGCTACACAGTGATCGTCAACAAATCGACGGTGCCGGTCGGCACCGGTCAGGAAGTTGAAGACATCATCCGCAAGGCGCGGCCCGACGCCGAATTTTCCGTCGTCTCGAACCCTGAATTCCTGCGCGAGGGCGCGGCGATCAACGACTTCAAGCATCCCGATCGCGTCGTTGTCGGCGTTGAGGACGAGCGCGCCGTCAAGGTGATGCGCGAGATTTACCGGCCGCTGTTTCTCAATGAAACGCCCATCGTCTTCACCAACCGGGCGACCTCGGAGCTCATCAAATACGCGGCGAACGCCTTCCTCGCGACCAAGATCACCTTCATCAACGAGATGGCGGATCTTTGCGAGAAGGTCGGCGCCAATGTGCAGGAAGTCGCCCGCGGCATCGGTCTCGACGGCCGCATCGGCGGCAAGTTCCTCCATGCCGGTCCCGGCTATGGCGGCTCCTGTTTTCCGAAGGACACGCTGGCGCTGGTGCGCACCGCCCAGAGCAGCGGCGCCCCGGCGCGGATCGTCGAAACCGTTGTCGAAATCAACGACAGCCGCAAAAAGCGCATGGCCGATCGCGTGATCGCCGCCTGCGGCGGGTCGATTGAGGGCAAGACGATTGCGGTCCTTGGTCTGACTTTCAAACCCAACACCGACGACATGCGCGACTCGCCCTCGCTCGACATCGTGCCGGCGCTGCAGAAGGCGGGCGCCAAGGTGCGCGCCTTTGATCCGGCGGGCATGAAGGAAGCCGAAGCGCTGATGAGCGATATCGATTATACGGAAGGTCCCTATCAGACCCTTGAGGGGGCTGACGCGGTGGTGATCATCACCGAGTGGGATGAGTTCCGGGCGCTCGATCTCGAACGGGTGAAGTCGCTGCTCAAGGCGCCGATCATGGTTGACCTGCGCAATATCTATCGCCCGGCGGAAATGGCCGAGGCGGGCATCCAGTATTATTCGATTGGCCGGCCGTCTTAAGCGGCGCGAAGCTTTTTAAGGACCGACGACTTCTTTTTCTCGCCGCCGCCGCTCTTCGGCGGGGTGATTTCAAGATGCGCGCGGCGAAGGATATCCGCCGTCACCATCGGCGCCTCGCTGCGGAAGGAGGTCTTGCCCTCCGGATCAACGTAAATCAGGAAAAAGCCCTGCTCGGCGTCGAGGGCGTGGCGCAGAAGCGACGGGTCGAGCCAGTCGATCGGGTCGCCGTTCTTGCGCGGCGTGTCCTCGCCGTAAACTTCGATCACCGAAACGTCTTCGCGGATCAGCATCGGGATCGCCGGCTTTAAAAGGCGGCGCTGCATGCGGCAGGCGGTGTGGTTCGCCGCCGGGCCGATGATGAACAGCGTGTTTTTCGGGGAGAATTTCTTCACCGGGTCGGGACGCGCATGACGCAGATTGGCGCCGATTTCCGGCAGCAGGTTTGGCCGCAGGGAGATCAGGGCGGCGACGAAGCCGAACACCAGGCAGGTCGCGATGATGAAGACAGACAAGCCCATAACGCCCTAAAATATCGCCGTTTTGCTTTCCGTACCGTTAAACTTCGAGGTCTAGAGCGCTGTAAACGGCGCGCCGTTAAGGTTTACAGAAAAACGTCTTATTGCGGCGGGATGACGACCGCCGGGAAGTTAACCGATCCTTACCAGAGCGGGCGCGGGCTCAGAAGCCCTGTGGAAAACTGCGCCGCCAGGCGACGAACCGGCCAAGCCCTTCTTCCAGGCTGGTTTTCGGGTCATAACCGAGCTCGGCGCGGGCCCGCGAAATGTCGGCCCAGGTCCGTTCAACGTCCCCATCCTGCATCTCCATCAGTTCCTGCCGGGCTTCGACGCCGAGCTCCTTTTCGAGAATGGCGATCAGCTTTGTCAGTTCCTCAGGCTTGTCGTTGCCGAGATTGTAGACCCGGTGAAAGCCCTTGTCGGGGCCAGGGGCGCGATGATAGGCGGCGAGAACCCCGTCGACGATGTCGTCGATATAGGTGAAGTCGCGCGCCATGCGCCCATGGTTGAAGACGGAGATTGGTTCGCCCTTCAGCATTTTCTCGGTGAAGATCCAGTAGGCCATGTCCGGCCGGCCCCACGGTCCGTAAACCGTGAAGAAGCGAAGCCCCGTCAGCGGCAGCGCGTAAAGATGGGCGTAAGAGTCCGACATCAGCTCGTCCGCCTTCTTGGTGGCTCCGTAAAGCGAGGCGGGGGCGTCGGTCTTCTGCTCTTCGCTGAACGGCAGTTCGGTGTTGCGCCCGTAAACCGACGAAGACGAGGCGTAAACGAGATGACCGGTCGTCAGCGAGCGGGCGAGTTCAAGCATGTTGAGATGGCCCGCGAGGTTCGATTGTCCGTAAGCGAACGGGTTTTCGAGAGAGTAACGCACACCCGCCTGCGCCGCGAGATGGACGATCGTTTCAACCTTCGCTTCCGAGGCGATTTTAAGGAGCGGTTCGTAGTCGGCGATGTCCGCCTGATGGAAGGCGAAGTATTTCTCGCCTGTCAGCTTCTCCAGCCGCGCGCGCTTCAGGGACGGGGCGTAGTAGTCATTGAGATTGTCGACGCCGACAACGCGCTCGCCGCGCGCCAGCAATGCAGTCGCGACGTGGAAGCCGATGAAGCCGGCGGCGCCGGTAACGAGAATGGTCATTGCGCGTCGGTCCTTTGACGTCTTTTACTCAGTAGTTCCGCCGGGTTTCAACTGACTTAACACAGACCGCGCCGCTCATTCCCGCTGGCGTGGAAAGGAGCCGTTTGGGCTGGCTGTAACCGGCGCGGTTTCATTTTACGCCGCCTTATCGTCATGCAAGCCTTGAGGAACCCTGCGCCAGCGCCAGCCCATGTAAAGCGCGATGGCGGCCTGCAGCGCGGCGACGAAGAGCAGCGCGTTGTTCGGCGACAGGCCGGTATTGGTGACGAACAACACCGAGAGCGAGCCCGCCATCGCCGCGAGCGCGTTCAGCATATTGCCGGCGGCGAGAATGCGCGCGCGCCGTTCGGGCGGCGCCCGGCGCTGGGCCGCCGCCTGCAGCGGCACCATGTAAAGACCGAGCGCGGCGGAGGAGAGGGCGAAACACACGCACAGGATGGCGATCCCCGGCAGGGCGAAGAAGTCGCCGGCGCTGCGCAGCGATCCGGCTTCGAGCGGCGGGGGCGCGCCAAGACCGAAGATGAAGATCAGGAGGATAATCAGCGCCGACGCGCCGACGCCGGCGCTGGCGAGGCCGAGACCCGTGCGCTTGCCGGAGAAAACCGCCGCCCCTATGGCGCCGAGCCCCGCGCCGACCGCGAAAAGGCCCATGATGATATTAGCGACCGACCCGCCGGCGCCCCAGACTTCCGCCGTATAGATGGGAACCAGCACGGTGACGAGGGTCGTCATGTAATAGAACGCGGCGGCGCCCAGCAGCGGCCGCACGACGCCTTTCGCTGAGAAGGCGAAAGACATGATGCGCCAGGTCTGTTCGAAAATATTGAAGTCGAGCTTGAGATCGGGCGCTGTCGGCGCCGCCGCTGGCGCGGCGCGGATGGCGAGCCAGCCGCTGAGCGAGGCGGCGAAGAGAACGGCGCTTAAAAGCGCCGGCCCGTTCGGGCGTTCGATCAGCACGCCGCCGATGAAAAGCCCGGTAAGGATGGCGACGAACAGCCCGGCGTTGCAATAGCCGTTGCCGCGCACGAGTTCATCCGTTTGCAGATATTTTGGCATGGCGCCGATTCTCACCGGCGAGAAAAACGCCGACTGCGCGCCCATGGCGAATAGGCAAAGCACGACGACGACGCCTGCGCCGCTTAGGAAACCGAGCGCGGCGATCCCCATCAGGATCACTTCGACAAGTTTGACGCGCCGGAACAGGAACGCCGTGTCGTATTTGTCGGCGATCTGGCCGGAGATGCTGGAAAAGACCAGCATGGCGATCGCGAAGAACGAGCCGACAATGGGGATCGCGGACGCGCCGGACTTAAAGCCGGGCAGGGTGATCACCCCGAAGCTGATGCCGATGATCAGCGCCTGCCGGAGCATGTTGTCGGCGAAGGAGCCGAGCACGAAGCCGGTCCACATCGGCAGGAAGCGTTGCTGAAAAAAGAGCGGCAGGCCGCTTTTCGGCGGGGAGAACGACGGCTCTATGGTCATGTCACGATCTCCCCGGGTCCGGCAAAAGGACCCCTAACGGCTCGTCATGAGGGCGGCGTTCTCCCAAGAGCTCAATCGAGCGGGTCTCGACCGCCTGTTCAAGGCGCTCCATGAACGCCTGCTTTTCAAGCCCCGGTTCGATCGGGTCGAGAAACTCGATCACCGCGACCCCGGGCTTCAGGAGCCAGCTCTGCTGCGGCCAGCAAAGGCCGAGATTGGTGGCGACCGGAACCGCCGCCGACTGATAAGCCTCATACATGTGATAGACGCCTTTCTTGTAGCGGTAGCGATGGCCGACCGGCGAGAGGTGCCCTTCCGGGTAAATCAGGATGCGCCGGTTCTGGTCGCGGACTTTTTTAAGCTCCTCGTCGACAAGCCGCGCGCGGGCGACGGCGCCGCCGCAATTATCGACGACGATCGCGCCCATCTTGCGCAGGATGCCGCCGACCAGCGGGAATTTTTCGAGATGGTCGCCGGTGACAAAGGCGAGGTCGTCGAACTGCGAGAACATGACGAACCCGTCGCCCCAGCTCTGGTGCTTCGCGGCGATGATCAGCGGCCCCTTGGGGATTCTTTCCCTGCCGCGCACTTCGACCCTGACGCCGCAGAGCGCGTGCATCCAGAAACACATGATCCGGCAGTAAGTCCGTATCCAGACCATCAGCGGCTTGCGGTTCGGCAGCAGCAGCAATGGCAGGGCGATGATGACGACAATGATCGAGGTCGCCCAATAGGCGAGCTGAAAGGCGATATTGCGCAGATAGGAAAACATGTCGGGGAACCTGTCGTTGCAGTCAGGAGGCAAGGACGGCGATGACGGCGGCTTCAAGCGCCGGCCGGTGCGCGCTCATCTCGCCGGGAATGCGGCCGTAGAATTTGTGAAGCGCGGTCTGCAAAACGACGCCGAGCGCCATCGCGGCCTTGAGGTCGGGATCGCCTTTCGGCGTCTCGCCGCGCGCCATGGCGTCCGCGATGATCTGTTCGACCGCTGCGACCGGGCTTTCCGTTTCGCGCTTGCCGCCCCGGGGCAGGGTGGGAAGAAATCGGTGGGTGTTGAGGAGGTGGTAGGAAAATAGCGTCCAGTCTTCGTCGGCGGCGTCGCAATAGGCGGCGACCACGGCTCGCGCCTGTCCTTCAATCGATCCGTGCGCCTCGGCCGCCGCGCGGACGGCGCCGGCGAGCCGCTGGTGGATGGCGAAAAAGGCGGTCCCGGCGAGTTCGGCCTTGCTCTTGTAGTGTCGGTAAAGCGCGCCTTCCGAAACCCCGGCGGCGGCGGCGATCTCTCGGGTGGTGACGGCGTCGACGCCCTGTTCGGCGAACAGCGTAATCGCCGCCCGTTCGATGCGGGCCTTGGTGGTCCCGTCCGCCGCCGTGACGCCTCTCAGGTCGCTGAAACCGCTCATCGTTCTCGCCCCTTTCAGGCTTCACGGTTGATTTTCTTTTCCTTTTGGGCGCGCCGCAGGCTCGCCGCGACGCCATGCTCACGGTGCATGTAAGTGAGCGCTCACTACATAATTCGGGGCCGTCTGATTGTCAAGTGAGCGCTCACTCACGGCTGGAAGGGCTTAACCGGAAAAGACCGGGGCATTGGCGTCCGGGGCATTGGCGTCCGGGACGTCGGCGTCTGGGGCGAATGGTGTCGCGGCGGGGCGGGCGCGGACAAATCGATGGGTTTTTACGCCCCGCCAACCGCGCATGTCCTCGCAAAAGGAACCGCGGGCTCTGCATATCGGCGCTGACCGGAGGCGAACTGCAGCCGGAAAGCCGCAGTCCGGCCTTCATGCGCCGGCGGAACCGTGTGGCGCGCATTGCAACCGGGAATGTGATCGTTATATATCCGCCAACCTTGTTGAGGCCCCGGCCGACAATCGCCGCGAGAGCGGTTCGCCGGCGGACCTTTAGCGCCAATTCCCGAGGAGACGACCGAAGATGTTCATATCGCCCGCTTACGCGCAGGCCGCAGAATCCGCCGCGCCCAATCCGCTCATGCAGCTCGCGCCGCTCGTTTTCATCTTCATCATCTTCTATTTCCTGCTGATCCGTCCGCAGATGACCGCCCGCAAGAAACATCAGGAAATGGTTTCCAACGTTCGCCGCGGCGATGTGGTGGTGACCGCCGGCGGTATTGTCGCCAAGGTGACGAAAGTTCTTGAAGGCGAGGAGATCATGGTCGAACTCGCCGACAACGTGACCGTCAAGGTGCTGAAGTCGACCCTTTCGGACGTCCGCACCAAACCCGAACCCGCCGCCAACGACAAATAGACCAACAGCGGAGCGGTCCGTCCGCTCCGGAGCGCGCCATGCTGCAATTTTCAAAAGCCCAAATCGCCGGCGTCGT
>CAJXLJ010000065.1 GCA_913055785.1 uncultured Parvularculaceae bacterium | reverse complement strand
GTTACGGTTTGCGCAATCCGCTCGGCCTCAATCAGCAGCGCCGGAAACAGCGCGGCGGCTTCTTCGGCCTGATGGCGAACGGCGAGAGCGGCGATCTCAGTCATCGGCGAGGAGCGTACCTCTACTACATTACTTCAGCGCGCCGTCCAGCAACTCGTCGATAAACTGATCCGTATCAAGACCTTCGGATCTGGCGGCGAAATTCAGCGCCATGCGGTGGCGCAGCACCGGCTTGGCGAGCCGGCGCACATCGTCGAGCGACGGCGCATGACGACCGTCGATCAGCGCGAGCGCGCGGGCGGAAAGCGAAAACGCCTGGCTGGCGCGCGGACCCGGCCCCCAGGCGACCAGCGACCGGACGCGCTCGCTCGCCTGTTCGTCCGGACGCGCGGCGCGAACGATCTTCAAGATCAGATCGACGACCTGTTCGCCGATCGGCATTTCGCGCACCAGCGCCTGCGCCGCGATGAGATCGGCGCCGGACATTACCGGCTCGATGGCCGATGTCTGAACGCCGGTGGTCTCGGCGAGCATGCGCCGTTCGGAATCGAGGTCGGGATAATTCACATTGATCTGCAGCAGAAAACGGTCGAGCTGCGCTTCGGGGAGCGGATAGGTGCCTTCCTGTTCGATCGGATTCTGTGTCGCCAGCACGTGGAAAGGTTCGGGCAGGTCGTGCCGGGCGCCGGCGACGGTGACGTGATGTTCCTGCATCGCCTGCAACAGCGCCGACTGGGTGCGCGGGCTGGCGCGGTTGATTTCGTCGGCCATCAGAAGCTGGCAGAAGATCGGCCCCTTGATGAAACGGAATTCGCGCTTGCCGCCGGTGGTTTCCTCGAGCACTTCCGAGCCGATCACGTCCCCCGGCATCAGATCCGGGGTGAACTGGACCCGTTTGGCGGAAAGCCCGAGCAGGTCTGCGACAGATGTAACGAGGAGCGTCTTGGCGAGCCCCGGAGCGCCGACCAGCAGCCCGTGGCCGCCGGCGGCCAGGGTCGCCAGGGTTAGATCGATGACCTCCGGCTGGCCGAAAACAACTTTTCCGAGATTTTCCCGGGCCTGCGCCAATTTTGACGTCATTTCATCAAATTTGCGCATTACGCCGGCTTCAGGAGTGGGGTCTGTCATGAAGTCAACTGTCTCTTTTTCGGCGGAAAATTCCATTACCACGGCTCCATGCCGTTTTTGCGGCGGCTTGGCAAGGAATCGCAACGGATCGTCGAAAAACCGTTGCCTCTTGCGGGTGAGGACCCATTTTCTTTACGATAAGGTTATGCTTCCGACGCAGGATTCGTCCATCGCCGTCGGCTGACGAGGGGTTAACCATCAGCGACGCCAAAAGCGCGCGGGTTTAGGACGGCTACGGCCGACGAAAAAAGGGGCAGTTTGTGTCTGAACATGAGTCGCATTTTACGGTCTGGGGTTTCATCAAGGGCTTCGGAAAACTGATCATCGGCATTCTCCTGTTGATTCAGGGGCTGATCGGTCTTGTGGTGATGCTGTTTTTCCTCGGCATCTTTTTGAACGTGATGAGCGGCTTCGCCGGCAACAACGACAAGCCGACGATGACCATTCAGGATGGCTCCGCGCTTTTGCTCAACCTCAACGGGGTGCTTGTTGAACAGGCTGAGGAAGTCAATCCATACGAAGTCCTGCTCGAGGAAGCGTATGGCCGCAGCGAGCCCGCCCAGATTGAAGTTCACGATGTCGTCGAGACCATCCGCAGCGCCAAGACTGACAGCAGGATCAAGGCCATTGTTCTCGATCTCGGCAGCCTGCAGGTATCGTCAAGCAGCGCCAGCAAGATGCACTACATCGCCGACGAACTGCGCGCGTTCAAGGCAAGCGGCAAGCCGGTCATCGCCGTCGGCGATTATTACAGCCAGGACCAGTATCTTCTGGCTGCTAACGCCGACAAGATTTACATGAACGACTACGGCAATCTCGTGATCTACGGCTATGGCCGCTACGGCACGTATATGAAGTCGTTCCTCGAGAAACTCAAAATCACGTCGCATGTGTTCCGCGTCGGCACGTTCAAGTCAGCGGTCGAGCCGTATATTCGCGACGACATGTCTCCCGAAGCGAAAGAAGCAAACCGCGCCTATCTCGATGTTTTGTGGCGGGAGTATGTGAAAGCTGTCGAAACCGCGCGCGGCCTTCCCGCCGGCGCCGTCGAGAACTACGCCAATAATTTTGGCGAGATCATGCGCGGCGTGAATGGCGACATGGCTCAGGCGGCGCTGGACACCGGCTTGGTGGACGAACTGAAGTCGCGGGCCGAGATCAACAACATGCTGATGGATGCGTTCGGCAAGACTCGTGACGGCAAATCCTTCAAGCATGTGAGCTACCGCCGCTACCTGACCTCTCTTGACGGGCCGGAAGACGACGCCGATCCGAATATCGCCGTGGTGACCGTCGCCGGCGTGATTATCGATGGCGAAGCGCCGGTCGGTCAGGCGGCCGGGGGCGATACCGTGGCGGCGCAATTGAAGAAAGCCCGCCTCGACGACAAAGTGAAAGCGGTTGTCGTTCGCGTCGATTCGCCGGGCGGTTCGGCGTTCGCCTCGGATATCATCCGTGATGAGATTCTGGCGATCAAGGCGGCCGGCAAGCCGGTTATCGCGTCGATGGGATCGCTCGCCACGTCGGGCGGCTATTGGGTGTCTGCGCCGGCCGATGAAATCTGGGCGTCGCCGACAACGATCACCGGGTCGATCGGTATTTTCGGCTTCTTCACGACATTTGAAAATACGGCTGCGGAAGTCGGCGTCTTCACGGACGGCGTTGGCACCACGTCGCTTTCACCGATCGTTGCGACCGGCATCGGTCCGCTGCCGGACAATATTGCAGACATCATCCAGCAGTCGACTGAAAACGGATATGACCGGTTTCTCGGCGTCGTCAGCGAAGGTCGCGGCATGAGCAAGTCCGATGTCGACAGTATCGGTCAGGGCCGTGTGTGGATCGGCGAACGCGCCAAGGATCTTCGTCTTGTCGACAAACTCGGCTCTTACGATGAGGCGATCGCTTCGGCGGCGGCGCTTGCGAAGCTCGAAAAGTACGATGTCATCACTTACGAAGACAAGCGTACGCCGTTTGAGAAAATGTTCCTCAGCGGCGGCGCGTCGGCGAAACTGATGGCGATGCTGGGCCTGGAAGAGCCTCGCGTCCGTCCGGCGACGGGGCTTACCAAGCTCGTCAAAAAGGCGGAAGAACAGATCGAGTTTTACGATCAGTTCAACGATCCGAATGCGATCTACGCGCGCTGCATCACCTGCGAGTAAACGCGCAAGCCGGCGCATCGGCGCCGAATCAATCATGGGGCCGGCGCTTGCGGGGACGTAAGCGCCGGTTTGTTTATGAAAGACCTCATGCGGTACGCCGCAGAACTTGAAGGCTCGGGCGGCGGCTCCCTGCCGCCGGTTCACAAATGGAATCCGGAATTCTGCGGCGATATCAATCTCGTCATCAAGCGCGACGGAACCTGGTTTTACGAGGGAACGCCGATTGGCCGCGCCCGTCTCGTGCGGCTGTTCTCGACAGTGCTGAAACGCGAGGGCGACGATTTTTTTCTCGTCACGCCGGTCGAAAAGCTCGGCATTACGGTTGAGGACGCACCCTTTGTCGCCGTTTTGATGCGCGCCGAAAAGACGGGAAAGGCCCAGAAACTGGCTTTCACCACCAATGTCGGCGAAGAAATCCTTGCCGGCCAGGATCACGGGATCGTTTTCCGCAAAGACCCTGAAACCGGCGAGGGCGCGCCCTACATTACGGTTCGCGCGCGTCTTGAGGCGCGGATTGCGCGCGCCGTGTTCTATGACCTTGTAGAGCTTGGCGAAACGCACAAAATAGATGGCGAAGAACAGTTCGGCGTTTGGTCGGACGGCGTGTTCTTTCCTTTCAGTCCCGCCGGGGAAGTCTTTAAACGGGCGTAAGCATGGCCGCCTTTGAAAATGAGATTGCTGAAATTGACTGGCGCGGGCGTATTCAACGCAATCTGTCGCGCGCAACGGCGCAGCGCGTTCGCGCCCTGTTCAGCGAGATCAATCCGCATCTCGTCGGCGACAAGCTGTTCGAAAGCCGCTGGAGCGAACTTCGAAAGGATGCAGCAGTCCTGGTGCCGATCATCCCCCGCGCCGGCGGTTCGACGGTGCTGTTGACTGTGCGCTCTTCCGACATGCCCTCGCACGCCGGGCAAATCAGTTTTCCCGGCGGCAAGACCCATCCTGATGATGACGGTCCCATGGCGACGGCGCTGCGCGAAGCCCATGAAGAGGTCAACATCGCGCCCGGCGAAGTCGATGTTGTTGGCGCGTTCGGCGTTCACAAGGGCGGGCTTGGCTTTTCGGTGACCCCGGTTGTCGGCGTCGTTGATCCGCGCGCCGATCTCAAACCCTGTCCGCGCGAAGTCGACGAGATTTTCGAAGTCCCGCTGGCGTTCGTCGCCGATCTCGGCAACCACATCACCGAACAGCGCGAACACAAGGGCGTCAAATACAATATGTTCGCCGCCCCCTATGACCGTTTTCACATCTGGGGCCTCACGGCGGGGATTTTGCGCACGCTTGCAGAAACCCTGCAGGACGGCGATCCGACAAGATGAGCGGCGCCTTAACGCCCCTGAGTCCCGAACAGCGAAAATATTTCGACTGGATCGATGCGCCGCATCTGAAAAAGGTCATCGGCGCACTCGAAGCCGCGGCGCCCGGCGGCGCGCGTTATGTCGGCGGCTGCGTGCGCGACAGCCTGTTCGGCGACAGGCCCAAGGATTTCGACGTTGCGACCACGTTGACGCCGGATGCGGTGGTGGACGCCCTGAGCCGGGCCGGGCTGCGCTCGGCGCCGACCGGAATTGAGCACGGCACGGTGACGGCGATCGCCGACCATCAGGGCGTCGAGGTGACGACCCTGCGCGCGGATGTATCGACGGACGGGCGGCGCGCCACCGTCGCCTTTTCAAAAGACTGGGCGCTCGACGCCGGGCGGCGCGATTTCACCATCAATGCGATTTACCTGACGCCTGGCGGCGAACTTTTCGATATCGCCGGCGGCCTTGAAGACATCGCTGCGCGAAGGGTGCGTTTTATCGGCGATCCCGCTCGCCGCATCGAGGAAGACTATCTTCGCATCCTGCGTTTCTTCCGGTTCACGGCGCGGTTCGCCGAGCGTTTCGATGCGCCGGGCCTTGCGGCGTGTACGGAACGTAAAGCCGGCATCGGCAAGCTTTCCGCCGAGCGGGTCGGCGCGGAGTTTCTGTCGATCCTGTCCCTGCCGCGCGCCGCGAACGCGCTATCTGCGATGCAGGAGAGCGGCGTTCTCGCTGAAATCTGGCCCGCGCCAGCGAATATCCCGGCGCTCGAGCGGGTGAAAGACATTGCGCCTGCTTCAGCCGCGCCGGTGGCGCTGGCGGCGCTTTTTGGGGAAGGCGGCGACGGGATCGGCGCGCGGTTGCGCCTTTCCAACGCGGAAAAGGCGATCCGCTCGAGAGCGCTTGCTGCTGCGCCGGAAATCGAGGCCGGTCTAGAAGACAGGACGTTGCGCGCGCTGATCTACCGGCTCGGCAAGGACGTCTTTCAGGACGCCGCAGTGGCCGCCTGCGCCTTCGAGGCGATCGGCGAAGAGGAGTATCGGCGTCTTGCCGCCTTCGCCGACCGCTGGACGGTTCCCGAGCTTGCGGTCTCCGGCCGGCATATTGTCGAAAAGGGCGTCCCGCCGGGCCCCGCAGTGGCGCGCATCCTCGCCGCCGTCGACCGGCGCTGGGTGGAGGAAGACTTTCCTGATGCGGCGAGAACGGATTCGATTCTCGCTGAGGAAATCGCGCGGCTGACCTGAAAGCCGGCTATAATCTGCTGAAAATCGACGCCGTTGCGTAGTCTTTTGCGAAAAAAGCAGTTGTCCCGTTTGACCGCGGGCGCGTCGCAGGATTTTATAGAGAAAACAATACGCTTCAGGGAGAACGCCGAAATGATGGGATTGATGATGGACCGGCCGCTGTTGACGACCGAGATCCTCAAACACGCCATGCGCAATTTCCGGCATACGGAAATCGTGACGCGCACAGTTGAGGGGCCGATCCACCGTTACACGATCGGCGACGCCGCGAAGCGCATTCAAAAGCTCGCCAACGCGCTCTCCAGTATCGGCGTGAAGAAGGGCGACCGGATTGGCGTCATCGGCTGGAACACCTATCGGCAGTTCGAGCTCTATTACGCCGTTGGCGGGCTTGGGGCGATCCTGCATACGGTGAATCCGCGCCTCGGGCCTGAGAACGCGACCTTCGTCATCAACCACGCCGAGGACGACTATCTCTTTTACGACACGACATTCGCGCCGCTTGTCGCCGCGATGCGCCCGCATCTGAAATCCGTCAAAGGCTATTATGTCCTGACCGACGCCGAGTATGCGGGCGAGGCAGGCGATGGCGCAGTCGCATACGAAGAGCTGATCGGCGGCGAGAGCGAAAGTTTCGACTGGCCCGAGTTCGATGAGAACACGGCGGTCGCCATGTGCTACACGTCGGGCACCACCGGGGATCCCAAAGGCGTCGTCTATTCGCATCGCGCGCTGGTGCTGCAATCCTTCGCTGCGTCTCTGCCGACGGCGATGTGCATGCAGGAAGGCGACGTGCTGCTTCCTGTCGTGCCGATGTTCCACGTCAACGCCTGGAACACGCCCTATTCCTGTCTGATGGTCGGCATCAAGCAGGTCTATCCGGGGCCGCGTCTCGATGGCGAAGGGCTCTACGAACTCTTCGAGAGCGAAAAGGTCACTTATTCCGCAGGCGTGCCGACCGTCTGGCTCGGATTGCTGCAGTATCTCGAAAAGACCGGCAAGGAACTGCCTTATCTTAAAAAAGGTTTGTGCGGCGGGTCGGCGCTTCCTGAAGCGCTGGTGCGCGGTTTTGAAAAATACGGCGTCGAACTGCAGCAGGGCTGGGGCATGACAGAGATGTCGCCGATCGGCACCGTCAATGTGCTGCCGCCCCACATTGCGAAACTGCCGATCGACGAACGCCTGCCGTATCAGCTCAAAGCCGGCCGGGCGCTCCCGTTTGTGGATATGCGGATTGTCGGCCCTGACGGTCATGTCCTTGATTGCAATGGAGAATGCGAAGGCAATCTTCAGGTCCGAGGCCCCTGGATCATCAAGGAGTATTACAAGGCGAGCGCGCCGACGCTGACCGCGGACGGCTGGTTCGACACTGGCGATGTCGCCACCATCGACCCTGAGGGCTTCCTGCAGATCACGGACCGTTCAAAGGACGTCATCAAGACCGGCGGCGAATGGGTTTCGTCGATTGAAATTGAAAACGCAGCGCTTTTGCATCCGGATGTCGCCCAGGCCGGCGTGATCGGCGTTCATCATCCGAAATGGCAGGAGCGTCCGCTCCTGATCGTCGTCAAGAAAGAAGGGGCGAGGGCGTCTGCGGAAGGCATCCTCGAATTCATCAAGCCGAAACTCGACAAGATCGCCTGGCCCAACGCCGTTGAATTCGTCGATGCGATTCCGATCGGTTCGACCGGCAAGGTCCTGAAAACCGAACTCAGGAAAATGTTCAAGGATTACGAATTGCCGGCGTAAACGCTCCGGCGAATGGTGCCCAGGAGAACACTTCCATTCTTGGGGCATAGGTAAACATAATGCATCATAACGATTTGATTTAACGGAAATAATTGGAGCCCACTTTCACATCGCGGAACAAAGATTTTCACTGTTTCGCATCATTAAAGGTGGATAAAAAGGTGGTTCAATTTTCATTCGTTTTGGGCTATTTCTTGCGGAATGCGATACAAGGTTCTCACGCATGCGAAAGCCAAATCCCATGGCCCAGGCAAATACGCTGACGGCCACGGCTTATGGTTGGTCAAATACCACAAAGATCGCGGCCGCTGGTTTCTTCGAATTGTTGTTTCGGGCCGACGAAGGGAAATGGGTCTGGGGTCTTGGCCCGAAGTTTCAATTGCAGAGGCGAGGGACCAAACCTTGCTTGCACGAAAGCAAGTTCGAGATGGCATTGATCCAATAGAAGCGCGCGCGAAGCTCAAATACCAACTAAAACAGTGAATGACAGTCAAGGGGGCTGTTCAAAGCTGTTTTGACGCTAGCAAGCGGAATTAAAAGGCGGCGGAAAAGCCAGCCGTTGGTTTTCCGCGTTAAATGTCCACGTGATCCCGAAAATTGGACAACGCGCTGTCGAAGATATGGATCAGCATATGATCAAGACGGTTCTTGATCCGATCTGGCATGAAAAGCCGGAAGCGGTGCGGAAGGCGCTAAGTCGCCTTAATTTAACGTGGCAACATGCAGTAGCGCTTGATCTTGACGTCGATGTTCAAGCGGCGATGAAGGCGAGGGTGCAGCTAGGGAAACAACAGCGCATCATAAAACACATCCCATCGCTTCCCTATTCAGAAGCGCCAGCTTTCTACCAGATGCTGTGCAACGAGGAGTCGAACTCTGCATTAGCGCTCCGGTTCCTGATACTCACCGTCGCTCGAACAAGCGAGGTGTGGTTGGCGACACATGATGAAGTCGACGGGGACATATGGATGTTGCCGGAAGATAGACAGAAGAGCGGGTGCGAACATCGTATTCCGCTAGTGACTGGGTGCTACGCGTAATCGACGAGGCTTATGAAACAATTGATGGCGACGCAAACAAGCGCCTTTTATTCCCATTGCCGACAGGGCGGGCAATGTCAAACGCAACGATGTCGTGTTGGATGGAGCGAAAGGGTTTTGAAGCGCGGCCTCACGGTTTTCGAGCGACATTCAGAACCTGGGTCGAGAAAAAGACAGATGCGGAATATGAAGATAAAGAAGCCGCGCTCGGTCATGCCGTCGATACTGAAACCGTACGCACTTACCAGAGATCTGATCGGTTGGAAAAACGGCGGCAGTTACTAGAGTGTTGGGAAAAATTTTATTGGGAACTTGAGCAATTAGGGCCAAATTCAATTTGGCGAGTTAATTACTTATTCCTGCTGTGATGCATTGCAAAATAAGAGAATTGCCTAAATCTTGCTTTTTGCAAAGAGTGTCTACTTTATTGGTTTTGCTAGAATACTTGCCCCGACCTGTTTGTTTTCAAGGTATGGTATAGATAAGAGTTTAGAACTATGAATGAATTATATTTGCAAGCGCACAAAATTATACACCTGCTTTCAATACAATTTCGCTGGTAACGTGCAAGTGTTTGTGTCTTAGATTGTTTGTTGAACTGGCAAAATAGAGTTTTGTCACCGCGCATAGTTGTGTTCAGCGCCGTTCGAGGGGGTAACGGGGATGAAGAAACTAGCCGGAATATTCCGCTTTGTTGTGGCGATAGTGCTAATCGGGCTGATTGTTTGGGGAGTTAAATTAACTCTCAATACTGATTTAGTTCGCGGCTTTTTTCCAGACATTTTCGGCGATGAAATCGCCATTGAAGATTTGACGGCGAAACAGCGTCTACGAAAAGGGATTGCAGTCGACTATATAGTCGAACTTGATATCAGCGCGCAAAGTGCTGACGGGAAACGTCGCTCAATTCAGGAAATCGAGGTCGAGAAAGCTGCTTTCATCGTAGAATTGACCGAAGTGGTCGGCAGCGACCGTCTGCGAGCCCTCCCATATACAAAGGCGATTGTCGCCACTGTCCGGTCCCTCAGGGAATTAAAGCGGCTGCAAACACACCCAAAGGTCGTTGGCGTTTTTGAAGATCGTATCAATGATTTGATGCTGCAGGAATCGCTCGAAGTTATTCACGCGATACCCCCATGGAATAACGATGGCAACAATAACGCGTTAACGGGCGCAGGGTATGCTGTTGCTGTCATTGACAATGGCGTATGGGGTACGGCGGGGCTCAGTATTCAGGCGGAGGCCTGTTTTTCCACGCCGGATGTTTCACAATACGAGCATAGCCTATGTGCGAGCGGGGTCTCCACGCCAACAGGCATGTATAATGACGCAGGCTCAGCCACAACATGCTCCGCGCAAGGTTCATGTGACCATGGCACGCATGTCGCAGGCATTGTCAGCGGTAATTCATTGCGGCCGGGCGTAGCGCCGGGAGCGTCAATCGTCGCTATTCAGACTTTCGTTGGTAAAGGAACGAAAGTTTTTGCCTATGACAGTGATATCAAATCATCGCTTGGCTATGTTTATTGGTATAATCTTGGCATCGACAACGGCGACACTGCCGGTGATCGGATTATTGCCGTCAATATGAGCCTAGGGCGTGATGATGCGGGCGATTGCGGAACAGGCGGCGGCACGGGTGCGAATGGTCTTAAAACGGAACTAGAAGATTTGGCGGCTGATGGAGTGAGTGTCATCGCCTCCAGCGGAAACGACAGCCATTATGACCGAATAAAATTTCCGGCCTGCATCGACTTCACGTCAACGACTGGCTTGGATGTTGATGTTATTAGCGTCGGCGCAACCAACAAGTGGGACGTGACTGCGTCATTTTCGCAGGCGGCGCAGGACAATACTGACTATACGCTCGACATGTTGGCGCCTGGCGCAGGCATTCAGGCTGTGTACGGACCGCTTTCGAATAATCTGAAGCATTTGTCAGGCACGTCGATGGCCGCCCCTCATGTGGCCGGATGCATTGCATTGGTTGCGGAACAAGCCGCTGCGGCTGGCGTCATGCCGCCGTCGGCGAGCAGGGCGGCGACATTCGCTTCAATCCTTAAATCGACGGGAATTTCCGTTGAAGATCATCGCGATCCGTTGATCGAAACGCCCCGGCTGGATTGTGGCGCAGCCATTTATGAAATGCGCGGCGCCGCCTGGCAAGCGACCATCACCGGACAAAAATTGGAAGACACGGACGGAGACGGTGTTGGCGATGCGCCGCTCGTTGGGTGGATGATATCTGCTTACGACGTTTCGGCCGGAGCGCCGCCGCAATATGCCGGGCATCCAGCCTATTCAGCCGTCACGGATGCCAATGGTTATTATTCCATTCGCGTAGGTTGGGGCGAGTGGCAGCTGGCGGAGTCGCCTTACGGTCCGGTTGCAGGCGCGCCTACGCCTTCAACCAATCAGTACTGGAAACAGGTATCGCCGACGCCTGGCGCGATCCTGGTGGAACCCGGCGACGCCACGGCGTTTACAGGGAACAATTTCGTTAACCGCAAGGCGGAGTATTGCTCTCCTGGACAAACCTATACGGCCTTTGTCGCCGGCGATCCTGATCACTACACAACCAGTTACGACGCGTCCGCCCCGCATGATGAAATGCAATTGTTTTATCAGGACCGGTACAAGGACAAATATTCTCCCTTGCCATTCCCAACTAATCGAGAATTTGATCAAGATAGCCTATCTACCAAGGCTTTTATCCAAAAGTTTGACCTGACAGCGATCCCGCAAACGCGCCGGTTTGCCAAAGTGGGGCTTGATGTTGGCGGTCGCCCAGTCCGACAGCCGCCAACCAAGCCAAATGGTGCGTACATCAATATTCCTCAGCGTCTCGAACGTAATGACGCCATGTGGCTAATGTTTGCCGACGCCAACGGCGAAATCCTCGGCAATCCCACAACCTGGGGGCGCGGTATTGGGAATGACTCGATAATCGGGGAGGGCATGCTCGCCGCCGATTGGGACTATCCGGCTTTTGAAATCCGGCATGATTTTACCGTAACGACGCCTGGATTGCCGATTGCATCAATCACGTCGTCGGCGGATCCGGACTATATCGATCGCGACTTGCGGCCAATGATGGATTTGCACCGTCGCGCAGGCCTCCTGTTCCAGGACGATACCAATGTTGACTATGCTGTTTTGCATACCTGCTCTGTCGAGCCTGGTTTTGCAATCGATCTTGCTCCGAACTCGCAACAACTCGATCTTAATGTTCCGTACACATTCGATATCTTATTGCAGAATTTAACTGGACGCAGCCTTTCTGCGCCAGATCAGTTGATCGTGTCTGGCGAGCTTCCGCCTGGCACTCAGTTCGATCCGGATCTGGCGGCGACATATGGCGGCTGGGGCGGGGGCTGGTCTTGTGAAACGACCATAAATGAAATGGGTGGGGATTCTTTTATATGTACCTATGTTGGACCGGATTTCTCCGGAACAGCGCCTCAGGGTTTCAGCGTGCCTGTGGTAACAACCGTCGCCGGAACGCAGCAGACCTGCATGAGTGTCGATGTTAAAGACATTAATGGCGCCGTCCTCGACCACAATTCGGTCTGCGCCGTCAATGCAATTGGTTATGACGTCGGCGCTCGAAAGCGCAAAAATAAGAACTGGGTGCGTTGGGACGATCCATCAACGTTGAGTAATGACGATCCGCTAATCTTTTCATTGCAGCCTCGAAATTATGGCAAGTCGATCGCTGTTCCGCCTAATGGCGTCACTGTAACCGACGATGTGTTGCATGAAGGATACGTTCCCGTAGCCAACGCAGTAACATCAGATTCGAGTTGGCAGTGTACGGAATCATCAAACAATGCGTCGCCGTTCAATTCCTTGCGCTGTGATTTGATCAATGTGCTTGCTGATCCTGGTTTCAGCCCAACGCCGCTGGACCAATCGCACGGATTCAAGCTTCCAGTGATCGAATGGGAGTTTCGCGGCAACAAGATTGGCTGGTTTAAAAATTGCCACACTGTGGCGATAGCCGTAGTTGTCGACGGAAATCCTTCTAATAATATCTGGTGTGTCTGGGCGTTTGTTCAAGGTAATATCCATCTCAAAAAGGACTTACTGACACAAGGCGGCGGCAACGAAGTTGATTTCGACTTTGGCGCCAGTATTAGCGAACCATTTGAGTTCCTGATTGATATCGAAAACTGGGCAGGGGAAATTGATCCGTCGCGCGTTGAGATCGTAATGCGGGACCCGTTGCCGGTTAATATCAGCGTCAGTGATCCGTCTTTGCTCTCATCGCAGAACCCGGACTGGAATTGTTCCCTTACGGTAAGTTGCACTTATGGGCCGGTCGCTCAAGAAGGCAGCCCGTTGTCTCCAGTTGCGCTTGACACTATCACAATTCCGGTTGCCGCCAATAAGCCTGGCTTTTATGAAAATTGCGCGAGCGCAATGCCGCAGCCCGTCCTGTTTCCTGATGGCGACACCGAGCCGGATGATCTGACGCCGCCTGATCCAGGAATAGCTCCTGATACGGATTTCCAACTTGCCGGTAAACATAACGAAGATTGTGTTGAGATTATAGTTGGGCATGACGTACAGCTGAAAAAATCAGCGATCGTCAATGGCGTCGAAAACCCCTACAGCGTCATTGCTGAAACGGGTCAGGCGATGCAATTCGTCATCCTCGTCACCAATCATCTCAGCTCCATTGATCCTGGCGATGTGCTGACCGTTTATGACACGCTTCCTCCGGGGTTTGACGTCGGCGTGCTGCCGAATGGCGGACCCGGCGACTGGAGTTGCAGTATTGATGGCGGCTCGCTCCGCCCC
>CAJXLJ010000064.1 GCA_913055785.1 uncultured Parvularculaceae bacterium | reverse complement strand
CCTTTATGCGCTCGGCATGGATCAGGAAGAAATTCTCGACGAGTTCTCCACCCGCGTGCAGCACAAGAAGGTCAAAGCCGGCTGGACGATGCCGTACAATCCGGAGCGCTGGAAAGGCGTGATGATCGAGCGCGATCTCGTCAGCGCCAAGAACGGCGACGTGGTGTTCGAAGCCGGGACAAAACTTTCTGCGCGGGGCGCCAAGAAACTTGCGGAAGACGGGCTCAAGGATCTCCTCCTCACCAATGAGGAAATGATCGGCCGGTTCTTCGCTTCCGATCTCGTGAATTTCGACACCGGCGAAATCTACGCCGAGGCCGGCGAGGAAATTACTGCCGATCATCTCGAAACTTTTGAAGAGATCGGCGTCAACGCCTTCGATACGATCGATGTCGATCACGTGAATATCGGCGCATATATGCGCAACACGCTTTCCGCGGACAAAAACAACAATCGCGAAATGGCGCTAATCGATATCTATCGCGTCATGCGCCCGGGCGAACCGCCGACCCTTGAAACGGCGGAAGGCCTGTTCTTCTCGTTGTTCTTCGATCCGGAACGCTACGACCTTTCCTCCGTCGGCCGGGTGAAGATGAACATTCGTCTCGGCTTTGAGACGGAAGACACTTTGCGCACCCTGCGCAAGGAAGACATTCTCGCCGTTCTTCGCACCCTCGTCGATCTGCGCGACGGCCGCGGGGACATCGACGACATCGACAATCTCGGCAACCGCCGGGTGCGCTCGGTCGGCGAGCTGATGGAGAACCAGTATCGCATCGGGCTTCTCCGGATGGAGCGCGCCATCAAGGAGCGCATGTCGTCCGCCGAACTCGACACGCTGATGCCGCACGATCTGATCAACGCAAAGCCGGCGGCGGCGGCGGTGCGCGAGTTCTTCGGCTCCTCGCAGCTTTCGCAGTTCATGGACCAGACGAATCCCTTGTCCGAGATCACCCACAAGCGCCGCATGTCAGCGCTTGGGCCGGGCGGTCTGACGCGCGAGCGCGCCGGCTTTGAAGTCCGCGACGTGCACCCGACGCACTATGGCCGTATTTGCCCGATTGAGACGCCGGAAGGCCCGAATATCGGTCTCATCAACAGCCTCGCGACCCATGCGCAAGTCAACAAGTACGGCTTTATTGAAAGCCCGTACCGCAGGGTTGTCGACAGCAAGGTGACGGATTCTGTCGTTTATCTTTCAGCGATGGAAGAACAGCGCTTCGCCATCGCTCAGGCGAACGCCGAAGTGGACGAGGAAGGCCGCCTCGCTAACGAATACGTCAACTGCCGGATCG
The DNA here is from genome assembly GCA_913055785.1 of uncultured Parvularculaceae bacterium. Taxonomy (GTDB): domain Bacteria; phylum Pseudomonadota; class Alphaproteobacteria; order Caulobacterales; family Parvularculaceae; genus Hyphococcus. The sequence continues at coordinate 12,189 of CAJXLJ010000064.1, read as the reverse complement.
CCGGCGAAGCGACGCTCGTGGCGCGCGAAGACGTCGCCTATATCGACGTTTCGCCGAAGCAGCTCGTGTCGGTCGCCGCGGCGCTCATTCCGTTCCTTGAGAACGACGACGCCAACCGCGCGCTGATGGGCTCGAACATGCAGCGTCAGGCTGTGCCGCTCCTGCAGGCCGAAGCGCCCTTCGTCGGCACCGGCATGGAATCGATTGTGGCGCGCGATTCCGGCGCTGCGGTCGCGGCGCGCCGTCCGGGCGTTGTCGAACAGGTCGATGCGCAGCGTATCGTTGTGCGCGCGACGGAGGAAAACGATCCGACCAAGCCGGGCGTCGACATCTATAACCTCAGAAAGTTCCAGCGTTCGAACCAGAACACCTGCATCAACCAGCGTCCGCTGGTGAAGATCGGCGATCTCGTTCGCGAAGGCGACATTATTGCCGACGGTCCGTCGACGGATCTTGGCGAACTGGCGCTCGGCAAGAACGTGCTCGTCGCGTTCATGCCGTGGAACGGCTACAACTTCGAGGACTCGATCCTGATCTCCGAGCGCATCGTGCGCGACGACGTCTTTACTTCAATCCATATCGAGGAATTTGAAGTGATGGCGCGGGACACCAAGCTCGGGCCGGAAGAAATCCCCCGCGACATTCCGAACGTTTCGGAAGAAGCCTTACGCAATCTTGACGAGGCGGGCATCGTCGCCATCGGCGCCGAAGTCCACCCGGGCGATATTCTCGTCGGCAAGATCACGCCGAAAGGTGAATCGCCGATGACGCCGGAAGAAAAACTTCTGCGCGCGATCTTCGGTGAAAAAGCCGCCGATGTACGCGATACCTCGCTCAAACTGCCGCCGGGCGTTGCGGGCACGGTCGTTGAAGTGCGCGTTTTCAACCGTCACGGCGTCGACAAGGACGAGCGCGCGGTTTCGATCGAGCGTGAAGAAGTCGAACGTCTTGCCAAAGACCGCGACGACGAACTCGCGATCCTCGAGCGCAACATTTACGGCCGCCTGAAGCCGCTTCTGCTTAACAAGGACGCCGTCTCGGGACCGAAGGGTTTCGAGAAAGGCAAGATTACTGAAGCTGTCCTTGAAGAGCAGCTTTCGAAAGGCCAGTGGTGGAAGCTCGCTCTCGCCAACGACAAGGCGATGGCCGAGATCGAAGCGCTTAAAAAGCAGTTCGACGAATCCAAGTCCCGTCTTGAAGCGCGCTTCGACGACAAGGTCGACAAGCTCAAGCGCGGCGACGAGCTGCCGCCGGGCGTGATGAAGATGGTCAAGGTCTTCGTGGCGGTGAAGCGCAAGCTGCAGCCGGGCGACAAGATGGCCGGGCGCCACGGCAACAAGGGCGTCATCTCCAAGATCGCGCCGATGGAAGACATGCCGTTCCTTGAAGACGGAACGCCGGTCGATATCGTGTTGAACCCGCTCGGCGTGCCGTCGCGGATGAATGTCGGGCAGATTCTCGAAACCCATCTTGGCTGGGCCTGTCGCGGTCTCGGCCGGCAGATCGGCGGCATTCTCGAAGAATGGAACGCCGGCTCGGCTACTCGCGAGGACCTGACCGCCAAGATTAAAGATATCTATGGCGAAGAGCAGGTGCTGCCGCGTTCCAACGAAGAACTGATGGAGCTTGGCGGCAACCTTGTCCGCGGCGTGCCGATTGCAACGCCAGTGTTCGACGGCGCCCATGAAGGCGACATCGTCGAAATGCTGAAACGGGCCGGGCTTGAAGAGTCCGGGCAGGTGGCGCTGTTCGACGGGCGCACCGGCGAAGCGTTCAAGCGCAAGGTGACGGTCGGCTACAAGTATCTCTTGAAGCTGCATCACCTGGTCGACGACAAGATCCACGCGCGCTCGATCGGTCCGTACTCGCTCGTCACGCAGCAGCCGCTGGGCGGCAAGGCCCAGTTCGGCGGCCAGCGCTTCGGCGAAATGGAAGTCTGGGCGCTCGAAGCCTACGGCGCCGCGTACACGCTGCAGGAAATGCTGACGGTGAAGTCGGACGACGTCGCCGGCCGCACCAAAGTTTACGAGGCGATCGTCCGTGGGGACGACAGTTTCGAAGCCGGTATTCCCGAAAGCTTTAACGTCCTCGTCAAAGAGATGCGTTCGCTCGGCCTCAATGTCGAGCTGCAAACCGGGTAGGCGGCAAAACCGCCCGCCCGCGTTTCGTTGTTAACTTGTTACTCGCGGACTGATCATCCGCAACCGAATGAGAGGCCCACATGTCCCAGGAACTCTTGAACGTCTTCAACCCGGCCGCGCCTGTTCAGACGTTCAACCAGATCCGCATTTCGCTGGCGAGCCCGGAGAAAATTCTCTCCTGGTCGTTCGGCGAAATCAAAAAGCCTGAAACGATCAACTACCGCACCTTCAAGCCGGAGCGGGACGGGCTCTTTTGCGCCCGCATCTTCGGTCCTGTGAAGGACTACGAATGCCTGTGCGGCAAGTACAAGCGCATGAAGTACAAGGGCATCACTTGCGAAAAGTGCGGCGTTGAAGTGACGCTCACCAAGGTGCGCCGCGACCGCATGGGCCATATCGAGCTCGCCGCGCCGGTCGCCCATATCTGGTTCCTGAAGTCGCTGCCGTCCCGCATCTCGCTGATGCTCGACATGACGCTGAAGGATGTGGAGCGCGTTCTTTATTTCGAACAATATATCGTCATCGAGCCGGGCCTGACCCCGATGTCGCCGAACCAGCTTCTCACCGAGGAGGAGTACCTGCAGGCGCAGGAAGAGTTTGGCGAGGACAGCTTCACCGCCGGCATCGGCGCCGAAGCGATCCGTGAAATTCTCAGCAACATCGATCTCGATGCGGAAGCCGAGAAGATGCGCGTTGAGATCGCCGATTCGACGAGCGAGCTGAAAACCAAAAAGCTGGCGAAGCGCTTGAAGCTGCTCACCGCCTTCATCGAATCCGGCAACCGTCCGGAATGGATGATCATGACGGTGATCCCGGTCATCCCGCCGGAACTGCGCCCGCTGGTGCCGCTCGACGGCGGCCGCTTCGCGACGTCGGATCTCAATGATCTTTATCGCCGGGTGATCAACCGCAACAATCGCCTGAAGCGCCTGATTGAGCTGCGCGCGCCGGACATCATCGTGCGTAACGAAAAGCGCATGCTGCAGGAATCGGTCGATGCGCTGTTCGACAACGGCCGCCGCGGCCGCGTCATCACCGGCACCAACAAGCGTCCGCTGAAGTCGCTCTCCGACATGCTGAAAGGCAAGCAGGGCCGGTTCCGCCAGAACCTGCTCGGCAAGCGCGTCGATTATTCCGGCCGTTCGGTGATCGTCGTCGGTCCGGAACTTAAACTTCACGAATGCGGCCTGCCGAAAAAGATGGCGCTCGAACTGTTCAAGCCGTTCATCTATTCGCGTCTCGACGCCAAGGGGCTTTCCGCAACCGTCAAGCAGGCCAAGAAACTGGTTGAGAAAGAGCGTCCCGAAGTCTGGGATATTCTCGACGAAGTTATCCGCGAGCACCCGGTCATGCTCAACCGGGCGCCGACGCTGCACCGCCTCGGCATTCAGGCGTTCGAGCCGAAACTGATCGAGGGCAAGGCGATCCAGCTTCACCCGCTGGTCTGTACGGCGTTCAACGCCGACTTCGACGGCGACCAGATGGCTGTTCATGTGCCGTTGTCGCTCGAGGCGCAGCTTGAAGCGCGCGTTCTGATGATGTCGACCAACAACATCCTGTCGCCTGCTAACGGCAAGCCGATCATCGTGCCGAGCCAGGACATCGTTCTCGGTCTTTATTACATCACGATGGAAAAAGAAGGCGAGCCGGGCGAAGGCAAGGTGTTCGGCACGATTGAAGAGATTGAGCACGCTCTGAACGCAGGCGTCGTGACGATGCACGCGAAAATCAAGGCGCGCTGGGAAAGCGTCGATGAAGACGGAAACCCCTATCGCGAAATCGTCGAAACGACGCCGGGCCGCATGAAGGTCGCGCAAGTACTGCCGCGCGATTCCAATGTGCCTTTCGCCGTGGTCAACAAACTCCTGACGAAGAAAACCATTCAGGGTCTGATCGATATCGTCTACCGCCACTGCGGTCAGAAGAAGACGGTCATCTTCGCCGACCACATTATGGATCTCGGCTTCAAGGAAGCCTGCAAGGCAGGCATTTCCTTCGGCAAGGACGATGTCATCATTCCGCAGGCCAAAAAGGCGCTTGTTGATGAAACGCGCGCGCAGGTCAGCGATTTCGAACAGCAATATGCGGAAGGTCTGATCACCCGCGGCGAGAAATACAACAAGGTCATCGACGCCTGGGCGAAGTGTACGGATAAAATCGCCGACGCCATGATGGTGGAAATTTCCGAGACGAAGTTCGATCCCGAGAGCAAACGCCAGAAAGAGCCGAACTCCATCTATATGATGTCGCATTCTGGCGCGCGCGGTTCGCCCACCCAGATGCGTCAGCTTGGCGCCATGCGCGGCCTGATGGCCAAACCGTCAGGCGAGATCATCGAAACGCCGATTACGTCCAACTTCAAGGAAGGTCTGACCGTTCTTGAATACTTCAACTCGACGCACGGCGCCCGGAAAGGTCTTGCGGACACCGCGCTCAAGACCGCGAACTCCGGTTACCTGACCCGCCGCCTTGTCGATGTCGCGCAGGACTGCATCGTTCGCGAAGATGACTGCGGCACTGAAAACGGCATCACGATGGAAGCTGTCGTCCGGTCGGGCGAAATCATCGTGCCGCTGAGCCAGGTCATTCTCGGCCGCACGCTGCTTGAGGATATTCAGCATCCTGAAAGCGGCGAGATGCTCGGCAAGGCCGGCGATGAAGTGGACGAAGCGCAATCGGAAGAAATCGAAGGCTCGGGCGTCCAGAAAATTCGCGTACGCTCGGTGCTGACCTGCGATTCAAAATCCGGCATCTGCGCCAAGTGCTACGGTCGCGATCTTGCTCGCGGCAGTCACGTCAATATCGGCGAAGCGGTCGGCGTTATCGCCGCCCAGTCGATTGGCGAACCTGGCACGCAGCTCACCATGCGGACGTTCCACGTCGGCGGCACGGCGCAGGTCGGCGACACTTCCTTCATCGAAGCGAGCCACGAAGGCGTCATCAAGCTCGAAGGCCGCAATGTCGTGAAGAACTCCCAAGGGGATCTGATGGTCATGGGCCGGAACACGCTGGTCAAGATCATCGGTTCCGACGGCAAGGAGCATGCGTCCTACAAAGTCTCCTACGGCGCAAAACTGCGCGTCGACAACAATGACGCCGTGACGCGCGGCCAGCGCCTCGCGGACTGGGACCCCTACACCATGCCGATCCTCACCGAGGTCGCCGGCAAGGTGAAATTCGAAGACCTTCAGGAAGGTTTCTCGATGCAGGTCGTCGCCGACGAAGCAACCGGCATCGCGAGCCGCGTCGTCACCGACTGGCGCGCCAACCCGCGTGCGGCGGACATGAAGCCGGCGGTTGCTATCGAAAAGGCGAACGGCAAACTCGAAACGCTGTCATCCGGCGGTGAGGCGAGATACGTGCTGCCGGTCGGCGCTATTCTCTCCGTCGAGGACGGCGAAGAGATTGCGCCGGGCGACGCCATCGCGCGTATCCCGACGGAAGGCGCCAAGACCCGCGACATCACCGGCGGTCTGCCGCGTGTTGCGGAACTGTTCGAAGCGCGCCGGCCGAAGGATCACGCGATCATCGCCGATGTCGATGGCAAGGTTGAATTCGGACGCGACTACAAGAACAAGCGTCGTATCCGGATCATTCCAACCGATGAGAGCCGCGAGCCGTCCGACTATCTCGTCCCGAAAGGCAAGCACATCGCTGTTCAGGACGGCGATTTCATCGCCAAGGGCGAGTATCTCATGGACGGCAATCCGGCGCCGCACGATATCCTCCAGATTATGGGGATCGAGGCGCTTGCCGACTTCCTGATCGACGAGATCCAGGAAGTGTACCGACTGCAAGGCGTGCCGATCAACGACAAGCACATTGAAGTGATTGTTCGTCAGATGCTGCAGAAGGTCGAGATCACCGAGCCGGGCGACTCGCTCTTCCTCAAGGAAGAACAGATCGACAAGCTGGAATTCGAAGAAGCGAACGCCAAGCTTGAAGATATGGGCAAGACCCCGGCGAAGGCTGTGCCGGTGCTGCTCGGCATCACCAAGGCGTCGCTGCAGACCCGGTCGTTCATCTCGGCGGCGTCGTTCCAGGAAACGACGCGCGTACTCACCGATGCGGCGGTCAACGGCAAGGTCGATGCGCTTGAGGGCCTTAAGGAGAACGTCATCGTCGGCCGGCTTATCCCGGCGGGCACCGGCGGCGCCATGTCCCGCCGCCAGCTTGACGCCGAACGTCGCGACGCGGAGCTTCTCGCCCAGCGCGAAAACCTCGCCGCTGCGGCCCTGCCGCCGGCGGAGACGGTTGCAGAGCCGGAAGCGAGCGCCGACGCCGCCGAATAAGCCGGCGACGGTTTACGAATTGCGAAAAGGCGGTCCTTCGGGGCCGTCTTTTTGTTTGCGCCGCCGCCTCCAGCGCAGCATGTGCGCAGCGGAATCATGACATCTTGGGTAGTTAGAGGCGCCGTGCATGAACGAAACACCGGATCAGCAAATGTCGGACAACGAGTTTTCCGAAGAGGGCGAAATCGTTTTTATCTGCGGCGCGTTGCGCTCCGGCACAACGCTGCTCCGCCTGATGCTCAATCACCATCCGGCCTTGAGTAATCCCGGGGAGATGGACTTTCTGTTCGAGTGTCCGGACAGAGATGTCGTCGCCTATCGCGAACAGCTGAAACTTGACCGTATCTTCCTGTCGACCGGGATGCCGGTTAACGACGCTCTTGATTATCCGGCGCTGGTTCACTCGTTTGTCGACACCCTGCGTCGGCCCGATAAGCGACTCTCGATCAATATTCACCGTAATTTCGAACGCATTCCGGCGGTGTTTCCGAATGCGCGTTACGTTCATATCCTGCGCGATCCGCGCGATGTAGCGCGATCATCAATCGGCATGGGATGGGCGGGAAACGTCTATCATGGAGCCGATCACTGGATTCGCTCGGAACAATCGTTTGACCGGCTGCGCCGGCTCGTACCTGCGGACCGGATTTACGAAATCAAAAACGAAACGCTGGTTACCGAGCCGTCTCGAGAACTAGGGAGCTTGTGCGCATTTCTCGGCGTTCCTTATGACGCGGCGATGCTGTCCTATCCTGATCAATCGACCTACAGCGCACCGGACCCATCGTTGCTCTATCAATGGAAACGCGAACAATCCCGCCGCGAAGTGGGGCTTGTCGAGGGGCGCGTCGGCGCGATGCTGGAGGCGGCCGGTTACGAACCGTCAGGATACGGCGCGATCGTTCCGAATACATTGGAGCGTGTTGCGCTCAACGCAGGGCACCGCTGGGGGCGTTTGATGTTTTCTGTTCGCCGCAACGGGCTCGCGCTGACGCTTGCTGATATCGTTTCGCGACGTCTGCCCCTTGAAGGCTGGCGCCGGAAAGTCGTCATGCGGCTTAACGATAAAGAAGCGCGCCATCTGAAATAGCGCGACGGCGAAGGCTCAGGGGGTATACGACTTGTGCGGAATGTCGGTCAGGCCGATTGCGGCCAATCCGTATCGCGCCGCCTCAGCCGGTTTCATCGTCAGCACGGAAAGCACCGCCTGCTTGCCGTAATACATGATGCGCAAGCGCGGGTCCGGATTAATCAAATGTGCAAAGTCCTCGCAGAGGATCTTCCAGTTGCGCTGATTGCGTCTTGCATCCCGCAATTTCGTCAGGAACCTTGAATTGGTGATCTGGTCGCCGGCGTCGCGCATGTCCCATACGGAGCCGACCCCGTCCGCCTTCACGCCCTGATATTTCTCAAAAAGCCGATAGGTGAGGTGAAGGTCGGTGTATTTGTCGAGCCGGTCGTTGAACCGCTCCTTGCGCAGAATATCGGCGCGCACGAAAAGGCAATTGGTATGGATGGGGCGGTTGAGGAGCACGAGATCCAGGCGGTCCATTTCGCTGATCCCGCTTCGCGTGACCGAGCCCGATTTGTGGTGCTCGGAATCGATCACGCAAAAGCCGGCCTCGGGGTGGTCGAGACAGGCTTGCGTCTGTTTCTCGATCTTCCCTGGCAGGTAGTAGTCGTCATCGTCCAGGAAGGTGATGTAGGCGCCGCTTGCGAGATCGATCCCGGCGTTCCTGGCCGAGGAGGCGTTGAGCGGGGCGGCGGTGCGGGTTGCGACGATGCTCACCCCGTCGGGGGCTGGCGGGGCCGCAAGGGGCGGTTCGGACTGGTTGTCCACCAGCACGATTTCCAGCGGGCGGTATTCCTGCTCGAAAACGCTTTGCAACGCTCGCGTGAGGAGCGCCGGCCGGTTTCGCGAGACGATAATGACGCTGACGAGAGGGCGGGTTGGCGTCACGTGCGTCTCCACTCAGGCGCACGCGCAACAACGTCAGGGCGCGAAGAAATTTCACCATGACGGCGAACGATTCGGGCGCGCATCAATCTCAAGCATTGAAACTGATTTGAAATCAACAAGATAGCCTTGTTCCTAGCCGGTCGGTCAGCGCCGGCTCAGTTTGCTGTCATGATCTGCCGAATAGCGCTTGCCGAGCCAAGCGTCGAGAGGCGGTAAACCCGCTGGAAAAATTGAAAAAACCCTTGAAATCCTATTGACCCGCCCGATTCACCTCGGTAGGTAGTGCGCCGCTGGAAGGCTGGCCGTCAGGGGACCCTGAAACGCAGCCGTTTTTAGCCGATGACAGTGAAGTTTTCTAGGAGCGGCGTTCCGCCAGACGGGGCCCCGCTCATTTGCGTCATGGGGATGAAGCCTCAGGGCGCGAAATGACGAGTGTTTGCACGCGTTCAGGATTGAGGCTCGAGGAGACCAAATGCCGACGATTCAGCAGCTGATCCGCAAACCGCGGAAACCAAAGCGCCGCATCAACAAGGTGCCGGCGCTTGAGGCGAACCCGCAAAAGCGGGGCGTGTGCACGCGCGTCTATACGACGACGCCGAAGAAGCCGAACTCGGCGCTCCGGAAAGTCGCCAAGATTCGTCTCACCAACGGCTATGAAGTCATCGGCTACATCCCGGGCGAGGGGCACAATCTTCAAGAGCACTCAGTGGTTCTGATCCGTGGCGGACGCGTGAAGGACCTTCCGGGCGTTCGCTATCACATCATTCGCGGCGTGCTCGACACGCAGGGCGTTAAAGACCGCAAGCAGCGCCGTTCGAAATACGGCGCCAAACGCCCGAAATAAGGTAAAGAGCCATGTCACGTCGTCACCGCGCAGAAAAACGCATCGTTCACCCGGATCCGAAATTCGGCGACAAGACGCTGTCGAAATTCATGAATTACGTCATGATCGACGGCAAGAAATCCGCCGCCGAGAAAATCGTTTACGGCGCCCTCGATCGCATCGAATCAAAATTGCGCCGCCAGCCGGTCGAGCTTTTCAAGGAAGCCCTCGACAATGTGACGCCGGCGATCGAAGTCCGTTCCCGCCGGGTCGGCGGCGCCACCTATCAGGTGCCTGTCGAAGTCCGGCCGGATCGCAAACTGGCGCTCGCCATGCGCTGGATCATCGCCGCGGCGCGCTCGCGCAATGAAACGACGATGGTCGACAAACTGTCGAATGAAATCATGGACGCAGCCCAGAACCGGGGCGCGGCCGTGAAGAAGCGCGAAGACACGCACCGGATGGCGGAAGCCAACCGCGCGTTCTCGCATTATCGCTGGTAGATCAGGTCAGAGTTTAAGGAACGAGCCCCATGGCCCGCACGCACAAGATTGAGGATTACCGTAACTTCGGGATCATGGCGCATATCGACGCCGGCAAGACGACGACGACCGAGCGCGTCCTCTACTACACTGGCAAAAGCCACAAGATCGGCGAAGTCCATGACGGCGCCGCCACCATGGACTGGATGGAGCAGGAGCAGGAGCGGGGAATCACCATCACCTCGGCTGCGACGACCTGTTTCTGGAACGAAAAGCGCCTCAACATTATCGACACGCCGGGCCACGTCGACTTCACCATCGAAGTGGAGCGTTCGCTGCGCGTGCTCGACGGCGCGGTTGCGCTTCTCGACGCCAACGCCGGCGTTGAGCCGCAGACCGAAACGGTCTGGCGCCAGGGCGACAAATACAAAGTGCCGCGGATGTTCTTCATCAACAAGATGGATAAGATCGGCGCTGACTTTTATTATTCCGTCGACACGATCCACAAACGTCTCGCCGCGAAAACCGTCATTCTCCAGCTGCCGATTGGCGCGGAGAACAAATTCACCGGCGTCGTCGACCTCATCAAGATGAAGGCGATTATCTGGGAAGAAGAATCGCTCGGCGCGAAATTCCATGAAGCGGAAATCCCGGCCGACCTCGCGGACAAGGCCGTCGAATATCGTGAGAAGCTGATCGAAACCGTCGTCGAAATGGACGAAGCGGTCATGGAGGCCTATCTCGAAGGCGAAGAGCCGGACACGGACACGATCAAGCGCCTTATCCGCCTCGGCACCTGCAAGGTCGAGTTCCATCCGGTGCTGTGCGGTTCCGCGTTCAAGAACAAGGGCGTCCAGCCGATGCTCGACGCGGTCGTGGATTACCTGCCGAGCCCGGTCGAGGTGCCGGCCATCAAGGGTCACCTTCCTGATTCCGAAGAAGAAGCCGTCAGAAAGTCTTCCGACGACGAGCCGCTTTCGATGCTTGCTTTCAAGGTGATGAACGACCCGTTCGTCGGCTCGCTCACCTTCTGCCGCATCTATTCAGGCAAAATGGAATCCGGCACCCAGGTCATGAACACGGTGAAGGGCAAGAAAGAGCGCGTCGGCCGCATGCTGCAGATGCACTCCAACAGTCGTGAGGAAATCAAGGAAGCGCACGCCGGCGACATCATCGCGATTGTCGGCCTCAAGGATACGACCACGGGCGACACGCTCTGCGATCCGGCGAAGCCGGTCGTCCTCGAGCGCATGGAATTCCCCGAGCCTGTCATCGAGCTCGCCGTTGAGCCGAAGACGAAAGCCGACCAGGAAAAAATGGGCATCGCGCTTCAGCGCCTCGCCGCCGAAGACCCGTCCTTCCGCGTCGCGACGGATGAAGAGTCCGGCCAGACGATCATCAAGGGCATGGGCGAACTTCACCTCGATATTCTCGTCGACCGGATGAAGCGCGAGTTCAAGGTTGAAGCCAATGTCGGCCAGCCGCAGGTCGCCTATCGTGAGACGATCACCCGCGAAGCGGATATCGACTACACGCACAAGAAACAGTCCGGCGGTTCCGGTCAGTTCGCGCGCATCAAAATGCGGGTTCTGCCGCAGGAGCCCGGCGCGGGTTATGAGTTCGAAAGCCAGATCGTCGGCGGTTCTATTCCGAAAGAATATATTCCGGGCGTCGAAAAAGGCATTAACTCGGTTCGCGAAAACGGCCTTCTGGTCGGCTTTCCGATCCTCGACTTCAAGATCGAGCTATACGACGGCGCCTTCCACGACGTTGACTCCTCGGTGCTGGCGTTTGAAATCGCCGCCCGCGCGGCGCTGCGTGAAAACCAGGGCCAGCTCGGCATGGCGCTTCTTGAACCGGTCATGAAGGTCGAGGTCGTTACGCCGGAAGAATACACCGGCACCGTGATTGGCGATCTTAACTCCCGCCGTGGGCAAATCCAGGAGCAGGAAATGCGCGGCAACGCCAATGTGGTTCACGCCATGGTGCCGCTCGCCAACATGTTCGGGTATGTGAACAATCTGCGCTCGGCGACTCAAGGCCGCGCTCAGTACACGATGCAATTTGACCACTATGAGCGTGTGCCCAAAGCGGTTGAAGACGAAGTAAAAGCGAAACTGGCCGGCTAGCCGGTATTGTGAAGGGCGCCGCGCTAAGGGGCGGCAAGTTTAACGACAGTCGTCAGACAAGACGGAGAAAGTGAAATGTCGAAGGAAAAGTTTGAACGTAACAAGCCGCACGCCAATGTCGGCACGATCGGTCACGTCGACCACGGCAAGACCACGTTGACGGCTGCCATCACGAAATATTTCGGCGACTTCAAAGCCTATGATCAGATCGACGCTGCGCCGGAAGAAAAAGCCCGCGGCATCACGATCTCGACGGCCCACGTCGAATACGAGACGGATGGCCGCCACTACGCCCACGTCGACTGCCCGGGCCACGCTGACTATGTGAAGAACATGATCACCGGCGCGGCGCAGATGGACGG
>CAJXLJ010000063.1 GCA_913055785.1 uncultured Parvularculaceae bacterium | reverse complement strand
CCCGCCAATCTCCTTTTCAGCCTCAAGAAGGCGCCGGCCCGTTTCGAGCTTGGCCGCTTCGGCTTCTTCCGCGCTCAGGATACCGGCGCTCTGCCGGTCCTCAATCTCTTTCATCTGCGCGGCGAGATAATCACGCTCGTCGAGAGCGGGGTTTTCCTTTTTTCTGCGAAGGAATGGCTGCACAAGCAAGATCAAAGCCGCGGTGGCGATAAGGACAATTACGAGCCAGGTCATCATCCGCGCTCTTCCATGATGCGCCGAAGTTCCTCTTCATCTTCATCGTCCAGCGGCGCAAGGGGCGCCTGCGGACGGCCGCGCAGATAAACCCCCGCAGCAGCGAGACCCGCAAGGAGGATGAAAGCCGGGAATACCCACAGAAAAACCGTATCAGACCGAAGACGAGGCTTTAAGAGAACATAGTCGCCATATCGTGCTACGATATATTCGATCGCCTGCTGATCGGTATCGCCCTCGACAAGACGCTCGCGCACAAGGAGTCGTAAATCCTTCGCCAACGGCGCATTTGATTCCGAAATCGACTGACTCTGGCAGACGACGCAACGCAACTGCGCATCAATAACGCGCGCGCGCGCTTCCAGCGCCGGGTCGTCAAGCACCTCATCCGGCTCAACTGCAAACGCAGCGCTGGAGGCTAACAGGGCGAGTACGAGCAAGAATGTTCTCATTGTCCGCGCAGCTCCTCGATGAGCGGCGCCAATTCTTCTTCCCATGCCTGCGGCGTAATCGGGCCTATAAATTTGTACCGCACCCGCCCGTTCCTATCGATGACGAAGGTCTCAGGCGCCCCGGTGACGCCAAGATCAATCGCGACGCGGCCGTTCCAGTCATCGCCAATCCGCGTGTAGGGGTTTCCCAAACGGTCCAGCCAAGCTTTTCCGTCTCCCGGCTTGTCCTTCCAGTTGAGCCCGTGAATCGGGACGGCGTTCTGACGCGAAAGCTCCATCAGCACCGGATGTTCGATCTGGCAGCTTAAGCACCAGGAAGCAAAGACATTGAGGAGCATCACCTCGCCGCCAAAGTCCATCGAGGCGAGCCCTTCATCCCTCCCCTCGATTGCAGCAAGCTCGAAGTGCGGAAGAGGACGATTAATCAGCTGCGAGGGAATATTCGACGGGTCGCGCTTCAGACCGTAAGCGAAGAACACTCCGACGCCGGCAAACAATAGAAGCGGCAACAAAACCAGAAAACGCCTCATGCACCAGCCTCCTGCGGCGCAGTTTCGGGCCGCACGGTCGTCTGCGTGGTTTTTCTCACCCGCGCCGGTTTGCGCCCACGGTCGCTGATTGAAAGCGCGCCGCCAATGACAGCAATTGCCGCGCCCCACCACAACAAGCCGACAAGAGGGTTGAAAAACGCCCGGACAGGCCAGCCCGATCCGGAGTTCTCACCGAAATTGATATAAAGGTCGCCGAAGAGTTGCGGCTTTATCGCCGCTTCAGTTGTCTGCATACCGCGCACCGGATAAAATCGGCGTTCGCCTGAAAGCGAGATCGTATTTCCGTTTTTCGCGGCATTGAAAAGAGCGCGCTCGGCGACATAATTGGGACCCGCGATATCCTCAACCGAAACAAGCGTCACCTGATAGCCGGCGACGCTGATCTCGTCGCCCTCATTCATGAGGGCGATTTCTTCGCTCTTCCAGAGGCTTATGCTCGCCGCGCCTAAAGCGAAGAGCGCCAGCCCGCCATGCGCCAGCGCCGCACCCCAGGCCGCCCTCGGCAAACCGCGCGCGCGCGACAGGACATCGCCGAACGGAGCGCGGAACAACTTCACTCTAGAAGCGATGTCGACAAGCGCGCCGCCCGCAAGCCAGACAATAAGCGCAACGGCTACCGCGCCGATCACGCGATGACGGTCGACCATCACAGCGACGATCACTGCTCCTGCAAGCGCCGCAGCACCCGGATAGATGAGCCGTTGAAAGGCGGCGCCGAGAGACGCTTTCTTCCAGGGAAGCAAGGCGCCGATCGCCGCCACAAAGAAGGTGAAACCAGCTATAGGCGTGAAGACAATGTTGAAATACGGGGCGCCCACTGAAATTTTCTGCCCCGACAACACATCAATAAAAAGCGGATAGAAAGTGCCGACAAAGACGGTGGCGCTCGCGGCGATCAGGAACAGGTTATTGAGAATGAGCGACGTTTCCCGGCTGACGAGTTCAAATGCGCCCGTCGGTTTCAGCACCGTCGCCCGCATCGCGAAAAGCGTCAGCGAACCGCCGATCGCCGCAATAAGGATCATCAGAATGAAGACGCCGCGCGCCGGATCGACAGCGAAGGCATGCACAGACGTCAACACGCCCGATCGGACCAGGAAAGTGCCGATCAGGCTTAAGGAAAAAGTGAGGATAGCGAGCAGGATCGCCCACGCCTTCATGGTGTCGCAGCGCTCAACCACTCGCACGGAATGAATCAGCGCAACGCCCGCCAGCCAGGGCATGAACGACGCGTTTTCAACCGGATCCCACGCCCACCAGCCGCCCCAGCCAAGTTCGTAATAGGCCCACCAGGAGCCGAGCGTGATGCCAATCGTTAGAAACGTCCAAGCCGCAAGCGCCCAGGGCCGTACGAGCCGCGCCCACACGGCGTCCGCGCGCCCGCGTATAAGCGCAGCAACGGCAAAGGAGAACGGGACCGAAAAGCTAACGTAACCGAGATAAAGAAACGGCGGATGAATGGCGAGACCGATATCCTGAAGCAATGGGTTTAGTCCCTGCCCGTCAGCCGGCGACGGAATAAAGCGCTCAAACGGATTGGACGTCAGCAGAATAAACGCGAGAAACGCTGTGATGATCGTCGCCTGAACGGCAAGCGTCAAAATATGCAGGGAAGGCGGAATGGCGCGGTCCTGTATGGCCAGCATCGCACTGAACAAGGCCAGCACAAGCGCCCAGAGCAGCATCGAGCCCTCGTGATTCCCCCATGTGCCGGTAAGCTTGTAGATGAACGGCTTTGCGGTGTGAGAATTCTCGAAAACATTCAGTACGGAAAAATCCGAAACCGCATACGCATGCATCAAAATGAAGAAGGACGCAGCGACAAGCGCAAAGACAAGTATCGAGGCGCGCCTTGCGAAATCGCCGGCGCCGGGCGTTGAAGCGCGCGCAGCAATAAACAACGCCGGCGCCTGAACGCCGGAGACAATTAGCGCAAGGATCAGCGCAAAATGTCCTATCTCTGGCCACATGGACTTAAATTCTCACCTGCAGACCTCACCACAGACGGGGATACGCGGCTCATGCCCGCCGTCAATGCGGTGAATTAGGCTCCGCTTCGGCCAGCGACTGCATTCACGTAGACCTTAGCTGAAAAACAGGCCTTGCCTTATCAGAACGGTTGTTCTAAAGACCAGAACACCCATTCTGGAATTAACGTTCTGATGCGAGAACCGCCTGTCTGATGACGCCCCGCGCCGAAACCGATCACGCCAGCGCCATAAAAGCCGCAAAAGAACTTTTCTGGCGGCGCGGCTATCACGAAACCTCCATGGAAGAGGTCGTGAGCGCCACCGGCCTTAACCGCTATGCTCTCTACAACGCATTCGGCGGCAAGCTGGAGCTCTTCCTGAAAGTGCTTGAGCTCTATCAGAACGAGCGCAAGGAACTCTTTCTCCGCGTACTCAACGATCCCGAACGCAGTCCGCTCGACGCGGTCAGGACCGTGGGTGAATTCTGCATTAGCGAGATGGCGGAGCGTGGCGCGGGCTGCCTGATATGTAATGTCGCGCTGGAATTCGGGCCTTGCGAACCC
Organism: uncultured Parvularculaceae bacterium; assembly: GCA_913055785.1. Taxonomy (GTDB): domain Bacteria; phylum Pseudomonadota; class Alphaproteobacteria; order Caulobacterales; family Parvularculaceae; genus Hyphococcus. The sequence goes on along the minus strand of CAJXLJ010000063.1, from coordinate 9,972 downwards.
ATTGTCGCCGAATGCGTCACGGGTTACCTCGCCGAAGTTCAAAGCGCGAAAGAAATGGCGCTCGAGCAGGCCGCGGCATGCGGCGAACTCAATCCCGCCATAACGCCTAAAGAAGGCGCCGCAATGCTGATGACTCACATGCTGGGGGTCGGCGCGCGCGCGCGCAATGGCGCCAGCCGGGAGGAAATGTTGCGCTCCCTTCATTCATGTGTGGCTGTTTTGAAAGCCACGCGGATCGAAAAAGAGGCTTCCTGATGCAGTTAGCCGCTGGATTTGCATAAGAAGCCAGAGATCAGTTTGTTGTTTGAAAAGTAGACGGCGCCGCCGTCTTGAGGGGTAAGGAAATGGCTGCAGTAAATCGGCTCGATATATTCGCCGCCGGGTTCACGCGCTGGATGATCCGTCTGCGCTGGTTGGTGATACTGGCGTCAATCGCCGCCGCCTTCTTTATCGGCGAAAACGCTGCGAAACTTGAATTTTCGAATAACTACCGGACATTTTTCTCGAAACAAAATCCCGAGCTGCAAGCGTTCGAGGATTTTCAGGCGACCTACACCAAGAACGACAACTTCATGTTCGTCCTGGCGCCGAAGGACGGGAAAGTCTTTACAAACGACACCCTGTCGGCGGTTGAATATGTCACCGAACAAGGCTGGCAGATTCCCTTCGCCCTGCGCGTCGATTCCATCGCCAACTTCCAGCATACCTACGCTGACGGCGACGAACTGATCGTTGAAGACCTCGTCGCGGGCGCGGGAAGCCTGACGCCTGATGAGCTTGCGAGAAAACAAGAGATTGCGCTCGCCGAACCGCTCCTGCGCAAGCAGCTGATCACAGAGAACGCCGACGTCACCTCCATCAACGTCGTTCTTCAATACCCGGAAAAATCGCTGACCGAAGTTCCGGAGTCGGTGACGGCCGCCCGCGCCCTTCGCGAAGATATCAAGAAACGCTTCCCCGACCTCGATGTCTATCTGACCGGCACATCGATGCTCAACAACGCCTTCGCTGAGGCGAGCATCAACGATTTCGGATTCCTCGTGCCGATGATGTTCATCATCATCCTTGTGACAACGGCGGTTGCCGTTAGGTCAGTGACAGCGACTTTATCGACGCTCCTGATCATCATACTCTCCTGCGTCATCGCCATGGGCTTCGCCGGATTTATCGGGGTCAAGCTCGCAGGGCCAAGCCCCTCCGCGCCGATCATCATTCTGACGCTCGCCATCGCCGATTCCATTCACATTCTGATTTCCATGCGGTCGGCCATGCGCGACGGACTCGCGAAGAATGACGCGATTGTCGAAGCCTTGCGGATCAATTTCCTGCCGGTCGCGGTCACTTCCATTACGACAATCGTGGGTTTCATGTCTCTGCGATTCTCGGACTCGCCGCCATTCTGGGATCTAGGTTACATCACTTCGGTCGGCATCTTATCTGCATGGGTCTTGTCGGTGACCGTTTTGCCAGCGCTTTTAAGTCTGATGCCAATCCGCGTGAAACCACGGACAGCGGCGCAAAACCGAAGCGGTCTCATGCTCGGTCTCGCCAATATCGTTATCCGTCATTCAAGAATTTTGTTTGTGATTTTCGGCGCAGCCGTGATCGTTCTCGTCACATTCATTCCAAACCTCAAACTGAGCGACCAGTGGCGTGAGTATTTTGCGCCTCGCATTGAATTTCGCGCCGAGACCGACAAGGTAATCGAACATTTCGGCTTTTATCCGGTCGAATGGTCCGTTCCGGCGAGCGAGCCCGGCGGCATATCAGATCCGGAATTTTTGCGGAAACTGGAAGCCTATACGACCTGGTTGAGAGCACAGCCGAATATCACACACGTCTATTCAATCACGGATATAATGAAGCGGCTCAACCAGAACCTCAATGGCGATGACCCATCCTACTATCGCTTGCCGGAGGACCGGGAGCTTTCGGCGCAATATTTGCTGCTTTACGAGCTCTCCCTGCCCTATGGCCTCGATCTCAACGACCGTATCAATATCGACAAGTCCGCAACCCGTGTAACGGCGACCATGGAAGGGCAGGTCTCAACGGAACGCGTACGTGAACTGTTAAGACAGACGGACGAATGGTTCGCTGATAACGCGCCGGAGATGACAGCCCCGGCCACCGGCGCGCAGGTAATGTTCACATTCATCGCCCAGCGCAATGTGCAAAGCATGATCGCCGGCACAGCCGTCGCTATTACCGCTATCGCCATCATCATGATCCTGGCGCTCCGCAGCTTCCGCATGGGAATGCTGAGTTTGATCCCGAACGCCATGCCAATCCTTGCGGCTTTCGGCGCTTGGGCCTATTTCTTTGGAGAAATCGGGTTCTCGGTCGCGGCTGTTGCGGCGATCGCTCTCGGGATCGTTATCGACGACACCGTTCACTACCTCACAAAGTACATGCGCGCGCGCCGTGAGAAAGATCTCTCGGTTGCGGACTCCATCCGCTACGCCTTTGAAACGGTCGGCATCGCGATTATCGTCAATACAGTGATCCTCGCCGCCGGTTTCATGGTGCTCACTTTTTCCGCCTTCAAGATCAATATGGAAATGGGCCTACTGACCTCGATGACTATCGTCTTTGCGCTCATTCTCGATTTTTTCTTCTTGCCTGCGCTGCTCTTGCTGCTTGCGCGCTTTTCCGGCGAAACTATCGATATCAAAGGAGACAATTATGTCCGACATACGTTCAGCACCGCGCCTTAAAGCCGTTCTGGCGGCGGCTTTCCTCGGCGCTTCCGCCCTCGCCTTCCCCCTTGTTGCGCAAGAGCCGCCGGTTTTCACAGACGACCCCATCGCCAAGGGCGAAACGCCGGAGGCGCACAAAGGGTATGAAATCGCAGCGCGCGCTGACCGCAGCGATTACGGTTTCGGCGACAGCACCAGCGAGGCGACGATGGTCCTAAAAAACGCCGCCGGTCAGACGACCGAACGCAGCCTTTCTTTTTCAACGCTGGAGAAAGAGGATGAAACGGTCGGCGACAAATCGCTCGTCATGTTCAATTCGCCCCGCGATGTCGAAGGAACCGCGCTTCTCTCCCACGCCAAGATTCTCGAGCCCGACGATCAATGGCTCTACCTGCCGGCGCTGAAACGCGTAAAGCGCATTTCGTCCGCGAACAAATCCGGCCCCTTTGTCGGTTCGGAGTTCGCCTTTGAAGATTTCACTATTACAGAGCTCAACAAGTTCACATACGCCTATGTCGGAGAGGAAGAGCTTGACGGCGAAATGATGGATGTCCTCGAACGTTTTCCGCGCTATGAAAAATCCGGCTACACAAAGCAGAAATCGTGGATCGACCAGAAAATCTTTCAGGCTCGGAAGCTCGAGTTTTATGATCGCCGCGGCGATCTCCTAAAAACGCTGACGCTTTCAGACTACCGCGACTATGACGGCATGTGGCGCGCCCACAAATTGACTATGGTCAATCACCAGACCGGCAAAGAAACCGATCTCATATATTCGAATTATGAATTCAAGACCGGACTGGACTCTAACGATTTCGAACAAGGCGTGCTGACACGCCTACGCTAATAACGGGACAGAGGGGCGATTCAGTGCGTTTGCTATATAAACTCGCAGGTCTGGCGTTTGTTGCAACGCTAATTTCGCCCGCAAGCGCGCAAGAGTGGGATCTCGGCGTCGAGATCGCTGCGGAAGTTCGTTACTTTCCGAATGAACCGATTTATCCGGATCAGTTCGAGCACTGGCAGCCCTCATTCACCATCCAGCCTGATATTCGCTGGGAAACGGACGACCGCAAGCATCAGGTTGTTTTTATTCCATTCGCCCGTATCGACACGCAGGACGACGAGCGCACGCATTTCGATATTCGCGAGGGCTATTATCGCTTTAATTCTGATGACAACTGGTCGCTGACTCTTGGCGCCGTCAAGGTGTTCTGGGGACGAACCGAGTCACGCCATCTTGTCGACATTATCAATCAGACCGACTCTGTTGAAGACATCGATGAAGAAGACAAGCTCGGCCAGCCGATGGCGAATCTGACGCTGATCAGGGATTGGGGAACGCTCGATTTCTATGTGATGTCCGGTTTTCGCACGCGCACTTTTCCCGGGACGGATGGCCGATTACGTTTCGGCTTGGTTGTTGACACGGATTATCCCGTCTTTGAAGCGGATTGGGGACGCGGCGCAGTCGATTTAGCCGCCCGGTATTCGCACTATATCGGCGCGTGGGACTTTGGCGTTTCAGTGTTTCACGGCACGTCGCGAGAACCTCGTTTCGCTTTCGCCGAAGACGGATTTTCGTTGCGGCCCGTTTATGACCGCATCACACAGGGTTCGATCGACCTGCAATACACAAAGGACGCCTGGCTCTGGAAACTCGAAACCGTTGTGCGCGAAGGCCATGGCGAAATCTTCGCAGCTGTTGTCGGCGGTTTTGAATATACAATCTATCAGATTTTCGGCGGCGCCGACCTTGGTCTGCTTGCAGAGTATCAATATGACGGACGGGATGAAGGCTATGTCCTGGAAGATTTCGGCCTCGCCTTCGCTGCACCGGCGACAATCGCTGATAATGACGTCTTCGCCGGCGCCCGCCTCGCGTTGAACGATATCCAGGATACGTCGATGCTGATCGGAACGACGATCGACGCAGACGACCAATCCATGGGCATATTCATCGAAGCTGAGCGCCGGCTCGGGCAGAACTGGACAGCCGAGCTGGAAGCGCGCCTCTTCTTGAATGTTGATCCAGACAATCTCCTGGATGCATTCCGGGACGACGATTTTCTGACCTTTAGACTGACCCGCTACTTCTAGCCTGCATTTACATGCGCCCGGCAAATTGCCGCCGCTCTGGAACTGCTCTAGGAATAAAAAAGGAGCACATTCCTGACAGGGGCGCGTGATGAGATTTTCCAAAAGAACATTAATCAAGGCGGCGTCTGCGACCGCGCTTACCGGCGCCCTCTTTCCGCTCGCCGCCTGCTCGAAAGGGACAAGCCCCATGGAACTGAAAGACATGACAGGCGACGTCAGCCTGATCACGCCGCAGGAGCGGCTGTCGCGGATTGAAAAGGCGCAGGCGCTGATGAGTCGGCAAGGCGTCGGCGCGCTCATCATTGAAGCCGGGACGACACTGACATATTTCACCGGCATTCAATGGTGGCGCTCTGAGCGCTTCACCGGCGCTGTGCTGTGTGCAGATGGCTCGTTCTGTATTGTGACGCCATTTTTCGAAGAACCATCGATCCGCGAGCAGATGACCTTCGGGGACGATGTGCGCACCTGGCACGAGCATGAGTCTCCGTTCGAGCTCGTTTCCGGTTATCTCGCCGAAAAAAATGCGCGAGATGCCCCGGTCGCTGTTGAGGAAACGGTGCGTCATTTCATTATCGACGGCGTCTCCCATGCTGATCCGCATCTTCAGTTTGTTTCCGGCGCGCCGGTCGTGCGCGGCTGTCGTATGCACAAGTCGCCAGCCGAGCTGGCGCTGATGCAAAAGGCCAACGACATCACCATTGCGGCTTACAAACATACTTATGACCGCATTGAAGCCGGCATGACGCCGCGTGATGTATCAGCCATCATGAATGATGCGACCCGCAATCTCGGCGGCCGCCCGAGCTTCGCCCTTTGCCTCTTCGGCGAGGCGAGCGCTTATCCGCATGGATCATCACAACCGCAATCGATCAAGGAAGGCGAAGTCGTACTGATGGATTGCGGCTGCAACGTTCATGGGTACGAATCAGATATTTCCCGGACATGGGTGCATGGCGAAGCCTCAACGCAACAACGCGACGTCTGGAATACGGTGAAGCGGGGCCAGGTGCTTGCGCTCGAAACGGCGCAACTCGGCGTTCGCGCCGGCGCGGTAGACGACGCCGTTCGCGCCTATTACGAAAGCCTTGGCTATGGCCCTGGCTATGCGGCGCCGGGCCTTACACACAGGCTCGGCCACGGCATCGGCATGGACGGACATGAGCCCGTCAATTTTGTTCAGGGCGAAGAAACAGCGCTGGCGCCGGGCATGTGTTTTTCGAACGAGCCCGGCATATATATTCCCGGGTCATTCGGCATCCGCCTCGAAGACTGCCTTTACATGACCGAGAATGGACCAAAACTCTTCTCGGCGCTGTCAAAATCCATTGATGCGCCGTTTGGATAGTTCGCGCGAGGTTGGCTCAGAAATTCTGATCAACAAAAAAGCCGGAACTAGAAACTAGATCCCGTCAGCACCCGGGTGCCGGTAATGGCTGTTGAAACCGCCGACCGGACAATCAGACGGTTGATGTTTTCCGAGTAGTTGGGAATTCTCGATATCAACTCGGATGTCTGGGTGAAATGCATCCCGTCTGCCGAGTTACTATACACAACCGTGCCCCCAGCTCCCGACTGAAGGCCTTTGACCAGGTTTACGATATCCATGGCCGCATCTTCCGCGCTCTCCTCTCTCTGCAGATTCGTAGAGAGCGTTTGGTGCTCCGCAGGAGCGGGGCCCTGGTCCGGGTCGGGCTTTTGACTTAACGTCAAAGCAAAGGTTGGCTCAAGCGCCACTCCGGAGGACTCAGGGGGAGGCGCTTTCGCTTCAGACGCTACCGGCTGATCCGGGGCGGAAGGATTGGGCGGCCCAGAAGGCAACAATGTCACAACCGATGTCTGCGTCTGTTGTGTAGTATTGTCCGTTACAGGAACAGCATCCTGAGTAGATGCCGGGACAGATTGGGTGGGCGCCGCCGCGACTGTCGTCTGGGTCTGGGAATCTATATTTGTCCCTGATGGCGCAGTTGTCGTTTGAGCGTGAGGTTGTGATGAAACTGTGTCAGACGCTGGCCCGGATACAGACACAACGTCCACAGCTTGTGATCCGCTTCCCGCCGCCGCAACATCTGTCTGCCCTGACCCGCCAGCCGACCCTTGGGTCGTCGTCGCCGATTGGGCAGGAATTGACGACGACGATGAAGAGGGCGTGTTGTTAGACGCCGGGACAGTCGACGCGGCCCCACTGCCTGAAGAGGCGGCTCCATTGCCAGAAGTCGACGCGGCGACTGTTGTGGTCGTCTGTGACGCTCCATCGCCGCCTGTGCCTGCACCGCCCGCATCCGAGCCCTGCTGACCGAACACGCCGCCTTCACCAAATACGCCCTCCTCGCCGAACAAACCGTCCTCTCCAAACATTCCTTCATTTTGGGGAGCCGGCTGAATGGGCGTCATCGAAAAGGAGAAATTGAATGTGAAGCCGGCGAAATCCCAGCCGCCGCGCGCATCAATCAACTCTTCTTCTGTCATCGGCGTTTCCGACAATAGAAGCAGCGCTTCCTCGCCATTTGCCGCAGCGCCTGTGTCCGCAGAAGCAGCGCTAATAGAAATGAAACTGACAGTACTTATTAATCCAAGTTTGCCTAAGGTCGACATAATCAGGGCGTCTCCACGACAGTATCAATGGAAAATCCGGAAAAGGACGGACGTGTTTGATGTAGGGAAACAGACTGCAAAGTCTCAACATCACCGGCCCGGTCATAAGGCGGTGACGGCGCCAACTTCCAGTCCGCAACGCGATTAAAATTCGCTTTGCCACGCTCAACATCGGAACGAATGAACAAGACCGTACCGTCCCAATGCTCTTCGAATTGCTTGCGCGACTTCGAATAAACCCCACGGGACGGATCGCCAACAAGCACGGTTTTGTCCGTTATGCCTTTGATAACGACGAAATGCTTGTAGCCTTCAATATTGATTAGCGCGATGCCGGGAACGCCAATCTCCTGAATACGCTGCAAGCTCAGCTTAAATCCATCGGCAAGCAAACCTTGTGATTCAAGATAGGTTTTCATCTCAAGCAGGGAAAATCCGAGTTCGCGGATGCGGTCCTGATCCCCAACCTCCCACATCGCCTTGAACGCTTCTGTTTCGGTAATGGGGCGCCCGTAATGAAAAGTCATGATCGTCGCCAGGGCTGCGGAGCCGCAGCTGAAGTCGAATTGCTGGCGAACCACTGTTTCGAACTTACTCTCAGCGAAGCTTGTGACTTTAACACGGGCGTTAATGCCGCCGCTCGCCACCATGACATCGCCAGCCATAACAGGCGTCGCAAAACACAGAGATGCAAACAGCCCTGCAGATAGAGCACGCGTCGACTGGCTTATAATACTGCGAAACAACAAGTCCTTTTCCCCCATTAACCTGCCGCTTTACTGGCCGGCCCCGTCTAGAAAGACATTCACGTTGACGGTGCTCTGAAAAATCACACCGTTGCCGGTGTTATTGAACACCGTCGTTATGCCCCGGTTATCACTGACTATGTTATTGGCGATATCGCCCGTGTCGGAATTGGTCGTCGTCACGCCGCTTATCGAACCGTCGCTGTCTGCGATATTGACGGCGATATCATTGATATCGATCGCGGTATCCGAGCCTCCCGAAGCAGCGCTCATCGCCGTAGCGTTTAATGGCGCAAATTCCCCGAAAATGTCGCCTTCTACGGCGGCCGGCGTGTCGAGTATTACCTCAGCTTGTTCAGGAACGGGCGCCTGTGCATATGCAACCAGCGGCGTGATAAACCATCCCCATGCAGCCATACCCATTATAAAGCTCCCCACAACACCATACTTATCGAGTTTCGGCGAAGTGGCGCTGCGGGATATAACCCCGCAGCGCCTTGCCGTATTAGGTAGTCAACTGGGACGGATTACTGCGTTCCGCCGCCGGTGTTGACGTTACCGACATTGATGCTCTGCGAGTTCGAGAAGCTGCCGATGCCGGTGTTGTTGTTGTTGATGAACAGCCCGCGGTTCTGGGAGTTCTGGTTCGTGATCGCACCGGTAACAGTCCGATCCGTACCGCCGCCTTCCAGATCATCAAGGCCGCCATTGATGTTCACATTGCTAACTGCAGAAGACAGCGCCGTGTTGTTCAACTGGACGTCACCAACGGTGAGCGTCAGCGTGGTCGTGGTGGACTTGTTGAACGAGTCGTCGATGACGCTGCCGCCATTGTTGGCTGCGTTGCCGCCGCCGCCATTGGCGTTCGCCTGGTCTTCATTATCAGTCGACTTGTCGATCTTGCCGCCGTTGTTGGCTGCATCGCCGCCAGCGTTGGCCTGATCTTCGTTGTCCGTCGACATATCCTGAGACTGATCGACATCGACATCGCTGTCGTCATTGGCGATCACAGAGCCATTGTCGGCATTGTTGTCGTCAATGCTAGCGCCGTTGTTGGCTGCATTGGTGCCGCCATTGGCCTGGTCTTCGTTGTCCGTCGACTGGTCCAGTTTGACTTCGCTGTCGTCATTCGCGACGACGGAGCCGCCATTGGCTTCATTGTCATCAATGCTGCCGCCGTTGTTGGCTGCATTGGTGCCGCCATTGGCCTGGTCTTCGTTGTCCGTCGACTTGTCGATCTTGCCGCCGTTGTTGGCTGCATCGCCGCCAGCGTTGGCCTGATCTTCGTTGTCGACAGAGTTGTCCGAAGCATCGACCTGAACGTTAACGTTCTCAATGTCGAGAAGATCATTGTCGTTGCCTGAGGAATTGTCGATCTTGCCGCCGTTGTTGGCCGCATCATCGCCAGCATTGGCCTGATCTTCGTTGTCGACAGACTTGTCGACTTTGCCGCCATTGTTGGCTGCATCGCCGCCGGCCGTCGCCGCTTCGATTTTACCGCCGTTATTGGCCGCATTGGTGCCGCCAGCAGCAGCTTCGACTTCGCCGCCGTTATTTGCGGATGCACCGTCGCCGCCGACATTGGCCTGGTCTTCGTTGTCCGTCGACTTGTCGATCTTGCCGCCGTTATTGGCTGCATCGCCGCCGGCATTGGCCTGATCTTCATTGTCGGTCTTCATCGAGTTGTCAGAAGCATCGACCTGAACATTAACGTTCTCAATGTCGAGTAGATCATTGTCGTCTTGCGACGCATCAACCTTCGAGCCGTTATTGGCTGCATTGGTGCCGCCATTGGCCTGATCTTCGTTGTCGATCGAGCTGTCCGACTTCGA
>CAJXLJ010000062.1 GCA_913055785.1 uncultured Parvularculaceae bacterium | reverse complement strand
TGATGGTCATGCCCGGCCTGATCAATCTCGACTTCGCCGATGTCAGAACGGTGATGAGCGAGATGGGCAAGGCGATGATGGGCACCGGCGAGGCGGAAGGCGAGAAGCGCGCCATTCAGGCAGCCGAAGCCGCGATTTCCAATCCGCTGCTTGACGAAGTCTCCATGAAAGGCGCGCGCGGCGTTCTTATCAACATCACCGGCTCTATGGACATGACGCTGTTCGAGGTCGACGAGGCGGCGAACCGTATTCGCGCCGAGGTCGACCCCGAAGCCAACATCATCGTCGGCTCGACGTTCAATCAGGACCTCGAAGGACGCGTGCGGGTTTCGGTTGTTGCGACCGGCATCGACATTGAAGAAAATGAAAACCGGCCGCATGTGAAACTCAACAACGCCGCGGCGGTTTCCAAACCCTGGCGCCAGCCGCTCGTTGTCAACGCCCAGAGCGCGGCGACTGTCAGCGCGACCGCCGTTCAGCCGTCGGTTGCGCCGGCTGCAACATCAAAACCGGCTGCTGCGCCGGCCGCTGCAGCACCGGCGGTGAAAGCTCAGCCCGCGGCGAGCCCGGACGCGGCGGCGGCCGCCAACCCGGTCGGGGATGTTCACGAGCGGATCCGGCGCATGCTGACCGAAGGCGGGCCGGCGCCGAGCGAGGCGCCGATACAGCGCCCCGCCCAGTCGCCGGTTGCGACGCCGAATCGTTTGCGATCTGCAGACGACGCCAAATACGCGCCAAATCCTTTCCGTAGCGCCCAGAACCTTGGCAAGCATTCGCTTGAAGCGGCAGTTGATATGTTCAAGTCCCTCGGGGGCGGGGCGCGCGATGATCGCCGGGACATGCCGCCGCCGCGCGCGCCGGAGCCGGCCAAACCCGCCTCGCGGGTGCGCGGCGACCTGTTTGACGATCAAGATGACGCCGATCTCGAGATTCCTTCATTCCTGCGCAAGAAAAAGACCGGATAAAGCGGTTGCGCAGAAGTCTGTAGTCAGTTGTTTTTAGTGAGAAAGCGCGCCGCGAGCCCAGCTCCGGCGCGCTTTTCGCGATTGAAACAGTCGGCAACAAAGCTTGATCCGGTTCTTTGGCGAAACCACAACAAAAACACTTTATTAGCGGAAGGTCTTCGTGAATGTTGAATATCGTTAATACGCCGGGGGCAGTGTTACTTTAATGCGTGCAGTGCGGCAGAGGACCCTGAGTTCGCCGGTCGAATTAACTGGCGTCGGGCTGCATAGCGGCGCCCCATGCCGTATCGTCATTCGCCCTGTCTCCGAACATTCCGGCATTATCTTTCGCCGCTCTGATCTGGAGACGGACGTCCGCGGCGGCAGAAAACACCTGCTGATTCCGGCGCACCCCGCCAATGTTGCGCGAACCCATAACGGCACGACCCTCGCCAACTCGGATGGCGTGTCGGTAATGACGGTCGAACACCTGATGGCGGCGTTCGCCCTGCTTTCGGTCGATAATGCGTTTGTCGACGTTTGCGGCGAGGAAATCCCCATTCTTGACGGCAGTGCGGCGCCCTTTGTGAACGCTCTTACAGAGGCCGGACTGACGGCGCAGAATGCGCGCCGCGAAGAGGTTACGCTCGAAAAGCCTATAGAAGTGCGCAAGGGCGAACGGTTTATTCGTATCGAGCCGGCCGATCGGTTTCGTCTTGATGTGGCTATTGCTTTTGAAGACTGCATGATCGGCCGCCAGTCGCTTTCGATCAGCCTTTCCGATCCGGCGGCGCTCGACCGGCTCGCGCAGTCACGCACGTTCTGCCAGCTTCGCGAGATCGAAGCTTTGCGCAGCGCCGGGCTGGTCAAGGGCGGTTCGCTTGAGAACTCCCTGGTAGTGGACGGTCAACGGCTTTACGCCGATCAGGAGCTGCGGGACCCTGAGGAATTCGTGCTGCACAAGGCGCTCGATCTCCTCGGCGACCTCTATCTACTGGGCGGGGCGCTCAATGCCGCCGTCACCGCCGAAAAGCCGGGCCATGACCTCAATGTCTGCGCCGCCCAGGCGATCGCCGAACAGCTCGGGAGCCGCAAGGACGAGGCCTGGGCTGCTGAGGCCGCGACCGCTTGAGCGGACTGTTTGACGCCCCCCTCGGGCCGCTCTAGAACACTCCGGGCGGTGCGGCGGTCATAAAGGCGTTGGCGGTAAATGGTTTCTCGGTTGAACTACTTTCTCAGATTTTTCGGTGTTGTTGCGGTTTGCGCGGCGCTTGGCGCATGCGGTTCGGGGAAAAAGGAAAAGTTCGCCTATGTAGAGCGGCCGGTGGAGACGCTCTACGCCAATGCGATGGAACAGCTGGAGCGCAAGCGTTTCGAGCGCGCCATTGCTTTTTTCGAGGAAGTCGAGCGCCAGCACCCATATTCTTCGTGGGCGCGCCGCGCCATGCTGATGAAGGCGTTCACCTATTATCGGGACAGCGACTACGAAGAGGCGATTGAAGCGCTCGATCAGTTCATCTCGTTGCATCCGGGCAACAAGGATGCACCCTACGCCTATTATCTGAAAGCCATGTGCTATTATGAGCGAATCACCGATGTCGGTCGCGATCAGGCGATTACCGAGGACGCGGTTCGCTCGCTCACCGATGTCGTGCGCCGTTATCCGGATACGGAATATGCGCGCGATGCGCGGTTGAAGCTCGACCTCACATACGACCATCTCGCCGGCAAGGAGATGTATGTCGGGCGGTTCTATCTAAAACTGCACAAGCACATCGCGGCGATTAACCGGTTCAAAACCGTCGTCTACAAATACCAGACGACAAGCCATGTTCCCGAAGCTCTGCATCGCCTGGTCGAAGCCTATCTCCAGATCGGTATCGTTGACGAAGCGCGCGAGGCTGCCGCCGTGCTCGGCTACAATTATCCGGGCAGCCAGTGGTATCAGGACACCTATGCGCTGTTTGAGGCCTATGGTCTGTCGATGACGCCTCCCGCAGAGGCGAAAGCCGCTGCGGCGGAAGAGGTTCCGGCGGCGCCGATCAGCCAGGCGGTGGCGGAAACGCCTGAGGCTCAATAAGGGCGGCCGACGAAAGCGGTTTCCAGAACGGGCCGAACCGGCTTAAATCCGGTCTGGAACTTTCATCCGGACCTGTCTGATGCTCACTGCGCTTCATATCCAGGATTTCGTGCTGATCGACCAGGCGCGCCTGACGCTGGCGCCGGGCCTGACGGCGCTGACCGGCGAGACCGGCGCCGGCAAATCGATCCTGCTCGATGCGCTCGGGCTTGCGGTCGGCGCGAGGGCCGAGCGCGGCGCCGTGCGGCAAGGCGCCGATCAGGGCGGCGTTACGGCGGTGTTCGAAGCGCGCGGCGATCATCCGGTCTGGGCCGTTCTCGAAGCGCAGGGGCTGGCGGCGGAAGACGACCAGATTATCCTGCGCCGGGTGCAGAATGCTGACGGACGCAGTCGCGGTTTCGTCAACGACCAGCCGGTGTCGATCGGCGCGTTGCGCGAAGTCGGTGAAGCGCTTCTCGAAATTCACGGCCAGCATGACGGGCGGGGTTTTCTTTCCGCGTCGGCGCATCGCGGCATGCTCGACGAGTTCGGGGGCTTGCGCAAAGCGGCTGGCGCCGTCGCCGCGTTGTGGCGGAACTGGCGGGAAAAACAGGCGGAACTCGACGAACGCCGGCGCGAGCGCGAGGCGGCGGTGCGGGAGGTTGAGTATCTGCGCCATGTGCTCGCCGCCCTCGACAAGCTTGATCCGCAGCCTGACGAAGAAAAAGCGCTGGCGGACCGGCGCGCCGAGCTGATGGCGGCCGAGAAAATCGCCGAGGATTTGATCGCCGCCGCCGCCGCGCTCGATGAAGGCGGTGTTGAGGCGAAGCTCTCGGTGAGCATGCGCAATATCGAACGCGCGGCTTCAAGGGTTTCTTCTGGTCATGGCGCGCTTGCCGATGCGGGCGAACGTCTCGAAAGCGCGGCCGCTGAAACGGCGGAAGCGCGGGCGGCGATTGACCGGGCGATCGAGGCGTTCGGTTTCGACGCCGGCGAACTGGAACAGACCGAAGAGCGGCTGTTCGCCTTGCGCGGTGAGGCGCGCAAGCATGGGGTCGCGCCGGACGAGCTCTGCGCTTTCCGGGAAAAGATCCGGGCGACGCTTGACGATCTTGAACTCGGGGAGGCGGCCTTCGCCGATCTTGAAAAAGCCGAAGCCGATGCTGAGGCCGCCTTTGCGAAGGCGGCGGAGAAGCTTTCCAAAGACCGGAAAACGGCGGCGCTGAAACTCGATGCGGCGGTGGCGAAGGAGCTTGCGCCGTTAAAGCTCGGCAAGGCGCGGTTCATGACCGAGATACATGTCGCAAAGGATAAGCCGACGTCGGATGGCTACGATGCGGTGGAGTTCATGGTTGCGACCAATCCGGGCGCGCCGGCGGGGCCATTGAAAACGATTGCGTCCGGCGGGGAGCTGTCGCGCTTCGTGCTCGCCATGAAAGCGGCGCTCGCGGCGAAGGAAAACCGCACGGTGATTATTTTCGACGAGGTCGACGCCGGGGTCGGCGGCGCCGTCGCCGACGCGGTGGGCGAGCGGCTCGCAAGACTCGCGAGCGACGCGCAGGTGCTGGTCGTCACGCACAGCCCGCAGGTCGCGGCGCGCGCAGACAGCCACTGGCGGATTGAAAAGAAGCAGAAGAAAACCGCGACCACCACCTCGGTGACGATGCTCGATGCGGATGCGCGTATCGAGGAAATCGCTCGCATGCTGTCCGGCGCCGAGATCACCGACGAAGCGCGCGCCGCCGCGCGGCGACTGCTCAACGGCGGCGGCGAGGCGAAACGTCCGGCGCGAAAAAAGCTGGCCAAGGCGGGCTGAGGGCGGATATCAGACCTCATGGCGAAGAAGACGAAAGACTTGTCGTCCATCCCTGTCGGCAAGCTCGTTCCCGAAGAGGCGGAACTGGAGCTGACGCGGCTTGTCGAAGAAATCGCGGCTGCGGATAAGGCCTATTACGCGAACGACAAGCCGCAGATCACCGACGCGGAATACGATGCGCTTAGGCGGCGCAATCTGCTCATTGAAAAACGGTTTCCGAAACTGAAGCGCCCGGATTCCCCATCGGACAAGGTCGGCGCCGCGCCTTCGGCGAAATTCGAAAAGGCGAAGCACGCCGTCGCCATGCTGTCTCTCGACAATGCTTTCCATGACGAAGACGTCGCCGATTTCGTCAAACGAGTACGGAAGTTTCTGGGGCTTGGCGATGACGAAAAGGTCTACTTCACCGCTGAACCGAAAATCGACGGGCTTTCCTTAAATCTTCGCTATGAAGGCGGCGTTCTTTTGGTCGCGGCTACTCGTGGCGACGGCGAGACTGGCGAAAACGTCACCGCCAATGCGCTCACCATTAGCGACATTCCAAAACGCCTCAAAGGCGCGCCGGATATTCTTGAAGTGCGCGGCGAGGCCTATATGAGCCATGATGAGTTCGAGACGCTGAATGCGCGCCTCGAACGCGAGGCCGAAGAAGAAGGCAAGGCCCATGAGCCGTTCGCCAATCCGCGCAACGCAGCGGCGGGTTCGCTGCGCCAGCTCGACGCTGCCATCACCGCCTCGCGGCCGCTCCATTTCTTCGCCTATAGCTGGGGCGAGATCAGCGAACCGCTCGCCGAAACCCAGTGGGAAGCGGTCGCGCGATTGAAAAAGCTCGGCTTCAAGATCAATGCGCTGACGGCGCGTTGTCAGAGCGTCGAAGACATGCTCGCTCACTACCGCGGGATCGAGGCGCAGCGCGCCCGGCTCGGTTATGATATTGACGGCGTCGTCTACAAGATTGACCGCCTTGATTATCAGGAACGGCTGGGATTTGTGTCCCGCGCGCCGCGCTGGGCGATCGCGCACAAGTTCCCGGCGGAAAAAGCGACGACCGTTCTTGAAAAGATCGACATCCAGGTCGGCCGCACCGGCAAGCTGACGCCGGTGGCGCGCCTGAAGCCGGTTACGGTCGGAGGCGTCGTCGTCGAAAACGCGACGCTTCACAACGCCGACGAAATCGAACGCAAGGACATTCGCGAAGGCGACACGGTGGTCATCCAGCGCGCCGGCGACGTTATTCCGCAGGTCGTCGAAGTCATCGTAGGCGAACGCAAAAAGGGCGCGCGGAAATACAAGTTCCCGGAAACCTGTCCAGTGTGCGGGAGCCATGCGGTCAATGAAGTTAATCCGGCCACCGGCAAGGCGGATGTGGACCGGCGCTGCACGGGCGGCCTCATCTGCAATGCGCAGGCGGTCGAACGGCTCAAACATTTCGTTTCGCGCAACGCCTTCGACATCGAAGGGCTCGGGACGAAACAGATCGAAGCGTTTCATGAGGACGGGACGATAAAAGAGCCCGCCGATATCTTCACGATGGAAAAGCGCCAGCGCGCAGGGAAAATCGACCTTTACCGCTATGACGTCGATGACGCCGGCGCGCGCAAGAAAGACAAGAACGGCAAGGAAAAGCCGCCAACGAACAAGAAGTCGGTCGACAATCTCTTTGAGGCGATCAATGCGCGGCGCGCTATTTCCTTGCCGCGCTTCATCAACGCCCTTGGCATCCGCCATGTGGGCGAAACCAATGCGCGGCTCTTCGCCAGCCATTACGGTTCGTTCGAGGCCTTTTATGAAGCGGCGAAAGCCGCCCGCGATGATCAGAGCGAGGCTTATCAGGACATGCTGTCAATCGACGGGATCGGCGCGCTGGTGGCGCAAGGGGTGGTCGACTTCTTCGACGAGACGCATAACCGAAACGCCGTCGACAATTTGCTTAAAGAGGTAACGCCCCAGGAAGCGGAGAAGGCTTCGGGCGACAGTCCAGTCGCCGGGAAAACGGTTGTCTTCACCGGTACGCTCGAGACAATGACGCGCGAGGAGGCGAAGGCGCGCGCGCTGGCGCTCGGCGCAAAAGTATCGGGTTCTGTTTCCGGTAAAACCGATTACGTCGTCGCCGGACCGGGCGCCGGGTCGAAACTTAAAAAGGCCGAAGAACTGGGCGTCGCCGTGTTGACCGAAGAAGAGTGGGCGAGACTGGCAAATCGTTAAGACGCGCGCCGGCACTTTAATTTCGTTCCTTTGTTCCTATATATAAAGAGGAAGGGGAGAGTATGACCGGCTTTGTTATTCTTGCAGCGCTGCTTGCGCTGATCGTCCTTGTTATCGTCCTTTACAATTTGCTTGTCCGCAAGCGTCAGCTCGTCAACAACGGCTGGGCGGATATCGACGTGCAGCTGAAGCGCCGGGCGGACCTGATCCCGTCGCTTGTGCGAACCGTTCAAGGCTATGCCGCCCATGAGCGCCAGTTGTTCGAAGAGATCACGGAAAAACGGAACGCCGCCGCTGCTGCGGGCGACGATCCTGCGCGACGCGGCGCCGCTGAAAGCGCGCTTTCCCGGCCTGTCGCCAAGTTGATCGCGGTCGCGGAGGATTATCCCGATCTCAAAGCCAGCGGAAACTTTCTCGATCTTCAGAATGAGCTTTCCGAAACAGAAAACAAGATTGAGATGGCGCGGCGTTTTTATAACGGTGCGGTGAGGGAGCTCAACACGCTGATCGAAAGCTTCCCGGTCAATGTCGCCGCACCGGCGTTTGGCTTCGCCAAGCGCGGTTATTTCGAGATCGAGACCGCCGATCGCGCCGCGCCTGAGGTCAGGCTGGGGGCGTCTTCATGATCGCCCGTCTGCTTCTGTCGTTTGTCATTCTGTTCTGGCCGTTGGCGGCTGCTGCGAGCGAACAGTTCGACAATTTCAACGTCGAGATCACGGTCCAGAAAAGCGGCGATATTCTCGTCACGGAAACAATTGAAGTGACGGCTGAAGGAAAAGAAATACGCCGCGGGATCTTTCGCGACCTGCCGCGCTATTACACCAAGAGCGGCCGGCGGTATCCGTATCATTACGACGTGCAGGCCGTCATGCGCGACGGTCACGCCGAACCCTATGCGAAAGAAACCGACGGCAATGCGTTTCGCCTTCGTATTGGCGATGCAGACAGGTTCCTGACCCATGGCCCTCATACATATGTCATCAAATATGCAGTGAAGAACCAGATTCGTTACTTCGACAGCTATGATGAAATTTACTGGAATGCGACCGGCAGTTACTGGGCGTTTCCGATCGCCAGCGCGCGGGCAGTCGTCACATTGCCGGAAAACGCCCGCGTAACCGCCGCGGCCGCTTACACGGGCGCGAAAGGAAGCAAAGGCGGCGCATATGAGTATAAGGTCGAAGGCGCGAGGCATATCTTCACGACAACGAAACCGTTGAACCGCCGCGAAGGGTTGACGGTGGCGGTCGGGTTCGAGAAAGGCGCTGTTGATCCGCCGTCAGCCGCTGAGCGGCGCGCCGAATGGTGGGCGCGTAACATGTCGCTCATCATTCTCGCAGGCGCGCTCGGGCTGCTTTCGACTTTTTACGCCGCGGCTTTTCATCTGGTCGGACGCGATCCGCAAAAGGGCCCCGTGTTTCCTCGGTACGAACCGCCGGAAGGGTTTTCGCCCGCCGCCGTTCATCATGTCTATCACCGGCATTTTGCGGGACATTCGGGGC
Organism: uncultured Parvularculaceae bacterium; assembly: GCA_913055785.1. Taxonomy (GTDB): domain Bacteria; phylum Pseudomonadota; class Alphaproteobacteria; order Caulobacterales; family Parvularculaceae; genus Hyphococcus. The sequence continues at coordinate 6,987 of CAJXLJ010000062.1, read as the reverse complement.
TGATCTCGGCGCTGCTCAATCTTGCAGTCAAGGATCGCATCCGCATCGACGCCAAAGACAAGAAGAAGACAGTCCTCACATTGCTGGCGGGCGATGACGCCAAGACCGGCTCGCCCGCGGAGGAGGCTTTGCTTGGCGGCGTTTTCAATCGCCGCGAAACCGTCACTCTGGGCGGCGGGTATGACGCTTCTTTCACGAAGGCTTATGAACAATTCCGCAAATCGGTCGGGCAGAACTTCGGCAAGCCGTATTTCCGCTGGAATGCAGGCTTCCTGGTCCTCGCCGTCATGCTGGCGGTCATCGGAATTGTTCTCGCTGCTGTGCTTTCGATTGAATGGACCCTTTGGCACACCGGACTGGCGGTTATGATAGCGGCGGCGACCGCGACCTTCTCGTATCTGATTCCTGCGCCAACGATGAAGGGGCAGGAAGTGCGAACCGAGATCGAAGGGTTCCGCCTTTATCTCAAGACCGCCGAACAGTTGCAGCTCAACGCCGCGAAGCCGGGTTCCGATACGCCGCCACCGATGACCGTGGAGCGTTACGAGCGGTTTCTGCCCTATGCTGTTGCGCTCGGGGTTGAAAAACCATGGACCGAGCATTTCGAGAAGTTGCTGCCGATGGAAGCCGAACACTATCAGCCGCGCTGGGGGCAGGTTCACGGCGGCCATCATTCGCTTCACGGTCTCAACAGCGCGCTTGTCGCCGGCATCTCGTCGGGTGTTGTCAGCGCAATGCCGCAAAGTTCAGGGTCATCCGGTTCCGGCGGGGGCGGGTTTTCCGGCGGCGGTGGCGGCGGTGGCGGCGGGGGCGGCTGGTAGTCCAAATATTGCCCAAGGCGCAACGCGCCGGTAATGTGTCAGGCGGCGGATCATTAAAGAACCCGGTGTCGAAGCAGCGCCGCCGCCGACAAAGAGGGGAAAACCGGTAATGAGCACGACCGCGCCGAAATTTATGGGGTATCTGCGTCAGCGCATCGAACCCTACAAGACCACGACGCTCGGTTTTCTCGCCGGCATCCTCGGCGTGGCGATCAATCTGAGGGAAGCGATTTCCGACGCGACCGTCGTGCTGGCGCTGGTTTCCGGCGCGGTCGCCGTCGGGTCGGCGGTGTTTGTCGGATGGTCGCTCAGGAAAGGCCGCAACCCGAAATGGACCTGCGATCTTTTCATGGCGAGCGCGCTTACCGCCGTCATTGCAGGGCTTCTCACGGTCGGTCAGGCGCTGACCGATAAAGCCAGCGGCGGCAACGAACCGCTGGTCGCCATTCTCATTCCGCAGTTGCGCTCGATCGACGAAGGGGTCGCCGAAATCGCTGATAACACGGCTGAGATTGCCGCGAATACGGCTGCGGCGAAACGCGAGGTGAGCGAGAATCCACGTAAGGAACTCGCCAATCTCGGCATCGCCTGGACCGGCGACAACTTCCTGCAGGCCGTCGAGGCGCGCGATTTTGAAACCATGCGTCTCTTCCTCGATGGCGGCATGAACATGGAAACGGCGAACTGGCAGGGCATGATGTTGCCGGTGGTACTTGGCCGCACCAAGGGCGATATCCCTGAAATCCTCGACTTGCTGACCGAATACGGTCTCGATCCCGATTACGCTTTCGGGCAGGGCAGCGACCGTTCCAATGACAAGACCATCATCGGCTGGGCGGCGCAGATCGGAAGACCCGACATTATCCGTGCGGCGAAGAAGATCGGCGCCGATCCCGATAAAAAAATCAATTCGATCGGCGCGTTCGGCATGACCAGCCCTGAAACGCCGCTCGTCGCCGCCGCCGATCATGGCAAATACGCCGCCGGGCTGGCGCTGCTCGAGATCGGCGCCGACCCTTCTGCTGAGAACTGGCTTGTCTATGCGCGGCTCAAAAACCGCCTTGCCCGCTACGAACACGAACGCGACGACCCGGACGCGAAAAAGTTCCTGAGCGAATTGCACCCGCCGAAAAAGCTGAAGCGCGCGATGGACCTCGTCAATGAGCTGACACAGACCAAGGAACGGATCTCCCAGATCTATTCCGACAATCTGGTGAGTTCGGCGATGGGCGGATGGAGCGAAAAAACTGATCCGGAATTTCAACGACTCCTCAAACGCCAGAAGGAAATAGAAGACGAGCTGACGGCGCTGGGTTTCTAGTCTTCCGTTTTGTGGCGGATAGGCGTTTCGATGCCGGAACAGTGTCGCCAAGTTTCATGCTAATTGGGCCAGTTGAATTGGCAGAATCCACCTTTCCGTCGCGCTCCTGAACCTGCCGCCGCTCTTTTTGCCCAGTCCCATTTCCGGCCATTGCCACACTGCGTCCCGCCGGACTAAATCCTTCCGGCGACAACCGAGGCCCGCCCCAGAAGGCTTCAGAAAATCAATGGCTTCGCGCTGCGTTTCGAAGCCCCGAGGAAACCCGGAGAATGCGATGAGCGAGCCCAAGCCGCTATCCCTCTATGTCCCCGAGCCGGAATTTCGTCCTGGCGACAAGCCGGACTTTTCCAATGTGCCGATCCCGAAAGCGGGTTCGGTCCGGAAACCGGAGATCGACGTCGAGGCGCAGGATATTCACGATCTCGCCTATTCGATCATTCGCGTCATGAACCATGACGGCGAAGCGGTCGGTCCATGGGCCGGGCTCCTGAGCGACGATGAGGTCAAGCGCGGGCTCGAGGACATGCTGCGCGTGCGCGCTTTCGACAGTCGCATGCTGAAAGCGCAGCGTCAGGGCAAGACGAGTTTTTACATGCAGGCGCTCGGCGAGGAGGCGATCGCCTGCGCCTTCGCTCGCGCGTTGAGACCCGGCGACATGAACTTCCCGACCTATCGCCAGCAGGGATTGTTGCTCTCGAGCGATTACCCGATGGTCGACATGATGAACCAGATCTATTCAAACGCCGCCGACCCTTTGAAGGGTCGGCAGCTGCCGATCATGTATTCATCGAAACAGCACGGCTTCTTTACGATCTCCGGCAATCTTGCGACGCAGTTCATACAGGGCGTCGGTTGGGCGATGGCTTCGGCGATCAAGGGCGACGACAAGATCGCGACGTCCTGGATCGGAGACGGTTCGACCGCTGAATCCGACTTCCATGCGGCGATGGTTTTCGCGTCGACCTATCGCGCGCCGGTCGTGCTCAATATCGTCAATAACCAATGGGCGATCTCGACGTTTCAGGGTATTGCGCGCGGGAAAGCGGCGACATTCGCGGCGCGGGGGCTCGGTTTCGGCATTCCGTCCCTGCGGGTCGACGGCAACGATTACCTTGCGGTTTATGCGGTCGCCAAATGGGCGACGGACAGGGCGCGCGCGGGGCTGGGACCGACGCTGATCGAATATGTCACCTATCGCGCCGGGGCGCATTCGACCTCGGACGACCCTTCCGCCTATCGGCCGAAAGAGGAATTCGACGCGTGGCCGCTGGGCGATCCGGTGAAAAGGCTGAAAGATTATCTCATCAAGCGCGGCGCCTGGTCCGAGGCGCTGCATGTGCAGGCGAACGAAATACTCGAGGCGGAAGTCGCCGAGGCCCAGCGTCAGGCGGTCAAGAACGGCACGCTCCATGACGGGCCTCATTCATCGGCCCGCACCATGTTCGAGGACGTCTACAAGGACATGCCGGAACATCTCGTCCGGCAGCGTCAGGAAGCGGGGGTCTGACCGATGGCGCGCATGACAATGATTCAGGCGATCCGCAGCGCTATGGATAACGCCATGGAGCGCGACGACAATGTTGTCGTGTTCGGCGAGGATGTCGGCTATTTCGGCGGCGTTTTCCGCTGCACCGAGGGCCTGCAGAAGAAATACGGCAAACAGCGCTGTTTCGACAGTCCGATCAATGAAAGCGGCATTGTCGGTTCGGCGATCGGCATGGCGGCGTACGGACTGCGGCCGTGCGTTGAAATTCAGTTCGCCGACTATGTGATGCCGGCCTTCGATCAGATCTCGCAGGAAGCGTCGCGTATTCGCTACCGCTCGGCGGGCGATTTCACGACGCCGATGGTTGTCCGCATGCCGACCGGCGGCGGCATCTTTGGCGGCCAGACCCACAGCCAGAGCCCCGAAGCGATTTTCGCCCATGTGTCGGGCATCAAGACAGTCGTGCCGTCGAACCCTTATGACGCAAAAGGCTTGCTGATCGCGTCCATTGAAGACGACGACCCGGTGATGTTCCTTGAACCGAAGCGCCTTTATAATGGCCCCTTCGACGGTCATCACGACCGGCCGGTAACGCCCTGGTCGAAGCACGATCTCGGCGAAGTGCCGGAAGGCCATTACACCGTGCCGCTCGGCAAGGCGGCGATCCGCCGGGAGGGTGCGGAGGTTACGGTGCTTGCTTACGGCACCATGGTCTATGTCGCTGAAGCGGCGGCGGCGGAAACCGGGATCGATGCGGAAATCATCGACCTTCGGACAATCCTGCCGCTCGATCTCGAAACGATTGAAGCATCGGTCAAGAAAACCGGGCGCTGCGTGATCGTGCATGAGGCGACGAAAACCTGCGGCTTCGGCGCCGAATTGATGTCTGTGGTGATGGAGGGATGTTTCTATCACCTCGAAGCGCCGGTGATCCGCGTTACCGGCTACGACACGCCTTATCCGCATGCGCATGAATGGGAGTACTTCCCAGGCCCGGCGCGTGTCGGCAAGGCGCTTAAAAAAGTGATGGAGGCGGCGTAATGGGCGAACATGTCATCAAGCTGCCCGATGTGGGCGAAGGCGTGGCGGAGGCTGAGCTCGTCGAATGGATGGTCGAGATCGGCAAGCAGGTGCGCGAGGACGATGTGCTTGCGGCTGTCATGACCGACAAGGCGACGGTGGAAATTCCGGCGCCGGTGGAAGGCAAGATCATCTGGCTCGGCGGCAAGGCGGGCGATGTGCTCGCGGTCGGCTCGCCGCTGGTGCGGCTCGAGGTCGATGGGCCGGGCAATGTGAAACCGGGTGAAGAGCCGGCGCCGGCGCCGGCGCCGAAAGAAGAACCCAAACCTGAGCCGAAGAAAGTTGAAGCGAAGCCGGAACCGAAACCGGCGCCCAAGCCGGCGCCGGTCGCGTCCGCAGCGTCAGTGGTTTCCGCCGGCGTGAAGCGCGCTGAGGGCGAGAAGCCGCTGGCCTCGCCGGCGGTACGCAAGCGCGCGCTCGATAACGGCGTCGATCTGCGGCGCGTTTCGGGCTCGGGTCCGGCAGGCCGCATTACGCACGAAGATCTCGATGCTTATTTCCAAAGCGGCGGCGTTTCTTCTGGCGGCGGCGGGAAAGCGCTCATCGCCGACACATCGGTCAAGGAAGTCCCGGTCATTGGTCTGCGCCGCAAGATCGCTGAAAAGATGCAAGCCGCACATGACCGGATCGTGCCGATCACCTATGTGGACGAGATCGACGTCACGGCGCTCGAAGAGTTGCGCAAGCAGCTCAACGATACGCGTAAGGAAGGGCGCGCGAAGCTCACGATCCTGCCGTTCCTGATGCGCGCCATGGTGAAAGCGATTTCCGAACAGCCGCACTTGAACGCGACCTTCGACGATGAGGCGGGCGTCATCCATCAATATGGCGGTTGTCATATCGGCGTCGCGGCGCAAACGCTGAACGGGTTGATGGTGCCGGTCGTGCGTCATGCGGAAGCGCGGGACATATGGGACTGCGCCGCGGAAGTGGCGCGCCTTTCAGAAGCCGCGAAAACCGGCAAAGCCTCGCGCGAGGAGCTTTCAGGCTCGACCATCACCATCACCTCGCTCGGGGCCATGGGCGGCATCGTCACGACGCCGGTCATCAATCATCCGGAAGTCGCCATCGTCGGCGTCAACAAGATGCAGGTGCTGCCGAAATGGGATGGCGCCCAGTTCACGCCGCGCAAGGTCATGAACCTCTCGTCGAGTTTCGATCATCGCGTCATCGACGGCTGGGATGCGGCGGTGTTCGTGCAGCGCATCAAGGCGCTCCTCGAAAACCCGGCGATGATTTTTATACAGGACTAATCGAATGACCGACATCACATGCAAAGTTCTCGTTATCGGCGCCGGGCCCGGCGGTTACATCGCCGCCATTCGCGCCGGCCAGCTTGGCCTCGACACGGTAATCGTCGAAGCAAAGGCTCATGGCGGGACGTGCCTCAATGTCGGTTGTATTCCCTCAAAGGCGCTCATTCATGTGGCCGATGAATTCGAGAAAGCGGTGCATTTCGCCGGCGAGTCCCCCATTGGCGTCAAAACCAAAAAGCCGGAGATCGATCTCGCCAAAACCGTCGCGTGGAAAGACGGCATCGTTAAACGACTCACCGGCGGCGTCGGCGGGCTCTTGAAGAAGAACAAGGTCAAGGCGATCGAGGGCTGGGCGACCTTTATCGACGGCAAGACAGTGGAAGTGAAAACCGCCGAGGGCGTTCAGAAAATTCGCGCCGAGAATGTCGTCATTGCGACGGGTTCCGTCTCGGTCGAACTGCCGTTCCTGCCGTTCGGCGGCGACGTTATTTCTTCAACCGAAGCGCTGGACCTCGCTGACGTTCCGAAAAACCTCGCGGTCGTCGGCGCCGGTTATATCGGTCTCGAGATGGGCATCGCCTTTGCGAAACTCGGCGCCAAGGTGACGGTCGTTGAAGCGCTCGACCGCATCTTGCCGCTCTACGACAAGGAGATGACGCGCCCCGTCGCCAAGAAGATGAAAGCGCTCGGCATGGATGTGCTGCTCGGCGCAAAGGCGAAGGGCAAGTCGGGCAAGGGCCTTGAAGTCGAGACCGCCGAAGGCGAAACGAAAACCATCCCCGCCGACAAGATTCTCGTGACGGTCGGCCGTAAGCCGCTTACCGACGGCTGGGGCATGGAAAACCTTGTCCTCGATATGGACGGGCGTTTCATCAGGATCGATGACAAATGTCAGACGTCGATGTCCGGTGTTTACGCAATCGGCGACGTCACCGGCGAGCCGATGCTGGCGCACCGCGCCATGGCGCAAGGGGAGATGGTCGCGGAGATTATTGCCGGTGAAAACCGCCGCTGGGACAAGGC
>CAJXLJ010000061.1 GCA_913055785.1 uncultured Parvularculaceae bacterium | reverse complement strand
CCGGCTGGCCGTCGACCTCGACGATCACGTCGCCGGGCTTGATGCCTGCGGCGTCCGCCGGCCCCTTGGGCCAGGTGTCGTCTACGATCGCACCGGCGGGCCGGTCGAGTTTCAGGGCCTTGGCGATATCGGAGGTGACGGTGCTGGCCGAGGCGCCGAGCCACGGGCGCACCAGCGAGCCGCCATCGAGCGCGGACCGTAACACCTGCTGAACAAGGCGCGACGGGATCGCAAATCCGATGCCATTGGAGCCGCCGGACCGCGAGTAGATCGCGCTGTTGATGCCGACAATCCGCCCGTCGAGGTCGACGAGCGCGCCGCCGGAATTGCCGGGATTGATCGCCGCGTCCGTCTGGATGAAGAACGAATAGTCGGAGACCGATACGCCAGTGCGGGCGAGCGCCGATATGATGCCGTTCGTCACTGTCTGGCCGACGCCGAACGGATTGCCGATAGCGAGCACGACATCGCCGACCTGCAGCGCATCGGAATTGGCGAATGAAAGATAGGGAAGCGGTTCTTCCGGATCGATGCGCAGGATCGCGAGATCGCTCTGGGAATCGGCGAGCACGAGCTCGGCTTCATATTCGCGGCGGTCGCTCAAGACGACCTTGATCTCTGTCATTCCCTCGATGACGTGGTTATTCGTGACGATGACGCCTTCGGGACTGACCAGCACGCCGGAGCCGAGAGAATTTTGCTCGCGCGGGCCGCCGCGGCCGAAAAACCGTTCAAAGAACGGATCGCCGGCGAACGGGCTGCGCTGCTGCACCACTCTTTTCGTGTAGACATTGACAACCGCCGGCGCGGCGCGGTCCACGACCGGCGCGAAAGAAAGCTTCACCTCGGCCATGGATTGCGGCGTCACCCGCGGCGCCTGCGCAATCGCGCCGGCCTGCATTTCACCCGGCGGCGTTTCCGCATCCTGCGCATGCTCCGACGCGGCCGGTTCAGCGCAAGCGTAAGTGGCGGAAATTACAGCAAAAACCAGAAGGGACAGGAAACTGCGCAACATTGGTCTTTCTCCACAAAAAAAGAACACGCGAAGATATAATCCTCGCGTGTTCCCCGATCAAACCGATCTTGTCTTGCGGGCCGTCAACACGGCCGTATGACTATTCCTCGTCGTCGTCATCCTCAACGCCGATCACCGGACCGGAATCCTGACCTTTTGCGTCTTCGTCGCGATCGACGAACTCGATGACCGCAAGCGGCGCGTTGTCGCCATAACGGAAGCCCGCCTTCATGATGCGGATATAGCCGCCATCGCGCTCGGCGTAGCGTGGGCCGAGTGTTTCAAAGAGTTTTCTGGCCATATCCTTGTCGCGGATCGATGAGACGACCTGACGGCGCAGGTGAAGCGCCTTGCCTTCATCGGCGGCCGCGTGCTTGGCCTTGGTGACGAGCTTTTCAACGATCGGCCGAAGCTCTTTGGCTTTCGGCAGCGTCGTGGTGATCTGCTCATGCTTGATGAGAGCGCACGCCATGTTCGCGAACATCGCCTTGCGGTGTTCGTGGGTGCGGTTCAGTTTACGGTGCGCCATCCCGTGTCGCATGGCTGTTTTCTCCTTGAGCCCCTGAGGCTGTTATTCGTCGAATTTCTTCGCCAGTTCTTCGATATTGTCGGGCGGCCAGTCCGGCACGTCCATGCCGAGGTGAAGACCGAGGCCGGCCAGCACTTCCTTGATCTCGTTCAGAGACTTGCGGCCGAAGTTCGGCGTGCGGAGCATTTCCGCTTCCGTCTTCTGAATGAGGTCGCCGATATAAACGATGTTGTCGTTCTTCAGGCAGTTCGCCGAACGAACCGACAATTCGAGTTCGTCGACCTTGCGCAGCAGCGCCGGATTGAACGGCAGCTCTTCGCGCGCTTCGCCGCCCATGTCTTTTTTCGGCTCGTCGAAATTGATGAAGATCTGAAGCTGGTCCTGAAGGATGCGTGCAGCGAAGGCGGCGGCGTCTTCAGGGCTCACGGACCCGTCGGTTTCGACTTCCATGATCAGGCGGTCATAGTCGAGCACCTGGCCTTCGCGGGTGTTTTCAACGCGATAGGCGACGCGGTTGACCGGGCTGTAAAGACTGTCGACCGGAATGAGGCCGATCGGCGCGTCTTCGGGACGGTTCTGTTCAGCCGGGGCGTAGCCCTTGCCGGTGTTGACCGTCAGCTCGATGCGCAGGTCCGCGCCTTCGTCAAGGTGACAGATCACATGGCCCTTGTTGAGGATCTCGACAGCGGACGTCTCTTCGATGTCGCCGGCGGTGACCGGGCCCGGCGTCGACTTTTTCAGCACCAGACGGCGCGGGCCGTCGCCATGCATGCGCAGCGCGAGCTGCTTGACGTTCAGGACGATGTCCGTGACGTCTTCGCGGACGCCCTGGATCGAGGAAAACTCGTGAACGACGCCGTCGATCTGGATCGACGTCACCGCGGCGCCCTGAAGCGACGACATCAGGATGCGGCGCAGAGAGTTGCCGAGCGTCAGGCCGAAACCGCGCTCGAGCGGCTGGGCGATGATCGTCGCGCGGCGGTTCGGATCAACGCCCGGCGTAACATCGAGTTTCGTCGGACGGATCAGTTCCTGCCAGTTTTTCTCAAGAATATGCGTGAGGTCCATATGCGTTCAGCCTTTGGGGTCTTTAGTTCTTCGAAATTAAACGCGGCGGCGCTTGCGCGGGCGGCAGCCATTGTGCGGGATCGGCGTGACGTCGCGGATCATCGATACGGTCAGGCCGGCCGACTGCAGGGCGCGGAGCGCGCTCTCGCGGCCCGAACCCGGGCCGCGCACTTCGACGCTCACGGTCTGCATGCCGTGATCCATCGCTTTCTTGGCGGCGTCCTCAGCGGCGAGCTGAGCGGCGTAAGGGGTCGACTTGCGCGAGCCTTTAAAGCCCATGCCGCCGGCGGACGACCAGGAAATCGCATTGCCCTGTTCGTCTGAGATGGTGATCATCGTGTTGTTGAACGAGGCGTTGACGTGAACGACGCCCGTCGAAATGTTTTTGCGCTCGCGGCGTTTGACGCGGCCGGCCGGTGCTTTTGCCATGAAACCTGATCCTTATTTCTTCTTGCCGGCGATCGGCTTGGCCGGACCCTTGCGGGTGCGGGCGTTGGTGTGGGTGCGCTGGCCGCGGACCGGCAGGCCGCGGCGGTGCCTGAGGCCGCGATAGCAGCCCTGGTCCATCAGACGCTTGATGTTGACGGCGACTTCCCGGCGAAGGTCGCCCTCGACCATATAGTCGCTGTCGATCGCTTCGCGGATCTGAAGGACTTCCGCATCGGAAAGCTGGTTGACGCGGCGATCCATCGGGATGCCGACCTTGTCGCAAATCTCGACGGCCTTGGCCGGGCCAATGCCGTGGATGTAACGGAGCGCGATGCACACGCGCTTGTTCGTCGGAATATTGACGCCTGCAATACGGGCCACGGATGTTGTTCCTCTTCTTCGTTCTCCGCCCGGATAACGGCCGGGCAAGCCGCTTTTTCATGCAACAAGCCCGCATCGGCGCGACTTAAAATCCCGTGCCGTGCGAGCGTACTCCTGATGGCGGAGAGCGCGTAGATATAGCCCTCGTCAACCCGCCGTCAACCGTTTTCAGGCCCTTTTCAGGACCCGATTTTCTCAAGAATCGCGTCGATTTCAGCCGAAACGGCCTCAACCGCGCCCATCCCGTCTACAACCTTCAGTTTTCCCTGCCCCCGGTAATAGGGAATCAGGGGCGCCGTCTGCTCCCGGTAGACGCCGAGACGCTTTTTGAAGGTCTCCTCGGTGTCGTCCTTGCGGGGCTCATCGCCTCGAGCAAGCGTCTCTTTGATCCTTGTCCTGAGGCGGTCCAGAAGCGCCCCCTCATCGACTTTGAGTTCGATTACCGCGTCGAGGGCCCGGCCCTTTTTCTCGAGCATGGCGTCCAGCATTTCCGCCTGGACGACCGTTCTCGGAAAGCCGTCGAGCAGGAAACCCGGCGCGCAGTCGTCTTCCTCGATCCGTTCCTCGACGATCGCGGCGACGATCTGATCCGAAACCAGGTTGCCGGCGTCCATAATCGCCTTGGCCTGCACCCCGACCGGCGTCTTTGCGGCAACCGCCGCCCGCAGCATGTCGCCTGTGGAAAGCTGGGGAATGCCGTATTTGGCGACGATATGGGCGGCCTGGGTGCCTTTTCCGGCGCCCGGCGGTCCGAGGAGGATGACGATCATCGCCGTCCCCCGCGCAGCTTCGATTTCTTGATCAAGCTCTCATATTGCTGGGCGACGAGATGGCCCTGAATTTGGGAAACGGTGTCGAGGGTGACCGAGACCACAATGAGCAGCGACGTGCCGCCGATATAGACCGGAATGGTCTGGGCGTAGTTCGCTTTCAGGATCTCCGGCAGAATACACACGAATGTCAGGTAGGCGGCGCCGATCATGGTGAGACGGGTTACGACGAAGTCGAGATATTCAGCCGTTCGGGCGCCGGGCCGGTAGCCTTGAATAAATCCGCCGTATTTTTTGAGGTTGTCAGCGACATCTTCGACATTGAAGACCACGGATGTGTAAACGAAGGTGAAACCGATAATCAGCGCAGCATAAAGACCGATATAAAGCGGTTTGCCGGGCGCGAACCAGAACCCGAGGGTTTGCAGCCAGTCCGGCGCGCCTTCGCCGATGGCGCCGATGGCGGTTGCGGGCAGCAGCAGCAGCGACGATGCGAAAATCGGCGGAATAACGCCTGACGGATTGAGCTTCAGCGGCAGGTGAGATTTCTCCCCCTGCGTCATGCGCTGGCCGACCTGGCGCCGCGGATACTGGACGAGAACGCGGCGTTGCGAGCGCTCCATGAACACCACGAAAGCGATAAGGCCCAGCGCCAGCGCGGCGATGATCAGGATCGCGCCGCCGCCGATCCCGCCGCCGGTGCGGCCCTGTTCGAGCAATTGCGCGATGGCGCGCGGCAATTCCGCGACGATGCCAGCGAAGATGATCAGTGAAACGCCGTTGCCGACGCCGCGCGCAGTGATCTGTTCGCCGAGCCACAAGAGGAACATGACGCCGCCGACCAGCGTCACGACGGCGCTTACCAGAAAGAACGGTCCAGGGTTTGATACAACGCCCTGCTGTCCCATCAGGCTGACTGCAATGAAATAGCCCTGCATGGTGGCGAGGAAAACGGTCAGATAACGCGTATACTGATTGATCTGCCGCCGTCCCTGCTCGCCTTCCTTCTTGATCGCCTCAAGAGACGGAATAACCGCCGACATCAGCTGCATGATGATCGAGGCGGAAATGTAAGGCATGATGTTGAGAGCGAAGATCGCCATCCGCTCGACAGCGCCGCCGGCGAAAATATTGAGCGTGCCGAGAAGGCCGCCCGACTGGCTTTGAAAGCCGCGGGAAAAAGCTTCAGGATCGATGCCCGGCAGCGGTACGAAGGTGCCGAGGCGATAGACGATCAGCGCGCCGAGCGTGAACAGGAGACGCTTCTTCAGTTCCTCGGCTTTCGCGAAGGACGAAAGCGTCATGTTGGACGCAAATTGTTCCGCTGCTGATGTCATATCGGCAATTCACCTGGTTCGCGTTTGGCCCCCGTCGGGAGGCCATGTGGCGGTCGCGGACCCGATCCGCAACCCCGGCGCGGCGTCTATTCCGCCGCCGTTGTCACCGTGACGGAGCCGCCGGCCTTTTCGACCGCGGCCTTCGCCCCGCCCGTGGCGTAAGCGACTTCAAGGTCCAGCTTGGCCGAGAGCTCGCCCGCGCCGAGAAGGCGGACGCCGTGATGGGCGCGGCGGATCACGCCGGCCTCGAGCAGCGCGGCGGCGTCGATCCTGGCACCGGTGTTGAGCTTGCCGGCGTCGACGGCGGCCTGAAGCCTGCCGATATTGACCTCGACGAATTTCTTGGCGTTCGGCTTGGTGAAGCCGCGTTTCGGCAGGCGCATGTAAAGCGGCATCTGGCCGCCTTCGAAGTGACGGATGCCTGAAACGCCGGAACGGGATTTTTGACCCTTGACGCCGCGGCCGCCTGTCTTGCCCTTGCCGGAGCCGATGCCGCGGCCGACGCGGATGCGCGACTTGCGGGCGCCTTTGTTATCGGAGAGTTCGTTAAGTTTCATGTTTTCCTCGACTTTCGACGAATCTCTTCAAGAGAGGCCGCCTCGCCTGTTTGTCGTCCGTTTCGGACGGTTGGTTGACCTTAAAGGACGTTTCCTAGCCTTATTGGTTATTCCTCGACGATCTCGACAAGATGCTCGACCTTGCGGATCATGCCGCGTACGGACGGCGTATCTTCAAGCTCTTTCGTGCGGCCGATCTTGTTGAGACCGAGGCCGACCAGCGTCGCGCGCTGGTCCTGCGGGCGTCGGATCGGGCTTCCAGTCTGACGGACCTTGATGGTTTTCTTCGCTGCCATGATCGGCTCCTCAACTCCTGTTACGCGACGGCGTCGGCGGTTTCAGTCGCGCCGGCCTCGCCGCCGCCGGTGCGGCGGGCGAGAATGTCTGACACTTTCTTGCCGCGCTTCGATGCGATGAGGCGCGGGCTGGTCTGGTTCTGCAGCGCGTTCACCGTAGCGCGAACCATGTTGTAGGGGTTCGAGGAACCGACGGATTTCGCCACCACGTCCTGAACGCCGAGGGTCTCGAAAATCGCGCGCATCGGGCCGCCCGCGATGATGCCGGTTCCCGGCGGCGCGGCGCGGAGCATGACCTTGCCGGCGCCCCAGCGGCCCGCCGCATCGTGATGCAGCGTGCGGCCTTCACGCAGGGGAACGCGCACCAGGTTGCGCTTGGCTTCCTGCGACGCCTTACGGATCGCTTCAGGCACTTCGCGGGCCTTGCCCTTGCCGAAGCCGACGCGGCCTTTCTGGTCGCCGACAACGACCAGCGCGGCGAAACCGAAGTTCTTGCCGCCCTTGACCACTTTCGCCACGCGGTTAATGGCGACAAGCTTGTCGACAAACTCGTCGCGTTCTTCGCGTTCGCCGCGGCCTTTGCCGCGTCCGCGTCCTCGTCCTTCTTCACGCGCCATCGAGTTCTACTCCCTTAGAAATTGAGACCGGCTTCACGCGCGGCGTCCGCCAGCGCCTTGACGCGGCCGTGATACATGTAGCCGCCGCGATCGAAGACGACGTCCTTGACGCCGGCTTTGACGGCGCGGTCGGCGAGCGCCTTGCCGACTTTCGCGGCCGAATCCTTGTCGGACCCCTTGCCGAAGTCCTTCTCGAGCGAGGAAGCCGAAGCAACAGTGCGGCCTTCCTTGTCGTCAATGATCTGCGCCGAGATGTTCTTTGACGAGCGGAACACCGACAGGCGCGGACGGCCGTACGCCACCTTCTCGATCTTGGAGCGGGTGCGCTTCGCGCGGCTCGTCTGTTTTGCTTTCTTCTGCTGGGCCATGACCCTAGATCCCTTTTCGAAGCCTTACTTCTTCTTGCCTTCCTTACGGAAAATATATTCGTCGGCGTATTTGACGCCCTTGCCCTTGTAGGGCTCCGGCGGACGGAATGCGCGGATCTCCGCGGCGGTCTGTCCGACCTTCTGCTTGTCGATGCCGGAAATCACGATCTCGGTCGGTTTCGGAGTCGCCAGCTTGACCCCATCCGGCGCCTGATAGTCTATATCGTGCGAATAGCCGAGCGACAGGCTCAACGCTGCGCCCTTCATCTGCGCGCGATAACCGACGCCGACCAGTTCCAGCGACTTCGTGTATTCGTTGGTGACGCCGTCGACGATATTGGCGATCCGCGTGCGGCACATGCCCCACATGGAACGCGCGCGCTTGGTCGCGTCGACCGGCTTAACCGTGACTTCGTTTTCCTCGAGCGCGACCGTGCAAAGATCATTGACCACGAACTCGAGTTCGCCCTTCGGGCCTTTCGCCTTGACCGCCTGACCGTCGACCGTAACGGTGACGCCTTGCGGCACGGCGATCGCTTTTTTACCAATGCGGGACATCAGATCCGCTCCCAATCCTTAGTAAACTTCGCAGAGCACTTCGCCGCCGACATTGGCGTCGCGCGCGGCCGCGTCGGACATAACGCCCTTCGGCGTCGAAACGATGGAAATGCCGAGGCCGTTGCGGACCGAAGGAAGGTCGCCGACCGAAGAGTAAACCCGGCGGCCCGGCTTGGAGATCCGGCGGATTTTCTGAATCACCGGCTCGCCTTCGAAATATTTTAGCTCGACGTCAAACGCCGGCTTGTCGCCTTCACGCTCAACACGCGAATAGCCGCGGATGTAGCCTTCAGCCTCGAGCACGTCGAGCACCCAGCCGCGCAGCTTCGACGCGGGCACCGAAAGAGTCGAATGCCGGCGCATTTGCGCGTTGCGGATACGGGTGATCAAATCGCCGACAGGATCGTTGATAGCCATGTTGCGTCGGCTCCCTTACCAGCTTGATTTCACAAGGCCCGGGATCTTGCCCTCAGAGCCGAGCTGGCGAAGAGCGATCCTGGACATTTTGAGTTTGCGATAAAATCCGCGCGGACGTCCGGTGACCTGGCAGCGGTTGCGGATACGCGTCGTTGACGAATTGCGCGGCAGTTCGGCGAGCTTCAGCGCCGCCATAAAGCGGTCTTCCGCCGGCTTGTCCTTATCGTAAAGGGTTTCTTTCAGCCGGTTGCGTTTCGCCTCAAATTTTTTCGCCAGGCGGCGACGCTTGAGATCACGTTCGACCATCGATTTTTTAGCCATTTTATCTCCTTCTCAAGCCGGTTTCCGATCAGTTTCGGACCTTGCTCAATATCGGCCTTTTCTTTGCTAGTTCCGGAACGGAAAGTTGAATTCTTTCAAGAGCGCCTTTGCTTCTGCGTCAGACTTGGCGCTGGTGCAGACGACGATGTCCATGCCCCGGATCTTGTCGACCTTGTCGTAGTCGATTTCCGGGAACACGATATGTTCTTTAAGGCCCATGGCGTAGTTGCCGCGGCCGTCGAAGCTTTTGCCGTTAAGCCCGCGGAAGTCGCGCACGCGCGGCAGCGCAATGGTGACGAGACGATCAAGAAACTCGTACATGCGGTCCTTGCGCAGCGTCACCTTGACGCCGACAGCCATGCCTTCGCGCAGCTTGAAGTTCGCGATCGACTTGCGGGCCTTGGTCACAACCGGCTTCTGGCCGGAAATACGCGTCAGGTCCGCGACAGCGCCGTCGATGACCTTGCGGTCGTTGACGGCGTCGCCAACGCCGATATTAATGACGACCTTTTCGATCGCAGGCGTCATCATCTTGTTCTTATATTTGAACTGCTCGTTCAGCTTGCCGCGGATTTCATCGCGGTAAAGCTTTTTAAGACGCGGTTCGTATCCGTTTGCTTCAGCCATTGACAACCTCGCCGGACGCCTTCGCGATCCGCACTTTCTTTCCGTCTTCTACCTTGAACCCGACGCGCGTCGCCTTGCCCGTGGACGGGTCCTTGAGCGCCACGTTGGAAACATGGATCGGGGCTTCCTTGGTGATGATGCCGCCCTGCTCGGTTTGCGTCTGGCGCTGATGTTTCTTGATCAGGTTGACGCCGCGAACGACGACGCGCTCGGCTTTCGGCATAACCTGGATGACTTCGCCTTCCGCGCCGCGGTCTTTGCCGGCAAGCACGATAACCTTGTCGCCTTTTTTGATTTTCGCAGCCATTATTACAGCACCTCCGGCGCGAGCGACACGATCTTCATATGACGGGCGGCGCGAAGTTCGCGCGTCACCGGTCCGAAAATACGGGTGCCGATCGGCTCCTTGTTATTGTTGATCAGCACCGCCGCATTACGGTCGAAACGGATCACCGAACCATCCCGGCGCTTGATGTCTTTCGCCGTCCGGACGACGACGGCTTTCATCACCTGGCCCTTTTTCACGCGGCCGCGCGGGATCGCCTCTTTGACAGAAACGACAATGATGTCGCCAACGCCGGCGTATTTGCGCTTCGCGCCGCCCAGCACCTTGATGCACTGAACGCGCTTGGCGCCGGAATTATCGGCGACGTCCAAATTGGTCTGCATCTGGATCATGTCGATCTCCTAAAGGCCGAAACGGGCCTCAAAAACGTTAAACCTGTTTAAGCCTTCGACCCGGCGCCTATCACTTCCCAGCGCTTGAGCTTCGACTTCGGCGCGCATTCCTGAATGCGAACAAGATCGCCTGCCTTGAACTTGTTCTCTTCGTCATGCGCATGGAATTTGTTCGAGCGGCGAACGGTTTTCTTGAACAGCGGATGCGTGAAAATACGATCCACGCTGACAACAACGGTTTTATCGCCCTTGTCGCTCACTACCGTTCCCTGAAGAATGCGTTTCGGCATATCGCGTCTCTATCCCTTAGTTCGCCGGTGCGTCGGCGCGTTCACCGAGCACTGTTTTGATCCGCGCGATGTCCTTGCGGACTTCACGCACGCGAGCGGTTTTCTCCAGCTGGCCGGAAGCCTTCTGGAAGCGGAGATTGAACTGCTCTTTTTTGAGCTGCAGGAGCTTGTCCTTCAGCTCATCGGTTGTCATGTCGCGCACTTCGCCGCCGTTCATGATGATCGCTCCTATTCGCCAACGCGCGTAACGATACGCGTCTTGATCGGCAACTTCGCCGCGCCGAGCGCCAGCGCTTCGCGGGCGATCTCGTCGGAGACGCCGTCAATCTCGAACATGATCCGGCCCGGCTTGACCTTGGCGGCCCAGAATTCAACCGAACCCTTGCCCTTGCCCATCCGCACTTCTGTCGGCTTTTTCGAAACCGGCACGTCCGGGAACACACGGATCCAGACCCGGCCCTGACGCTTCATGGCGCGAGTGATCGCGCGGCGGGTCGCCTCGATCTGGCGCGCCGTGATCCGTTCGGGCTGAACCGCCTTCAGCCCGTGCGAGCCGAAATTAAGGTCCGTGCCGCCTTTAGCGACGCCCTTGATGCGCCCTTTGTGCATCTTGCGGAATTTTGTTTTCTTCGGTTGCAACATTGCTCAAATTCCCGAGTTGTTCTCCGCCGCCTAGTTCGAACGCGATTGCTGGTGGGCGACGCCGCCCGTTTGCGCGTCGATCAGGCGTTTTTCCTGGGCCATGGGATCGTGTTCCATGATCTCGCCCTTGAATATCCAGACCTTGACGCCGATCGAGCCGTAGGTCGTGCGCGCTGTCGCAACGCCATAGTCGATGTCGGCGCGCAGCGTATGCAGCGGCACGCGGCCTTCGCGGTACCATTCCATGCGCGCAATCTCCGCGCCGCCGAGACGGCCCGAAACGTTAACGCGAATGCCGAGGGCGCCCATGCGCTGCGCGGTTTGCATCGCGCGCTTCATGGCCCGGCGGAACGCCACACGGCGCTCAAGCTGCTGAGCGATGTTTTCGGCGACCAGCGTCGCATCGGTTTCCGGCTTGCGGATCTCGACGATGTTGAGGACCGTCTCCGACGTTGAAAGCTTCGACAGTTCGCCGCGCAGCTTTTCGATGTCGGCGCCCTTCTTGCCGATCACCACGCCCGGACGCGCCGTATAGATGGTGACGCGGCATTTCTTGTGCGGACGCTCGATGACGATGCGCGAAACGCCGGCCTGGGCGAGGCGCTTTTCAAGATACTTCCGGATCGCCAGGTCTTCGTGAAGAAGATCGCCGTAAGCGCCCTTGGTCGCAAACCAGCGCGAGTCCCAGGTGCGATTAATGCCGAGGCGCAGGCCGATCGGGTTTACTTTCTGACCCATTATGCGGCCTCCTCAACTTCTTTGACGACAATCGTGATTTCCGAAAACGGCTTTTGAATTCTGCCGACCCGGCCGCGGGCGCGGGCTTTCCAGCGCTTCATGACCATGTTCTTGCCGACGAAGGCCTTGTCGACGACCAGCGCATCGATATCGAGGTCGTGATTGTTTTCCGCGTTGGCGATAGCGCTTTCGAGCACTTTCTTGACATCCTTCGCGATACGCTTGCGTGAGAACTGAAGCTCAGCGAGCGCTTTTTCCGCTTTCATGCCGCGAATGGACTGGGCGACGAGGTTCAGCTTCTGCGGAGAAATCCGCAGGTTCCGGGCTTTCGCCATCGCCTGATTGTCTTCAACGCGCCGGGCGTTTTTCTTCTGGCCCATCGCTTAGCCCCTCTTCGCCTTTTTATCCGCTCCGTGACCGTAATAGGTGCGGGACGGAGAGAATTCGCCGAGCTTGTGGCCGACCATGTCTTCGGTGACATGGACCGGGATGAATTTCTGGCCGTTGTAAACGTTGAAAGTCTGCCCGACGAATTGCGGCAGGATGGTCGAACGGCGCGACCAGGTCTTGATGCCGCCCTTGTGTTTGCCATCTTGCGCTTCCTCCGCCTTTTTCAGGAGGTAGCGATCGACGAACGGGCCTTTCCAGACAGAACGTGGCATAGTGTTTTAACTCCGGCGTCCTATTTCTTTTTCCGCGCGTGACGTGAGCGCAGGATGAGTTTGTCGGTTTTCTTGTTCTTGCGGGTCTTGGCGCCTTTGGTCGGCTTGCCCCACGGGGTGACCGGGTGACGGCCGCCGGAGGTGCGGCCTTCGCCGCCGCCATGCGGGTGATCGACCGGGTTCATCACGACGCCGCGCACCGACGGGCGTTTGCCCTGATGGCGGCTGCGGCCGGCCTTGCCGAAATTCTGGTTCATATTGTCCGGGTTCGACACGGCGCCGATAGTCGCCATGCACTCGCCCATGACGAGACGAACTTCGCCGGACTGCTGGCGAATCTGCGCCATCGAACCGTCGCGGCCGACGAGTTGGGCGTAGGCGCCCGCGGCGCGGGCAAGCTGGCCGCCGCGGCCGGGCTTCAATTCGACATTGTGAATGATCGTGCCGACCGGGATCGATTTCAGCGGCATGGCGTTGCCGGGTTTCACGTCAACCTTTTCGCCGGCGATGATCTTGTCGCCTGCTTTCAGGCGCTGCGGCGCGAGAATATAGGCGAGCTCGCCGTCGAGATATTTGACGAGTGCAATAAAGCCCGACCGGTTCGGATCGTACTCAAGACGCTCGACCTTGGCTTCGACGCCGAACTTGCGGCGTTTGAAGTCAATTACGCGATAGGCTTTTTTCGCGCCGCCACCGCGCCGGCGCATGGTGATGCGTCCGGCGTTGTTGCGGCCGGCTTTCGAGTTAAGGCCCTCGGTCAGGGACTTGACCGGCTTGCCCTTCCAAAGCTCGCTGCGGTCGACCAGCACAAGCTGGCGACGCGACGGCGTTGTCGGTTTGAATTTCTTAAGCGCCATTGTTCAAAACCCGTCCTTAAAGTCCCGTCGTCACGTCGATGGCGTGGCCTTCTTCGAGGGTCACGATCGCTTTTTTCACCGTGGAACGCGTGTAGGGGCGTCCGCGGAACTGTTTGTTCTTGCCTTTAAGGCGCAGCGTGTTGACCGCTTTCACCTTGACCTTGAAGAGCGCTTCAACGGCGTCCTTGATTTCGGTCTTTGTGGCGCTAAGCGGCGTTTTGAATACGACTTGGTTGTTTTCCGCGGCGATCGTCGACTTCTCGGTGATCACCGGCGAAAGCAAGGTGTCGTAATGGGCCTCAACGCCGCCTTTGATGTTGGTGTTCTTGCTCATTTGAGGCGCGCCTCCAGGCCTTCGACCGCCGCCTTGGTCAGGACCAGCGTGTCCCGGCGGAGGATGTCGTAAACATTGGCGCCGATAACCGGCAGCATGTCGATATTCGGCAGGTTGCGCGTCGCCAGACCAAAGTTCTCGTCAACCGACGTATCGACAATCAGCGCATTCGCGATGTTGAGCTTCGCAAGGGCCTCAATCAGCGACTTGGTTTTGGCTTCCGGCAGCTTGGCTTCATCGATGACGACGAGCGAGCCGTCCGCGCGCTTGGCCGAAAGCGCATGCTTAAGCGCAAGGCGGCGCACTTTCTTCGGCAGGTCGATGGCGTGGCTGCGCGGACGCGGTCCGTGCGCCTTGCCGCCGCCCCGGAACAACGGCGCCTTGCGGTTGCCGTGACGGGCGCCGCCGCCGCCTTTCTGACGACCGAACTTTTTGGTCGTGCCGGAGACTTCATTGCGCTCTTTCGTCTTGTGCGTGCCCTGCTGGCGTTTGGCCAGTTGATAGACGACGCAGCGGTGCAGAATATCTGCGCGCGGCTCAAGACCGAAGATCGCGTCATCGAGCTCGATGTCGCCGGCCTTTTTGTTCTGAAGACTGAGGACGTCGGTTTTCATTTATTCGTCCCCTTCTTTCTTTTCGGTTTCAGCCGTCTCTTCGACAGGCGCGCCCTCGGCGACCATTTCAGCTTCCTCGCTGCCGGGCGCCGGGTTATCGAGCTGATCGTCCTGCGGGGTCGTTTCGCCCTTGATGGCGGCTTTGAGGCCCGCCGGGAGCGGCGCGCCTTCCGGCGCTGCGCGCTTGACCGCATCCTTGATCAGCACCCAGCCGCTTTTCGGTCCCGGCACAGCGCCCTTGATCAGGATCAGGCCGCGATCGGGGTCCGTGCGGACGATTTCAAGGTTTTGAGTCGTAACGCGGGCGGCGCCCATATGGCCGGCCATCTTCTTGCCTTTGAAGACCTTGCCCGGGTCCTGGCACTGGCCGGTGGAACCGTGCGAGCGGTGCGAGATCGACACGCCGTGCGAAGCGCGAAGACCGCCGAAATTGTGCCGCTTCATGGCGCCGGCGAAGCCCTTACCGATCGATGTGCCGGTGACATCGACTTTCTGGCCGACAATGAAGTGTTCGGCGGAAAGTTCCGCGCCGATATCGACAAGGTTGTCTTCCGAAACGCGGAACTCAGCGACTTTCGCTTTCGGCTCGACATTCGCCTTGGCGAACTGGCCGCGTTCCGCCTTGTTGACGCGCTTGGCTTTTTTCAAGCCCGCGCCGAGCTGAACCGCCGTATAGCCGTTCTTTTCAAGCGTGCGCTGGGCGACGACCTGACAGTTGTCCATCTGCATGACGGTGACGGGAACATGATCGCCGGTATCCGTGTAGATCCGGGTCATGCCCATCTTTCGTGCGATTACTCCGGTGCGCATCGTAGGGCTCCTTACGCGCCAAGCTTGATTTCGACGTCGACGCCGGCCGAGAGATCAAGCTTCATCAGCGCGTCAACAGTCTGCGGGGTCGGGTCGACAATATCGAGCATGCGCTTGTGCGTGCGCATTTCGAACTGCTCGCGGCTCTTCTTGTCGATGTGCGGCGAGCGGTTCACGGTATAGCGTTCGATGCGGGTTGGCAGCGGAATAGGTCCGCGCACATTCGCGCCGGTGCGCTTCGCCGTGTTGACGATCTCGATGGTCGAAGCGTCGAGCACGCGATGGTCAAACGCCTTAAGCCTGATGCGAATATTCTGTTGCATGGTTTTAACGCTTCGTCCGTTGTTCTTGTTCGTGGTTCAGAGTCGAAAGCGCGGGCCGATTGAGACCGGCCCGCGCCCTTGGTTTCCTGCTATTCGATGATCTTTGCGACGATGCCGGCGCCGACGGTGCGGCCGCCTTCACGGATAGCGAAGCGGAGCTTCTCTTCCATGGCGATCGGCACGATCAGCTCGACATTCACTTCAACATTGTCGCCCGGCATGACCATTTCCGTGCCCTCTTTCAGCGTCACGACGCCGGTCACGTCGGTCGTGCGGAAATAGAATTGCGGGCGGTAGTTGGTGAAGAACGGCGTGTGACGGCCGCCTTCTT
>CAJXLJ010000060.1 GCA_913055785.1 uncultured Parvularculaceae bacterium | reverse complement strand
TCGTCAATTGCGGCGGGCTTTGGTCCGACCGCGTGGCGCGCTCGATTGAGGGCGTACCGGAAGAAACGATACCGCGGCTCAAATACGGCAAGGGCCAGTATTTCACCTATTCCGGCAAGGCGCCTTTCGCGCGTCTTATTTATCCGACGCCGACGCCCGATAGCCAGGGCGTGCATTACACGCGCGATCTCGGCGGGCAGGCGAAGCTCGGACCGGATATTGCGTTCATCGACAACAATACCGACTACAGCGTTGATGAAACGCGCGCGGCGATTTTCGCGGCTGCTGCGCAACGTTTCTGGCCGTCTCTGGATCCCGCCCGGCTGGTTCCCGGTTACGCCGGCATCAGACCGAAGCTGAAAGGTCCGGGCGAGGAGGGCGACTTCGTCTTTTCAGACAAGTCGGTGCATGGGATTCCCGGCTATCTCGGCCTTTACGGTATTGAATCGCCGGGGCTGACCACATGTCTCGCGATTGCCGATCATGCGGCCGCGCTTATTGCCTGATATAACGTGCGCCATCGCGATCCATGATCGCAACGGCTACGCCGTTCTCGACAATAAATTGAAGCACGTCGCCGGAATAGGGTACGAGCTCGACCCGGATTGTGTCAGGCTTTGTGAAAGGTTCTGCAACAGTATGAAGATTACCCATGGAAACGCGCATGTCGTCATCTGTGACGTCGACAAGTATCGTTCCATATAGGCTGGCTATATAGGTTCCGGCGTAAGCTTCTTTTGGCAGGCTGAGAAGCCATTCACGCGCAGCGCGGCGTTCACGGTCCGCTGCAATGCCCTTGAATATCCGGTCGCGGCGCTCAACAAGTTGTGCAAGGCTCTGTTGCGCTGTTTCCCAAGCGTCATCACGGCCAGCCAGGCGGTCATAAATAAAATTGGCGACCACATCAGGAAATGGATGACCGGCCACATCGTCGTTTATGAAGGCGGCAACACCGATCTTACGATTCGGCATGTAAGAAACATGAGCGCGGAAGCCGGCGAAACCACCGAAATGATGTACAAGCAAGTCGTCGTTATATGGCCCGATGTACCAGCCAAGCCCGTAATGGTCGCGTTTATAGTCGCGATAATCGCCGCCGACTATCGCTAACGGCTCACGCGTTTCCTTGACCACGTCTGCGGGAATAATCTGTTTCCCGCCAACCATGCCGTCATTGATGAACAGCTCCAGCCAGAGCAGGCTGTCATTGGCGCTCATTACCATACCGCCGGCGGATTGCATGGTGGCGTCTGTTTTCTCCAACTCGACACGTACTGGCCCACTCTTGAAACCGGTAAAGTGAGGTTTGGCGAGCGACCAGCCTTCGTTCTTCGCTTTCGACATATAGGCGGTGGTTCTGGTCATGCCGGCTGGCTCGATAATTTCCCTCGCGATTAAATCCTGCCAGTTTACGCCTAGTTTTGCGTCGCTCATGATCGTCAGGATGTTGTACCCCGTATTAGTGTACTGAAATTCTCCATAGGGTGCTTCTTCATTGACTACCGAAGAGGAAAGTAACCGCCAATTGATTTGCGGCGTGTGTTCGCCGGAATAAGCCGCACGCCAACTGATGGGAAAGTTCTCAATGCCGGAAGTATGCGTCAGCAGGTCACGCAATATGACCTGACCCGGCAATACGGCGTCAGAAAAGCTTGCGTCAGGCGCAAATTCATTCAGCGTTGCATCAAGATTTATCTCGCCGCGATGATGCAGCGTATTCATGGCGAGAGAAGTGAACGATTTTGTGGAAGAAGCGATATAAAAAGCTGTGTCGGAGGTGACTGGTTCGCCTGTGTTCACATCTGTTACGCCGAAGCCGCGCGTATAAACGCCTTCGGGCGTGTAAACGGCGAGTGAAAAGCCAGGAACAATACCCAACTCTTCTATTGCCGCCTCGACGAACGCATCGATATCATCGCTGATGGCGAGCGGCGTTGGTGCGTCCGCCTTGGGGGCGGGTGTAGAACAGGCCTGCGCGCCAACAAAGCTGATTGCGGCGACGACATTCAGAATAAAGCGATAGCTCATGACTCTTTATTGGCTCCAGCTAGATATGGGGGGTTGGGCCAGCATGACATGACCCGGGTGGGCCGTATTGTACGATCTTAAATGGTGAGGGTCTCGCGTAGTTGCACAGAGAGGGTGCGGTAAACGCCCGGGGTTCGTCCGGTAACCCGCTTGAAGCTGCGGTTCATATGGCTCTGGTCGTAAAAACCTGCCTGAAGCGCGATATCCTTCAGCGGTTGACTCGCGTCACGCGCTAGCAGGCCGGCGGCGCGGCGTACGCTATGATGGCGGGTATGGTCAGTTATAGACATTCCGTAATGACGACGAAAAAGCGATGATGCATAAACAGGATGCGCGCCAGCTTCTTTTGCGCGCTTGGATATGTCGATTTGCGCAAGGCTCGCCTCCTCGAGATCATCTTTAAGGTGTGCAATCCAGCGCGGCGCGGGGCCTGCATCATGCTCTTCATCATGCAGCGATGCGAGGATAACCAACACAGATGCTGTGAGGCTGGACTGGCAACCCGAGAGTGCGGCCTCTAAAAGAGTGATCGATTCGCTAAACGTCTCTGCATTTCTTTTTAGGCGCCAACTTTCCGAAAGTATCGTTCCTTCCAGCGTATCGTCCGTGACTTCAATGCTGGCCAACAGCGCGCCGTCCGCGCCGAAACGGTTTTCGTGTTTAATGCGGTTGCCTTTGACGAGCAGGTCGCCTGGAAGGGCGGTAATCGTCCCCCGCGATGTTTCTTCTGCAAAGGCGCCGTTAACTAGAAACGACAAACGCGGCTTTCTATCGCAATGCGGGCGAAATTGTTTGCCGGGATCATAGATGCGCACGGAAAACTGTAACGTGTTACTGGGTTTGCTCATGCCTGCCTTATGCCGTTGGCCACTGAAAGTGGATAAATTGGCTTCAGGCGATGTGCAAGCTTGCGGCGCTAACTATGCGCCGGAAGGATGCTATTCCACGACCGGCGACGCTAAAGGTTTGTTTGTGCGGGCAGTCCAAATGCGTTAAGCTAAAACGGGGAAATGACAAGAAGGTGGGGCATGTCCACATTAGAAGACAGGCGGCGCGGGTCGCCGAGCGGGGAAGAAGAACTTCGGTTCATCCGCAATTTCCATGATATCTTTTTGAGCATCGGTCTTTTGATGTTCGCCGCCGGGCTCGGGATTGTCTCGGCGCTGGTTCTGAAGGAGATCGTCGGCGACGACCCGCAGGACTGGCGTTCCGCGGCGCGGCTCGCCGCCGGAATTGCGTTCGCCGATGCGGCGATCATGTGGATCCTTGCGGAATTCTTCGCGCGCAGCCGGCGCCTCTTCCTGCCGTCAATTGTCATTCTACTGACCTTCGTCTGGTTCATCGCGGTCGGCGTCTTCACGCTTTATGTGGCGCAGTTCGGCTCAGAGGAATTCAACGATCCCGGCGATGCGATGGAGCAGTTGAAACTCTTGCCGCTCGTCCTCTCCGGCGCCGTTACGGCCGCCATCTATCTTTTTTACCTACGCTCGAAACTGCCGTTCGCCATGGGGTTCGGCGCGCTCGGTCTTGCGAGCGTCGGCGTCTCGGCGTTTGTCTATCAATATCCGGATGCGTTTTTGGAAAACACGACAGCGCTGCAACTTGCTTCCGGCCTTTTCATGTTCGTTCTCGGCGTCTTCTTCGACGCGCGCGACCCGGAGCGCCGCACCAGGCTTTCCGATAACGGCTTCTGGCTGCACTTCTTCGCGGCCCCGCTGATCTTCGCCTCGGTGCTGAACTTCGCCACCGGCGGCGGCATGTTCGCGCGCGAGCTGCACGAGGCGACCGGCGGCCCGGCCAATAACGAGACCGTCACCGCGGCGGTGACCCTCATCGTCGTCGTAACGTTTGCGATCGTTTCGCTGCTGATCAACCGCCGGGCGCTCCTGGTGGCGGGGCTGATCTCGGCGGCGGTGGCGATCGGCGTGCTGGTCTCGAAGACCGGCCTCGACGGCGCCTGGACGGCGGCCCTGACGCTTCTTCTCCTTGGCGGGGCGATGGTGCTGCTTGGCGGCGGCTGGCATGCGGCGCGCCGGGTTCTGGTGGCGCCGTTCCCGAAAACCGGCCTCATTGCGCGGATCGTCCCACCCGAACCCCGCAAGGGCGAGGCCGGGGAGGCTGACGAAAACTAGGCTGGTTTCATGCGCGAGATTGCCGCCCCGGGCGGCCTTGCGAGGCGGGCCGTTCACCGCTATACGCCTGCGCTCCCCGTGGCGGGGTAGCTCAGTTGGTGAGAGCGCAGGATTCATAACCCTGAGGTCGGCGGTTCAAATCCGCCCCCCGCTACCATCCGCCAACGCCCCGTTTTTACTTGCAATTAATCTGCGGTCGCCCATATAGGGCCGAAGGCGCGTGTAAACAGACAAAGTCTGTCGGCCTTTTTCCAGATATTTTGAGCGCCCTGGCACGCGGGTTCTCGCGAACCCGAGGCGATGCGCGACTAATCCCGCGTCAGCGCCGGAAAGATTATTTTGACTCACTTCACCGATTTCGGCCTCGCACGGCCGATCATGACGGCGCTCGACCGCGAGCGTCACACGTCGCCGACGCCAATTCAGGCAGGCGCCATTCCCGCTATTCTCGCCGGCCGGGACCTCCTCGGCATCGCTCAGACAGGCACCGGCAAGACCGCCGCGTTCGCGCTGCCGATCCTGCAGGGCCTTTCATCCTCGCCGCAACCCGTCCGTCCGCGTGAATGCCGGGCGCTTGTGCTTGCGCCGACGCGTGAACTCGCCGCCCAGGTGCGCGAACGGTTCATCGCCTACGGCGCGGCGCTTGGCGTCAGAACGGCGCTCGTGATTGGCGGAGCTTCCATCGGAAAGCAGAGAGCGGCGCTAAGACCGGGCGTCGATATTCTGATCGCCACGCCGGGCCGGCTTGTCGACCTGATGAAGCAAGGCGCCGCATCGCTTGACGGCGTTCAGTTCTTCGTCCTCGACGAGGTCGATCAGATGCTGGACCTTGGCTTCATCCATTCGATCCGCTCGATTGCAGCGAAGCTGCCCGCCAAACGGCAGAACGTCTTCTTTTCCGCGACCATGCCTCCGGCGATTGCGAAGCTGGCCTCCAGCCTTCTCAATAATCCGGCGCGCGTGGAAATCGCCGCAACCAAGGCGCTCAAGATCGACCAGCGGGTCATGTTCCTCGAAAAACCGGCCAAGTCGGCGGCATTGATTGAGGTCGTCAAGAAAGACGACTTTCAGCGGGGGCTTGTCTTTACCCGGACCAAACACGGCGCTGACAAGCTGGTCCGTGTTCTGACCGCCGCCGGCGCTACGGCGCACGCTATCCACGGCAACCGCTCTCAGTCCCAGCGCGAAAGGGCTTTGGCGGCCTTTCGCAAGGGGCACACGCGCATACTTGTTGCAACGGATATCGCTGCGCGCGGCATCGACGTCTCGGATGTGACGCATGTCGTGAACTACGATCTGCCAAATACGCCGGAGACCTATACGCACCGTATTGGCAGGACCGGCCGTGCGGGCGCGGCGGGCGTCGCGTTGTCGTTCTGCTCTTCGGAGGAACGCAGCTATCTGAAAGCAATTGAAAGATTGACGCGGCAATCGATTTCGGTTGTCGGCGGCGGAGAACATCGGACGGCGGGCGCAAAACCTTCCGGCGCCCCGGCGAACAGAAAGCGCCGCAAGGCGAAGAAGATTGACCGTTCGCTGAACTCGAGCTCTTTCATGAAGGATTTGCTGGACAGCAGCGAAAAGGATCCGCTCATGAAGAGCGGGAACGACAATGGCGAAAACGGCGCTGCGCGTACTCGCCGCCGCCGTCACCGGGGCGCTTCCGGCGGGTGTCAATCGAGACGCGCTGGATAGCGGTCCGCCATTCTGCAACGATGATTGACGCGCGCTCCCGAGCGCGCGTCTTTTTTTATCCGATCTGCCCCGCGACGGCATGCGCCGCCACACACTCTTTTCCCCAGATGCTGGACACGAGCCCCGGCGGGCGCGATGAATATGCGCCAGAGAGAAAGACGGAGGAGAGAGCCCCATGAAAACCAGAGCCGCCATCGCCATTGCGCCAAACCAGCCGCTGGTCATCGAGGAAGTCGATCTCGAAGGACCGAGAGAGGGCGAGGTTTTGGTCGAGATCATGGCGACCGGGATCTGTCACACCGACGCCTATACGCTCGAGGGCAAGGACTCTGAAGGCATCTTTCCGTCGATCCTCGGCCATGAGGGCGCCGGGATCGTGCGCGAGGTCGGCAAGGGCGTCACGTCGGTTGCGCCCGGCGATCACGTGATCCCGCTTTACACAGCCGAATGCCGCCAGTGCAAAACCTGTCTTTCGAAGAAGTCGAACCTCTGCACGTCGGTGCGCGCGACGCAAGGTAAGGGCGTCATGCCCGACGGTACGAGCCGCTTCTCGCGCAAAGGCGAGACGCTCTATCACTATATGGGCTGCTCTACCTTTTCGAACTTCACGGTTCTCTCGGAATATTCGGTGGCGAAAATCCGCAAGGACGCGCCCTTCGACAAGGCCTGTTACATCGGTTGCGGCGTGACGACCGGCGTCGGCGCGGTGGTGTGGACGGCTGGCGTCGAACCGGGCGCCAATGTTGCGGTCTTCGGGCTCGGCGGCATCGGGCTCAACGTCATTCAGGGCGCGAAGATGGTTGGCGCGGACAAGATCATCGGCGTCGACATCAATCCGGCGCGCGAGAAGATCGCCCGCGAGTTCGGCATGACGGCTTTTGTGAATGTGAACGAGGTCGGCGCCGGAAACGTGGTCGACAGAGTTGTCGAACTCACCGGCGGCGGCGCGGATTATTCCTTCGACTGCACCGGCAACACCGACGTCATGCGCCAGGCGCTCGAATGCTGTCATCGCGGCTGGGGGCAGTCGATCATCATCGGCGTTGCGGAGGCCGGCAAGGAAATCTCGACGCGGCCGTTCCAGCTTGTCACGGGCCGCGTCTGGAAAGGCACCGCCTTCGGCGGGGCGAGGGGCCGCACCGACACGCCGAAAGTCGTCGACTGGTATATGGACGATAAAATCCAGATCGACCCGCTCATCACCCACACCATGCCGCTTGAAGACATCAACAAGGCTTTCGATCTGATGCATGCAGGCGAGAGCATTCGTTCCGTAGTGGTTTACTAGCCGGATTCAATAAGCAGGAGTTATCCCATGCCCATCTTTACGCATGTCATGGTCGGATCGAACGACAAGGAAAAATCGAAAGCGTTTTATGACGCGGCGCTTACGCCGCTGGGCATCAAGCCCATGGGGACATTTGGCGATACGGGAACGTTGATTTACGGCGTGGAGATGCCTGAATTCTGGGTGACGTCGCCGCGCGACGGCAACGCCGCCACACACGCAAACGGCGGCACGATTGGGTTTCTTGCGCCGTCGCGAAAGGCGGTGGATGCATTTCATGCTGGCGGCCTCGCCAATGGCGGAACCTGTGAAGGCGAGCCTGGCCCCCGGGATTTTTCACCGACCGCCTACGCAGCGTATATGCGCGACCCTGACGGCAACAAGATTTGTGCGTATAGCCTTGCGGCGGAATAATAATGAAGAGCGTCTCCTCAGCAAAATCCTTCGGCGGAACGCAGGCGGTTTATTCCCACGCCAGCACCTCATGTAATTGCGAAATGAAGTTCGCGGTGTTCACGCCGCCGGAAGACCTGCATGGCACAGGGCCTTACCCGGCGCTGTTCTGGCTTTCGGGCCTCACCTGCACGGAAGAAAACTTCATCACGAAGGCGGGCGCGCACCGCGTTGCGGCGGAACTGGGGTTAGTGATCGTCGCGCCGGATACGTCTCCGCGCGGCGAGGACATTCCTGAGGACCCCGAGGGCGCCTATGATTTCGGCCTCGGCGCCGGGTTTTATCTCGATGCGAGCGAACATCCCTGGGCGACCAATTACAACATGTATTCCTATGTGACGCGGGAATTGCCTGCGCTGCTAGAGAAAGAACTGCCGATCGACATGAGCTGCATTGGGATCGCCGGGCATTCCATGGGCGGCCATGGCGCGCTGACGATTCACCTCAAGAATCCCGGGCTCTTCAAAACCTGTTCGGCCTTCTCGCCGATCGTCGCCCCGTCCGAGGTTCCGTGGGGCAGGAAGGCGTTTACGAATTATCTCGGGCCTGACGAGGCGGCGTGGGCGCAATATGATGCGACGAAACTGGTCACAGGGTCGAAAAGCGACGCCGACATTCTCATCGATCAGGGAACAGCCGACCAGTTTTTGACAGAACAGCTGCGCCCGGAACTCTTCGCGGAAGCCTGCCGTCTCTCGGGGCAAAGCCTCACGCTGCGCATGCAGGACGGCTACGACCATTCCTATTATTTCATCGCGACCTTCATTGAAGATCACCTGCGATGGCATCATGAACGCTTGTCGAGAGAATAGCCGTTGCGGCGGCGGGGTTCATCGCAAGTAAGCGCCGCGGAAGAAGAAGGCGTCGTTATGTCTGTAAATATCAGGTCTTGATAATTTTTTTGGGCGTTTCCTGAAGCCGTTCCCGTTTTCCGGGTTTCCGGCAAGGCGGCGAGGTCTTTAAAATGTCGAGCTGAAGCTCACGCCCCACCAGAAGCCGCTGCTCTGGAAGGCGAAACCGAGGGATTCGTCGATTATCGACCCGCCGGGCAGGTCGGACCCGCCAAACCGGCCGCCGGCTGAAATCGACGCCTTGTCGGTGACCGCGTAGACAATGTCGGCGGTGACCGAACCGTAGAGATAGTCGTCATCCGGCGCGTCGTCGGCGACATAACCGACAGCGCCGCCGATATCGAGGCTGGTCTTGTCCGCAAGCGGAAAGGAGTAGGACAACGATCCCTCAACCGTCGTCGTGTCGAAGTTGAAGTCATGATAGACATAGATGGAGGGCGACAGCGGAACATCGGCGGAGACGCCGAAATACGCCTCGACCGTGTTTGAGCCCATGCCGTCGCCATCCTCCTCATAAAGATCGCCGAACCCGCTCATCGCTTCTGGGAACGTGTAATAGGTGACGCCGATGTCGTAGCTGACGATGTCGGTGAACGACCCGGAATAGCCGGCGAACAGATCAAGCTCTTCGCCGCCGAGCGCTGCGGATATGCCGCCGTCGTCGCCGACCGGCAGGTTCAGCCAGGCGCCGACGTAAAATCCGTTATAGCCGAGAGTAATTGCGGGCTGAAAACTCGTCTCCGCGTACTGAACGCCGCGGAAGACGTAACGCGATTCAAAGCCGACAGCCGTTTCGACGCTGACGCCCTCGGCATGGGCCGCCACCGGCGTCAATAAGGCGAGACACAATGGGAGTTTACGAAGCATTTTTCACACTCTTCCTTTCGGTTAGATTGAAACGTGTACGGAGCAAGCGCTCTGTGTGCGCATGAAAGGCTGTCTAAATTTACTGCGGCGCACAATTGCAAATTTGCGCCTGCGAAACGAAATCGGCGGAAAACGTCGAAAAAATTTTGAAAATCCGAGAAAATTACACAAAAATTAGCATAATATGCCAATATGCGACCTGATTGGCGTCATAAAATTTATAAAAATATTGCACCGCAGCAGACCTCAGTATACGCTCTTTCCGAATCGTTTGGCGACGAAGTGCTGAAGATGAAAGGGACCGATGCAGATGAAATACATTATCGCCATCGTAAAACCCCAGAAACTCGACGACATTCGCGACGCGCTGACACGCACTGGCGTGAACGGCATGACGGTTAGCGACGTCAAGGGTTTTGGCCGTCAAAAGGGGCATACGGAAGTCTATCGCGGCGCTGAATATACGGTGGACTTTGTGCCGAAAGTGAAGCTTGAAGTCGCTGTTGAATCCTCGCAGGCGGCCGCCGTGGTTGATGCGATTCGCGTCGCCGCGAAGACCGACCGGATCGGCGACGGCAAGATATTCGTTCTGGAGTTGAGTGAAGCGGTGCGCATTCGCACCGGCGAAACCGGCGCGGCTGCGCTTTAACCGCCACATGGGGATAATGATGAAAAAAAACTCAGTGATGAAACTCGCGGTTTTTGCGTTTGCCGCGCTGTCCACGATATCCGCCGCCACTGCGCAGGACGCCGAGCCGGTTGCCGCTTCTGACGCCGCCGCCTATATTTTCAATACGGTTCTGTTCCTGGTCATGGGCATGGTCGTGATGTTCATGGCGGCCGGGTTCTGCATGCTCGAGGCGGGCCTGGTGCGCGCCAAGAACGCGGCGACCATTTGCCTTAAAAACATCGCGCTTTATTCCGTCGCCGGACTGATGGTCTGGCTCGTTGGCTACAACCTGATTTACGGGGTCGCCGAGGGCGGACTGATCGGCAAGTTTCTGTGGTGGACGCCTGACGACGCCTTTGCGCTGAAGGGTGGAACAGCGGCGGACGCTGAGTCCTGGTACGCATCGGGCTCCGACTGGTATTTCCAGATGGTCTTTGTGGCGACCGCCGCCTCGATCGTTTCCGGCACGCTCGCCGAACGGATCAAGCTGTGGCCGTTCCTGATTTTTACCGCGCTGCTCACCGGCTTCATCTACCCGATACAGGCTTCATGGGAATGGGGCGGCGGCGTTCTGAACGCCGGATGGTACAAGGACGCGTTCGGCGCGGAGTTTTCGGATTTCGCTGGTTCGACGCTCGTTCACTCAACCGGCGGTTGGGCGGCGCTCGCCGGCGCGATCGCCCTGGGCGCACGCAAGGGGAAATACGATGGCGGCCGCGTGCATCCGTTTCCGGGATCGTCGCTGCCGCTTGCGACCCTCGGCACGTTCATCCTCTGGCTCGGCTGGTTCGGCTTTAACGGCGGTTCGCAACTGGCGCTCGGCACGATAAGCGACGCGATCGATGTCTCGAAGATTTTCGTCAACACCAATATGGCGGCGTGCGCCGGCGTGGTGAGCGCGGCGATCCTCACCCAGCTGGTTTACAAGAAAGTCGATCTCACCATTGTGCTCAACGGCGCCATCGGCGGCCTGGTTTCGATCACCGCCGAGCCTTTGGCGCCGGCGATCTGGCAGTCGGTGCTGATCGGCGCCGTTGGCGGCGTGATCGTTACCTTCGCCGTGCCGGTGCTCGACAAGATGAAGATTGACGACGTGGTCGGCGCCATTCCCGCGCATCTGTTGTGCGGTATTTGGGGCACCATCGTCGTGCCGCTCTCCAATAGCGAGGCGAGCTTTCTCGCGCAGCTTGTCGGCATCGTCATGATCGGCGTCTTCGTTTTCGCCGTCAGTCTGGCGCTGTGGTTCGCCCTCAAACTGACGGTCGGCATCCGCGCCAGCGAGCAGGATGAACTGATGGGGCTCGACAAGACGGAACTCGGCCTTGAGGCCTATCCGGAGTTCGTCTCCGCCTGAGGGACGGCTCTCTCAAAGTCTGGTTTTAAACTCAGCTCCGGGCCGACTGTCCAAGCGCCTTGAATTTATGTCCGGCGCACGCTTAATCGCTTCCAACAGGCGAAAATAGCCATTATGGGGAGCGATAGATGCAAGCTTTGTCACGCCGGGCCGCGCTCAAGACATCCGCGGCCGCCGGAATGTTATCGGCCGCCGGATGCGGCGGTTCACGCGAAAAACCATCATCGGCGGGTGACCTCGCCGATCTCGATGCGGTCGCGACGGCGCAGGCGATCAGGAACGGCGACGTTACGGCGAGCGAAGTCGTCGCCGCGGCGATCGACCGGGCGGAAAAAGCCGACGCGGTGATCAACGCCATCGTCACGCCTTATTACGACAGCGCGCGCGAGCGTGCGGCGGCGGGCGGCGAGGGGCCTTGGTTCGGCGTGCCGACATTCATCAAGGATCTCACCGACGTTATCGGCCAGCGCACCGGATACGGTTCGCGCGCATTCGCCAATTTCATCGCCAGCGAACAGCCGCCGCTGGTTGACGACATTTTCAGCACCGGCGTGATCAGCCTCGGCAAGAGCGCGTCGCCGGAATTCGGTCTGACCGCGACCACCGAGCCTTTGTCCAGCGGGCCGACCCGCAATCCATGGAATCCGGACTATTCCGTAGGCGGTTCTTCCGGCGGCGCCGGCGCGCTGGTGGCGGCGAAGGTCGCGCCGGTGGCGCACGCCTCCGATGGCGGCGGCTCCATTCGCATTCCCGCATCCTGCTGCGGGGTTTTCGGATTGAAACCGACAAGGGGGCGCATCGACGCTGTTGAACCAGCGGACAAGGCGCCGCTCGACCTTACCGAGCCGCTCATTGAAAGCCGGAGCGTCCGCGACACGGCCGCGTTCCTTGCGATGCTCGAAAAGGATATCGGCATCGAACCGGTTGGCCTGATTGAAGGCGCCGGGGCCACGAAGAAGAAAATTGCGTTTTTCACAAATTCCCCGTCGGGCGTTGCGGTCGATCCCGAAGTCATCGCCGCAACGGAGCGCGTAGCGGCGATGCTTGAAGAGCTGGGCCATGAAGTGACGGAAATCCGCGCGCCGTTCGATGCAGGCGTGCTGCAGGATTTCACCATTTACTGGGGGGCGGGCGCCGCCAGGGCCGTTGCGGAGTGGGAAGCGGTTTCCGGCCGTCCGGCGGGCTACGATGTGTTCGAACCGTGGACCTTCGGCCTGATCGACTATTACGAAACCCGAAAGGATGCGCTCGAACCCGCAATCGGGCGGCTCATGTCCTTTGAGCACATCTACAAGGCCGCCTTTGCGGAATGCGATCTGATGCTCTCGCCGGTGCTGGCGGCGCCCCCGCCGAAGATCGGTTATCTGGCGACCACCTATTCCTTCCCGCTCGGGCTTGAGCGCATCACGGAATATGTGTGCTTCACGCAATTCCAGAATGTCGCCGGCGCGCCGGCGGCGTCGCTGCCGCTCTCGATGTCATCGCAAGGCCTGCCTATCGGAGCGCAGCTTGCGGCGCTTCCTGGCAATGAGCGCGCGATCCTGGAACTCGCCTACGCGCTTGAAGAAGCGATGCCCTGGAAAGGCCGATCGCCGGCCCTGGCGGCGGGTTAAAGCAGGAGAGAATATCGCTGCGCGGCTTGACCGGACGGGCTGATCTGTGATGACCATGCACCCCGTGCCGGACATTATTTCTCATCGTTTCTGCGTTGCGCCGATGATGGACGGCACCGATCGTCATTGCCGGTATTTCCACCGGCTCATATCGCGCCATGCCCGGCTCTATACCGAAATGATCACCGCCGAGGCGATCATCAACGGCGACGAAGACCATTTGCTTCGCTTCGATGAAAGCGAACATCCGGTCGCGTTGCAGCTTGGCGGCAGCGAACCGGACAAACTCGCCATCGCTGCGAAAGCAGGAGAGCGCCACGGTTATGACGAGATCAACCTAAATGTCGGCTGCCCTTCCGACCGGGTGCAGTCTGGTGCGTTCGGCGCCTGCCTGATGAAATCGCCGGACCTCGTCGCCGATTGTGTTGCGGCGATGTCCGCCGCGGTCAGTATTCCGGTTACGGTCAAGTGCCGGATTGGCGTTGACGATCAGAACCCGGCCGAAAGCCTGTTCGGCTTTGTCGGCGCCGTCGCTGAGGCCGGTTGCCGCATTTTCATCGTGCATGCGCGCAAGGCCTGGCTCGAAGGACTCTCGCCGAAAGAAAACCGCACTGTGCCGCCGCTCGACTACGACCTTGTCCGGCGGCTGAAAAGTGAGCGTCCCGAACTCACCGTCGTGCTCAATGGCGGCATTGAGACGATCGCGCAATCGCAGGCGCTACTGCCGGATTTCGACGGCGTGATGCTTGGCCGCGCCGCCTATGGCGCGCCTTATCTACTGGCCGAGGTCGACCGCGAGATATTCGCAGCGGCGCATGCGTCGCCGAGCCGAGGGCAGGTTGTTAAGGAGATGTCCGCTTACCTCAAAGCGCAGTTCGAACGCGGCGTGCGGCCGCATGCGATCACGCGGCACATGCTTGGCCTTTATCATGGCGCGCGGGGCGCGCGGGCCTGGCGGCGGTATTTGTCGGAAAATGCGCCAGCTTCGCGCGATGATATCCTTGACCGCGCGCTTGAAGCGATGCGCGTGGCGCAGGCGGCCTGATGCTCGCGGAATTTCTCTCCGGCCATATGCTGCTGGTGAGCGGCGTGCTTGTCGCCGGTTTTGCGGCGGGCTTTGCGGGAGGGCTCTTCGGCATTGGCGGCGGGATCATCACCGTGCCGGCGCTTTATGCTGTATTCCAGACGCTCGGCGTCGCAGACGATCCGAGCCTCAAATCCGCCGTTGCGACATCGCTCGGCGTCATTGTCGTCTCCTCGATCCGCTCTCTGACGACGCATCACCGCGCCGGACATGTGGACGGCGAGATTCTTCGAAGTTGGGGACCGTGGATTGCGCTCGGGGCGATTACCGGCGGATTCATCGCGAAATGGACGCCCGTGGAGGCGCTGGCGATCGTATTCGCCGGCGGCGCGTTTTTCATCGCCGGAAGGCGGATTTTCGGCGCCCGATCGGGAAAGAAAACCTCGACGAGCCTGTCAAGCAAACGCATGAAAATTCCGATTGGCGTTGGAACGGGCGTCTTCTCGAGCCTGATGGGGCTCGGCGGCGGCGCGGTCGGCGTGATGATCATGACTGTCGCCGGGCGGAGCATGCATCAGGCGATCGCTACGTCAGCGGGCTTCGGCGTCGCCGTCGCGGTTCCGGGCGTCATGGCGTTCACCATTTCCGGATGGGCGGCTGAGGGCTTGCCGCCCGCCTCGATCGGCTATCTCAATGCGCCCGCCTTTCTCGCCATGGCTTTGATGGCGGCGATATCGGCGCCGCTCGGCGCGCGGCTGGCGCATCGACTGAACGGCGAACTGCTCTCGAAGATTTTCGGCGCATATGTTTTCTTCGCCGCTTCGGCGCTCGTCTGGGACGTCTTTTTTTGAAAGGCTTCGTGAGCCGCCGCACGGTCTTTTCGGGTACCAATTTCGCGTCAGTCTTGTAAACTGTCGGACGGGCAACGGGCGGCTTGAGTAATGGTGACAACCGAAACGATTATTTCCGGCGTTGGCGGGTATCTGCCGGAAAAAGTAGTAACCAACGACGATCTCGCAAAAATTGTCGACACCTCGGACGAATGGATCAGAAGCCGGAGCGGCATCGCCCAGCGCCATTTCGCCGCCGACGATCAGGCGACTTCGGATCTCGCCTATGAAGCGGCCTGGAAGGCGCTCGATCAGGCGGGGCTCAAGCCCAAGGATATCGGCCTTATCATCGTCGCAACGGTGACCCCGGACCGGACTTTCCCGTCGACGGCGGTTTACGTTCAGCAAAAGCTCGGCGTGCCGCCTTGCGCTGCGTTTGACATATCGGCCGCCTGCGCCGGCTTCATGTATGCGATGAACCTCGCCCATTCCGCGATTGCGACGGGGCAGGTGAAGCATGCGCTGATCATCGGTGCGGAAAAACTCTCCTGCTTTCTCGACTGGAATGATCGCGGAACATGCGTGTTGTTCGGCGACGGGGCCGGGGCGATTGTGTTGAGCGCCGGCGCGCCGCGGACGCCCGCTTCACCGCCGCGCGGCGTGCTTGCAACTTATCTTTCCGCTGACGGGCGGCTTGCTGAGCATCTTTATGCTGACGGCGGACCATCGACGACTGCAACGGTCGGCAAGGTGCGCATGAACGGCAAGGAAGTTTTTCGCAACGCCGTTGAGGAAATTTCCGGCGCCGTGTTCGAGGTGACCGAACGCGCCAACGTGAACCGTCATGAGATCGACTGGTTTGTGCCGCATCAGGCGAACATCCGCATCATCCAGTCCTGCGCCAAGAAGCTCGAACTTTCCGAAGACAAGATCATCGTCACTATCGACAAGCACGCCAATACGTCCTCGGCGTCGATCCCGCTGGCGCTTGACGCCGGCATTCGCGACGGGCGCATCAAGCGCGACGAATTGCTGGTGTTCGCGGCGCTCGGCGGCG
>CAJXLJ010000059.1 GCA_913055785.1 uncultured Parvularculaceae bacterium | reverse complement strand
ATAGTGTAGAACTGCGTCATTTCCTCGAACGGGTCGTCTATGAAGTCGACAGCGCGGATGGCAAGGCGCTGTTCGATGCGGACACCGCGGAAAAGATATCGCCGATTGACGAGCGCACCGCGAAACGGGTCGCTGAGGCCGATTATGTGGGCGAGGGCGCGCTCGCGCGCATCATGCTGATGACCAGTCCGCCCGCGGAATATAAGGGGAGCCGCCCGGTCTGGCGCGCCGACTTCAGCGACCGGCTGCATACGCGGCTTTATATCTCGCGTGAGACCGGGCGCGTTGTCGCCCGCCGCAACGACATCTGGCGCATCTACGATTTCTTCCGGATGGTGCACATCATGGACTACGAGGAGCGCACAAACTTCAACAATCCGCTGGCGCGCGCCGCGTCAGCCGCCGGTCTGGCGTTCGCCTTCAGCGGTCTAATCATGCTGTTCTTGAAATCCGGGCGCCGCAAACTGGCGGGCGACGTCTCTTTCATCATTGGTCTAGTAAGGCCCCGAAAAAAAGACGCCCAATAAAAAAGCGCCGGACGGATGTCGCGGCGCTTCTTGCTGGATCGGCCTTTCGGCGTCAAAAACCGAAATAGATCGGCTCTGGTCCGACCGGAACCTTTTCCTTTTCTTCGCCGCCTTCATCCGGGTCGGCGTTCTGCTGGCCGTTGTCGCCCTCGCATTCCTTGTCGGTCGGCGCATAGGATTCCGGCTCGTCCTGTTTCGGCTGTGGATTGGCGTCGGCTTTTTGCGACGCCGCCGCCGACACGGAAACCGCGAAACGGTTCACGAGAAAAACAAGGATCCCCTTGACCTCGGTGTGGCGCACCGTGCGGCCGCTATCGCTGGCGGCGAAACCGCCCTTCAACGGGGATGCGGTGGAAACGCCGCCAATGGCGATCACACAAACAGCGCAAAGCGCAGCCAGTACTTTATGCATGAGTTCCACCCTCTCCTTGCGCCTATATGCCTGCGATTGCGCGCCTCTGGCAAGCGCTCATGGAGCGTCATCGGGGGCCGCTGCAAATAAAGTCGAAAGAAACAGCGTTAATTCGACAGGACGGGGCGGCCGCTCACAAAGTTGTGACCACGCCGCGCCGCACAAATACTGGCTTTGAGCCCCTAGGAGATGGCTTCAAGGGCCGGTGTGAAATCGACCCCGAGCGCTTCGGAAACCGCCCGATAGGTCACCTTGCCCCGGTGAACGTTGAGGCCGTTGAGGAGATGTCCGTTCTCCCGCAGGGCGTCGAGCCCGCGGTTGGCGAGGGCGAGGCCGTGATGCAAGGTCGCATTATTGAGCGCGTGAGAAGACGTCAGCGGAACCGCGCCCGGCATGTTCGCCACGCAATAATGGATGATCCCGTCGACCACATAGGTCGGTTCCTGATGGGTCGTGGCGTGCGAGGTCTCGAAGCATCCGCCCTGGTCGATGGCGACGTCGACCAGCACCGAGCCTTCCTTCATCCCCTGCAGCATTTCGCGGGTGACGAGCTTCGGCGCCGAAGCGCCGGGGATCAGCACTGCGCCGACCACCACGTCCGCGGCGTCGGTTTCTTCGTCGAGCGCTTCATAAGTGGAATAGCGGGTCTTTGCGCGGCCTTCGAACAGTTCGTCGAGTTCGGCGAGGCGATAGTTCGAACGGTCGAGAATGGTGACGTCGGCGCCGAGACCGACCGCCATGCGCGCCGCATGGGTGCCGACGACGCCGCCGCCGATCACCAGCACTTTCGCCGGCAACACGCCCGGCACGCCGCCCATGAGGAGACCGCGTCCGCCCTGATGCGCGGTCAGCGCATAGGCCGCCGCCTGAATTGAAAGACGCCCGGCGACTTCGCTCATCGGCGCCAGCAAAGGCAGGCCGCCGCGCGGGTCGGTGACCGTTTCATAAGCGACCGCGGTGACGCCCGACTCCATGAGACCGCGCGCCTG
This sequence comes from uncultured Parvularculaceae bacterium, assembly GCA_913055785.1. Taxonomy (GTDB): domain Bacteria; phylum Pseudomonadota; class Alphaproteobacteria; order Caulobacterales; family Parvularculaceae; genus Hyphococcus. The sequence goes on along the minus strand of CAJXLJ010000059.1, from coordinate 15,351 downwards.
TTCGGGATCCGGCGCCAGATGAAGATAGGTGTAAAGAATCTGACCTTCGCGCAGTTGCACCCACTCGGTCGGCTGCGGTTCTTTCACCTTCACGATCATGTCGGCTTTTTCAAAGACCGACGCGGCGTCCGGCGCGATCTTGGCGCCCGCGGCGATGTAGTCCTGATCGCTCGCCTTGATCCCCGCGCCGGCGCCGGTTTCGACCAGCACCTCATGTCCGTTCTGGACGTATTCGCGGACGCTGCCCGGCACCAGGCCGACGCGATATTCGTGGTTCTTGATTTCCTTCGGAACGCCAACGAGCATTTGAAACCTCCCTCGGCTGAGTTGCGGAGACTATATTCGCAATTTTGCGCAAATCCTTGATATTTTACCTGTTTCAACCATAATTCGCGAATATCATTCGATTAATTGGCTAGTTGAGAGCATGGAATTCACGTCATGGACAAATTCGACATCGCCATATTGAACGTGCTGCAGGAAAACGCGCAGACGGCTTTTGCCGAACTCGGCGAACAGGTGGGCCTGTCGCCGTCCGCCTGCCACAAGCGGGTCAAGGAACTGTGGCGGCGCGGCGTCATCACCCAGGAAGTGGTACTGGTCGACGAGCGCAAAGCCGGGCTTGAAACATCCGTATTCGTTCAGGCGACCTTGAAAAACCAGCAACAGGCGACGCTGACGGCCTTTGAAAAAGCCGTAACATATCACCGCGAAATTATGGAGTGCTATCTGATGGCCGGCCTGTCGGATTATCTCCTGCGCATTCTTTGCCGCGACGGCGCCGACTATGAGCGCATCCATGCGGAAATCCTGACGCGTCTGCCCGGTGTTGACCGGGTGGTCACCAATTTCGCCATACGCAAGGTGTTCCGCCGCACGGCGGCGCCGCTTTAGGTCCGGCGCCGGCTGGCTTGAGCGCGAAGCCGGGCGGTTTACGGTAATTACGATTCAATTTGTCGTTAACGGATTAAACAGGCCGCAAAGAAGCTGTTCCATCATCCTCGCGGACGGTTCGAGCCGGAGGGTGGAATATGCTGTCGACCGCACGCGTTGCGCTGCCTAATCCTGTCGCCGCACGCCTCAAGAATGAGGCGGCGTTCAACGATGATGTGAACGAGTATGTGCGCGAAGACCTTATCGGGTTCAAAAGACCGATCGCGGCGGCTTTTGCGCTGGTCTGTCCGGTTGCGCTCGCCTTTGCGTATCAGGGCGGCGGACTGACCTCGATGCTGCAGCTTGCGGCGTCGTTCACGGCGCTGTTGATCGCCGGGCTTTATCTGGTCGGCAGGGCAGAGTGGCCGCGCATTGTTTCGGAGTTTCAGGCGCAGGCGATTGCGAAAAAGCGGGCGGTTGCGGATTTGCGGTGCGGCTTCGGCGAGTCATCCTTTCTCAGCAACGGCCGCACGCCGCGCTTTTTTGAACACGAGCATGGGGTTCTGGCGCTGGTCGATATCGGCGATTTCAAAACGCTGTTTTTCGACATTTCCAATGACGGAACCGATCCGCGCTGGGACCTTTATGTTGAGGGCGAACTGCATCGCCGCGTCTGGCGCTGGCTGCGCCTGCCGGTCTCGCGCGAAGTGGTGAAGTTCTCGACCGAAGGGTCGAAACTTGCGGCCTCGGGCGAGCCGCCGGTTATCTCGTCAATCGAAGCCTGGGAGGCGGTGAACGTCGCCCTTGGCGAGCCGCTCGACGGCGCGGTCATTCATCGGCCCCTCGATGAGCTGATCGACATGGTCGAGCGCCTGGTCTGACGCTTTCAACCCCTTACAATTAACGGGTCCCGCTGCTACATGGGGCCCATGGCGACCCTGATCGACACGAATGCTGCGCCCGAGCGCGCCCCGCGCCCGCGCCACCCGGAAAAACAGTCCCGGGCGGAAACGCCGCTCTTGCGCAAGCCTGAATGGATCAGAGTCAAGGCGCCGCTTTCCAAAGGATACGCTGAAACCCGCGCGCTGGTGCGCTCGAAAAAACTTCACACGGTTTGCGAGGAGGCGGCCTGTCCGAATATCGGCGAATGCTGGGAAAAGAAACACGCGACCATGATGATCATGGGCGACACCTGCACGCGGGCCTGCGCCTTCTGCAACGTGAAAACCGGCCTGCCGGCGCCGCTCGATCCGGAAGAACCGGGACATGTCGCTGAAGCGGTTCTCGAAATGGGCCTTCATCATGTGGTGATCACCTCGGTGGATCGCGACGATCTCGCCGATGGCGGCGCCGGGCATTTTGCGAAAGTCGTGCGCGCCATCCGTGAAACCGCGCCGCAGACCACGATTGAAATTCTGACGCCGGACTTTCTGCGCAAGAACGGTGCGGCGGAAATCGTCATTGATGCAAAACCCGACGTCTTCAACCACAATCTTGAAACCGTGCCGCGGCTTTATCTATCGATCCGTCCGGGCGCGCGTTACTATCACTCCATGCGGCTCCTTGAGAAAGTCAAGGAACGCGACCCGCAGATGTTTACGAAATCCGGCATCATGGTCGGGCTCGGCGAAAGCCGCGAGGAAGTGATGCAGGTGATGGACGACATGCGCTCGGCGGGCGTCGACTTCATCACCATCGGGCAATATCTCCAGCCGACGCGTAAACATGCGGCCGTCGACCGGTTCGTTCACCCGGACGAATTCAAGTCCTATGAAACGATGGCCCGCGCCAAGGGTTTTCTCATGGTCTCGGCCTCGCCGCTGACGCGCTCGTCTCACCATGCAGGCGAGGATTTTGCGCGGCTCAAGGCGGCGCGCGCGTCGAAAGCCTGAGCGCCCGCGAGAGGCGGGCCCGGTCCGGCGGTTTTCGTGCAGAAAATGGTTCCCGATCCAGCCCGGCGCGTTTTAAGAAACGGGCTCGCGCGCAGTTTATGCGCCTCGATGAACGGCGGGAGCGATTAACCCATGGAGCGGCGGACGACGACGGAAACGCCCTATAGCGCGGCGCAGATGTTCGAGCTCGTCGCCGATGTAGAGAAGTACCCGGAATTCCTGCCATGGTGCGTCGCGCTTCGCATTCTGAATCGTAACCTCGAAGAAGACGGCGGCGCGCTCGTTGCTGAGATGATTGTCGCCTACAAGGTTTTCCGGGAGAAGTTCAAAAGCGAGGTTCTGCTCGACCGCACTGGAAAACGGATTGACGTTTACTATCTCGACGGTCCGTTCGAGCGTCTCCACAATAACTGGCGGTTTGTCGACAAACCGGAAGGCGGATCGATCGTGGAGTTTCATATCGAATTCGAGTTTCGAAGCTTCATCCTGCAAACGACAGCGAAAGCGGTGTTTGAAAAAGCATTCCTGAAGATGAGCGATGCCTTCATCCGGCGCGCTGAGGATGTTTACGGCCCGGCTTCCGGGATCTGACAGCATGACTTCTTCAAGCAACGAGACCTCGCAACCGAAATCGCCGCCTGGCGGGGCCCGGCTTCTGGTCGCGGTTTTCACTGGCGCCGTATTCTTAAGCGCATGCCTGCTGTTTGCTATCCAGCCCTTGTTCACCAAGATGGCGCTGCCCTTACTCGGCGGCGCGCCGAATGTCTGGAACACCGCGATGGTGTTTTTTCAGGGCGTGCTGCTGGCGGGATATCTATACGCGCATCTTCTCTCCCGGCGGTTCCGCCTCAAGACGCAGCTTGTGCTGCATGTCGCCGTTCTCGCCGCGGGCCTCATCTTTCTGCCGATCGCCATTCCCGACGAAGCGCCGCCGGCGGGGTCGCCGCCGGCGTTGTGGCTGATCGGCGTCTTCGCCGTGGCGATCGGCGCGCCTTTTTTCGCGCTGTCGGCCAATGCGCCGCTATTGCAACGCTGGTTTTCGCACACCACGCATCCCCATGCGGGCGATCCCTATTTTCTTTACGCCGCCAGCAATCTCGGCAGCCTGATCGTCCTGTGCGCCTATCCGCTGGCGATCGAGCCCGGGCTCGGCCTGATTTCGCAGAGCATCGCGTGGATGGCTTTTTATGTTCTGCTCGCCGCCTCGGTGTTTGCCGCCGGCGTTTTGATGCTCGTCAACAAGGATGCAGGCATCCCCGAACGCGAGCGGGCGGCGCCGCATAACCATGCGGCATGGCCGCAGCGCCTGACATGGGTCGGAATCGCCGCGCTTCCCTCGGCGCTGATGCTCGGTGTGACCTCTCACCTTTCCGCCAATGTCGCCGCCGGTCCGTTTTTATGGGTCGGGCCGCTGGCGCTTTATCTCCTGACTTTCGTGATCGCCTTTTCACGCAAGCCGGTTATCGGCGCGCCTATTCTCGACAGGCTCGCGCCCTTAGCGGTGTTGCTGGGCCTGATGCTGACCTTCTGGAGACCGGGTTCCTTCGCCCTGACTGTGTTTGCGAATCTGCTCGTCTTTTTCATTATCGCGCAATTTTGCCACCACCATCTCGCCGCTCGACGTCCCGGCGTTCATCAGTTAACGGAATACTACCTCGCGATGTCGGTGGGCGGCGTCATAGGCGGCGCTTTCACCGCGCTGGCCGCGCCGGTGATCTTCAACGACGTCTATGAATATCCATTGCTGATCGTCTGCGCCGCGCTGGTCGGCGCGGCGGGGCGGCCCAAGGGTGCCGACATCGCGCCGTCGCTAATTGCCGCAGCGATTGGCGCCGCGCCGCTCATCGCCGTCGCCGTCTTCGCACGGCTGTTCGATGCGCCGATGGAAGTTGAAAGCCGCGCGGTGGCGATCGTCTTTATCGCAACCGGGGCTTTCGTTCTTTACCGGCGCAACGGCGCCTACGCCTTTGCGGCGGGACTGTTCGGCTTGCTGATCGGCGGGTGGATCGCCAGCGTTTCATACGGCGAGGCGGGGAGCCAGAAAGTGTTGTTCAAGGACCGCAATTTTTTCGGTGTCGTCAAAGTCGCTGAACAGGACAGCGACATGGGCCCCTATCACATCTTCATCCATGGCGACACGGTCCACAATACGCAGCTTATGGATGATGCGTTGCGCCGCGAACCGCTGCTTTATTACAGCCGGGGCGGGCCGTTCGACTCTGTCATTTCCGCATTGCGCGGCCGCCGGGTCGGCGCGCTCAACGTCGCCGCCATCGGCCTCGGCGCGGGCGCCGTCGCATGCTATGCGGCGCCGGGCGAAAGCTGGACCTTTTACGAAATCGATCCGGCCGTGGTGCGGATCGCGCGCGACCCCAAACTCTTTACCTATCTTTCGGACTGCCAGCCCGACGCGCGCATCATTACCGGCGACGCCAGGGTGAACCTCAACAGCGCGGCGGACGGTGTTTTTGATCTGATCATCGTCGATGCTATCTCTTCGGACTCGATCCCGGCGCACATGGTCACCCGCGAAGCGCTGGCGCTTTATCGTCAGAAACTGAAGCCGGAAGGGCTTTTGCTGTTCCACACTACGAACCGTATCGTTGACGTCACTTCTGTCGTCGCGGCGCTTGCCGAAGACGCGGGCCTTGTCTCGAAGGGCATGTTCTATCGCCCGGCGGAGGGCGAAAGGCTTTACGACTTCAAGTCGACGACGGTGGGCGTGGTGATCGGCACGCGCTCGGCGGTGGGGCATACATTCGGCGATAACCCCGACTGGCGCACGGTCTCCCCGCATCCCTTTGTCAGCGTCTGGACCGACGATTATTCGCATATTGTCGGCGCCATCGCCGCCCATACGGGCGGTCCCGGCGGGGCGCTGCATTAGAGTGTGTTGATCGCCGTCAGCGCGAGCTGCAAGGCGGTTTCAGTGGCGCGCGAACGCACGAAGTCGCGCGATCCATGGGCGAAGACCCGCCGTTCAACCCGCGTCGGGGTGTTGCGAGTCTTGAGGCCGAACCAGACGAGCCCGACCGGTTTTTCATCATTGCCGCCCGTCGGCCCGGCGATGCCGGTGACGGAGACGGCGACATCGGCGCGCGACCGTCTTAACGCGCCGACCGCCATTGCGCGCGCAACCTGCTGACTGACGGCGCCGTGGCGGCGGATCAGCGCCATCGGCACGCCCAGCATCTCGTGCTTGGCTTCGTTTGTGTAGGTTATGAACCCGCGGTCGACCACGGCGGATGATCCGGGAACATCGGTCAGCGCTGCAGAAATCAGGCCGCCGGTGCAGGATTCCGCCGTGACGATCATCGCGCCTTCTGCGCCGGCCTTGTGGATGATCGCTTCAGCGAGCGACCAGATGCGATGCGTTTGCACGGTTTGTTCCTGTGCTTGGCGTTCAGTCGGGAAAGTCGACGCTTAAACTCTCAAGCGAGCGCTGGCGCAGCCCATCCGATAGCGCTTCATAGTCTTCAGACATGGCGTCGTCTTCGGGAAAATTGGCGAGGGTATATCCATGGTCAGCGAGCGGTTCGATATAAAAAAGGATCAGTTCGTGACGACGATCTTCCCCGACGGCGCGAGCGAAGCGCGACATGATAAGTTCACCGTCGAGCGTATAGCCTTTGCTCTTGAGGAGGTTGAGTGTCGCGGCGGCTTCAAGGTCGGGGTTTTCCCTCGCCGAACGGGCGTTATCGAAGGCCCATGTATTGTGTACGAATTCTTTGCCGCCCAGCATAACTGTCTCAGGCGTGAATTTGTAATTGCCGCCCGAAAGGTCCGTTTCCGGCAGGAGGATATTGTAGGTCCTGTCCACCTCGTCGAAGAATCCTTCGAACTGGGCGATGATAAGCTTGGCGATGCGCCCGTCCTCTTCGATGATCCAGTGATAGCGTTCTGCATCTGCGACGTTCTTGATGGGAAGCTTCACCGAGCCGGCATAAACAAAGCCGTCAGCAGGATTCAGGGTCATGCTGGGCGCTTCAGCCGAATGCAGGATGTTATTCTCAACTCGCCGCGCGTCTGTTGTTTGCTGAGAACAGGCGGAGACCAACAACAAAAAGCCGCCTATCGCCGCTGAAATGTTCAGTCGCATAGTGTTCTCCTAAGAGGGTAGCGCCACCGTCGCCGTCGCCATGGCGGCGATGCCTTCGCGGCGGCCGGTAAAGCCGAGCTGTTCGGTGGTCGTCGCCTTGACGGAAACACGGGTTATGTCGATCCCCAAAATATCTGCGAGGGCGGCGCGCATCTTCTCGCGGTGCGGCCCGATTTTCGGCGCCTCGCACATCAGCGTTACGTCGCAATGGCTGATCGCGCCCTTGCGTTCCCTGACGAAGTCGCGCGCTTTTTCAAGAAACACGTGGCTCGGCGCGCCTTTCCATTTCGGATCGGAAGGCGGGAAGTGATCGCCGATATCGCCTTCGCTGATCGCGCCGAAAATTGCGTCGGTCAGCGCATGCATGCCGACATCGGCGTCGGAATGGCCCTTCAGTTTCCTGTCGTGGGGGATCTCGATCCCGCAGATGATGACCGCCTTGCCGTCTTCGAAGGCGTGCACGTCAAAACCGTGGCCGGTTCGGTATTCCATCGATCGCGCTTTCCGTCCGAGCAGGGTTTCGGCCATGCCGAAATCTTCCGCCTGGGTGATTTTCATATTGTCCGGCGAACCGGCGACAAGGGCAACGGCGAGGCCGGCGGCTTCGGCGACGGCGGCGTCGTCGGTGAGTTTTTGTCCCGCGGCGGCGCGGTGAGCGGCGAGAATTTTGCCGAATGCGAAACCCTGCGGCGTCTGGGCGCGCCAGAGGTCGTCCCGGGGGACGGTTGTCTCGATGCGCTCGCCTTTGCTTGCACGTTTAATCGTGTCGTGAACGGGAAGGGCGGCGATGGCGCCGTCATGGGCGGCCAGCGCCTCGATTACGCGGGCGACGGTTCCCCGATCGATAAACGGTCGCGCCGCATCGTGGATTAGCACCTTTCCGGGCGCCGCGTCTTCAAGGCTCTCGAGACCGAGGCGCACGGAGTCCTGACGCTCCGCACCGCCAGTGACCGGCTCCATGAGCTTTGAATCGCCGAGAAGGTCCTTCATCGCCGCATCGTATGCTTCGCGGTCGTCGCGATGAATGATGACCCGCACGGCGTCGATTTGCGGGTGCTTGAGGAACGCCTCGGCGGTCCATGCGATCACCGCGCGACCGGCGAGATCGCGATATTGTTTCGGACCGCCGGCCCCGGCGCGGGTTCCCCGGCCGGCGGCGACGATGATGGCGGTGACGTTTGCTTTAACCATTTGCCCGGATGAGATTTGTAAGCGGCTGGTTTAACGGCTAAACACCGCCTTCGCCAACACATGAAAACCCCGATGATCGAAATCGACGGCATAAAGCTTAAAAATAACGTCGCCCTGGCGCCCATGTCGGGGGTTTCTGACCTGCCGTTCCGGCGGGCGGCGGCGCGGTTCGGCGCCGGCCTCGTGGTGTCGGAGATGACCGCGAGCGAGGAGTTGGCCAGGGGCCGGCCCGATGTCGTGCGCCGGGCCGAGGGCGACGGCGAAATCTTTCCTTTCGTGATCCAGCTCGCAGGCCGGAAGCCGCGCTGGATGGCGGAGGGCGCGCGTCTCGCCGAAGCGGCGGGCGCGGACATGGTCGACATCAATATGGGTTGCCCGGCGCGCAAGGTGACGGGCGGTCAGTCGGGCTCCGCCCTGATGCGCGATCTAGACCTTGCGCTGTCTCTGATCGAGGCGACTGTGGGCGGGACATCAAAACCCGTCACGCTCAAGATGCGCCTTGGCTGGGACCGGGATTGCCTTAACGCGCCGGAACTCGCGGCGCTGGCGCAGGACGCCGGCGTGCGCATGATCACCGTTCACGGGCGCACCCGTAATCAGTTCTATGACGGAAACGCCGATTGGGCGGCGGTGCGCGCCGTCAAGGACGCGGTATCGATCCCGGTCATCGTTAACGGCGACATTACCGACGAGAAGACGGCGCGCGCGGCGCTCGCCCAATCGGGCGCCGACGGCGTCATGATCGGGCGTTCGGCGGTGGGGCGGCCCTGGCTTGCGGGCGCCGTTGCAAAGGCGCTTCAAACCGGCGGCGATCTTGAAGCGCCGTCTCTCGAAACGCAGTGCGAGGCGGCGCTCCGTCATTATCGCGAGACCCTCGATCATTACGGCGCGCCGCTGGGCGTGCGCGTGGGGCGCAAGCACCTCGCCGCCTATGTGGACTGGGCGCCGGTCGAGATGGGGGATGCGCAACGGCGGGCTTTCAGGGCGGCGATTTGCCGGCTCGCCTCGCCTGATGCGGTTATCGCCTCCTTTGGCGCTTTTTTCGCCAACCAGCCCGATGAAGCGGTGCGCATCGCAGCCTGAATTTGGCGGTGCAAAAATCACTGTTTCATTTCGGCAACAAATGTGTTGATTTTTTGCAACAATAGACGCAGCATCCGCGGTGGTTCGGGCTTTGCAGGCGTTTCGCGACTGCGGAACCGGCAGGGACAGTTGGGGAAAAGCTTGAGGAAGCGCTTCGCCCGGCTCCCATAGGACGGCTTAAAGTTGGGTACGGAAACGACAGATCAGAACAAGAAAACCGGAACCGCATCCGGTCAGGCCGCGCAGCGGCGGCTCCTTCCGCAATGGGCGTTGTCGAATACGGCTGCTGCGACGACGCTGCTTGTGGCCGCCGCGATTGCGTTTCTGACGACCTGGATCTTGATGTCGCCGCTGGTCGAGCAGGTCGACCGGTCGATCCTGATGGGGATGGTCGTCGGCAATCTGGTGATTGCGGCGCTGTTCGCGGTGATCGTCGGCGCGAGGTTGTTTCACGTTCTTTCCGAACGCCGCCACCAGCTTGCCGGGTCACGCACGCATCTTCAGCTCATCGGCATATTCTCTGCGCTCGCCGTCATACCCGCGGTCATCGCTTTCTTGTTCGCCTTTACGATCCTTCGCACCAGTCTCAACGATGTCTTCAGTGACCGGATCGAAAAATATCAGGAGACGGCGCGGGACCTCGCCAGAGGGATTATCGAATACAACCAGAATTATCTCATCCAGACGCTCGATTTTATCGCGCAGGACATACACAGGCAGGAAGCCCTCGGTATCGGACTCGAACAGACGCCGATTTCATATCGCGATTATATATTTATCGACCAAACGGCTCGCCGAGGTCTTTCAGCGCTCTACATACTCGATGCGAATATGAGAATTCTCGTACGGGCAGAAGTGGAACCGTCGAATTATAAACTGCCGTCAAAAAGGCAATTTGAAGACATGAATGCTGTCCAACCCCGGGAAAACGGCTTCTTGCTCGACGTTACCGACAACACGACATACGATATGTTTGTCGCTCTTCGGCCTATAGAGGACTATGGCGGCGGCTTCATCGTCGCCTATTATCGTATCGATCCGGAAACATCGGCGCGTATTCTGTCGGCCCGAAGCGTTGTCGATGACTGGGAAGAAGCCAAGCTAGGCCGTTCGCGCCTCGAGCGGGTGTTTCTCGCCGGTTATGTCGTGCTCGCGATCATCATTCTCTTCGGCGCGATCTGGCTTGCGCTCTGGGCGGCGACGCGTCTTGTGCAGCCCATCGGCAGGCTGGTGAAAATGGCTGAACGGGTGTCCGGCGGCGAACTGGACGCCCGTGTTGAAGTCTACAGGCAGGATGGCGAACTCGGCGTTCTCGCGCGTTCGATGAATCACATGACGGCGCAGCTCCAGACCCAGCGTGACGATCTGATCGACACTAACCGTCAATTCGACGAACGCCGCCGCTTCACCGAGGCGGTGCTGTCAGGCGTCTCGGCCGGCGTGATCGGCCTTTCCGATGACGGATGCATTACGCTCGCCAACAAATCGGCGGCGGAGTTTCTGGAAGCCGATGCGCCGGCGCTCACCGGCCGCGGCGTCGCTGACGTCATGCCGGAACTCTGCGCCCTGCTTGACCGCGCCCGGTTTTCTCCATTCGCCGAGATCGGCGACCAGATCAATGTGACGCGCCACGGACGCATGCGAACGCTCAATGTTCGGATCGTCAAGGACGAGGTAAAAGGCGTGCAGCGTTTCGTCGCCACGTTCGACGATATCACGCAACTGATCGCAGCCCAGCGCAACGCCGCCTGGGGCGACGTCGCCCGGCGTATCGCTCACGAGATCAAGAATCCGCTGACGCCGATCCAGCTCTCGGCCGAACGCCTGCGGCGGAAATATCTCGGAGAAGTCACGTCTTCGCCGGAAGTCTTCGACAAGTGTACGGAAACGATTATCCGCCAGGTCAGCGATATCGGGCGGATGGTGGATGAGTTTTCGTCCTTTGCGCGAATGCCGAAGCCGGTGATAGAGCGCGAGGATTTGCGCGAACTGGTCAAGTCGGCTGTGTTCCCGCAGAAAGTCACCTTCTCGGATGTAGCGTTCGAGGTCGAAACGCCCGGCGAAGCTGTCTTTACGGAGTGCGATGGGCGTCTGATCGTGCAGGCCTTGTCGAATCTGTTGAAAAACGCCGGCGAGTCAGTGACGACGCGCATGACGGACACCGAAGACAAAACGCCGGGACGCATTGTCGTTTCGATTGAAGCCGATGAGGCCATGGCGCGGGTCCATATTCGCGACAATGGCGTCGGCCTGCCTGAAGCCGAGCGTCATCGTCTGACTGAGCCCTATATGACGACGCGGGCGAAAGGCACCGGGCTTGGTCTCGCGATCGTCAAGAAAGTGGCCGAGGAACATGGCGGCGGACTTGATTTTACAGACGACAATTCATTGGGAGCGAAAGGCGCGCGCATCACATTCTTTCTCCCGCGCGTCATGGCCGAAGAAGAAACCCCGCCCAGTCAGGCGGCGGCGGAGTAGGATGAAAAGAGCCGGGTTGTTATGAGCGTAGACATTCTTGTTGTTGACGATGAAGAAGACATCCGCGAACTGGTTTCCGGGATTTTGGAGGACGAGGGCTTCAGTCCCCGGACGGCGTCGGACGCCGTCACGACCTTCGCAGCGGTGCGCGACAGATTGCCGGCGCTCGTCATCCTGGATGTCTGGCTGCAAAATTCCACTATGGACGGCATCGAGATTCTACAGGAGCTTAAAAAGCTCCATCCTGAGTTGCCGGTGGTCATCATTTCCGGACACGGAACGATTGAAACGGCGGTCGCGGCGATCAAGAAAGGCGCCTACGATTTCGTTGAGAAGCCGTTCAACGCCGACCGGCTCGTTCTCGCGGTCAATCGCGCGCTGGAGGCGGCGCGTCTGCAGCGCGAGAACGCGGACCTGCGTCAGCGCACGCCGGACTGGGGGCTGATCGGCTCGTCATCGGCCGTCGCTTCACTGCGAGGCGTCATCGACCGCGTCGCCGACGCGCGCTCGCGCGTGCTGATCTCCGGACCGCCGGGCTCAGGCAAGGAGGTCATCGCCCGCCTGATCCACAGTTCTTCCGTGCGCACGAGCCGGCCTTTCGTTGTCGTCAGCGCCGCGTCGATCGCGCCCGATACCATGGAAGAGGAGCTGTTCGGCGTCGAAGGGACGGACGGCAAGCCGAGCATGATCGGGCACATGGAAAAGGCTCATGGCGGGACGCTGATGTTCGATGAGATCGGCGACATGCCGATCGAGACCCAAAGCAAGATATTGCGCGTGCTTGTCGACCAGCGGTTCCGCAGGGTCGGCGGCCAGAGCCCCGTTTCTGTCGATGTGCGCATCATTTCAACGACGTCGCGCGACCTGCTCGCTGAAGCCTCGCAAGGGCGTTTCCGGGAGGAGCTTTATCACCGGCTTAACGTGGTCTCGATTGTGGCGCCGGGTCTCGATGAGCGTCGCGAGGACATTCCTTCGCTCGCCGCCTATTTCGTCGACCGCATCGCCCGCGCGTCGGGCCTGCCGAAACGGCCGTTTTCGGCGGAGGCGATGGCGGCGTTGCAGACCTATCACTGGCCGGGCAACGTTCGCCAGCTGCGCAATGTTATCGAGCGTACGCTGATCCTCATGGATCGCGACCCCGACGTCGAAATCACTTGCGAGCATCTGCCTTCGGAAGTGATGGACGCCGGACTGTCGATTCCGGCGGGCGAGGGGCTTGAACAGATCATCTCCCTGCCGCTGCGTGAAGCGCGCGAGCGCTTTGAACGGGAATATCTGATCGCACAGATCAACCGCTTCGGCGGCAACATCTCACGCACCGCCGCTTTCATCGGTATGGAGCGATCGGCGTTGCACCGGAAACTGAAAGCGCTGGGCGTCAATGGCCCGGCGCGCGCCGAGAGCGCGTGATCAAGCGCGCCGATATGAGGATCGCTAAGATATGCGAGTGATCATTTGCGGCGCCGGCCGCGTCGGCACGGGCATCGCTCGTCGCCTGTCCCGCGAACAGAACGAAGTTACGGTTATCGATCAGTCCAAACAGCTGATACGCGAAGTCGCCGAACGGCTTGACGTTCGCGGCGTGGTCGGCAACGGCGCCTATCCGGAAGTGCTTGAAGAAGCGGGCGCCCGGGAAGCGGATATGGTGATCGCCGTCACCTATTCCGACGAAGTGAACATGATCGCCTGCCAGATCGCGCACACGCTGTTTAACGTGCCGACGAAAATCGCCCGGGTGCGCGCGCAGGGCTATCTCGATCCGAAATATTCCGATCTTTATTCGCGCGCGCATCTGCCGATCGACGTCATCATTTCGCCGGAACGGGAAGTCTCCGAAGCAATCATGCAACGGATGTCGACGCCCGGCGCTTTTGAAGTGAAATCGTTTGTCGACGGGCGGGTCTGGGCGGTCGGCGTCAAGCTCAGAGACGACTGTCCGATTGTCAACACGCCGCTGCGACAGGTTGCGGAACTCTTTCCGGACCTGAAAATCACTATTGTCGCGATCAAGCGCGAAGAGAGCATGTGGCGCGCGCACGCCGAGGATCAGCTTGCCGGCGGCGATCAGATTTTCTTCATTGCAGACCGTCATGATGTTACGCGCGCGCTTGAAATCATGGGCGAGGCTGCGCGTCAGGCAAGGCGAGTCATTATTGTCGGCGGTGGCAATATCGGACTCTTTGTCGCCAAGGGGCTTGAAAAGCTCGGCAACATGAAAATCCGCATTATCGAATCCGACGGCAAGCGCGCGGAAGCGATTGCGGAAGAGCTAGAGCGCACGATCGTTCTTCTGGGCGACGGGCTTGATCGGGGCCTTCTCCGCGAGGCGGGCGTCGCCGATGCGGAAACCGTCGTTTCGGTCACCAATAACGATCAGGTGAATATCCTGGCGTCGGTTGTCGCCAAACGCGAAGGCGCGAGACGGGCGATGGCGCTGATCAACGATCAGGATTACGGGCCGATTTCAGAAGCCGTCGGGATTGACCGTTTCGTCGATCCGCGCGCGACGACGATCTCCACCATCCTTCAGCATGTGCGGCGTGGGCGTATCAAGGGTGTTTATTCCTTATCCGACGGCGCGGCGGAGCTGATCGACGCCGTGGCGCTCGAAACCTCGCCGCTCGTCAACAAGCCGTTGCGTGAGGCGCAGTTGCCCGAGGGCGTGATGATCGGCGCGGTCTATCGGGATAATGTCGTGCAGATGCCCAGCGGCGACACCGTGATCAACGCCGGCGACAGGGTGGTGCTTCTGGCGATGCGAGAACATGTCAAAGACGTGGAGCAGATGTTCCGCGTCAGCATCGAATATTTCTAGGCGGCAAAGCAAAGGCCGCGGGACATGGGACTGACAAGCATCCTTCGCGGTTTCGCAGCCATGCTGCTTCTCCTGTGCGTGGCGATGACCGGCCCGCTGCTGCTTGCGGCGGCCGGGGATGAGGCCAGTCTTGGCGGCTATCTCTTTGGCGTGATCGTCACCGCCGTCGCCGGCGGCGGCGCTTATGCGGCGAGCATCGGCAGGCACCCGCCCGCGGACTTTCGCGGCGCGCTGTTCATCATTCTCTTGTGGTGGATCGCCATCCCTGCCTTCGCGGCGATACCGCTGGCGATGGAGGGGCTGCCCTACGCCGATGCGTACTTCGAGGCGGTCGCTGCGCTGACGACCACAGGGGGCTGGCTGAACCCCGATGCGGCGTATGCAACGCCTGCCGGCATGCTTTGGCGCGCGGAGCTGCAATGGCTTGGCGGACTGGCGTCCCTGACGATCGCCGCGGCGATTTTCATCAGGCCGGCTTTCATCGGCATCGATACGCTGATGCCGCCTTTCTCGCGCGGCGACAAAGCCTCCTTCCTGCGGCCGCTGCGAAATGCGGTTTCGGCGTTCGCGGGTATCTATGTAATTGTGACCTTCGCGGCGTTCGCGGCACTGGCGGTCGCCGGGGCGCCTACGCTCGAGGCGCTGGCGATGGCGCTGTCGGGCGTCGCTTCCGGCGGGTTTCTGCCCCATGAGAACGGTCTCGCCGCCTATCCGGGCGCCGTCACCGGCGTGCTTTTCCTGCTGGTCGTTTACAGCGGCGCCAATTTCGTGTTGCTCGCCCGCCTCGTACGCGGGAACAAGGAACGCGTGCGCGATGTCGAAACCGGCGCTTATGTGGTCATGATCATTATCGTCGGCGTCCTGTTCTGGCTGCTGGCGGGCGCCGGGGGTGCGCTGCTGATTTTCCCGCAGCTTTTCAA
>CAJXLJ010000058.1 GCA_913055785.1 uncultured Parvularculaceae bacterium | reverse complement strand
CCGCCATAAGCGTCGCCTCGCCGGTTGGTGAGCGGCGACAGGAAACTCGCAAGCAGATAGCCGTGGGCGCAATGAAGTTCGAGCATGTCGAAGCCGGCCCTCGCGCCCCGTTCCGCGGCGGCGACGAAACTGTCGCGCACTTCATTCATTTTGGCGCGGTCCATTTCAATCGGTGTTTGCGAAACGTCTTTGAAATAGGGAATCGGCGAGGCCGAATAGATCGGCCAGTTTCCGTTATCGAGCGGCAAATCCATGCCGCCCTCGATGGTTTTGGTCGAGCCTTTGCGCCCCGCATGACCGAGCTGCAAGGCGACTTTCGAAGGCGATGTCTGGTGAGTGAAATCGACAAGCCGTTTCCAGTCGGCTTCCTGTCTGTCGCTCCAAATCCCGGTGCAGGCCGGTGTAATGCGCGCATCAGGAGTTGGGCAGGTCATCTCCACAAAGACCAGCCCGGCACCGCCATGAGCGAACCCCGCGTAATGGGCTGCGTGCCAATCGGTGATGTCGCCTTCGACGGCGCTGTATTGCGCCATCGGCGCGACGACGACCCGGTTGGGAACGATCATGCCGCGCAGGTCGAACGGCGTGAACATCGGCGTCGGCTTGTCAGCGGCGACATGGCGTCCTGTTCGCCGGCCGTAGCGTTCGTAAAATTCTTCTTCGACTTTTTCGAGAAACGCGGCGTCCCGCAGTTTGATATTGTCCCAGGTGAGGGATTTCGCCCGCGACATCAAAGAGAAAGCGAACTCATAAGGATCCTTGTTCCAGTGATGCGGCATGTCTTCAAACCACTTCAACGACACTTCCGCATTGTGCTGGGTGATTTCCACGGGCGTCCGGCGCTCGGCTTCATAGTCTGCGAAGACGGCGTTGATATCGGTCCCATGCCGGACTGCGGCGTCCGAAAGGGCGATGGCGCATTCCATCGCCAGTTTGGTGCCGGAGCCGATCGACCAATGCGCCGTCGCCTTGTTGTCGCCGAGGAGAACCATGTTCTTATGGCTCCATCGCTCGCAGACATATTTCGGGAAGCGCCGCCAGATCGAGCGGTTGGTGAGGAAAGGATGGCCCTGAAGTTCTTCCGCGAACACCGTTTCAAGATATTTTGCGGAATCTTCCTCGCTCATTTCATCAAAACCGCAGGCCTCCCAGCATTCCGGCGTCGTTTCGATGACCCAGGTCGAAAGTCCTTTTTCGTATTGGTAAGTGTGCGCGCAGAAATGACCGTGCTCGGTTTCTTTGAAAAAGAACGTGAAAGCGTCGAGCGGGCGCGTTGAACCGAGCCAGGTGAACTTGTTCCGCTTGTCCTCCATCGATACGCCGAACGCGTCCGCATAATGGTTGCGAATGGCGCTGTTGACGCCGTCAGCGACGACGATCATGTCGGAATCGGAAAATCGCGTCTCAACCGTCTCCGGATCGACGGCGTCTGAAAAATGCATGTTGACGCCGACCGCCGCGCATCTTGTCTGCAATAGCTGGAGCAGGGTCTTGCGCGAGCAGCCCGCGAAACCGTTGCCGCCGACAATGGTTCGGCGCCCTTTGTGTTCGATGGCGATATCGGTCCAGTAGGCGAAGCTATCGCGGATCATGCCGTAGGAGTCCGGGTCGGCGCTCAAAAACTCGTCGAGCGTTTCATCGGAAAAGACGACGCCGAAACCGAACGTGTCGTCGGCGCGGTTCTGCTCGTAAACATCGATCTCGCATGAGGGCATGCGTTTCTTCGTCAGGAGCGCGAAATACAGGCCGCCGGGACCGCCGCCGATGACCGTGATCTTCATGAGCGCGGCTCCTGTTTGTCATGTGACGAAGCCGATGATGGAATGACGGCGGTGGTTTCGATCTCGAGAAGCGCGTGGTCTTCAACAAGCGCCGAGACCTCGACGACCGCCATGCAGGGGAAGACCTTGCCGAGCGTTTCGCGCCACGCCTCGCCGATGTCGGCAAGGCTGTCGAGATATCGCCGCTTGCTGGTGACATAGCAGGTCATACGGACGATATGCGCCGGCGCCGCCCCGCCCTCGGCGAGAATGGCGACGGTGTTTTCAAGCGCCTGGCGGAACTGGCCGGGAAAATCCTTGCGCTCGAATGTTTCTTCCGAAGTCCAGCCGACCACGCCGGCGGTGAACACCATGCGCCCTTCGGCGGCGATGCCGTTGGCGTATCCTTTCGGCCGCGGCCAGCCGGCGGGCAATAATGTCTGGTGCATGTCTATTCCATTCCTTTGACGAACCGATCGAGATGCTGACGCGCGATCACGATCTTCTGGACTTCCGATGCGCCTTCATAAATCCTGAGCGCGCGGATTTCCCGGTAAAGCTCCTCGACTTTCTGGCCCTTGCGCACGCCGAGCCCGCCGAAAAGCTGCACCGCCTTGTCGATGACAAGCTGCGCCTGATCGGTGGCGTAAAGTTTCGCCATCGCCGCTTCGCTTGTAACGCGCTTTTGCTTGACGTCTTTCGTCCAGGCGGCGCGGTAGACGAGGAGGGCGGCGGCGTCGACATCGAGCGCCATTTCGGCGAGCTTTTCCTGTGCGAGAGGAAGATCGGCGAGACGCGCGCCGAACATTTCGCGCGAGAGGGCGCGTCCCGTCGCTTCATCAAGCGCGCGGCGCGCAAAGCCGAGCGCCGCCGCGCCGACGGTGGTGCGAAAGACGTCGAGCGTCGCCAGCGCGATCTTGAAACCGTCGCCTTCCTCGCCAAGCCGGTTTGCAGCAGGGATGCGGCAGTCGTCGAATGCAAGACGACCGAGCGGGTGAGGGGCGATAACGTCAATGCGCTCGGTTACGGAAAAGCCGGACGCGTCCGCATCGGCAATGACGGCGGTGACGCCTTTCGAGCCTTCTCCGGTGCGCGCAAACAGCGTGTAGAAATCGGCGATCCCGCCATTTGATATCCAGAGCTTTTCGCCATTCGCGGCATAGTGGTCTCCGGCGAGGACCAGAGATGTCGATAACGCAGCGGCGTCGGAACCGGCGTCTTCCTCCGACAGGGCGAAGGCGGCGATTTTTTCGCCGGCGGCGACGGCGGGAAGATAGGCTTTCTTTTGTCGCTCGTCGCCGAACATTGAAATCGCGCCGGAGCCGAGCCCCTGCATGGCGAAGGCGAAATCCGCAAGGCCGGAATGGCGCGCCAGCGTCTCGCGAATAACCGCCAGCGAACGAACGTCGAGTGTTTCGAACATGCCGCCGTAAGCCGCGGGAACGCAATAACGAAGCCAGCCGGCTTCCCCCAGCGCATTCACCAGCTTGCGGCAGGTGTTGTCGACATTCTCATGAGCGCCGGGCGCCTCTGTGATCGCCGGCAGGGCGGATGAGGCCCAATTGTGTAGATCAAGCGCCAGCGTCTTGTGATGGGGCTCGAAAAACGGCCAGTCGAGAAAACTTGTATCCGCCATCAGTCGCCCTCGAACACCGGTTTTTCTTTTGCGACGAACGCGTCATAGGCGCGGCGAAAATCGTTCGTCTTCATGCAGATCGCCTGCGCCTGCGCTTCGGCCTCGATCGCCGCATCGAGGCTCATGTCCCATTCGTAATTCAACTGGTTCTTGGTCATGCCGTTGGCGAAGGCCGGTCCGGCGGCCAGTTTCGCCGCCATCGTCATGGCGTGCGCATCGAGGTTTTCAGCCGCGACGACGGAATTGAAATAGCCCCAGGCGAGGCCTTCTTCCGCCGTGAAACTGCGGCCGAAAAACAAAAGCTCGCTGGCGAGGCCCTGGCCGATGATGCGGGGCAGGATCGCGCAGGCGCCCATATCGCAGCCGGCGAGCCCGACCCGGTTGAAAAGGAATGCCGTCTTGGCTTCGGGGCTCGCGTAACGAATATCCGAGGCCATGGCGATGATCGCGCCGGCGCCGGCGCTGACGCCGTCGACGGCCGCGATGATCGGCTGCGGACAGGCGCGCATCGCTTTCACAAGGTCGCCGGTCATGCGCGTGAAGGCGAGCAGTTCCGGCATACCCATCTTCGTAAGGGGGCCGATAATCTCATGCACGTCGCCGCCCGAACAGAAGTTCCCGCCATTGCTCGTGAATACAATTGCTTTCACGTCCGGTTGATAGACGAGCTCGCGGAATAGGTCGCGCAGCTCGGCGTAGGAATCGAATGTAAGCGGGTTTTTGCGTTCCGGCCGGTTGAGGCTGATGCGGGCGACGCCTTCCTTGAACGTCCAGAGAAAATGCTTGGGTTTGAATGTGTCTGGGGTCATGCGGCGTCCTTTTCATCTTCCTGATCGTCTGAAGGCAGGCGGATTTGGCTGAGCAGTTCACGCAAGGATTTGATTTCGGCGGGCGAAAGACCGACGAAGGCTTCGGCGATCCATTGCTGGTGCGCCGCCGCCATCTTTTCAAACAATCGCCGTCCCTTCGGCGTCAGGCTGAAGATCGCCGCGCGCCGGTCCTGCGTATCGACGGCGCGCTTGACGAGGCCCTCCTTGAGAAGCCTCGCCGTCACTTGCGTGGTGTTGCCATCCGTCACTTTGAGGCGCCTTGTCAATGCGCCGGCCCGCAGTCCTTGCGGTTCTGCGCGATGAAGCGCGGCGAGAATATCAAAACGGGAAATCGAAATGTCGAAGTCAGCGCGCAACGCCGTATCGACGGACTTTTTGAGCGCGTTCGACGCCGTCAAAAGGTCAAGCCAGGCGCGCAAGGAGTCGCGGGCGTCGTTCATCCGGCGGTTTCTCCTCCGTCAATAACAATCGCCTGACCGTTGACGGAGGCCGCTTCAGGACTGGCGAGCCAGCGCGCGGCGGCGGCGATTTCTGCAGGGCTGACAAGCCGCCCTGACGGATTGGACCGCGTGAAAGTTTTCAGCGCTTCTTCCTCGGATCGCCCGGTCTTCTTTGCGATCGTTTCAACGGCCTTTCCGATCATCGGCGTATCCGTATAGCCGGGACAAATCGCATTCGCCGTCACGCCGGATCTCGCCAGCTCGAGCGCCAGCGTTTTGACCCAGCCAAGAACGCCGTGTTTCGCGGCGGCGTAAGCGCCGGCGTAAGGATAACCGACGATGGAAGCCGTGGAAGCGATGGCGATGAAGCGGCCCCAGCCTCTGTCTTTCATCGGCGGAACAAAAGCTTTCGAGCAGGCGTAAACACTGGTGAGGTTGAGGGCGATCATCCGGTCCCAGACGTCTTTCGGCGTATCGAGCGCCGGCATGGTTTCCGCACCGCCTGCACAGGCGATCATGATATCGACAGGGTCTTGCTGAGCGGCCGTTTCGGAAATGGCCGCGTCGTCGGTCACATCCATCTGCACGAAAGGAAGACCGGTTTCTTCAAGGCGCTTCCGGTTGCGTCCGGCGATGACGACAGCGTCGCCGTTCCGGTCGAAAGCACGGGCGATCTCAAGGCCGATGCCTGAACCGCCGCCGGTGATGAGAACGCGTTTCGGGTCGGTCGTCATGAGCGGACCTCCTGAAATTATTTTAGTAATAAAATAAATTGCGTCAAGCGATGGCGCCGCGTTTTTCGAGGCCGAATTCGCAAACGCGAACGGCTTTCAAAGCGTCTGCAATTTGCCTGATTTTATGGGATCAAAATTTGGCATATTATGCTAAGAAGAAATTTCGGAATCGCACATGACGCTATTTCGATATTGCGTCGCAACAAGTTAAAGCATATCGTCGCCCGCCCGCCTGTTGCGAATCGGCGGCGCTGAAGGAGCGGCATGAAATACGTTATCGCCATCATCAAGCCTCACCGGCTCGATGCGGTCCGCGAAGCCCTGACGGGACTTGGCGTTCAGGGCATGACGATTTCCGACGTAAAGGGCTTCGGGCGGCAGAAGGGCCATAGCGAAGTTTACCGCGGCGCCGAGTATAAGGTCGATTTCACGCCCAAGGTGAAAATCGAAATCGCGCTTGAGGAAGGGCGCGTCTCCGCCGTCGCATCCGCCATTCGCGAACACGCCAAGACCGACAGGATCGGCGACGGCAAGATTTTTGTTCTCGATCTCGAAGAAGCCATGCGCGTGCGCACAGCCGAGACCGGCGACGCGGCGATTTAACAAGACGAAAGACGGCGATGATCGAACGAATGTTGAAATTCGTTTCGCGGGACCGCGAAACTCCGTCGAAAAGGAAGTCCGACGCGCGCCGCCGGGATTTCGCTGAAATCTATGCGCGGTTTGCTGACGACCAGGCGGCGGCGCAGGCTGCCCGTTGCAGCCAGTGCGGCGTGCCTTTCTGTTCCAACGGGTGCCCGCTCGGCAACGATATTCCGGACTGGCTGAAACTCGTCGCGGAAGGTCGCCTCGAAGAAGCGTACGCCGTCTCCGCCGCAACCAATAACATGCCGGAAGTGTGCGGGCGCATCTGTCCGCAGGACCGGCTTTGCGAAGGCGCCTGCGTCATCGAGCAATCCGGTCACGGCACGGTGACGATCGGCGCGGTCGAGCAGTACATCACGGAAACCGCCTGGGAGAAGGGCTGGATCAAGCCACTGCGTCCGCCGGTCGAGCGGCCGCAATCGGTCGGCGTCATTGGCGCAGGGCCTGCCGGGCTCGCCGCGGCGGAAGAGCTTCGGCGCGAAGGTTTTCAGGTGAAAGTCTATGACCGCTATGACCGGACGGGCGGGCTTCTGGTTTACGGCATTCCCAATTTTAAACTGGAAAAACATGTCGTCGAAAGACGCGCCTTGTATCTGGAGCAGAGCGGCGTCGACTTCGCGCGCAATTTCGAGGTGGGCCGCGATGCGAGCCTTGGCGACTTGCGCGCCGAGCATGACGCGGTGCTGATCGCCGCCGGCGTCTACAAGGCGCGGGATCTCGTTTGTCCCGGCGCCGGCAATAAGGGCGTCGTCGCCGCGCTGGATTACCTGACGGCGTCAAACCGCAAGGGATTTGGAGACAAGGTTGCGGCGTTTGAAAGCGGCGAGCTCGATGCGGCGCGGAAAAATGTCGTCGTGTTGGGCGGCGGCGATACGGCGATGGATTGCGTCAGGACCGCGGTGCGCCAGGGCGCCAAATCCGTCACCTGCCTTTACCGCCGCGACCGCAAGAACATGCCGGGGTCGGCGCGCGAAGTTTCAAACGCCGAGGAAGAAGGCGTCATTTTCGAATGGCTCGCCGCGCCAAAGGCGGTGCGGGGCGACGCCGCGAAAGCGGCCGGCATTTGCGCGGCGCGCATGGAGCTCGGCGCCCCCGATGCAAGCGGCAGGCGCGCGCCGGTTGAGATCGTCGGCGCCGAATTCGATCTCGCCGCCGACATGGTGATCAAGGCGCTCGGCTTTGAGCCGGAAGACCTGCCGGCGCTGTTCGGCGAACCGGACCTGAAGATCACGCCGCGCGGGACGCTTCGCGTCGAGGCGGAAACGTTTGAGACGTCTTTGCCGGGGGTCTACGCCGCCGGCGACATCGTGCGCGGCGCCTCGCTTGTCGTGTGGGCGATTGCCGACGGGCGGAAGGCCGCCGCCGCGATTTCCAGAAAGCTTAAAAGCGCCGCCATGCGCGCCGCCGCCGAATGAAGCCGCAAGACATGACCGACAGTGTATCCGCCTATCTCGAACGCCGCGCCCGCCTGATCGAAGCGCACGCCTACGATCCGTCATCGGAGCATGACGCCTGCGGCGTCGGGCTGGTCGCCGCGCTCGACGCCCGCCCGCGCCGCGAAATCGTCGATATGGCGCTGGCCGCTCTGAAAGCCGTCTGGCATCGCGGCGCCGTTGACGCCGACGGAAAGACCGGCGACGGCGCCGGCATTCGCCTCAACGTGCCGCAGGAGCTCTTTCGGGCTTTCGTCGAACGCACCGGGCACACCGCGGGCGAGGAAGACATTTGCGTCGGCATGCTGTTTCTGCCGCGCACCAATCTCGGCGCCCAGGACGCGGCGCGGGCGATTGTCGAATCGGAAATCCTGCATGGCGGTTTTTACATTTACGGATGGCGGCAGGCGCCGGTAAACGCCGCCTGTCTCGGCGTCAAAGCGAACGCGACGCGGCCCGACATCGAACAGATTTTGTTTTGCGATCCAAAAAGCCGGTCTCAGGAAGAGCTTGACCGGGTTTTGTACATGGTGCGCCGCCGGATCGAGAAACGCGCCCGCGAACAGGGGCTGCACGAGCTTTATGTGTGCTCGCTCTCCTCGCAGGACATCGTCTACAAGGGGCTCTTCCTCGCGCAGGAAATCGATAATTTTTACACGGACCTCAAAGACGA
Organism: uncultured Parvularculaceae bacterium; assembly: GCA_913055785.1. Classification (GTDB taxonomy): domain Bacteria; phylum Pseudomonadota; class Alphaproteobacteria; order Caulobacterales; family Parvularculaceae; genus Hyphococcus. Next base: position 9,540 of record CAJXLJ010000058.1, on the reverse strand, counting down.
ACGGTTTATCTCGCGCGTTGCGATCTTTCATCAGCGGTATTCGACAAACACGTTTCCCGAATGGCGGCTTGCGCAGCCTTTCCGCATGCTTGCGCATAATGGCGAGATCAACACGCTGAAGGGCAACCGCAACTGGATGAAAAGCCACGAGATTCGCATGGCGTCTGAAATCTTCGGCGCCGACGGCGATGACATCAAGCCGGTCATTCAGCCAGGTTCATCGGATTCCGGCGTGCTCGATCAGGTCTTCGAACTTCTCGTGCGCGCCGGGCGCACGGCGCCGATGGCCAAGACGCTTCTGATCCCGGAAGCCTGGTCGAAACGCACCGAGGCGATGCCGCCGAAATGGCGCGCGCTCTATGAATATTGCAACGCCGTCATGGAGCCCTGGGACGGGCCGGCCGCCGTCGCCGCCTATGACGGCCGCTGGGCGGTCGCCGGGCTCGACCGCAACGGCCTGCGGCCGCTGCGATACGCGATCACCGAGGATGGCGTTCTGGCGGTCGGATCGGAAACCGGCATGTGCCCGCTTGAGGGCCGCAAGGTGAAAAAGCGGGGCGCCATCGAGCCGGGCCGGATGATTGTCGTCGATATGGAAGAGGCGAAATATTACAGTTCGGAAGAAATCCTCGACCACCTCGCCGACAAACATCCCTATACGGAGTGGCTCGAAAACATTATCGAGCTCGAACCGGAGATCGGTCCCGGACCGGAAGAACGGCTTTATGAGGGCGAGGCGCTTTTACGCCGACAGGCCGCCGCCGGTTACGATCTCGAAAATCTGGAGCTTGTTCTCCGGCCGATGGCGGAGGAGGGCAAGGAAGCGATCGGCTCCATGGGCGATGACGCGCCCATCGCCGTGCTTTCGGAAAATTACCGCCCGCTGTCGCATTTCTTCCGCCAGAATTTCAGTCAGGTGACGAACCCGCCAATCGATCCGTTGCGTGAAGACGGGGTGATGAGCCTCAAGACGCGGTTTAAAAACCTCGGCAACATCCTCGTTACCGATAAAACCCAGACCGATGTGTTCGTGCTTGAAAGCCCGATCCTGACGAACGGCATGTTCGATCGTATGAAGGGCTTTCTCGATGAAAAAATTGTCGAGATCGACTGCACATATGATGTTTCAGCCGTCGTTCATAACGGCGAAGCCCTGAAACAGGCGCTCGATCGCATCCGCCGCGACGCCGAACTCGCCGTCAAAGACGGCGCCGGTCACGTCGTGCTGACGGACGAACATCAGGGACCGGGCCGTCTGGCGGTTCCGATGATTCTCGCCGCCGGCGGCGTTCATGCGCATCTCGTACAGGCGGGCCAGCGGACGTATTGTTCGATTATCGTGCGGTCGGCGGAATGCGTCGATTCTCATTACGCGGCGGTGCTGGTCGGCGTCGGCGCGACAGCGGTCAATCCGTATCTCGCTTTCGATACGATGGCCGAACGCCAAATGCGCGGCGATTACGGCGGCCTCTCCATCGGCCGCTGCGCCTATAATTACAAATGCGCGCTTGAAGCCGGCTTGATGAAGATCATTTCCAAGATGGGCATATCCGTGATCTCGGCCTATCGCGGCGGCTGCAATTTCGAAGCGCTCGGTCTGTCGCGCACGCTTGTTGAAGAGTTCTTTCCGGGGATGACGAGCCGCATCTCCGGCATCGGTCTTGCGGGTCTCGAAAAGAAAACCGCGGAACTTCATGCCGCCGCGTGGGAAAGCGCGGCGCCGCGCCTGCCGGTCGGCGGGTTTTACCGCCAGCGCCGGCGCGGCGAACGGCATATCCTTGAAGCCGAACTGATCAGCGACCTTCAACAGGCGGTCCGCAATGACGATGCGGCGGCCTATGCGCGGTATTCTGCGGCGCTGGCCGATCAGAAACCGTCGCAAATCCGCGATCTCCTGCGCATGCGGCCGATGGACGACCCGATCGGCGTCGACAAGGTTGAAACCGCCAACGCCATCCGCCGCCGGTTCGTGACGCCGGGCATGTCGCTCGGCGCGCTTTCGCCGGAAGCCCACGGGGCGCTCAACATCGCCATGAACCGGATCGGCGCGAAGTCGGTTTCCGGCGAGGGCGGCGAGGTTCCGGAGCGTTACAAGCCGCTGCCTAACGGCGACAACGCCAATTCCGCAATCAAGCAGGTCGCTTCGGGCCGTTTCGGGGTGACCGCGGAATATCTCAATCAGGCGAGGGAGCTAGAGATCAAAGTTGCGCAAGGGGCGAAGCCCGGCGAGGGCGGTCAGCTACCCGGTTTCAAGGTGACGGAGTTCATCGCCCGCATGCGCCATTCGACGCCGGGCGTCACCCTGATCTCGCCGCCGCCGCATCATGACATTTACTCGATCGAAGACCTCGCGCAGCTCATTTACGATCTCAAGCAGATTAACCCTGACGCCCGGGTTTGCGTGAAACTTGTCTCCGCGTCGGGCATCGGCGCCATCGCGGCGGGCGTCGCCAAGGCGAAGGCCGACGTCATTTTGATCTCCGGCAATGTCGGCGGCACCGGCGCCTCGCCACAAACCTCGATCAAGTTCGCCGGGGCGCCGTGGGAGCTCGGACTGGCTGAGGCGCATCAGGTCCTGACACTCAACAATCTCCGCGAAAGCGTCACGCTTCGCACCGACGGCGGTATCCGTACGGGCCGCGACGTCGTTATCGCGGCGATGCTCGGCGCCGAGGAATACGGGATCGGCACGGCGTCGCTGCTGGCGCTCGGTTGCCTGATGGTGCGACAGTGTCACTCGAACACCTGTCCCGTCGGTGTTTGCACGCAGGATGAATCTCTGCGCGCGCGCTTTCCCGGCCTGCCGGAACATGTGGTTCACCTGATGACGTTCATCGCCGAGGAAACGCGGCAGTTGCTCGCCGATCTCGGCGCGACGTCGCTTGAAGACATTATCGGCCGCGCCGATCTTCTCGATCAGGTCTCGCGCGGCGCCGCGCATCTCGACGATCTCGACCTGAACCCCATACTTACGCTGGTCGACGCCGGCGGCCGTCCAAAGCGATCGACGCGCGCCGGGAGGACCGAAGTCACCGACACGCTCGATCAGCGTATTGCGCCGGACCTTGCGCCGTTCTTCGAGCGGCGTGAGCGGGTGCAGCTCTCTTATCCCGTCAAGAACACCGACCGCGCCATCGGCTCCCGCACGTCGTCGCAAATCGTGCGGCTCTACAGGCCCGAAGACCTGACCGAAGATCACGTCACCATCCGTCTCAAAGGCTCGGCGGGCCAGTCGCTCGGCGCGTTCTCCGCTCACGGCCTCAAGATTATCGTCGACGGCGATGCGAACGACTATGCGGGCAAAGGGCTATCGGGCGCGACGCTGGTGATCCGGCCCGCCGACGCCGGCGCCGGTTCCGGCGATGCGATTATCGGCAACACCTGCCTTTACGGCGCAACCGCCGGCGCGCTGTTCGCGGCGGGAAGAGCGGGCGGCCGCTTTGCGGTGAGAAATTCCGGCGCGACGACCGTCATCGAGGGATGCTCCTCGAATGGCTGCGAATACATGACCGGCGGCGTCGCCGTCATCCTTGGCTCGGCGGGCGCCAATTTCGCGGCGGGCATGACCGGCGGGCGCGCCTATGTACTCGATGAGGAAGGAAAGTTCGAAGACGCGGTCAACGCCGAGAGCGTCGAGTTTCGCGGTTTTGAGGATGGCGACGACGATCATGAATGCCGCTTGCTGATCGAGCGGCACTGGCGCGAGACCCGTTCGCCGAAGGCGCGCGGTCTGCTCGACGACTGGGCGAATGCGCGGGCGAAGTTCTGGGTCATCGAGCCGAAAGAAATTCTCGCCCGCCGGAAAAATATCGCCGCCGCCAAATCGGCGTGACTTCGCCTGCGGGCGCAAGTACATCGGTCTTCAAGAAAAAAGCGGCCACGGAAATCATGGCGACTCAGGAAGAGTTTCACCGCATCAAGCAATTGCCGCCTTATGTTTTCGAGGAGGTCAACAAGCTCAAGGCGGAGCTGCGCGGACAGGGGCGGGACATCATCGATCTCGGCATGGGCAATCCGGACATGCCGACGCCGCCGCATATCGTCGACAAGCTGATCGAGACGGTGAAGAATCCGAAAGCGCACCGCTACTCGGTTTCGCGCGGCGTCATCGGCCTGCGCCGCGCCATGGGGCGTTATTACCAGCGCCGCTTCGGCGTTACGCTGAACCCGGAAACCGAGATTGTCGCGACCATCGGTTCGAAGGAAGGGTTCGCCAATCTTGCGCAGGCGATCACCGGACCCGGCGATGTCATTCTCGCGCCGAACCCCGCATACCCGATCCACGCATTCGGGTTTATTATCGCCGGCGGGGTTATCCTTCCCGTGCCGGCGCCGTCGCCGGAAGCGTATCTGTCCGGCCTGTCGGAAGCGATCGGCAAGGCGCATACCTATCCGCGGGCGATGGTCTTCAACTATCCCTCGAACCCGACGGCGCAGACCGTAGGCCTCGACTTTTACAAGGAGGTTGTGGCGCTTGCGAAAAAGCACGACATCCTCATCCTTTCCGATCTCGCCTATGGCGAGATCTATTTCGACGACGCGCCGCCGCCCTCGATCCTTGAGGTTGACGGCGCCAAAGACATCGCCGTTGAGATCAACTCCCTGTCGAAAACTTTTTCCATGGCCGGCTGGCGCGTCGGCATGGCGGTCGGCAATGAAAGGCTGATCAAGGCGCTGACGCGGGTCAAATCCTATCTCGATTACGGCGCCTTCACGCCCATACAAGTCGCCGCTGTTGCGGCGCTCGACGGACCGTGGGCCTGCGTCGAGGAGGTTCGCGCGACGTACAAGCGCCGCCGCGACGTGTTGATCGAGACTTTCGGAGCGGCGGGCTGGCCGATACCGGCGCCGGCGGCGTCGATGTTCGCCTGGGCGCCGATCCCTGAAAGATACCGCTCATTGGGATCGGTCGAATTCGCGAAGCAGCTCATGAACCGGGCCGATGTCGCCGTCGCGCCGGGCTTCGGTTTCGGTGAGTTCGGCGAGGGGTTCGTGCGCATCGGTCTGGTTGAAAACCAGCATCGCATCCGTCAGGCGGCCCGTAATCTCAAGCGGATGTTCCAGGGCGACTAGGCGCTCTCTTCTGAAAGCGATTCGGCAAATCTCAACCAAGTTATAGCGGCTTCGGGCTGTGACAATCGATACCTTGAGAGGGAATTGGCGGGCGGTATGCAGCTTATTATATATTGAGAAAAAGACGTTGGAGCAGAGGGGAGCTGCTTTTTGGAGTTTTCGTATTTTGAGCCGGACAAAGCGCTGCGCGACTATGTGAGCAGCTACTACTTCGTCTCTTTTCCCTTTGCTATCAGCGATATCATGCGCGCCGAGATCGCCAACGCCCGGTTCGTGCTCAAGGGCGCTGTGATGTCCGATTTGTCGGGCGAACAGGTTCGGTTCGATGCGCCGTCGGCGCCCTTATGCGGGCCGACCTATCGCTGGAGCCGCATTGAGTTCGCGCCAGACACGACGATCTTTGGCGCGGCGATCACGCCGCTCGGATGGTGCCGCCTGTTTGGCTATAGCGCGGAAGAAGCCGCCGACAATCATACGCCGCTTCAGGATGTGATTCCGGCCGACAAACATCCGCTGATCGATGCGGTGTTCGACGCGCCCGACAAAGAGGCCATCATCAACGCCGCCGATAATCTGTTCACGGCGCTTGTCTCCGACAAGTGGAAGATCCGCGAGGACTTCATCGAACTCGCCACCAACTGGATTGTCGATCCCGAGCCGAATGAAATCGAACATTTGCTCGAGGCTTGCGATCTTTCGCACCGGCAGATTCAGCGTTTGTGTAAGGCCTATTTCGGGAGCGGGCCGAAGAAACTGCACCGAAAGTTTCGCGCCCTGCATGCGGCGAACCGGCTTACTTGGGACAATCTTTCCGACTGGCGGGAAGTCGCGCGCGCCGCCTATTATGATCAGGCGCATTTCATCCGGGAGTTCAAGCAGTTTAACGGGCGCACGCCGCAGGAATTCATGAACGGCCCGCATATTCTTGTCCGCGTGACCTTGCAGGAACGTTTACGGATCAATCACGGTTCGCCTTTCAGTCTGGTCGGGTAGACGTGAACAGCGCCTTACGGCGCGCGATAATCTGCCAATATAGCCCTCGTGATTTTCAGTTTAGAAAAATTATCCGGAATGCCGCTTGACCGTTTTGCGTCCGCCGCGTAATCCTCCGCCCACTCATCAAGACCAGCTGAGGGACAGGCCCGTTGACGCTGGGGCAACCGCCGAACAAGCCGGCCGGCTTTTAGGAAAGGTGCCAATTCCTGCGAAGCAGCATCCGCTGTTTCGGAAGATGAGACGGACAACGGCGCAAACCAGCCCGTCCGATCCGGTCTCTGCGAATTGCTTGTTGAGCGACGAGTGAACGATGCAGAGGCTGAGCCATGAACGCAATCATTCAGGAAACGGCTGCCGAGGGTTGTTGTCGCCCTTCGTTAAGCTATTGCGATTTCAGTGTTTTTCTTCCCGAATCTTTCACGCTCGAGAGCGGTGAAAGGCTGAGCCGGCCGGAGCTTAGGGTGCGCGTTCACGGCGATCTCGCGAAACCCGCCATCGCCGTCGCGGGCGGCGTATCGAGCAGCCGCGTTGTCGCCGATGTCGAACACGAAACCGGGTGGTGGCGGGAAATGGTGCGCCCGGGCGGGGCGGTCGATACCGACCGGTTCGCCGTCATCTCGTTCGATTTCCTGCCCAACGCTCATGAAACGGCGCGTACGATCACGACCCTCGATCAGGCCCGCGCGCTTGCGCATGCGCTCGACGTTTTAAAAGTCGACGGCCTTTCTGCCTTTGTCGGCGCCTCTTACGGCGGCATGATTGCGCTCGCGTTTGCAGCGGCGTTTCCATCGCGCGCCGAACGGCTTTGCGTGATTTCCGCGTCCGAACGCCCGCATCCGGCGGCGACGGCGCTGCGCGGCGTGCAGCGGCGCATTGTTGAATTCGCCGCGCGGTGCGGCGATGCAGGAGAAGGCGTATCGCTTGCGCGCCAGCTCGCGATGGTCGCCTATCGCTCGCCTGAAGAATTCGCTGCGCGTTTCGATCATCGGCCGGGCGCCGCCGCCGGCGATCCTTACGCTGTTTGCGACTATCTGATCGCGCGGGGCGAGGCGTTCGCCATGGCGCCGCAGCGTTATGTGACGCTTTCCGACTCCGTCGATCGTCACGACGCCGATATCTCGAAAATCAAGGCGCCGGCATTGTTGATCGCCGCGACCACGGACCGGCTTGTGCCGCTGGAAGATATTCGCCGCGTCAAGGCGCGCCTTCCGGCCGCTTCGCTGGTCGAAATCCCCTCGCTTTACGGCCATGACGCGTTCCTGAAAGACGCAAGCGTCATCGGCCCCAATATCCGCAAATTCCTTGAGGAGCGCGTATCATGAGTTCTTTGTTGCATCCCGAAACGCTGGCCGCTTCCGCGGGCGTCGCCGCCGATGACGGCTTTAACGCCGTGTCGCCGCCCTTGCATCTCTCGGCCAATTATTTCTGGCTCGATCCGACCGAGAAGCCGCAATATGATTACGCCCGTTCGGGCAATCCGACGCGCGCGCATCTTGAAGAAGCGCTGGCCGCGCTGGAAGGCGCGGAAAAAGGCGTCGTCACGGCGTCGGGCATGGCGGCGCTCGACTTGACGCTCAATCTCGTCAATCCGGGCGATCTCGTGCTGGCGCCTCATGACTGTTATGGCGGCACGCACCGGCTGTTAAGCGCGCGCGCGCGGCGCGGGCATTTTAACCTAGCGTTTGTCAATCAGACCGATCCGGCGGCGCTGGCGGCCGCCTTTGCGCGCAAGCCGAAACTCGCGTTGATCGAAACGCCGAGCAATCCGCTGCTGCGCGTCACCGACATCGCCGCTGTCGTGAAATACGCCGGGGAAGTTGGCGCGGTCACGGTCGCCGACAATACGTTCCTGTCTCCGGCGCTGCAGCGGCCGATCGACTTCGGCTGCGATGTCGTTGTTCATTCGACGACCAAGTTCATCAACGGACACAGCGACGTGGTCGGCGGCGCGGTGCTGGCGAAGGACAAGGCGCTGGGCGAGGCGCTCGCCTGGTGGGCGAACTGCACCGGCGTCACTGGCGCGCCGTTCGATTCCTTCCTCACTTTGCGCGGGTTGCGCACGCTCTATCCCCGACTGCAGCGCCAGCAGGAGACGGCGCTCGAGATCGTCGAAGCGCTGGCGGCGGACGGACGCGTGGCGCGCGTTTTCTATCCGGGCCTTCAAAACCATCCCGGCCACGAGATCGCCGTACGTCAACAGGCCGGGTTCGGTTCGATGTTCAGCATCGAATTCGCGCAAGAGATCGACGTGCTCGAATTGTTGCGCCGGTTGCGGGTGTTCACTATCGCTGAATCCCTCGGCGGTTTTGAAAGTCTGGTCTGCGTGCCCGCCGCGATGACCCATGCGGCCATCACGCCGGAAGCGCGCGCTATCGCCGGCATTTCCGACCGGCTCGTCCGCTTCTCGGTTGGCCTCGAACATGCAGGCGATTTGACTGCGGACATTTTTGAAGCGCTTAATAACGCTGGGTCCGTTGGGGAACAGACCGTAACACGAGTAAGGCAGGCAGTGGGGGCATGAGTAGAGTTCTGGAAAGCCAGGCGGAAAAGCAGCCCGCCAAGGCGGGCGCGCTTGACTGCGTGGTGTTGAAATTCGGCTCCTCCGTGTTAAGGAATACGGACGATCTTCATGTAGTCGTCGGCGAAATTTACCGTTATGCGCGGCGCGGCGTTAAGGTTGTCGCCGTCGTTTCGGCCTTCGCGGGCGTAACCGACCGGCTGATCGGCGAGGCGGAGAATGCCGGCGCCGGGCCCGGCTCGCGGCACGCGCCGCGCCTGATCGCATTGGGCGAAGAGAAGGCCGCTGCGCTGCTGGCGATTTCCTGCGAAAACGCCGGGCTCGATGCGCGCATCGCCGGCGCGAGACAGATCGATTTGCGCGCCGGCGGGCCGGTGGACGACGCGCATCCGCAATCGGCCGATGTTGAAGCGCTCGCTCATGAGATCGCCCGCCATGACGTCGTCATTGTTCCGGGCTTCGTCGCCCTTGGCGATACCGGAGAGCCGGTGCTGCTGGGTCGGGGCGGCACGGATCTGACCGCCGTCTTTCTCGCCAAAGCGCTCGGTCTTGAAGAAGTCACGCTCGTCAAGGATGTCGTCGGCGTCTTCGACAGGGATCCGGCGAGCGCCGGGTCCGATGCGCGCCTGTTTAACGAATTGAGCTGGAAGGAAGCCGAAGAAGTCGCGGGCAAGCTGTTGCAGCCGAAGGCGATCCGCTTCGCCGCGACATAGGCGCCGGCGACGGACGATATCTCTTCGTCGAGCCGGCGCGGATCGCCTTTCCAGTTCACCACCGCGTCGAAGCCCGGTATCGCACTGCATTCCTCGGCGTCGTCGACGGGTTTCGGCATCAGCAGGATCTTCGGGCAGTCGATCTGCGCCGCCCGCGCGATCAGGTCGGGGCTGCGCAATGTCGCCGCCGCCGCGATCAGCAGCATGTCCGGCAATGCAGAATCGTCATGCGTGGCGAAC
>CAJXLJ010000057.1 GCA_913055785.1 uncultured Parvularculaceae bacterium | reverse complement strand
GCGCCGTCGGGGCGCAGTTCCTCTCCGCCTTCAAGACCTTCATCGAAGAACCCGCCGCCATGCTGCTCTAGGGCGGGTGGTAGCGTTTGGCTTATTTGGTTAAATCTTATTGATCAGCGCCAGCCTGGGCTGGGTAGCGGGACGGTTCAATAATTTTCTTCCTGCGCGCCGGCGTCTTTGTCCGCCTCGCGCGCAAGGAGAAAAAGCAAGTCGGATAAGCGATTGATAAAAGGGACTGTGGCGTTTCGCTTGTCAGTCGGCAGGAGTGCAAGATTGCGTTCAACGCGCCGCGCGACAACGCGCGCCTGATGCATCCGGCAGCCGGCCTCGCTCTGGCCTGGATAAATGAAATGTTTCAACGGCGGCAGGTTCGCCTGCACATCATCGATGAGCGTTTCCATGTCGTCGACAGCGTTTTCTTCCAGTTGGAACCGGTCCGCATGTTTGTCGCCCTGATAGCTGACAGCGGCGCTCAAGATATAAAGTTTTTGCTGAATGTCCTTGAGAATATCATTCCGTTTCGGGTGGGCCAGCCGCGCAAAGCCGAGCGCAACCGATAGCTCGTCAAAGTCGCCGACCGCTGCGATATGCGGATCGGCTTTTGAAACGCGCTCGCCTGAGAGCATTGATGTCTCGCCTGTATCGCCGCCGCGGGTGTAAACTTTCGTTTCGGCCATGGGTCATATGCTCCTGAATGGTCGCCAGTTTATCGCGCGCTCAAACACCTGGGGGGAATTCCCTCAAGGCCGCCTGAAGTGCGCGCACCGCCTGCGTCGGCAGCCAACGTTTACGCACGGCGAAACCAACCGCAAGTGGGTCAAAGAAATCAATGTCGAGAATAGAAAAGCGCCTCATGAAAGCGGCCGAACGGGCGTATTCATCGCTGATGACGCCGATGGCGTCGCTGGATGCGACGAGATCGGCGAGAAGGGGAAAATACTCCACCACATGCATGCGCCGCGCCGCATCGCCGGGAGCTGTGTCAAACAGCGAGCGCAAGCGATCCGTATGCCAGCTCATGCGATCGGGGGCGATGACGGGATGGGCGGCGATATCGCGCCGCCCGGGGGCGGTCTTGCCGGCGAGCGGATGACGCTTGCGCACGAAAAGGTGGGTTCTGAGATCGCCGAGCGGTTCGAAAACGAATGCATCGTCGCTGGCCATCGGGGCCTGCGGCCCCACGAGGACATCGATGTCGCCGCGGCGAAGGGCGCGCATGCCGCCGCTCACCGAGATTGCTTCCAGGTGAAGCCGTAAATCGGGGCGCCGCTGTATCAGGGCGATAACCGCATTGTTCACGAGCCCCTGCATGGAGGCCGGGCTGACGCCGACCCGGATCAGGGTTTCGCCGGCCTCGCGGGCGAGACGCGCGTCTTCGGAAAGCTGCTCAAGATCTGAAAGCAGACGTGCGGCGCGGTTGATGAAATCGCGGCCGCGGTCGGTGGCGACGACGTCGCGGGCCCGCCGGTCAAACAGGGCGTAGCCGATTTCCGCCTCGATATCCGCAAGACTGCGGCTGACCGTGGACTGGGTTAGTCCAAGGCCTCGGGCGGCTGCGCTGATCGAACCGGCGTGGTCGACGGCGACGACGTGTTTAAGTTTGACAGTATTCATATCTATGCATTTTATGCATATTACACGCATATTATGTATTTGACAAATGTGCACGGGCCGCCGAAGAACACTGTAAACGCCAGCGAAACGCGTCGCCGCGTTGCGTCGTTTCTGCTGTGGCGCCGAATAAGCGGCGTCGCTCGTGTCAACTGACGAAATTAGGCGAGGAAACACTACACATGGCGGATTATTCGGCCCCGATTGCTGACATGTATTTCGTTGCAACGAGGCTCGCAGGCTTTCGCGACATTGCAGCGCTTTACGGCGATGAAGATCTCAATGAGGAGCTTTTGTCCTCTATTTTCGAAGAGGGCGGCAAGTTCGCCGCGGGCGTTCTCGCCCCGCTCAATCGCGTCGGCGACATGCAGGGTTCGAAGCTCGTCAACGGCGTCGTTCAGACGCCAGATGGCTGGAAAGACGCCTATAGGCAATTTGTTGAAGGCGGCTGGAACGCGGTGCCTTTCGATCCAGATTATGAAGGGCAGGGGCTGCCGGTACTTGTTGCGACAGCGCTGTTTGAACTTTGGCATTCATCGAACATGGCGTTTGCGTTGTGCCCGATGCTCACCCAGGCCGCCGTCGAGGCGCTGTCGAAATACGGCTCAACCGAACAAAAAGACAGATATCTCGCGAAGCTGATTTCCGGCGAATGGACCGGCACGATGCAGCTCACCGAACCGCAGGCGGGATCCGATCTCGCTCAGGTGCGCGCCAAGGCGGCGCCGGACGGCGATCATTACCGTATCAGCGGGCAGAAGATTTTCATCACCTATGGCGACCATGAGATGACGGAAAACATGATCCATATGGTGCTCGCCCGCACGCCGGATGCGCCAGCGGGCGTGAAAGGGATTTCCCTGTTTATCGTGCCGAAGTTTCTGGTGAATGACGATGGTTCGCTGGGGCCTCGTAACGATGTGCGCTGCGTTTCGCTGGAAGAGAAGATGGGCATTCACGCAAGCCCGACGGCGGTCATGTCTTACGGCGAGAATGAAGGCGCCGTCGGCTACCTTGTCGGCGAGGAGAACAAGGGCCTCCATTACATGTTCACGATGATGAACAATGCGCGGCTCTCGGTCGGTGTTGAAGGGATCGGCATTTGCGAGCGCGCCTATCAGCGTGCGGCGTCATTTGCGCGAGAGCGCGTTCAAAGCCGCGACATCGCCGGCGAGAGTCCTGATCCGGTAGCGATTATTCGCCATCCCGATGTGCGGCGCATGCTGATGACCATGCGCTCGCTCGCTGAAGCAGGCCGCGCGCTTGCTTATTACACTGCTGGCCGCCTTGATGCTGCAAAACGTCATTCTGACGAAGAACAAAGAGCCGTCGCACAGGCGCGCGTCGACCTGCTGATTCCGATCGTCAAGGCGTGGTGCACGGAGAACGGTTCGGAAGCGGCGTGGAACGGCGTGCAGGTTCATGGCGGCATGGGCTATGTCGAGGAAACCGGCGCGGCGCAATATATGCGCGACGCGAAGATCGCCGAAATTTATGAAGGCTCAAACGGCATTCAGGCGAACGATTTGATGGGCCGGAAACTGGCTCGAGACGGCGGTGCGGAAGCGCTGCGCATGATTGCTGAAATGCGCGACCTCGACGGCGTCCTCGCTGACGCCGGCGCTGATTTTGCGGGTTTGCGAGCGCGTCTTTCGCAAGGCATCGATGCGCTCGAGAAATCAACCGGCTGGATGCTTGAACAGATAAAGGGCGACATTCGCCATGCGGCGGCGGGCGCGATGCCTTATTTGCGTCTGTGGGGCGTGGTTTCCGGCGGCTGGCTGATGGCGCGCGCGGCGCTTGCGGCCAAGGCCGATCTTGACGCTGGAGAAGGCGATGAAAACTTCCTGGCCGCCAAGATCGCTACGGCCAAATTCTATGGCGAGCGCATATTGCCGCGCGCGGCTGCTTATGAAGCAGAAGTCGCCGCCGGCGCCGACGCGCTGATGTCAATCGCCGATGAGGCGCTATAGGGCGCCGACAAAAGAACGCATACCGGGAGGATAGGATCCATGCCTGACGACGCAAAAATCATCGAGAAACCCGAGAGCGCAAGCGGTAAGGGCGCCGCGCCGGTGCGTGAGAACAAGGTTCGGTTTGTCACGGCGACAAGCCTGTTTGACGGTCATGATGCAGCGATCAATATCATGCGTCGCATTCTTCAGTCGCTCGGCGCCGAAGTCATCCATCTGGGCCATAACCGTTCGGTCGCTGAAATTGTCGATGCGGCGATACAGGAAGACGTGCAAGGCATTGCCGTCAGTTCCTATCAGGGCGGACACATTGAGTATTTCAAATATATGGTCGACCTCCTGAAAGAGCGCGGCGCTGGCCATATAAAAGTATTCGGCGGCGGCGGCGGGGTAATCGTCCGTGAAGAAATTAATGAGCTGCATGCCTATGGCGTTGAGCGTATCTATTCCCCCGATGACGGTCAGAAAATGGGGCTGCAGGGGATGATTGAGGATATGATCGCCCGCGCGGATTTTGATCCTGCCGACATCGGCGCGGCGACGGTTGCAGATCTCGACAAGCCGGGCTGGAGCGGTCTCGCGCGCTTCCTCACCCTTCTGGAAGAAGAACGAGTAGACGCCAAGTCGCTCGCCGATGTTGAGATCGCCGCCGCGGCGCGTCCGCGCGCGCCTGTACTTGGCGTCACCGGCACCGGCGGCTCGGGCAAGTCGTCGCTCTCCGATGAGATCATCACGCGGTTTCGCATGGATTCAAGCGACTTCAAGATTGCTGTGCTCGCTATTGATCCTTCCCGGCGCAAATCCGGCGGAGCGTTGCTTGGCGACCGGATCCGCATGAACTCGATCAACGCTCCTCAGATATTCTTCCGGTCGATTGCGACGCGAGAGTCAGACAGCGAAGTGCCGCCCTTCGTGCATCAGGCTGTGAATGCGGCGCGTGCGGCGGGCTTCGATCTCATCATTGTCGAAACGCCGGGTATCGGCCAGGGTAACGCCGCGATCGCCCAGCTTGCTGATGTTTCGCTTTATGTGATGACGCCGGAATTCGGCGCGGCTTCGCAACTTGAAAAAATCGATATGCTCGATTTCGCCGACGTCGTGGCGATCAACAAGTTCGATCGCAAGGGCGCGGAAGACGCGCTTCGCGACGTGCGCAAGCAAGTGCAACGGAACCGCGAAGAATTCACAAAACCGCCGGAAGAGATGCCCGTCTACGGCGCGATCGCGGCGCGCTATCAGGATGATGGCGTCTCAGGTCTTTATATCGGTTTGCGCGAAGAGATCGCCGCGAAGGGGTTTTCCCTGCCTGAAACGCGCTTCCAGCCTAATGAAAAGCGCATGCCGTCGGCGCGCGACGCCATCGTGCCGCCGTCCCGTCAGCGTTATCTGGCGGAAATTGCGTCTGATGTGCGCTCATATCACGAAAAGACACGCCAGCAGTCAGCGCTTGCCCGTGAAATACAGCAACTGAAGCGCTCGCAGGAAATGCTGCAAGCCGACGGCGGCGACGGCAAGGACCTCGACAAGCTGATTGAAGCCCGCGAAGACCGGCAGGATCCGCGCGCCAGGAAACTCCTCGATAACTGGCCCAAAGTTAAAGAAAGCTATGCGGGCGATGAATATGTCGTGAAAATCCGCGATAAGGAAATCCGCACCAAGCTGACGCGCAAGACTTTGTCCGGCACGGAAATTCGCAAGGTTGTATTGCCTCGCTATGAAGATCACGGCGAGTTGTTGAGCTGGATGCTTCGGGAGAACCTGCCCGGCAGCTTCCCCTATACGGCTGGCGTGTTCGCTTTTAAACGCGAAGGCGAGGATCCGACGCGCATGTTCGCTGGCGAGGGTGATCCGTTCCGCACCAATGAGCGATTCAAGTATCTCTCAAAAAACTCCGACGCCAAGCGCTTGTCGACAGCCTTCGACTCGGTGACGCTTTACGGGTTTGACCCGAATGAGCGCCCGGACATCTACGGTAAAATCGGCAATTCCGGCGTTTCGGTTGCGACCCTCGACGATATGAAGGTCTTGTTCGATGGTTTCGATCTCTGTTCGCCGGCGACTTCGGTTTCGATGACAATCAACGGTCCCGCGCCGACAATCCTCGCCATGTTCCTCAACACGGCGATTGATCAGCAGCTTGAGAAATTCGAAAAGGAAAACAGCCGTCAACCGACGGAAGACGAAGCCGTGAAAATTCGCACCTGGGCGCTTGAAACCGTGCGCGGCACGGTTCAGGCGGACATCCTGAAGGAAGACCAGGGGCAGAACACCTGCATTTTTTCAACTGAATTTTCGCTCAAGGTCATGGGCGATATTCAGCAATTTTTCGTCGAGAACCGGGTGCGGAATTTCTACTCCGTTTCTATTTCCGGCTATCACATCGCTGAGGCGGGCGCGAACCCGATCTCCCAGCTCGCCTTCACGCTTTCGAACGGGTTCACCTTTGTCGAATCCTATCTCGCGCGCGGCATGAAGATCGACGATTTCGCGCCGAATCTTTCCTACTTTTTCTCCAATGGCATGGATCCGGAATATACGGTTCTCGGCCGTGTGGCGCGGCGCATCTGGGCGATCGCCATGCGCGACAAATACGGCGCCAACGAACGTTCGCAGAAACTAAAGTATCACATCCAGACGTCCGGGCGCTCGCTGCACGCGCAGGAAATGGACTTCAACGATATAAGAACGACCCTGCAGGCGCTGATCGCAATATACGACAATTGTAATTCGCTTCACACCAACGCTTATGATGAGGCCTATACAACGCCGACCGAGCATTCGGTGCGGCGCGCCATGGCGATTCAAATGATCATCAACAAGGAATGGGGGCTCGCGCAGAACGAAAACCCCAACCAGGGCGCATTCATTATCGATGAGCTGACTGATCTTGTCGAAGAAGCTGTTCTCAAAGAATTCGAGCGCATCGCCGATCGTGGCGGCGTTCTCGGCGCCATGGAAACCGGCTACCAGCGCGGCAAGATTCAGGAAGAAAGCCTCTATTACGAGCACAAGAAACATGACGGTTCGCTGCCGATTGTCGGGGTCAATACATTCATCGATCCGGACGCCCCGGAACCGCCGTCGCCGCCGCTGCAACGCTCTACAACCGATGAGAAAGACAGCCAGATTAAGCGGCTTCGGGAGTTTCAGGCGCGCGAGCCTGAAAAATCGGAACAGGTCCGCCAGCGTTTGCGGGATGCGGTGGTTAACGATGAAAATGTCTTCGCCGTGTTGATGGAGGCCGTGCGCTACTGTTCGCTCGGTCAGATTTCCGACACGCTGTTTGAAGTTGGCGGTCGCTACCGGCGGAATATGTGACGCTTGATGAGGTAAAGACCGCGACAAGAGAGGCGGGGCTGGCTTGGCGAGGGGTGTTTCATCCGGCAGCGGATGATATGCCTCAGGGCGAGGCGGCCGGGACGCTTGTCATGCTCGGCTTCATCGGCGGCGAACAGTGGAACGGCTTCGCCTCCTCGCCGGAATACCGTGATGGGCAGCCTCACCCGCTTGATCGCTGGTCTTATCGCGTCGTTTCAGCGCTGGCGCGCAAGCTGGGCGCGCGGTCCTATTTTCCGTTCACGGCGCCGCTGATGCCGTTCATTCGCTGGGCGCAGAAAGCCGAGCCGGTTGCTCCTTCAGAAATCGGCATGCTCATTCACCCCGATTACGGGCTGTGGCACGCTTGGCGCGGCGCGCTCGCTTTTCGCGAACGGTTCGCCTTGCCGCCGGCCGGCCCGCGAAAGCGTCCGTGTGACGACTGCGCGGCAAAGCCCTGCCTGTCGGCTTGTCCGGTGGGCGCCTTTCCGGGCGGCGGTGGTTTTAACGTTCAAGCCTGCAGCAGTCATATCCGACAGACGGATGGCGCAGACTGCGTATCGACGGGATGCCGGTCGAGGCGGGCCTGCCCGGTGGGCGCCCAATACGCCTATCCCCCCGAGCAAGCTGAATTTCACATGCGCAGTTTTCGCGGCGACTCACGATGAGCGTTCAATGTCCTGCATAATCGTCAGCAGTTCATCGAGCCCGTCGGAGAGGGCGGCTGGTCCCGGTTGCAGGATGACGGCGGACTTGATTTCGTAGAGACGGTCGTTCTTCACAGCGGGTATGGCGCTAAAGCCAGGCCGGTTAACGACGGATTGCTGTTTAAATCCCTTGCCGCACCATGAGCCGATGATGATATCCGGTTGTGCGGATATGACCTGCTCTGCGGAAACGATGCGGTCCTTCGCGCCCTGTTCTTTTGCAAGGTCAGCGAAGACGTTCTCGCCGCCGGCGATTTCAATGAGTTCCGAGACCCAACCGATGGCGGAAATCATCGGATCGTCCCATTCTTCGAAATAGACGCGCGGGCGTATCCGCCGTGATTCGGCTCTTCTTCGCGTATCGTTGATCTTGGCTTGCATCGTTTCGCATAGCGACGCCGCCTTGGCGGGCTCGCCGATGAGCGCGCCGACGGTTCGCATCATATCGAATATTCCCTCGACGGTGCGATGATTAAAGGCGTGAACTTCTATACCTTCCCGTATCAAATTTGCAGCGATATCCGCCTGTATGTCGGAAAACGTAAATACAAGATCCGGCTTCAACGCCACGATCTCATCCGTTTTGGCGTCAGTAAATGTGGATACTTTTGGTTTTCGTCGGGCTTCCGGAGGCCGTACGACGAACCCTGAAACGCCGACAATGCGTTCGGATTCGCCTAATAGATAAAGCGTTTCGACCGTTTCTTCAGTCAAACATACAATTCGCGCAGGGGGGGGCATTCAAACTAAATGTGCTGCTATCCAGGTTAAATAATAGCAGTTCGGCTGTTTCGTATAAAGCGCTGTCTGACTTGCAAATTTGGTTTTCGTTCTAGAAAAGGCCGACATCCAGATATCTTTCTGGACCGAGCAGGCGCCCGTGGAGCATAATCCGCGAGCCAGCCGGGCTTATCGAGTCTGAAAACTAAGTCAGCTTGAGGTATTGGGTGCAGAAATGGATCTTGCCAGCGATGCCTCTCTGTTATGGGATCAGCTTAGCTAGCTAAACCGCTTCGGCTAAGATGTGCTGCATCATCGGAAGCGCCAGGGCTGGAATAAGAATCAAATACATCCGCAAATTTTATGCGCGCCAAAAACCGCGCGCCTTTTTCACTTTCAAGTTCGAGTGCTGCGTTATGCAGCGCTGCGAATTTGGACACAAGATAAAGACCCAAACCGGCGCCTTCATGGGTGCGATTGAGCGCGCTGTCAGCCTGAAAAAATACATCAGTAAGTTTGGGCAGTGCAGAAGCATCCACGCCGGCGCCGTTATCCTCTACTTCTATCGTAAGCGTGTTTTCGCATCTTAGCGCGCGGATAATAATTTGCGCGTTGTCGCCAGCGAAAGTGATGGCATTACGTATCAGGTGCGATAGCATCTCCTTCAAAATGCTTGCATCGGCTTCCGCGTCGGGTAGCGGTTTTTGAATCTCAAGTATCACATTTGAAGAATTTCGCTGCGCAAGCGTTTCATATGAAGCTGCAACACCTTCTATTACATCTTCGAGCGATACCGGGTCTTTGCAGAGCTCAAATCCGCCAGCGTCCAGCTTGGCGATGTTCAGCATGTCGTTAACAAGCCCAAGCAGACGTTTTCCGCTGTCGTGAATGTTTTGCGAATATTCCTTGTATTCCGGCACGCCGAGCGGCCCGAATGATTCGTTCATGAGAATGCCGGCGAACCCGATAACGCCGTTCAGCGGCGTTCGCAGCTCGTGGCTCATATTTGAGATTAATTGTGTCTTGAGATTGTCGGCCGCCATGGCGGCTTCTTTTGCTTCGCGTTCAGCGATCTCGATTCGCTTTCGGGCGGAAATATCGCGAATCGTGTAAACGATCAGCATTCGCGTGATATTTTTTTCAGCGCCGCGTTCCTTACCGGTGGTAATTGCGCGGCTGCTTATCGACGCTTCCAGCGTATTCCCGTTGTTATTGGTGAACTCAAATTGCTCGTATCCGCCGTGATTCCGGACGCTGCCGCGAAGACAATCGCATATTTCGTTAATGTTGGCGCCCGGCGCCGGCTTGGATTTGAACTCTATGAGTTCCTCAGCCCGGTCATTGCATAGTTCAATTGCTCCGGATCCATCGGTCACGATGACGCCGTCCGTATTCTCTCGAACAATAATACTGGCAAGCTCATGAAATCTGATCGTTGCGGCGCGATGCCTGATAATTTGCTGAGCGCGGTGCTTCAGCCGCGCGCCGATCACGAATAACAGGCTTATGAATTGGGCTCCGATGATGACGCCAACGTCAAAACTGACGGGAAAATATAATTGCAATACGAAGGGTGTTATGAGCAGCAGGCTGGAAACAGCGATATGAGTGATGATTAGTTCAAACGCGCGTTTTCTGGTCGCATCTTTGATCAGCCAAAATAGTAACATTAAGGCAATTGAAAACGGGACCGCCGGGTGAGGGCGCAATATTGCGCGGTTTTGAATCAAGCTTTCGTAACTCAACGCATGCAGTACAACGCCAGGTGTAACGCCGAGAGCGGGGGCGGCGAATTCATCGCCGAGTTCAAGCGCGGTGGCGCCGATCAGCACATGTTTTCCGCGCACCATTTCTGGTGAAAATCTGCCGGTGAGGACATCATGGAAAGAAATGCGAGTGATAGCTGCCGCATTGATGCTGTAGTCTATATAGAAATTGCTTTGGCGATTGGCGGGGATGCCCGCCAGCACGCCGGCGATCGAGGTGCGGTTGAGGCCGTCCTCTTCAACGGCGCGCCATCCTCGGCGAACAACGCCATTCTTCTCGGCAGTCAACGTGACGCTGGCGATGATTGCATCATTAAGAAAAAACGAATTTGGCGGTGTTTTCAGCAGTTCGCGCTTTCCGTTGGCGCTGGATGACCATTGCCAAAAAACAGGCAGAATGACTTCTCCGGGCCGCCGGTTCAGTGCAACAGAAAACGCCCGATCGCCTTCCGGATCCGACAGAGAAGAAAAATCGATATCGAATGCAATTAATTCGGCGCCCGCGCCTTGAAGATTCTCAACCACTTTCGCATACCGATCGCGGGACCAGGGCCAACGCGCTTCCTTACGAATGCTTTGTGGATCGATTTCAACAATTATGAGCGAATCTGACGGCGTTCTGTGACTGAGCTTAAACCGGGCGTCCATAAAAGCATTGTCGACCGGTTCGAAAACGCCAGTGTAAAGACACATTACCAATACGAGAAGCAACACACCCGTGTTGCGGATGTGTTCAGCGCCATGGGTGACAAGGCGCTGAACCAGACTTTTTCGATCTCCGTGCATGGCCGGCGCTCTGAAAATTCTAACTGCCGGAGAATGATAGCTGGCGAAGGGTTAAATTTTACAATCCGAGGCCTGAAAGTCCGAGGTCAAGGTCGACCCCCTCTTTTCCAATCCCCAGATCAACGCCTGAATCACCGAGATCAAGCCCTAGATCGAGTCCCGTATCTCCGGCATCCGCGCCGACATCGAGGCCAAGGTCGACGCCTGCGTCGCCCGCGCCCGCGCCGACATCGAGGCCAAGATCGACGCCTGCGTCGCCGGCATCCGCGCCGACATCAAGGCCGAGGTCGACGCCTGCGTCGCTGACATCCGCGCCGACATCGAGGCCAAGGTCGACGCCTGTGTCGCCGGTATCCGCGCCGACATCGAGGCCGAGGTCGACGCCTGCGTCGCTGACATCCGCGCCGACATCGAGGCCAAGGTCGACGCCTGCGTCGCCGACACCCGCGCCGACATCGAGCCCAAGATCGACGCCCGTGTCGACGGCGTTCACGGCAGCGTCCAGACCGAGGCTGGCTGTAACCCCTGCATCACCGGCATTGAGATCTAGTCCGACAGTTGCGCCACTGGCATCCGCGCCTAAGCCCAGATCAACACCTGTATCGCCGGCGTCTGCGCTTATGGTTACGATACTGGCAACAGTTGTGATTTCACCAGCGACCGACGTAGGTGAAGCGGCGGACGCGTCGTCCTCATTCGCCGCTTTATTCATTGTGAGTCCTGAGTGCGAGCCGTTTGCCGCAACGCCGCCGCCATCCCGCACAAGGCCCTTTGTCAGCATTGCAAAATCCAGCGGTTCCGCGCCTATATCCGCAGGAATAATCAACAAATCAGAGTGTTTTCGACTCTCAGGCCGCCCTTCATCATTCGACCGCTTGTCGTTATTCTTCGGAAGCAGGTTTTCGTCATTAAGATTTATGAATGACGCATCCTCAGCAGAGACGTTCACTGTCTCGCCGGCCGCAACTAACACGGAGTCGTGGTTGTTGTGCGGCGTTACTTCGACCAACCCTTCGGCCACATGAACCGTATGAATGGCCGAGTTTGCTGAGACGGTAAAGGTCGTGCCTTTGACGACAGCAGCGATGACCGGTGTTTCAACCGTAAAGTGCTGCTTGCCACGCTTGTCGACTTTGAACATCATCGTGCCGAGATCCTGGAGGATACGGGTCATTCCCTTTTCTTCATGCATAGGCAGCGACATGCGGGAGTTCGGGCCGACAACGATCTGTTGCTTGCCGCGCACCAGGATGGCTCGTCCATCAAGCCCCGTTGACAGAACCGATCCTGCGCCGAGCGTATCTCCGGTAGAGACAAGAGTATTCGTTGGAGCGTTATGCGCAAGCCGAACAATGCCTTGCATTTCGACAACACGCCATTCTTCGTTTGATGCGTATGCAGTTGAAAGAACAACAGTGAAACTTAATATTAGAACTGCCAGCCGTTTCAGGATAAGCATGTACAAACCTTACTCATACGCGACGACAATATGAATCGTCTGATTGTCATTACATTTGGGCTATTGAAATTTAAAAAATATTAAAATTGTCTGCTCAATAGTTAATGGAATGTGGCCGGTAAATGAATTGTTAGCCTTGTAACGCTAGCAATCTCGAGCGTTTATTCGTGTGTTTGTCTGCCAATGGTTAGTAGTGGTGGAAGCGTGTATTCCCTGGTTCGATTAATATCGGTCGCATGTTTTGCGCTGCTGCTTTTTGGAAAAGCGGGCGTTCAAGCGCAGGAACTTGATAATGTAGAAGAGCGCCTGCGGCCCTTGGAGGAAGCAGAGCGTGCAGCCAGGGATGCGAAAACGCCGTTTCCTGAAACCCCGGCGCTTCATTCAAAAGACGACTATGAGCAGGGCAAGCTAGATCGATTTGTCCTGGTTGCGGTTGATATTAAAGGGGCGACAGCAATCCCTCTGAAGGAGTTTGCGCCTTTATATGACAAGCTTCTTACAACAAACGTAACGATATCCGATGTTGCAGCCCTGGCTGAAAACATCACTGCGCTATACCGGAAGCGTGGCTACTTTCTTTCAAGGGCGATCATTCCGGCTCAGGACGCTAGAGACGGGATGCTCAAGATCCGTATCGTTGAAGGATATATCGCCGAGGTAAACGTTGAAGGAGCCGGAGCGGCGCAAATCAAAGATCGCCTTTCAAGGCTCACTAAGGAGAAGCCGCTACGCATTTCGACGCTGGAAAGAGAACTCGCGCTGATCGGCGATTTGAACGGCGTCAATATCACCGCAGCAAAAATCGACGCCTTTCCATCGGAGCATGGCCGTCACCGGCTTCGCGTCAATATCGTAAAGGACACATTTTCAGGCAGCATATATGCAGATAACCGCGGCACGAAAGATGCCGGACCGGTGCAGACTTATGTAAGCGGCGCAGCCAACTCAGCATTGTTCTTTGGAGACCAGCTAAGCGGAGGCGTCTTTTTTACACCATTTGATCCCGATGAGCTGTTGCTGGGACAAGCGGCTTATTCGGTTCCTATTGGAAGCCACGGGACGGAACTGCGTGTATCAGGCATGGTTTCGACCTTCGATGCAGGCGGCCCGCGCGCGTCAACTGAAACTGAGAGTCGCACGCATCGCTTGATTGTAGGGATTTCGCATCCAGTCATTCGGTTGCGGCGAACGACTCTCTGGGCTGGGGTCGGCTTTGAAGGGCGCAATCTCGAACAGGAAGCGTTCGGAACAACGCAATTCTTAGACAAGATTCGTTCTGTTTATGCATCGCTAACCCTTCGTAAGGCGCTTTGGAATGGTGTTACAGGAATCACGGTGAAAGCGACACAAGGGCTGGATATGCTCGGCGCCTCGACAGGCGGCAATCTCTCACGTTCCGATGCAAACGGTCGTTACACGAAGTTCAACGCTGAAGTGAACCGTCTTCAGAAACTTGGGATGAAATTCAGCGCTTACGTCAGTGTTGCAGGGCAATTATCTCTCGATCCATTGTTGTCGCCAGAAGAATTTTCTCTTGGAGGAAGCCGGTATGGGCGTGCATTTGACTATGGCGAATACAAAGGTGACGATGGTTTCGCTGCGAGTGTTGAACTCCGCTACGACCCTGGTTTCAGTGTTGGGCTTCTAAAAAACCTGCAGATTTACGGCTACCATGATTATGGCGCTGTCTGGAATGACAATGTCGCGGCGGAATTTGCAAAAAGAGACCTGTCATCAGCCGGAGTCGGCGTGCGCTTGTTGTTACGAGAAAAAATTCGCCTCAATGGCGAAATCACAAAACCGGTTGACGGAACGCCTTATTTTCAGGGTGATAAAAGTTGGCGCGGATTCTTCTCGATCAGTAAGCAATTCTAAGCTCAGAAGCCTCAATGAACCAGGACACCTAGGTTGACTACGCTTAGACAGTCTTCGACTACTGTTTTGCATGATATGATCGCCGTTAATGCGCAGGTTCTCGGAGGTGGCGCTGGCGAAAATGCATGACGACCTAGGCGTTTCGTTTGAATAAATGTGCTGCGAGAACGCGCCGAGGCGTCTTTGTTAGAATGGCGGCTGAGCTCGAGGGGGTATATCAAAGCGTCATGGGTTTTAATCAGATCCAATGGAAACTCTTCAGTGCGTATGATGTAATTATGAAAGCAATGGAAACTATCTTTTGATCAAGCGATCAAGAGTACTTAGCTGGTGATTTGAGCAATAAAGCCGGAAAGGGCGGGAACGGTTTCCGGAGGGTGTTGCCCGTAATGATCCGGCTCGCTGGAAATCAAAGTCGTCATGGCGCATTCCTTTCCTGTTTGCCTGCATTTCTTTTCTACGCTGAGATTGAATGCGCAGAAAACACTGTCGCCTTTAAACGTTCTCGAAAATGCAAGGAAGTCGTCGGTTGTTCGGACAAAGTCGATAGAGCCGAGGCGCAACGGCGCGCTATCGCTGCGAATGGCGATGAGTTTTCTGAAGAATTGTAATGTTGAATGCTGGTCAGCCTCCTGAACATCAATCGCCAGACCGTCATGTCGCGGGTCGACAGGAAGCCAGGGCTTGCTAACGGAGAAGCCGGAGTTGACGGTTCCCTGCGCCCAGGGAATTGGCGTCCGCGCGCCGTCTCTGCCAAGTGTTAGCGGCCAATTGGCGATCGCTTCTGGATCCTGCAGCTGTTCGAAGGGGACATCCGCCTGAGGAAGCCCGAGCTCTTCACCCTGATAGAGAAAGATGTTGCCGCGCAGGCTCATCAACAACATCGCATAAAGTCTCGCGGCGCGGTCGCGTTGATCTTCCGGCGCCCATCGATTCACCGCACGCGGTGCGTCGTGATTGGAAAACGCCCAGGAAGGCCATCCTTCGCCAGGTTCTCCTGTCCACGCTGTCAGAGATGTCTTTACTTGTTCAGAGGTCAGCTTTTTTCCGTAAAGGAAATCGAAATTATAAGCGGAGTTCAAGCGCTTGTCGCCGGCCGTGAATGCTTTCATTTCCGCCAGAGGGGAGGGACCGGCGACTTCTGCAACAGTAAACACGCCTGAATATTCGTCCACGACCTTTCTGATGCGTTCAAGAAACAGCGCAATGTCTGGATGCGACTGACTATGTACATGAAGTTGATAATCGAACGGTCGCGTAATCTTGCGATCGCTGTGCGGCGCCGGCGGGTTATCGCGTAATTGTGGGTCGTGCATCGCGAAATTAAGTGCGTCGAGCCGAAAGCCGTCGACGCCGCGGTTGAGCCAAAAACGCGTCACCTGCAGAATGGCGTTCTGGACCTCCTTGTTGTGCAGATTGAGATCAGGCTGACTACTCAGGAAGTTGTGAAAATAGTATTGCCGCCTGCGGCTGTCCCATGTCCATGCGGGGCCGCCGAACACGGACTGCCAGTTATTCGGCGGCGTACCATCCGGTTTGGGATCCGCCCAGACATACCAGGCGGCTTTGGGGTTTTCCCGGTCCTGGCGGCTTTCACCAAACCAGGCGTGTTGATCCGAACTGTGGGAATAGACTTGATCGATGATGATCTTTAGCCCCAGTCGGTGCGCCTTCAAAACCAGGGCGTCAAAATCCGAGAGGTCGCCGAATACCGGATCGACGTTGCAAAAATCAGATACGTCATAACCGAAATCACGCATGGGTGAGGTAAAGAAAGGGGATAGCCACACGCCATCGACGCCAAGACGTGCGACATAGTCGAGCCTGTCGATAACGCCCTTGAGGTCGCCAATGCCGTCGCCGTTAGAGTCCTTAAAGCTGCGCGGGTAGATTTGGTAAATAACGGCGCCGCGCCACCATTCCGTTGGCATGCGCCCGATTCCGCGACGGTCTGTTGATGGGGTTACCCTATCTGGCGTCATACAAAAGACTTTCAGTCAATGCGCCTTGGATGCTTACAAGGGCGCGTCAGTATTTTAAGCCTTGCGGTCGGACTAGGCAATGAACATTCTAGATGAGCATGGTGTAACTTATAGCGCGATTATTTGAGTTCGTTTACGTTGAGTCAGTGTGATGGATTGGCTGTAAAGGAAGTTTGCGATGGCCACTGATCCGGTTCTTGTCGCTGATATCGGCGGCACTAATGCGCGCTTTGCGCTTGCACGTATCAATGATGGCGACGTTATAGTCGATAACGTGCAAAAGCAGCACGCTGTGGATTTCGGAAGCATTCGCGATGCTGCCGGCGCCTATCTCGAATCCGTTGCGGTGAATCCTTCTGCGGCGTGCTTTGCGGTCGCAGGCCCGGTCACCGACGATTCGATCAAGTTTACGAATTCTCCCTGGGCGCTAGACATTGCGTTTGTGAAGAGGGCGCTAAAGCTTGAGCGGCTTGTCGTCGTCAATGATTTTGAAGCGCTGGCGCACGGCGTCAGCTCGCTGGGGAAACCCGGGGACTTTTCGCTGATTAAGCCGGGCAAAGGCGACCCCCGCGGCCCTACCCTCGTCTTTGGTCCCGGAACAGGGCTTGGCCAGGCGTTAATCGTGCCGCTTGCCGACGGACGCGAAAGAATTATTCCCACTGAAGGCGGTCATGTCGCCTTTGCGCCACGCACGCCCGATGAAATCGAACTCATGAGGTTCATCGCGCGCGATCATTCGCGTGTTTCGGCTGAGCGCATCCTTTCCGGGCCTGGCCTTGTAAACATCTACCGCGCACTATGCTCGATCGCGGGCACGGCTCTAGTTCCACGTCAGGCGAGCGAGATCACCGAGGCTGCGACGTCAAGAGAATGCCCAATCGCTGTCAAGGCAGTTGATATGTTCTGTGCGTCACTAGGGGCGTGCGCTGGAGATGCAGTGCTCGCAACCGGCGCTCGGGGCGGCGTCGTGCTTGGCGGCGGTATCTTGCCGAAGATCGAGAAAACCTTTCGTAACAGCAAGTTCATCGATCGCTTCCTCGACAAAGGGCGGATGCGCGATTTCGTAGAGGATGTGCCGATTGACCTCATTGTTCGCGACAGCGCTGCGCTTGTCGGGGCTGCCGCTTTTTTTAAGAATACTTGAGCGCATGTTGACAATGGGGTAAGCGCCGCAACGTAATCCCTGTTCTGGGACAGGCAAGGCCGGATGTTCTTGGCCTTTTATGACCGCCCGGCGGTCTGATAGTGGCGCCGGTTGGGGCGCGCCTTGACCGCAAGGTCCCGCGCTTTCTCGTTCGCTTTTTCCGCTTCCCGGTAGAGCTGGTATTCTCCGGATTGCAGTTGAACCGGCCAGCCGAGACGCGTTCCGGCGACCGATTTCACGCCGTAATGGCCGGCGGCCTGCCGCGTGAAGAACGGATTGTTGAGATGCGGCCGCGCAAGGGCGCACAAGTCGGCGCGCGCGGCGGCGATGATCATGTTGACCTGTTCGGGCAGGGTGATGTCGCCGACGGCGATGGTCGGCAGCACCACGCGATGTTTGATGAACTCGGCGAATGGCGTTTGCCACATGCGGCCGTATACCGGTTTTTGCCACGGCACCGTCTGGCCGGATGAGGCGTGAATGATATCGACGCCAACGTCTTTGAACGCCTTGCAGATGGTTTCGAGATCCTCGAGCGTCATGCCGCCCTCAGCCCAGTCGGCCGATGAAAACCGCACTGACATCGGCCGGTCTTCCGGCCAGACCGCGCGCATCGCCTCAAACACTTCCAGCGGATA
>CAJXLJ010000056.1 GCA_913055785.1 uncultured Parvularculaceae bacterium | reverse complement strand
GGCCAGCCGATCTCCATGCTGATCCCGGAAGTCATCGGCTTTAAAATGACCGGCAAACTGCCGGAGGGCGCGACGGCGACCGACCTTGTCCTCACGGTTACGGAAATGCTCCGCAAGAAAGGCGTTGTCGGCAAGTTCGTCGAATTCTTCGGACCGGGGCTCGATCATCTCGCCCTCGAAGACCAGGCGACCATCGCCAACATGGCGCCGGAATACGGCGCGACCTGCGGCTTCTTCCCCGTCGACGAAGAAACACTGCGCTACCTGAAAGCCACCGGCCGCGCCGACGACCGCGTCGCGCTGGTTGAAGCCTATGCGAAAGAACAGGGCATGTGGCGCGAGAAAGACACGCCCGATCCGGTATTCACCGATACGCTCGAACTTGACCTCGCAACGGTCGTTCCTTCACTCGCCGGACCGAAACGGCCGCAGGACAGGGTGCTGCTCTCGAAAGCGCCGGAAAGCTTTGCGGTATCCCTCGACAAGGAATACGGCAAGGGCGGCGAAGCCGCGAAGCGCGTGGCCGTGAAGGGCGAGGACTTCGACATCGGCCATGGCGACGTCGCGATCGCCGCCATCACGTCCTGCACCAACACGTCGAACCCGTCAGTGCTGATCGCCGCCGGCCTCTTGGCGCGCAATGCGCGGACTAAGGGCCTTAGCGTCAAGCCGTGGGTCAAAACCTCGCTGGCGCCCGGAAGCCAGGTCGTAACCGACTATCTCGACGCCGCCGGCCTCACCGACGACCTCGATGCGCTCGGCTTCAATCTCGTCGGTTACGGTTGCACCACCTGCATCGGCAATTCCGGCCCATTGCCGGCGCCGATTTCAGATGCGGTGAATGAAAACGACCTTGCGGTCGCCTCGGTGCTTTCCGGCAACCGCAACTTCGAAGGGCGCGTCCCGCCGGACGTGCGCGCGAACTCCCTCGCCTCCCCGCCGCTGGTTGTCGCCTACGCCCTCGCCGGGTCCATGAACATCAACCTGACGACCGACTCGCTCGGCAAGGGGCTCGACGGCGAAGACGTTTATCTCAAAGACATCTGGCCCTCCAACATGGAAATCGCCGAGGTCGTGCGCGAACACGTCACGGCGCAGATGTTCGCCTCTCGTTACGCAGACGTCTTCAAGGGTGACGAGAAATGGCGCGCCATCGACGCCGGCGACGGCCAAACCTATCGCTGGCCGCCGTCGACCTATGTGGCGAACCCGCCCTATTTCGAAGGCATGACGAAAGAGCCGAAAGCAGTCGAACCGATCAGCGGCGCCCGCGTGCTCGCGCTGTTCGGCGACTCGATCACCACCGACCACATCTCGCCAGCGGGCTCGATCAAGGAAGACAGTCCGGCGGGCGAGTATCTTAAATCCCATCAGGTGCCGGTTGCAGAGTTCAATTCCTACGGCTCGCGGCGCGGCAATCACGACGTGATGATGCGCGGCACGTTCGCCAATATCCGTATCAAGAACCAGATGCTCCCCGGCACCGAAGGCGGCGTCACCAAGTTCACGCCGACCGGCGAGGAAATGCCGATCTACGATGCGGCGATGAAATACAAGGAAGCGGGAACGCCGCTCGTCGTCATCGCCGGCGAACAATACGGCACCGGCTCCTCGCGCGACTGGGCGGCGAAAGGCACGATCCTTCTCGGCGTGCGCGCGGTGATCGCCCAAAGCTTTGAGCGCATCCACCGCTCGAACCTGATCGGCATGGGCGTGCTGCCGCTGCAGTTCAAGGACGGCGCGTCATGGGAGTCGCTCGGGCTCAACGGCGACGAGCAGGTGACCATCAAGGATGTCGACAAGATCAGCCCCCGCGCCGATGCAAAAGCGACGATCACTTTTGCAAATGGCGACACGAAGGAGATCGACGTTCTGGTGCGCATCGATACCGCCGACGAACTTGATTACTTCCGTCACGGCGGCATTTTGCACTACGTCATCCGCAAACTGGCGTCTTAACAGCCACAAACAGAAGGCACACTTATAAAGTGTGCCTTCTGCACAAATTCAATCTCTAGTTTGTAGATTGAATCTGGGGGCCTATATACGTCTGTGACCCAATCCCGCCGCAGCCGGTAACTGCGATTTAATCGAGTTCCGCGATATTTTCGGTTGACGGGAAGGGTCAAGTCAGCGGAAAAAATTCCGGCCTATCGTTTCGGGAGGGTGACGGTAGCGCCTACTTTGACAAGTCCTAGGCTAGAACTTGAACTCCCTCTGACGTGGCCACGGGCGGGTATGAGCACACACATGCTCTAACCGTCCGTAGCGCCAGCGGAAGTACGATTTAACGTATACTCGACGTTTCATCGTCTTTTCTCCCTGTTAGCGCGCGGGGGTGGGCCCCGCTCCCTCAGACGCCCCTTGCGCCCGTGCCCGTAAACAGGCGCTGCGGGGTCGCAGGGTGAGGTTTGCTTTCAGGAAGTAGTCAGCGCTACCGCCAGTTACGCTTAAATCCGAGTCCGGCGCACTCGGTCAAGCTCTTTTCTGGCAGTTGGCGCGATCATCTGCTAATCGCGAGCTTAAGTGGTTGTCTTTTTTGCCTTTTTCCCCTGTTTATTGGGGAAAACTGGTGGTTTCTTCTGTTTTGACCGCTTGATGCTTTCTTCGACCTCTTTCGGGTCGGTCTGGATAAACCGCTCCAGCGCCTCATTGGCGTCCATGTCTATATAAAGCGGCGGCTCTCTGCGGGATTCTGTCATGTGAGACATTGTAAAGCGCACCGCGAGCGTAGGTAAGGGGTAAGAGGTTAACAGGCTTGCAATATTGCAAGTCCACCCAACGCCAACTATCTTTTTATTGGAGTATACGCCAGCACCCCAGCGGGGGGGGGGCGGAAGCGCTGGCTTAAAAGCAGTGAAACCGAATTAGGAAACCGCACCGATGAGTGAGGCAGCCGCATTAGCCCGGTTCCCACGCTATGAAGAGGCGTCGCGCAGGGCAAAAGAATTGACCCGCCATTTTTCGGCACCGCCCATACCTGTGCTTGACATTGCGGAAGATAACGGTGCGGACGTTCGTTTCGACTTCTTCCCTAACTTTAAAGATAAAGTGTCGGGGCTGTGTGATTTTCAAACTGGTCGGATATATGTGAACGCTGCAGACAGTGATGAGCGCCGGCGGTTCACTATAGCGCATGAACTTGGCCACTGGGTCTTGCACCGCGATTATTTCCTGCAGCATCCGAACAAATATAGGATTTTTCCGCGATTTGCGCAGCCGGATTACAATGATCCATTTGAGCGGGAAGCGAACCGATTTGCTGCCGATCTGTTGGTGCCAGATCACCTAATTAAGCCTGTTAGGGGCGCTGCGCCATCAAGGCTTGCTGCTATTTTTGGCGTTTCAAAACAAATGATGGAAATCCGGCTTAAACGTGTCAGGCGGTAGAAAAAAACCGCCGGATGAGCTGCCTTCCGCATCCGATGTTATGTCGGATGTAGGTAGCGATCCAAACGTCTCTGACATTATAGAGGCGGAATTTGTAGATAAGTTTATCCATAAATCAGTTGGCGCAGAGATTCAGTACGCGCACTTACGTGGCTTACAGGACCACTATAGACACAAAAGCAAGTGGTCTTGGTTTCTGATGGGGCTAATGTTTGGGATGGTCGCATTTCAATCGTTTCTGCTTTATAAAGTAGGAGCGGGCGCGTGGGACTTTACCCAGTACGAGTGGCTGCTACCCTTGTTGCTGGTGCAAAACCTGGCGCAGGTGGTAGGGCTCGCGACTTTTGTCGTGAAGGCCCTATTTAAAGAGATAAATTGGTAAGGCTATGCAATCAGCGCCTTATAAGTCAGCCGCCCTTCGGTCTGCGCTAGCAGCGCATTAAGGCGCTGGCCTTCAAAGAAATCGCGACGGTTAAAGCGCCAAGTCATTTCGCTAATATAACGGTCTAAATGCTTCGGCGAGACCCAATGATGAATGCCGATGATCTGCCGCTTTAGAAGCGCCCAGACGCTTTCGATGCTGTTCGTGTGAGTGTCGCCTTTGCGGTATTCGCCAGTAGAGTGCTTGACGTAATCGTGTTTCCAGATGCCCCGGAGAGCGCGATAGGGACGCCAATCGTCAGTATAAACGGCTGAGCCGGGCTTCACGTTCAGCGCGATCTGTTGTTGCAGAACCGGGCCTGTTGTGTCGGGAACGATCTTGGCGCGAAGCTCGCCGCCGCGTTCGATCATGCCCATAACAACCGTTTTGTTGTTGTAGGCCTTACCGGCGCGGCGATCCTTCGCCTTCATGTTGCGGCCCTTGCCGCCAACGAAAGCTTCGTCCGCTTCAATCGTGCCGGTGAGCGGGCGGTTGAATGACGTAGTGCGGGCCGCGTGGCGGAGGCGATGAAGCATGAACCATGCGGTTTTTTGCGTAACTTTGATGTCTTTCGCCAATTGAGTGCTAGCGACACCCTTCTTGTGTGACGTGATGAGCCAAATGGCCATCATCCACTTGCGAAGCGGGATCTTCGTATCCTCGAAAATGGTCCCGACTTTGATGGAAAAGCGCTTCCGGCAGTCGCCGCACTTATGGGTGCGGTTATCCTTGAAGTGATAGACCTTCACCGAGCCGCAATGCGGGCAGTAAGCGCCGTTTTTCCAGCGGATCGCCCGGAAATGGTCGATGGCCGCCTGTTCGTCCGGGATGGCGTCCATCATCTCGAAAAGGCTGTCAAAGTGTTGAAACATGGGGCTTTTCTCCGCTGATGCCCCTAATATAGGTATTCATGAGCTTTGGGTCAAGGATGTATATAAGCCCCTGAATCTGTCTTTCCATTAATCTCGCCGCCGATAAATAATCGCGGGGGCGGCATTGGGGGACGTTTATCAAAGACTGCCAGTACATTTGCGCCGACTGGCGGTTTTTCTTGTTTTCTTCTGTATCCAGAATTCTCTTACCGGAGAGGCCGCCGCTTCCGCCTGGACGCGCGAGAAGCACAAAATCCTGATCATCACCCGCGCCGAGTATTTCCAGTCCGACCTCGGCGAGATCAGCGTCATGGGCGATATCGTCAATGGCCGGTTCGAACGCTTCGAGTCGAATACCTATGTCGAATTCGGCGTGACCGATCGCATCATGATCGGCGGCAAGGTCTTCTACGGTACAAGCTGGCTGACCCGGGGAACGGATGTCGAAACCGCGTCGGGCTTTTCCGAGATCGAAGGCTTCGCACAGTATCAGGTTTTTAGAACAGGCCGCCACGCCGGTTCGGTCAAGATCGCCGCCGGAGTTCCAGGAGATCTCTCATCGGGCGCGCGCGCATCTCTGCAGAGTAACGGCGCCGATGCGGAACTTTCGCTTCTTTATGGCCGCAGCATCAAGTTCGAACCGATTAAAATCTTCGCCGCAGCGGAAGTCGGCTACCGGAAAAGGTTCAGCGACTCAGCCGATCAGGCCCGCCTCCTGACGACGATTGGCGTTGAACCCAGCGAGCGATGGACGTTCTTGCTGGACACTTTCACGGTCCTTTCGGCAGGGAACGAATTGTCCGGCGGCGCTGACTACGACATCGTAAAAATCCAGCCTTCCGTTATCTGGCGCGCATCGAAGCGCTTCGCCGTCGAGGCCGGCGTCACCCAGGAAATCGCAGGCCGTAACATCGTGCTCGGAAGAACCGTCTTTGTCGGTCTAAGGACGAGGTTCTAGATGTTCGACGAAGCGCCGCCTCCGATCGCCCGCGATGTCGTCGACGCCGCCGTCAACGACCTTCATCAAAGGACGCCCGAGAACTCCGCTCTTGGCGTCTTGTCGCCCCCACAAAAGCTGATTTTTCTGACTCTGCTGCTTACGGTCGCATTCACAACAACCGTGTTCCCTATTGCGACTTTCATTGCGCTGAACGCCGCCTTTACGGCTTATTTCATCATCGCCTCACTCTATCGCATGCTGTTGATGGCCCTCGGCGCGCGCCGCGCGCATCCAACACGCGAGGCGAAACCCGTCCCTTTATCGGAACTGCCGGTAATCACCATCCTCGCGCCGTTATACAAGGACGCGGAAGCGCTCGCGTCATTGAGCAACGCGATTGACGCCCTTGAGTACCCTGAAAGCAAAAAAGACGTGAAGCTGTTGCTGGAAGAAGACGACAGAGAAACGCTTGCCGAAGCGCGAAAACTTTCTCTTCACGACCGTTACGACGTCATCGTTGTTCCCGATGTTGGTCCGCGTACAAAACCGAAAGCCTGCAATGTCGGCTTGCGTCTTGCCTGTGGAGAGCTTGTCGTCATTTACGATGCTGAAGACCAGCCCGAAACCGACCAGTTGATGAAAGCAGCGCGCGCCTTCGTAAAGGCGGACAAGCAGCTCGCCTGCCTTCAGGCGAGGCTCAATTACTATAACGCCAGGGACAACTGGCTGACACGCGGTATTATGGCGCAAACGCCACGGGAAGTGAATCCGGTTCGGCCCTATATTTTGGGGTATGCAGACAGACACTGGAAACCGCTACGCCTTAAAGGCTCTCAAGGACAAACGCGCCGCCCTCGCTGGCGAGATTATCCAGCTCAAGAAAAAGCTGGATTGGGCGGAGGGCCAGCTACGCCACATAGACGCCACGCTGGCGCTGTTCGATCCCAAGGTTGATCCTGAGGCTATCCCCGCCGCACGCCCTCAGAAGCGCATCAAGTTATTCAAGCAGGGCGAGCTAAACCGGCTAATCCTTGACGCCCTCAGAACCGGCGAGGGGCCGCTGCGGACTCAGGACATTGTCTCGGCGATCATGATGGCCCAAGGCCATGACGAGAACGCCCGCACGGCCCTACAGCCCCGCGTCCGGTCTAACCTGCAATACCTCATGAAGCGTGGCGAGGTCGCCAAGATCGGCGGCGGGCGCAACGCTAGGTGGGCGCTCCAGTCGGGTGACTTAGCCCGTTCTCTTTGAGTTTCCGACAAGTGTCGATTGTAGACTCCCAAAGAAATTCAGGGAGAACAAACCATTCGGCTACTCCGCCAACCTGAGGCGAGCCGGAGTCCGGCATTTTTTTTACAACCGAGCCAACCCCATGATAATCGCCATTCCAACGAATTGCGCAGACATGACGATAGTCCTTAGATTCAGGGTTCCAAACCCGTCCGGTTGCAACCGCATATCCATAAGGGCCTTGGTCATACAGCACCTCAATTAACTTCCAGCTTCGATCATCAACTGCGCATGCCTCAACTCCGGCCTTTTCAACAACCGATGGATGTGGAAAAGACCTCGAATCATCCGGCGCCGAGCGTGCCTTGATTTTTCTTTTAAACATCTGGCCCTCCATATCCCCTAAAATGGTGAGACTAGATTCTAAGCGCTCCGCTGCCAATAGCCGGTGAAATCAACACTCTGCTTGGCGGCGAGCGCATTATGCGCCACCCGGTTCACCTGCCAGCCGTTTGCCCGCTTGCGGTGATCCTCGCGCCATGAAGCCTCTTGCGCATAGCGGAGAAGGTACGGGCCGGAAATCCAGTGATGATGGCCCTGTTCCGCACGGCGCAGGCGGGAGAAGAACGACTCCGCTTGGTTCGTGCAGGCGTCCGGCGTCGAATAGGCAAGCTCGTGATTGATGCGGCGGACTTCAAAGCGGGCGTGCAGGTTGTTCCATGAGGGCGCTTCATCCGCGTGCAGAACGGTCTCAGGATCGACGCGGCGCTTGATCCAGTTGGTTGCTTCGGCTTCGGTCTTGAAGACCATCGGTGTTGTCGAACCTTCACGCTCGCGGACTACAACAACGCAGCGGCGCTTGCCTGACTGGTTGATGCGAAGGCGGCGGTCTTTGCGGTCTTCCCGCTTGTTCGCAGGCTTCACATAGCCCCCGAAATACGCGCCGTCGATTTCAGCTTCAACGCCAGCGCCGCCCATTTCGCGGCCCTTAAGCTCTTGCGCCATGGCTTCCCGCAGCTTGTGGCAAAGAACGAAAGCCGTCTTGTAGGAAAGGCCAAGCTCGCGCGACATGGCGAGCATCGACTTGCCTTTAACCTCATTGCAGAACAGCAAGATCGCCAAGAGGTAGGTGCGTAGCGGCATCTTGTGCGAGGCGAACAGCGTTCCGCTGGTGATCGAAAAATCCTTGCCGCAGTCTTTGCAGCGCCAGCGTGGCGCACCGGACGGGCGGCGGCAATCGTAAACCGTGAGCGAGCCGCAATGAGCGCAGACGGCCTCGCCTTGGGTTTCCGGCCAGCGAAGCTGGGAGAACAGCTTTTCGACCGCCTCATCGGTCATTTTGAACACGTCCATGAGGCTCAGCGTCTTGGCGGCTTTCGAGAGCAGGAAGTGCTGGCCCATGGTGATTTTCCTCATATCTGATGCCTACGCATCGGATTTGGGGGTTTATCATCACCATTTCAAGTGTTATTTCCTCAAATAAGGTCTTTTTTCACCGAATTTGAGGATTATATGGAAGGCGTGGACAAGGAATACCAGGCAAAGGCGAAAGGGCTGCTACGGGCCGAAATGGCGCGGCGCAACTTGAGTTATGAGGATTTAGCGGAGAAGCTCACAAGTATTGGTATAGAAGAGAGCCCCAAGAACCTCTCAAACAAGATCGGCAGGGGCTCCTTTTCGGCGGGGTTCATGCTGCAATGCTTGAATGCGATTGGATGCGAGACCTTGCGGTTAGCGTAGCTCGCAATGCATGAAGGCGATGGAACTGGCGGCGGCGATGATAAAGCCGAAGGCAACGGTCGCGAAGCCGACCCAGCAAAGTGCGCGCTTCCTGTTTCTATCCTCGACAAGCATCAAAGCCGCCATAGTAACACTATTCCCCAAGGCAAACGAAATTATGCCGAAGAAATAAGCCAGAGCCCAAGACGTTGGCACGACCCGCTGACATATACCGCCATTCTCAATCTGTTTTTCACGATTGTATTGGCTGCCGCTACTATTTGGCTTGCCCAAACCACTGTCGGCCTTCATCGCGCTACAAAAAAAGCTGCCACTGCGGCGGAGGCAGCTAGTGAGACCGCCCATGATCAGGCAGACACGATGCGAGATACGTTGTCGCTCATGGAGGATAATGCCGCAGAACAAGCGCGGCAGACCAATGAACAGATTCAAGTTGTCCGAGATCAAGTCGATGCGTCCGTAGCCTCGAACAAAATCGCCAGAGAGGCGATGGCTGTTCAAAGAGATATTGGGCAAAAGGTCGCTAAGGCATATTTGGCGCTGACTGAAGTGCAGATACGAACTAATCGGGACGGCGGCACCACCCTCCGCTTGACCATCGCCAATTATGGACAGTCTGCGGCCACCGATGTATCGGTGTCGATTGCTTTGACGATTTACACTTATTTTAATGGAGCGATCCGAGCAGAAGCCGCGAGTAGGTTTCAGAATATCCAAGCCTATGGCGTTGTTACCGATGAGGTGTACATCACAACCCCCAAAATCCCTACTGATGCTCCTGCTAAATGGCCCGACGGCCCGAAAGACACGGTTTTGCGAATTGGTATTTTTGCTACTGATATTTTTGGAGATGAGGTGCTCGTTGAACATCGGGTCGTCGGTTATTGGCACGGTTCGGGCGATGTGCTTGACGAATATCAAATGATGGACATTGATCCCTACACTAGGGACGATACTCACGACGCCATTATGACGGCTGAGCAAGCCATAATGGGGCACCGGCGAATCCTCAGCAAGACAAAGTACGGGATTCAAGAAGCCCCAAACGAGACAGAAAATAACAGTAAAACGGCGGAGTGATTTAAACATCTAGGAACGCCCTAGATGTCTGTTTTGACTCGCCAAATCGCCACTGGCGTTTGCGCCATAATACCGCTGACACGGTTGTTCACGCTCGAATACTCGCTCTGGTTCGACTGGCTGCTGCCGGCCTTGCAACGGCTTCGCGCGCCGATCCCACTCGGCGGCACGTCGAATTTTTTCCGCCGCGACATTCTCCTGAAGGCTGGCGGATGGGATCCCTATAACGTGACGGAAGACGCCGATCTGGGCTTGCGCCTCTCGAAGCTCGGCTATCGTGTCGAAATGCTCGACTCGACGACCTTCGAGGAGGCGAATTGCTGTTTCGACAATTGGGTGCGTCAACGCTCGCGCTGGATAAAGGGCCATCTCCAGACATGGCTCGTTCATATGCGCCAGCCGCAGAAAATCGTCGCCACCACAGGATGGCGCGGGTTGTTTTCGATACAGCTCTTTCTCGCCGGCAATGTCTTTAGCGCGCTCATCAATCCGCTTCTCTGGGCGACGTTTCTTGTTCTTCAGCTCGTTCACTTCCCGGCGCTTGAAAACGCTGTTCCTGAAGGCCTGCAATATTTGAATATCTTTGCGCTTATCGCCGGAAATTTCTGCTTCATCGCGTGCGCCACTGTTGCGCCACTGAAGCGGGGCTGGCGCGACCTCAGCCTGTTCGGGCTGACCGCTCCGCTCTATTGGCTGCTGACCTCGCTAGCCGCCTACAAGGCGCTTTGGCAAATCGTTTTCCGCCCATACTATTGGGAAAAAACCAACCATGTGATCAGCAAGCTGGCGATCGAACGGCGCCGCGCCGCGCTTTCCCGGGCGGGCATCGGCATATGATTTGCCTTCGCCGGTAATGCGCTTATATCTCGGCCTGACTTTCAGCGCGAATGAGTCCGGATGACATCGCTTGCGGGACACCCCTTTCGGAAAATGAACGGCCTCGGCAACGAGTTCGTCGTGCTCGACCTTCGCCAGTCGAAAGCGCGGATGACGGAAGACGCCGCGAAACTGATCGCCGATCCCAAAACAGGACCGGGCTGCGATCAGGTCATCACCCTTGAAAACCGTCCGGACGCATCCGGCGTTTTCATGGGCGTCTGGAACGCCGACGGTTCGGAAGTCGGCGCCTGCGGCAACGCCGCCCGCTGTGTCGGCTGGCTGCTGATGGAAGAAGCCGGCGCCGATGACATCGATTTCGAAACGCTCGCGGGCGCGATCCACGCTTCTCGAGTCGGCGAAACGCGCATCGCCGTCGATATGGGCGAGCCGAAATTCGGCTGGCGGGATATTCCGCTCTCGGAACAAATGGACGATACGCGATTTGTCGACGTCAAGCTCGGCCCCATTGACAATCCGGTGCTCTGGGGGCCGTCGGCGGTTAATGTCGGCAATCCTCATTGCATCTTTTTCGTCAAGGACGCGGAAGCACAGGCTCTTGACCGCTTCGGTCCGCTCGTTGAAAACCATCCGCTGTTTCCCGAACGCGCTAATGTTTCCGTTGCGGAAGTCAAAAGCGAACATGCGATACGCCTCCGGGTGTGGGAGCGCGGCGTCGGCATCACCAAGGCCTGCGGTTCGGCCGCCTGCGCCGCGCTTGTCGCCGCAAATCGGCGGCGGCTCACAGCGCGCAAGGCGACGGTGACGCTTGACGGCGGCGACCTCGCCATCGAATGGCGCGACGATAATCACATCATTATGACCGGACCGTTCTCTGACGACGGCGAAGGCACGCTTCCTGACAATCTTTGACCCATGGCCAAACTCTATTTCAACTACGCAGCAATGAACGCCGGTAAATCGACGACGCTTTTACAAGCGAGTTTCAACTATCGCGAACGTGGCATGCGTACGTTCGAACTGACTGCGGCTATCGACACCCGCGCTGATACAGGAACCATTGCTTCGCGCATCGGCCTTAAACAGGACGCATATATCTTCAGTGCAGAAACAAACCTCTATGAGATTGTCTCCCGCGAACATGCAAAGAACAGGATCGACTGCGTCTTTGTCGACGAAGCCCAGTTCCTTACCGAACGTCAGGTGATGCAGCTCACCCGCATCGTCGACGAACTTGACATCCCTGCCATCTGTTACGGCCTCCGCACCGATTTTCGCGGCGAATTTTTTGAAGGCAGCGCCCGTTTACTCGCCATCGCCGACGAAATCCGCGAGCTTAAAACCATCTGTCATTGCGGCGCGAAGGCGACGATGAACCTCAGGGTCGACGCCGACGGAAACGCCGTAACCAGCGGCGCGAAAATCGAGATCGGCGGCAATGACCGCTACACCGCCCTTTGCCGAAAGCACTTCTACGAAGCTTTCGGCCGCGAGGACTGAGCCGACTATCCGAATGCGCCGTAATAATTGGCGATCGCATGGCTGATCGCGCCAAGCGCGCCGTCGATTTCCTCAAGCGGCCCGATAATCGCCGCATGAATTTCAGGATAAGCGCCGCCGTGCGGCTCGCCGCCTTCAACCGCTTCGTTGAGTCCGGCGAGAACGCTTTCCGCAGGGCTCTCTTCCGGGAAGATCGTTTTCAACAGCCCCGCCGCCTCGCCGAGGCGAAGCTCAAGCGCCATCTCAATCAGCTCCAGCTTGTCGACATCGTGGCGGCTTGAAAAGTCCGGCGCGCTCGCGGTGAGCGAGACAGCGCGCGCGATCAGAGCCTGTCGCAATCCGTGCAGCACCGCCAACCCCGGGTCCGGCCCCGAGGGTTTGCCTTCGCTTTCCCCGAGCAGGTCGCGCACCGCATCCATGGTTCTTAAGTCGCGCGCCAGATAATCCGCCGTGCGGTCTATCGACGCCGCCGTATCATCACGCAACAGCGCCTGCAGCACATGCTCGTAAATGTCCGCCTTGTCGGTCTTGCGCGCGGTGCCGGCAAGCGCCGACCAGTAGGCCGGCGAGTAAACGCCGGCGTAAGAACGCAAGATCGCGATGCTGGTCAGCGACCGCGCCTTGAAAGCCATCTCCATGATTTCCCGCATGCGCGGCGAGGCGCGGACATGTTCGACCATCCGGTCGATTTCGCGTCCGCTGGCGGCGCCGATCCCACCGGAAACGTTCACCGGAATCGCCATCTGCTGCAGGATGGCGTTGTGCGGAATGGCGCGCATGGACCTGATCTCCGGCGCGCCGGAACCTTGCCTCGGCCGTTTGCTTTCGCGCGAACCGGTTTTGTAGAGGAGGCGTTGCGGAAATGCGAAAAGCAGACGGCGATAGTCTTCCCGCTCGTAAAGCGCTTCCTGCCAGGCTTTAAGTCCGCGATAAAAGTCCCAGGAAAAGTTGATGTCTTCGTAGAAACGGTCTGTAAGATCGGGCGGCGGCGCTTCTCCCTCCTGTTCCCAAAGCATGGAAATGGTCGCTTCGGAAAACGCCGGTGTCTGGAAATGAAGATACCCCTCGCCACCCTGAAAACTGCACTCGCAATTGAGAAAGACATTCTCCTTGCGAAACCGCGCTTTCACCCATGGCGTCGCCAGGTGATTGAGCCGCAGGCGGAAGTTCCCCGGATGCGCCCCACGCCCCATGGATTCCCCGTGGGTGTTGAAGATCAGCGCTTCGACATTCTTGAGGCCCGCCTTGCCGAGCGCCTTGGCGAACAGCACCTGCAATCTTTCAATCGCGAGCGATGCGGAGCACTGGCCGATAAACCGCCCGGAATCGGAAAATCCGATCTGGATCGCCATGCGGTTTCGGGTCCGAACATAATCGCAATATTCAGGCTCATCGAGCAGGCGTTCGATAAAGCGTCCGCCGCGTTCCATCGCTTGCGGGGTTTCGAAAAGCGGCGAGATGTCGAGCTTGTGATCGACGCCGTAGAGCCGCGCCAGATAAACCGCGCCCATCACCGTCGCCGGCGCCTCGCATTCGGCGATCAGGAAACGGATCGGCGTATCCGCGTCGATATGTTTGAGGATCTGCGCGCACAGCATGAATTGCCGACGCGCCGTCATCTTCTCAAGGAACACAGAGCCGAAATTGATCGAACGTTTGGCCGCGCTTTTCGCTTTGCGCGAAGCGACTTCAAGGGCCGAACGGCCGGCGAAATCGCTGTCCGGGTCGAGCCCGAGGTCAGTCTTCAGCGCGGAACGCACCTGCGCGGCGTTCACGCGCAAATGGATCCTGGCGACGCCGAGCCCCAGCGCCTTCATTTCCGCGCGAATAAGACAAAGCTCCAGGGCGCGAGCCTCATCCTTGTCGCTTTCAATAATCGCTGACAACTCGGCGATGACGGGTTTCAGGCTGACGAGCCGCCCTTCGCTCTCGCGCGTTAAAAGATTAGCGGCGCGCACGACAAGGTCGGGGTCGTTGAGGTCGCCGGCGAACGCTTCCGCCTGCCAGCGCGCCGCTTCCGCCGCGCCTGAAATGGTTTCGAAGAGTGTTTCAAGGCGCGGTTCGACGCCGGTCTTGAGAACTTTTTCTATGGCGGCCGCATAGCGCCGTAACTGCGCCGCCTTTTCTTCAAGGCGAATGCGGATCGACTGGCCCCAGTGAATGTCCGTTCGGCCGTCGAGATCGTAACCGACCCAGCTAGCAAGGCTTACCGGGTCAGGCGTCAGCGAGCGCCAATCTTTCGGGAACTGCGCCTTGGCGCGTTCAAGAATACGCCGGTTGAGCACACGAATTGCGTTCTGCGCGTTCTCGATCGCCAGACGCGCCTCGCCATGTTCGTACCATAGCGTAATCTTCTTCGGATCGAGCGGATTGACCGCGCGCGCTTCCTTCAGCCAGTCCTCAAGGTCTCGGCTCTCGCCGCCAAGCGGATACCGCGCCAAGAGCGCGCGCTTCTCCGCGCCCAGCGCGAATGTCGGATGGGCGGTGAAGACAACGCCGACGCCCGTTTGTTCGACGCGCGCCCGAAAGGCCTCGAAATCGAGGCCTTCAAGACTTTTGAGCGGATCATCGAGGTCGCAGGATTTGGGATCGCGGCGCTCAAGGAAACGCTGCGCCCGCGCCTCGAACCCTTCGACTTCAAGCGTTGCGATCACCTCCGACAGCGCCGCCGGCGCGATCGCGCCGTTTTCGAGCGCCAGGAAGATTTCGGATGCAAAACGCCGGACCGGAT
Source organism: uncultured Parvularculaceae bacterium (assembly GCA_913055785.1). Lineage (GTDB taxonomy): Bacteria > Pseudomonadota > Alphaproteobacteria > Caulobacterales > Parvularculaceae > Hyphococcus. The sequence continues at coordinate 3,790 of CAJXLJ010000056.1, read as the reverse complement.
TGGCGAGCGGGTCCGACGTGTCGGTATCCCGCAAGTCCGCAAACCGGCCCCGCAAAGCGTCGGCGGTGAGATTCAGTTCTGTTTTTTTGTCGGCCATATCCATCGTTTCTAGACGCCGGGCGCAGCGCTTACAAACGGCGCTTTTCGCCAGTCCGCCAAAGACACGCGCACTATAGGCCCACCCGGCAGGGGGGTGGATAGTTATCCTCATTTACTGGGGTTGGTTGGGCTGGGGGACCCAACCAACAGGACCAACCGCCCTCTCAGGGTTGTTTTTCGAAGGCGCGCGTTTCAACCCTCGCGGGCGGCGTTACGGCGCCAACTCAGTTGTTGCGATGACGGTCCCGAGGCGCTATAGGCGCCGTTCCCCAGCGGCTGGCTTTTACCCTTTTGGAGAGGTGCCGGAGTGGTCGAACGGGGCGGTCTCGAAAACCGTTGTGCGCTTTGCGTACCGAGGGTTCGAATCCCTCCCTCTCCGCCATATTCTCCGCCCTATTGACGCTTGACCTCAGCTCCCCTCCGGGCTAGAGACCCCGCTCTCATAACAACCGGGCGGCAGAAACCGGGGCGAAAAAGGACACTTGAGCGCACAAAGTGCGCCAATTGGAGTCGAAAGAATGTACGCAGTCGTCAAGACCGGCGGTAAGCAATACCGCGTTTCCAAAGACGATATTCTGAAAGTCGAACGCCTGACCGGCGAGGCCGGCGACACGATCACCCTCGACGAGGTGTTGATGGTGGGCGAAGGCGGCGACGTCACCGTTGGCGCACCGACGGTTTCCGGCGCCTCGGTTGCGGCCGAAATCGTCGAGCAGATGCGCGACAAGAAAATCATTGTTTTCAAAAAGCGGCGCCGCCAGAACTATCGCCGCAAAAAAGGCCACCGCCAGCATCTGACAGTCCTCAAGGTCACGGATATCCTGACCGGCGGCGCCAAGCCGAAACCGGCGGCAAAGAAAGCTGCGCCGAAAAAAGCTGAAGCGCCCAAGGAAGAAAAAGCGGCCGAACCGAAAGCCGCCGAGGGCGCGGACGATCTGAAGAAGCTCTCCGGCGTCGGCCCGGTTCTTGAGAAGAAGCTGATCGAGGCGGGCGTGACGTCCTTCGCCCAGATCGCCTCCTGGACCGAAAAAGAAGTCGAGGAATTCGACGAGAAACTGTCGTTCAAAGGCCGGATCGAGCGTGAAGGCTGGATCGAGCAGGCCAAGAAACTCGCGAAGGGCGAGGAGGAGTAAGAGATGGCGCATAAGAAGGCAGGCGGTTCATCAAGGAACGGTCGCGATTCAGCCGGACGCCGGCTGGGCGTGAAGAAGTTCGGCGGCGAGAACGTCGTTCCAGGCAACATCATCGTGCGCCAGCGCGGCACAAAGTTTCATCCCGGCGACAATGTCGGCATGGGCAAGGACCATACGCTTTTCGCCACGACGGGCGGACGCGTACAGTTCGCGGTCAAGCGCAACGGCCGCAATTACGTATCTATCGTCCCAGAAAGCGAATAATTGCGCCGGGAGCCCGGCGCACCGACGCCGGCCTTATAGAGAATTGACAAGGGAAGGCGAGGCGCCTTCCCTTTTTCTTTGTGAGGCTGAAGATGACGACCATCAAAACCGGACGGCTGACGTTACGCCCGATTGAAGCAAGCGACGCGGCGCGCTTCGCAACGCTCTGCAACGACATCGACATCGCGCGCAACACCGCCCGCGTTCCGCATCCCTACACGCCGAAAGACGCCTATCTTTTCGTCGAGCTGATGATGAAGGCGTTCCGCGACGGAACCGAATACGCGTTCGCCGTCTGCGAGGAAGGCGAGATCATCGCCTGCGCAGGGGTGATGGCCCTGGGCGAAAAGACAAGCGAAATCGGCTACTGGGTCGGCGCCGGCTATCGCGGCCGCGGCGTCGCCACGCAGGCGGCCCGCGCCGTCACCCAGTTCGCCGTCGACAAGCTCGGCGCGGGAGAGGTCCTCTCCGGGCATTTCAAGGACAACCCCACATCGGGGCGCGTCCTTCAGAAGGTCGGTTTCAGACCCACCGGCGAGACCGAGTGGATCATGTCGGCCGGGCGCGGGGAGAAAGCGGAGTCTCTCCGGCTCAGCCTCGACCTGTCAGCGTTTGAGCGGGATAGCGATATCCGCTTCGCGTGAGAAAGCTGCGCCGTCTTGTTGCGGGCCGCCGGGGCGGGCCATAGGCTCGCCCGGCAAGGAGAACCCCATGACCAGCATTACGGAATTTCAGGTCCGCAAGGACAATCTCGGCGAGACGCGCATCGAAACGCGCGAGGCGTCGCTCAAGGACGGTGAAGTCCTTGCGAAGGTCGACCGTTTCGCCCTCACCGCCAACAACGTCACCTATGGCGTCGTCGGCGAGCGCATCGGCTACTGGAAATTCTTTCCGGTTCGGGAAGAAGGCTTCGGCATCATTCCTGTCTGGGGCTTCGCTGACATTGTAGAATCGAACCATCCGGATATTCCCGTCGGCGACCGGCTTTACGGCTACTGGCCAATGGCGAGCCATCTTGTCATGGCGCCAGACAAGGTGAAGCCCGAACGTCTGATCGACGCCGCGTCATGCCGCGCATCCCTGCCCCCGGTCTATAACAGCTACGCCCGCGTCAGGAACGAACCGGGCTATGATGGGTCGATGGACAAAGAACGCATGGCGCTGTTCCCGCTCTATGCGACGTCCTATTGTCTCTACGATTTCCTCAAAGACAATGACTGGTTCGGCGCGGCTCAGATCATCATCCCTTCAGCATCGAGCAAGACCGCGATCGGAACCGCCTATGCGTTGAAAGAAGACGCCGAAGCGCCGAAACGCATCGGCCTCACCTCCGCGCGCAACAAGCCGGCGATTGAGGCGCTTGGTCTTTATGACGACGTACTGACATACGACGAGATTGAGAATGTCGACGCGTCAGCGCCAGCAGTCATCATCGACATGTCCGGCGACGGCGGCGTGCTCGGACGGCTGCACAAGCATCTCGGCGACAACATGAAGTACACCTCGAATGTCGGCGTCACCCATTATACGGCGGCCGGGATGGGTCCCGATTTCATCCCCGAACGCAGCGCCATGTTTTTCGCCCCCGGCCATATCCAGAAGCGCGCAAGCGACTGGGGCCCCGGCGAGTTTGAAAAACGCGCAGGCGCGTTCTGGTTCAAGGCCGCAATGGAAAGCAAAAGCTGGCTCAACTTTCGGGACGCAACCGGCGTCGGCGAAGTCGAGGCCGCCTGGCGAGACGTACTCGGCGGCAAGACGCCCGCCGACACGGTGTGGATCGCGGGATTTTGAATTCTACAGTTTTGTAGTTTTCAGTTTGGGACTGACGCAACCATTTGCAATTGCATGGCTTTCTTGGCGTCACTGTTTTGCCAAAACACCTTTCAGGTTGAGCGCAGCTTTTCGGTCCATCCCATTGCAGCCCAATCGGGGGGATGATCTATTGACGGCGTCATCTTGAGAGGGGTTTTGGCCATGACGCCAACTCAGGGAAACGACAGCATTGACGGAACGGTTGGCGACGACACCATCGACGGTCTCGGCGGGTCGGACACAATCAACGGCCTCGGCGGCAACGACAGCCTTATCGGATCGGACAATCGCGACAGCCTGACGGGCGGCGGCGGCGCGGATACGCTTCTCGGCGATCTTGATCGTGACTGGCTCTATGGCATGGGCGGCAACGATTATATCGATGGCGGCGTTCACAACGATCTTATTGATGGCGGTCCCGGCTGGGACATGCTCATTGGCGGCTTTGGTCAGGACACGATTTACGGCGGCTCCGGCATGGA
>CAJXLJ010000055.1 GCA_913055785.1 uncultured Parvularculaceae bacterium | reverse complement strand
GGCGGGTTGCGATCAGGGTCGCCGCGGCCGGGGCGAAGACCGGCACGCGGGTGGCGGCGCAATCCGGGCCGCCGCAGCCGGCGCCTGCTGCACAAAAACTCAGCGTCGCTGTCGCCGGTCTCGGCGTGGTCGGCGGCGGCGCCGCTGCGCTTCTTGCCGCCGATGAACGCAGCTACAGGCTCGCCGGCGCGCTGGTGCGCGATCCTTCAAAACAACGCGATATCGCCGGCGATGTTCTGCTGACGGATGATATCGGCGCGCTGCTGGACGCCGGACCGAAAGCGGTTATCGACGCCCTGCCGGCCCCTGACGCAGGACGTGAACTGATCGAGCGGGCGCTCGGGCGCGGGATCAGTGTTGTCTCCGCGAACAAGCAGGCGCTGGTCGGCTCGCTCAACCATTTTCATCAACTGGCTTCGGACCATAAGGCGCTGCTCCATTACAGCGCTGCGGTCGGCGGCGGCGCGCCGATGATCGAAACCGTGAGGCGCGCGCGCGAAGCGGGAACGCCGGTGCGGATCGCCGCGATCGTGAACGGCACCGTCAACTTCGTGCTTTCGCTGCTGTCCCAGGGCGTTGCGTTCGATGAGGCGGTGAAGCGGGCGCAGGGCGCCGGCTACGCCGAACCGGACCCGACAGCCGATCTTTCCGGCGACGATGCGCGCGCAAAACTTTCCATTCTCAGCTACGAAGCATTCGGCGAAGAAATCGACCCCGCCGCTGTTGATTGCGACGCGCTGACGCCGGAGAAGGCTTCCACCATTTCGAAACTCGGCGGGCGCTGGAAACAGCTTGCGAGCCTCGAAAAGCAGGAGGACGGCCGCATTTCGGCAAGCGTCTATTTCGCCCAGAGCGACGATCACGCGTTTTTCCGCTCGGTTGACGGCGTCGAGAACGCCCTGCAGGTCGTCAATGCGGACGGGCGCAATTTTCATTGCAAGGGCAAGGGCGCCGGGCGCATACCAACCGCCGTCAGCCTGATCGCCGACCTTGGCGATATAAACCGTTCGCTGGAATAGGCGAAGTCCTCGTCATAATATCAGGCGAAACATCAAACGGTCATGACTGGCGGAAAGCATCAACTCGCCGCCGCGCAGCTTGCGGCATCGGAAAAACTCGTCGTGAAGGTCGGTTCGTCCCTCCTTTGCGGCGAGACCGGCGCGTTGCGCGACGCATGGCTCGCAACGCTTGCGGCGGATATCGACGCGTTGCGCAAAAAAGGCGGTCAGGTCATCGTCGTCTCGTCCGGAGCCGTTGCGATCGGGCGCGCGCGTCTCGGTCTTGAGGGCGCGTTGCGTCTTGAGGAAAAACAGGCGGCGTCCGCCGCCGGGCAGGCCGCACTCATCGGCGCCTGGCAGGCGGCGTTCGATCCGTTCGGTACACAGACGGCGCAGGTCCTGTTGACGCTCGACGACACCGAACACCGGCGACGTTACCTCAATGCGCGCGCGGCGCTTTCGGCGCTTCTCGAGCTCGGCGCCTTGCCGGTGATCAACGAAAACGACACGGTTGCGACAAGTGAAATCCGCTATGGCGACAATGACCGGCTCGCCGCCCATGCGGCCCAGCTTTTGCGCGCCGATACGCTGGTCATCTTGTCTGACGTGGAAGGGCTGTTCTCGGCCGATCCGCGACGCAGCGCCAACGCGGCGCACATCGATTTTGTCGAGGAGGTGACGCCGGAGATTGAGCGCATGGCTGAAGGAGAAAACCGCATCGCCGGCGTCGGCTCCGGCGGCATGGCGTCGAAACTCGCCGCCGCAAAGATTGCGGCGAGGGCGGGTTGCGCAACGATCATCGCCCCGGGCGTCGCCGATCATCCGCTGGAGGCGTTGATGCAGGGCGGACGCTCGACGCTGGTCGCCGCCGCCAGAAATGTTGAAGGCGCGCGCCGCCAGTGGATCTTCGGCAAATTGAAAGCCGCCGGCGTCATCACGATTGACGCGGGCGCTGCGAAGGCTTTGCGCGGCGGCGCCAGCCTGTTGCCGGCGGGCGTCGTCAATGTCGAAGGCGATTTCGCCCGCGGCGATACGGTCTCCATTCGCAGCGCGGACGGCGCGTTGCTCGGGCAGGGGCTTTGTGCTTATGATTCAACCGACATGAGAAAGATCGCAGGCGTGCGCTCCGAGCGCATCGAGGAAATACTCGGCTATCGCCGCCGCCCTGCGATTGTTGAGAAAGACGAGCTTGTCCTCAGCGTGGAGAAAACATGACGCATCAAGATGCGAATTTTTCTCTCTCCGCCTATATGGCGAAGCTTGGCGTTCAGGCGCGCAGCGCCGCGCGCGGGCTGGCGACAGCCTCGGCTGACAGGAAAAACGCAGCGCTATTGAAAGCTGCGGAAATTATCGATGCGCGCAAGGCGGCGATCCTCGAGGTAAATCACAAAGACGTCGCCGCCGCCGAAGCCGCCGGCCAGAAGCCGTCCTTCGTTGACCGGATGGCGCTCGATGAAAAACGCATCGAGGGAATATGCGGGGCGCTGCGCGACGTTGCGGCGCTCGATGATCCGGTCGGCAAGGTGATATCGGCGTGGGAGCGGCCGAACGGCTTGCGGATTTCCCGCGTGCGTACGCCGATTGGGGTGATCGCCGTCATTTACGAGAGCCGCCCCAATGTGACAGTGGATGCGGCCGCCATCGCGCTCAAGGCGGGCAATGCAGTGATCCTGCGCGGCGGATCGGAATGTATCGGGACCGCGAAAGCCCTGTTCGATTGCTTCGCCGAGGCGCTGGTTGAATGCGGACTGCCCGAGCATGCGGCGCAATTCGTCGAGACAACGGATCGCGACGCGGTCGGCGCAATGCTCTCCGGGCTCGACGGCAACATCGACCTGGTCGTGCCTCGCGGCGGCAAGTCGCTGGTGGCGCGCGTACAAGAGGAGGCGCGCGCGCCGGTCCTCAGTCATCTCGACGGCATCTGCCATGTCTATATCGACAGGGACGCTGACATCAAAAAAGCCGTCGCCATAGCGCTCAATTCGAAGATGCGCCGCCCCGGCATTTGCGGCGCCGCGGAGACGCTGCTGATCGACAAGGAAATTTTGAAAGACTGCTGGCCGCGCGTCGCGACCGCTCTTCGCGAGGCCGGGTGCGAGCTGCGCGGCGATGAGGCTGTTCGCCTGATCGATCCGTCCGTAACCGAAGCAACGGAAGAGGATTGGCGTACGGAATATCTGGAGCCGATCCTGTCGGTCGCGGCGGTCGACGGCGTTGAAGGCGCGGTCGCGCACATTGCGAACTATTCCTCCGGCCATACGGAATCGATTGTCACCGAGAACGGGAAAGCGGCTGAACGTTTCCTTTCCGCCGTCGACAGCGCCATTGTTCTCCACAATGCCTCGACACAGTTCGCGGATGGCGGCGAATTCGGTCTCGGCGCCGAAATCGGCATTGCGACAGGCCGGCTGCACGCCCGCGGACCGGTCGGCGTCGAGGAGTTGACGACCTATAAAAACGTCGTTCGCGGCGACGGGCAGACCCGGCCCTGATCGCCGGCGCGTGTGCGGTGCAAAATTAACGCTTAGCGGAAAATGCTAAAAATTTGAGTTTTTTACCCGGTTTAATAAATTACTCAAGGAAAATCGCCAGTTTTAGCTTGTTGATAACCAAACTGCGGTGTAAGTCGTTTCGAGGCGCGGCGATTGGTGCGGCGCAATATGAGCTGGACAGATGCAAGCCTTGCTGAATGCAGGACTGGGCGGGAATGCTGCGGCGAATACCGTAGACGCTCTCCTTCTGTCCGCGCTCCTTCTTCTCGTAGTACTCCTTATTAGCCCCATCACGGGAGCGGCCAGGGAGCCCGCGCGCTAGACACAAAGCAGCACGGACCTCCACACACCCCGCTCCCGAAAGGAAGCGGGTTTTTTTGTGTTTGGCGGTCCGTTCGGAAATGAACGGATGACAGACAGCAAAGCCAAAAGATCAGACGCGATAACCAGGGGCCCCGCCAGGGCGCCGGCCCGTGCGATGCTGCGCGCAACCGGCCTGTCCGATGAAGACATGGCCAAGCCGATGATCGCGGTCGTCAACACCTGGTCGACAGTGACGCCCTGCAACCTGCATCTCGGCAAACTGGCCGAGCCGGTGCGCGCCGGGGTGAGGGCCGGCGGCGGCACGCCGGTCGACTTCAATACGATCGTCGTTTCAGACGGGATCACCATGGGCGGCGAGGGCATGCGCGCCTCGCTGATCTCAAGGGAAGTGATCGCCGATTCCATCGAGCTCGCCGTGCGCGGCCATTCCCTCGACGCCGCCGTCATTCTTGTCGGCTGCGACAAGACCATTCCGGCCGCCGCCATGGCCCTCGCGCGCATGGATATACCGGGCGTTGTTCTTTACGGCGGTACGATCATGCCGGGTCATTGCGGCGACAAGGACCTTTCCATTCAGGATGTGTTCGAGGCGGTCGGCGCCCACGCCAAGGGCGACATCGACGACAAGGAACTCGACGAGATCGAGCGCGCGGCCTGCCCCGGCGCCGGTGCCTGCGGCGGCCAGTTCACCGCCAACACCATGGCGATGGCGCTCGCCTTTCTGGGTCTCGCGCCGGTCGGCGCCGGCGACCCGCCGGCGATCCACCCCTCAAAATCGCGCGAAGCCGAACGGTGCGGTTCTCTTGCGGCGAAACTCGCGAAGCAAGGCAAGACGGCGCGGTCGTTCGTCACCGCAGCTTCGCTGCGCAATGCGGCGACGGCGGTGGTTGCAAGCGGCGGCTCCACCAATGCGGTGCTTCACCTGCCGGCGATCGCCGCGGAGGCGGGCGTCGAGTTTTCGATCGACGAGTTCGACCGTCTGTCGCGGGAAACGCCGGTCATCGCGGACTTAAAACCCGGCGGGCGGTTCCTCGCGAAGGATCTTTACGACGGCGGCGGCGCGCGGCTTTTCGGCCAGCGGCTGATGGCGGCGGGCTTCCTTGAAGATACGCCGACCGTGAGCGGCAAATCGCTGTTTGAGGAATTCTCATCGGCGGAGGAAACCCAGGGTCAGCAGGTCGTGCGCCCCGTCGACGCGCCGGTGAAAGCGACCGGCGGCTTGCGCGTGCTTTACGGCGATGTCGCGCCGGAGGGCGCCGTCCTCAAGACCGCAGGATACAGCGACGGCGCCTTTGAGGGCCGCGCCCGGGTTTTCGAAAGCGAGGAAGAAGCCTTCGCCGCCGTCTCCAATCGCGACATCCGCGAAGGAGATGTGGTCGTCATCCGGTATGAAGGCCCGAAAGGCGGGCCGGGCATGCGCGAGATGCTGGCGGTCACCGCCGCCGTCGCCGGGCAGGGGCTTGCCGGCAAAGTCGCGCTGATCACGGACGGACGGTTCTCCGGCGCATCGCATGGATTTGTCATCGGTCACGTCTCGCCGGAAGCGGCCGCGGGCGGACCGATTGCGCTGATCGAGAACGGCGATCTCATTCGCATCGACGCCGAAGCGCGCCGCATCGACGCCGATATCGACTGGGCCGCGCGCCGCGCCGCTTTCAAACCGAAACAACCGAACCGCATGGGCGGCGTCTTCGACAAATACGCCGCGCTTGTTTCCTCGGCGTCGAAAGGCGCCGTCACCATTCAACACGCTGACGACGGACGAAAAGGACCAACGCCATGAAAGTGTACACTGACCAAGACGCCAATCCGGCGGCTGTGAAAGCGGGGCCCGTCGCCGTCATCGGCTACGGCAGCCAGGGGCGCGCCCATGCGCTCAATCTCAAAAACTCCGGCTGCGACGTCATTGTCGGCGTGCGCGAAGGCGGACCGAGCGCTGAAAAAGCGGCGGCGGACGGTTTTGAAGTCGCGAGCCCCGCAAAAGCGGCGGCGAATGCGCGGCTGATCGCCATTCTGACGCCGGACATGACTCATGAAAAAATCTTCAAGGAAGACGTCGAGCCGCAGTTGAAAGACGGCGACGCCCTGTTGTTCGCGCACGGCTTCACCGTGCTTTACGGCCGCGTTTCGCCGCCGAATAATGTCGATGTCATCATGGTGGCGCCGAAAGGGCCGGGCGATCTTGTCCGCCGCGAATATGAACGCGGGCGCGGCGTTCCCTGTCTCTTCGCCGTTCATCAGAATGCTTCCGGCAAGGCGAAGGAAAAAGCCCTCGCCTATGCAAGCCTGATCGGCGGCGCGACCGCCGGCGCCATCGAAACGACATTCCGGGAAGAAACCGAAACAGACCTCTTCGGCGAGCAGGCGGTGTTGTGCGGCGGCGCGACGGAGCTGGTGCTCGCCGGCTACGAGACTCTGGTCGAGGCCGGTTATCAGCCGGAGATCGCCTATTACGAATGCATGCATGAATTAAAGCTGATCGTCGATCTGCTCTATGAGGGCGGGCTCGCGAAGATGCACGAGTTCGTTTCGGAGACCGCGAAATACGGCGATCTGATTTCCGGTCCACGCGTCATCAACGCGGAAACGCGCGAACGCATGCGCGATGTTCTGAAAGACATACAGACCGGCGCCTTCGCGCGCGACTGGATCCTCGAGAACCAGTCCGGCAAGGCCCGTTACGAGAAACTGCTGGAAGCCGATCTCGATCATCCCATCGAACAGACCGGCGCGGATTTGCGGTCCCGCATGTCGTGGCTGCAGCCCGGCGCCAACGCGGCCGCCGAATAGGAACCTCCCCCGATGACGTCGAGCGCCATATCCGTTCAGCAAGTAGACACCGCGCCGGCGGCGAAAACCGGCGCGGCGCTGCTCGTTGAAACGCTTGAGGCGCTCGGCGTCGATCTTGTGTTCGGTTATCCGGGCGGCGCGATCATGCCGGTCTATGACGCGCTGTCGGGATCAAAGCTCCGCCATATCCTTGTCCGTCATGAACAGGCGGCGGCGCTGGCGGCGGACGCCTTTGGACGGATGACGCGCCGCGCGGGCGTGTGTCTTGCGACCTCCGGCCCCGGCGCCACCAATCTCCTGACCGGCGTCGCCAACGCTTATCTCGATTCCGTTCCGCTCGTGGCGATCACCGGGCAGGTGGCGCAGCCTTTCATGGGCACCGACGCATTTCAGGAAGTCGACATATTCGGCCTGACGCTGCCGATCGTGAAGCATTCGGTCATCGTTCGCGATGCGCGGGAAATTCCTGCGGCGCTCGCGGAAGCCTTTGCAATCGCTGAAAGCGGCAGGCCCGGTCCGGTGCTGGTTGATCTGCCCAAGGATGTTCAGCAGGCGAAGGTCGATGCTTACGGGTTTTCGCCGCGGAATGGAGACGCGCCGCGAGAGCCTGAGCCGGAAACGCTCGAAAGGGCGGAGGCGCTGATTGCTGAGGCAAAGAAACCGCTGTTCTATCTTGGCGGCGGGATCGCGCGCGCCGGCGCCGTCTCGCTGATGCGGGACATCGCCGACAAAACCCGCGTCCCGGCGGTGGCGACATTGCAAGGCTTAGGCGTGTTGCCGCCCGACCATCCCTCATTCCTGGGCATGCTCGGCATGCACGGAAGCCGCGCCGCCAACCTCGCGGTTCAGGAAAGCGATCTTCTGATTGTCGTCGGCGCCCGTTTCGACGACCGGGCGACCGGCAAGCTCGCCGAGTTCGCGCCGCATGCGAAAGTCGTTCACATCGATGTCGATGCGGCCGAGCTCAACAAGTTGCGCCATGCTTCGGCGCCGGTCTGCGGCGAACTCACCGCTTGCCTCAGCGCGTTGAAATTCGAACCTGGCGATATCGGCGGCTGGCGCGATCATGCGGCCGCTTTGAAGGCGCAATATGCGCCGCGTTACGATGCGCCGGGCGGCGGCGTTTACGGGCCGGAGCTCCTGAAAAAACTGTCGGAGCGGGCGGGCGAGACGTTCGTCGCGGCCTGCGATGTCGGCCAGCATCAGATGTGGGTGGCGCAGCATTGCCGCTTTTCGCGGCCGGAAGCGCATCTCACCAGCGGCGGGCTCGGCGCTATGGGCTACGGCCTGCCGGCGGCGATCGGCGCGGCGCTCGCCGATCCCGGCGCCGATGTCTACTGCGTCAGCGGCGACGGCTCCTTCATGATGAACGTGCAGGAGCTCGCGACATTGCGGCGCTATCAGCTGCCGGTGAAAATCGTGCTCCTCGACAACTCGATGCTCGGTCTCGTCCGCCAGTGGCAGGATCTCTTTTTCGACGGCAACTATTCCGAGGTCGATCTTTCCGACAATCCGGATTTCGTCGATGTCGCCAATGCGTTTGGCGTCGAGGCGTTCGCCGTTGAACGCCGCGACGAAGTCGACGGCGCCATTGAACGGCTCATTGAGGCGACCGGTCCGATCCTCGCCCATGTGCGCATTGATCCTGAAGAAAACGTCTGGCCGCTCGTGCCGCCGGGCAAGTCAAACGCCGAGATGATGGAGAAAAGCCATGAACATTGACAGCATCAAGATCGAATTCGACACCAATGAAGGCGCGATCCGGCGGCTTCTCGGCGTTATTGAATCGCGCGGTTTCGAAGTGCGCACCATGTCCATGGGCGCCGATATCAACCGTTCGAACATGACGGTCGGCGTCGCGCCGCGCGATGCGAGCCGGTGCGTCGATATTCTTTCAAGACAGATCGCCCGTGTTCACGGCGTTCGTCAGGTCATGCGCGCGCCCGCCGCGCCATGCGTCGTATCGGAGGCCGCTCATGTCCCTCAAGGATAACAGCGCCGGGCGCCGGGTCCGGATCTTCGACACCACCTTGCGCGACGGCGAGCAGGCGCCGGGCTTTTCGATGCCGACGGAAGCGAAGCTCGCCATGGCGCAGGCGCTCGCCGCGCTGAAGGTCGACGTGATGGAGGCTGGTTTCGCCGCCGCCTCGCCGGGCGACGCTGAAGCGATCAGGCGGGTGGCGGAGGAAGTCGAAGGCCCGACGATCTGCTCGCTCTCGCGCACAAGAGACGAAGACATTCGCGCGTCGGAAGACGCCCTGGCCCCCGCTGCGCGAAGGCGCCTGCACATCTTCCTCGGCACTAGCCCGACCCACCGTCAGGCGAAGCTGAAGCTGACGACCGATGAAGTGCTGAAGGAAATCGAGCGCAGCGTTTCATCGGCGCAGGGGCGTTTCGACGAGGTCGAGTTCTCGGCCGAGGACGCGATCCGCACCGAACGCGCGTTCCTTAAAGAAGCGATGCAATGCGCGGCGGATGCGGGCGCCGATGTCCTCAATGTCCCCGATACGGTCGGCTATACGTCGCCGGAAGAAATCTACGATCTCTTCAAAGAGCTGACGGCGACCGTGCGCCGGCGCGAAGGCGTGATCTTTTCCGCTCATTGCCACAACGATCTCGGCATGGCGGTGGCGAATTCGCTCGCCGCCGTCCGCGCCGGCGCCGATCAGGTCGAATGCACGATCAACGGCATCGGCGAGCGCGCCGGCAATTGCGCCCTTGAAGAGGTGGTGATGGCGCTCAAGACCCGCGCCGACTATTTCGACGCGGACAGCAATATCGAAACGACCGGCCTTTACGCCGCGAGCCGTCTTTTAAGCGAGCTCACCGGACAGGCGACGCCGCGCAACAAGGCGATTGTCGGCCGCAACGCTTTCGCCCATGAAGCCGGTATTCACCAGCACGGCGTGCTCGAGGACCGCCGTACCTATGAGATCATGACGCCGACCGATATCGGCCTGCCGTCGAACGAACTGGTGCTGGGCAAGCATTCCGGCAAGCATGCGCTTAAGGCGCGGGCGGCGAGCCTCGGCTTCGATCTCGGCGCCAACCATGTCGAGCAGGTGTTCGCCGCATTTAAGCGGCTTGCCGATGAAAAGCGCGAAGTCACCGACAGCGATCTCTGCGCGCTGATCACCGGCGAGCATGACGCCGGCGCCGATTGGGAATTCGTGCGCGTCGAAATGCGCTCGAGCAGCGAGGCGCGCATGCGTCCCTTCGCGCGCCTGACGCTCAATCACCGGCGCCGGGGCCGCATTTCCGATATCGGTACAGGCGACGGGCCGTTTCAGGCGGTGTTCAACGCGCTGTGTTCGGCGACCGGCGTCGCCGCGACGCTCGACGATCTGTCGGTCACGCAGTCGGCGGGGCGCTCTCATGCGGAAGTGCGCGTTCTTTACAATGAACAGGTCTTCGCCGGCGGCGGTTCGGATGCGGACATTATCGTCGCCGCCTCGGAAGCGCTGCTCGCGGCCTTCAACCACATCGAGCGCGCACGCAAGCGGGCGAGCGCGCTGCTCGTCGGCGCGGCTTAAGGGAGCTGGAAAATGCCTATCAGTGAAGTTGATTACATATGGATGGACGGGGCCATGAAGCCATGGCGCGAAGCGACGGTGCATGTGCTGTCGCACGCGCTGCATTACGGCACGTCCTTTTTCGAAGGCGTTCGCGTTTACGAAACGCCGTCGGGTTCGTCCGTCTTCCGGTTGCGCGACCATCTGGAGCGGCTTTACGATTCGGCGGCGATCTATGGCTGCTCCGTGCCGTTCGACATGGAAACGCTCACCCGCGCCTGCGAAGACGTGGTGCTCGCCAACGGTCTCAAGAGCGCCTATCTCAGACCGATCGTGTTTTACGGCTATGGCGAGATCGGCGTTGCGCCGCCGCCGGATGCGCCGGTCAATGTCGTCATCGCCGGTTTCCCTTGGGGCGCTTATCTCGGCGAGGAGGGCAAGGCAAACGGCGTTGACGTTTGCGTGTCGAGCTGGAACCGCGCAGCGCCGAACACGACGCCGGCGGCGGCGAAAGCCGGCGGCAATTATCTCTCCGGGGTTTTGATATCGAGCGAAGCGAAGGCGCGCGGTTTCGCCGAAGGCATCGGCCTCGACGTTAACGGCCTCGTCTCCGAAGGCGCCGGCGAGAACCTGTTTCTGGTGCGCCGGGGCAAGATTTATACGCCGCCGTCTTCCGCATCGATCCTGCAGGGGATCACCCGCGATACGGTCATCGCGCTTGCGCAAGCCGAAGGCGTTGACGTTGTCGAACAGACGCTGCCGAGGGAGTCGCTCTACCTCGCCGATGAAATGTTCTTCACGGGCACGGCGGCGGAGATCACGCCGATCCGTTCCGTCGATGGCCGGAAAACCCGGACCGGCGGGCGCGGGCCCGTCACGGCGCTGTTGCAGGAGCGATTTTTCGGCCTCTTCAACGGCGCCACGCAGGATCGCTGGAACTGGCTGCATCCGGTGAACACGTCCAAAGAGGAAACAGGAAATGAAACCGCAATCGCTGTTTGACAAACTCTGGAGCCGGCATGTGGTGGTTCCCGAAACGCGGGAAGCGCCGGCGGTTCTTTATATCGACCTGCATCTCATTCACGAGGTTACCTCGCCGCAGGCGTTCGCCGCGCTGAAGGAACGAAAACTTCCCGTGCGCCGGCCGGCCCTCACGATTGCGACGCTCGATCACTCGACGCCGACGACCCCGCCCGACGGCAATGGCGCGCTCGCCTATGCGACGCCGGAGGCGGCGGCGCAGGTGCAAACATTGATCCGGAATTGCCGCAAGCATGACATTCGCCTGCTCGACCTCGACGATCCGCAGCGCGGCATCGTCCATGTGATCGGACCGGAACTCGGCCTGACGCAACCCGGCAAGACGGTGGTGTGCGGGGACAGTCATACCTCGACGCACGGCGCTTTCGGCGCGCTGGCGTTCGGCATCGGCACGACCGAAGTTGGTCATGTGCTGGCGACCCAGTGCGTCCTGCAGCGCAAGCCGAAATCCATGCTCGTCAATTTCAACGGCGAGACGCCGCAAGGTGTCACCGCAAAAGACATGGCGCTCGCGATGATCGCGGAGATCGGCGCCGACGGCGGGCAGGGCTATGCGATCGAGTTCGCCGGCGGCGCGGTTCGCGCCCTCTCGATGGAAGGGCGCATGACCCTGTGCAACATGTCGATTGAAGCGGGCGCCCGCTTCGGCATGGTCGCGCCGGACGAAACGACATTCGACTGGGTGAAGGACCGTCAATATGCGCCGCGCGGACCGGCTTGGGCCGCCGCCCTGAAAGCGTGGCGCGCGCTCCCGAGCGATTACGGCGCGGCGTTCGACAAGGAGATCGATATCGATGCGTCGCGGCTGCGCCCGATGATCACCTACGGCGTATCGCCCGATGCAGCCGCGCCGGTTAACGGCGTCTCCCCGGCACCGCGCAGCGATGAAGAAAAGCGCGCGGCGGAATATATGCGCATTGAGGCGGACCGCCCGTTTTCGGATATCCCGGTCGACCGCGTTTTCATCGGGAGCTGCACCAATTCCCGGCTGTCGGACCTCCGTGAAGCGGCGACCGTAATGCGCGGCCGCAAGGTGCGCGCTGGCGTGACCGCGCTTGTCGTGCCCGGTTCTGAAAGCGTGCGCCGGGCGGCGGAAGCAGAGAACCTGCACTTGGTGTTCATCGAGGCGGGCGCCGAATGGCGGCGGCCCGGCTGTTCCATGTGCATCGCCATGAACGGCGATCAGGGCGCGCCGGGAGAACTCGTGATCTCGACGTCGAACCGGAATTTCGTCGGCCGTCAGGGCAAGGGCGTGAGGACGGTGCTGGCGAGCCCGGCGACCGCCGCCGCTTCGGCGATCGAGGGAAGGATCGCCGATCCGCGGCCCTATCTTCAGGAAACAAGGGAGATGGCCGATGCGGTTTAAGCCCCTCTTATCGCTGACATCGAAAACCATCGTTCTGCCGCAGGACAATATCGATACTGATCAGATCATTCCGGCGCGGTTTTTGACGACGACGTCCCGCAAGGGGCTCGGCGCCTTTGCGTTTTACGATTGGCGCTATGACGAAGACGGCGCCATACGCGAAGAAAGCCCGCTCGACAGTCACGATCCGGTCGAGCGCGCCATTCTGGTGGCGGGTTCCAATTTCGGCTGCGGCTCCTCCCGCGAACATGCCCCCTGGGCGCTGGCCGATTTCGGGTTTCAGGCGGTGATCAGTTCCGATATCGCCGACATCTTCAAGAGCAACGCCCTCAAGAACGGGTTGTTGCCAGTGGAGGTCGATCAGAAAACCCATCAGCGGTTGCTCAACAATCCGGGAGAGGAACTGACGATCGATCTCGAAAAACAGACTGTGCGGCTTTCCGACGGATGGCAGACAGTGTTCGAGGTCGAGCCGTTCGCGCGGCATTGTCTGCTTGAAGGCGTTGATCCGCTCGGGCATTTGATGAACCAGATGAGCCTGATCGAACAATTTGAAGTGGAGCGGGCATGAGTTTGACAATCGCTTATCTGCCGGGCGACGGGGTCGGTCCGGAAGTCGCCGCCGCCGCGCGGCGCGCGCTGGAATTGGCGACGCAGGAATCCGGTCCTGACTTCCGGTTTATCGAATGCGATTTCGGCGGCGTTGCGATTGATCGCCATAACGATCCTTTCCCGGCGGAGACAAGAGAGATATGCACGGCCGCGGACGCCGTGCTGCTCGGCGCGGTCGGCGGGCCGAAATGGGATGGCGGACGCTTGCGGCCGGAGGCGGGGCTTCTCGCGCTGCGCAAGGCGCTCGGCGTTTACGCCAATCTCCGTCCTGTCCAGACATTCGCCGGCATGGAAACGCTGTCGCCGCTCAAAAGCGACCGCGCCGCCGGCGTCGATATGCTGATCGTGCGCGAACTCACCGGCGGGGTTTATTTCGGAGACCGGGAAGAGGGAACGGAACGCGCCCGCGACGAATGCGTTTACACGCGCGAGGAAGTCGAGCGCGTCGCGCGGATCGCCTTTGAGGCGGCGCGCGGCCGCAAGGGAAAAGTCACGTCCGTCGACAAGGCGAATGTGCTCGCCACCAGCCGGCTCTGGCGCGCCGCGGTGGAGAAGTTGCACAAGGAAGAATACAGCGACATCGAGCTCGAACATGTGCTGGTCGACGCTATGGCGATGAAACTCATCCAGGCGCCGGGCGTCTACGACGTCATCCTGACGGAAAACATGTTCGGCGATATTTTGAGCGACGAAGCCTCGGTGATCGCCGGGTCGATCGGTCTTGCGCCGTCGGCGTCGGTTGGCGAAACCGGCGCCGGGCTTTACGAGCCGATCCACGGATCGGCGCCGGACATCGCCGGAGAGAACAAGGCCAACCCCGCCGGCGCCATATTGAGCGCCGCCATGATGCTGCGCTACAGCTTCAAAGAGGAAGCGCTGGCGTCGGTGATCGAAAAGGCGGTGCAGGATGCGCTCGAAGACGGCTCCGGCACGGCCGATATCGGCGGGCGTGATAGCTGTACGTCCTTTACCGATATTATTTGCCAAGCGTTAGCTTAAGTATTCTTTAGGGCGGTTTTCCCTCGCTACCGCACTTTGCGGGCGCCGAATACTGGCGCAAGCATGACGGCTATCGACCGTATGGGACTGCATCAGGATAAATTGGGCTGGAATCTTGGCCGGCGTTGGTCTAGGAAATTAATAACCCGACCAGTCGGTCAGCGAATAAAGGGAGGCGTTATGGCCGAGGCCCTCGCCGCGCAAAAAGATCGCCGGAACAGCCCGGTCCAGCATGTCGACTGGGCTCGCGCCGCCTATCTCGTCAGTCTTTCAAGGGCGCTGGATTCGCTGGAGGAAGAACGTCTCGTCCCGGAAAAAAAGGTTCTCTATCAGTTTTCAGCGCGCGGGCATGACCTGGCTCAGGTGCTGCTCGGCCTTAAACTCACAGAGCGGCATGATGCGGCCTGCGGTTATTATCGCTCGCGTCCTCTGCTGCTGGCGCTCGGCGTCGATCCGGAAACGGCGCTTGCTTCCTCCATGGGACGGGACGGCGGCTATTCGAGCGGACGCGATATCGGTGCGGTGTTCAACTATCCGAACCCGAACGGCGCTTCCGCGTTGCCGATGTGCGGCGGCGTCGGCGCGCAATATACGCCGACTGCAGGCTGGGCGCAGGCGATTGAATATCACCGGACTGTTCTCAAAGATTCCGCGTACGACAAAGCGATTTCCGTCGTGCTCGGCGGCGACGGCTCGGTCGCATCCAACGGTTTCTGGTCGGCGCTGACGATTGCAACGACGCAAAAGCTGCCGATGCTGTTTTACATCGAAGACAACGGGTTCGGTATCTCGGTGCCGTCGGAATTCCAGACGCCGGGAGGGGATATTTCGGCCAATCTCGACAGCTGGCGCGGCCTTGAAATCTTCAAGGGCGACGGGACCGATCCCGCCGAAGCGGCGGCGCTGATTGACGATGCGATCGCATATGTTCGCGATCGCAACGGACCCGCCCTGTTGCGGCTCACCGTACCGCGGCTGCAAGGTCACAGTTATCAGGATACGCAGACCTACAAGACCGACAAAACAGTGTCGGGGGAACGGGCGCGCGATCCATGGCCGAAACTGCGCGACTATCTTACCGGGTCGTTGATGAGCGAAGCTGAATGGGCGGCGCTTGAAGCGAAGACGAAGGAAGAAGTCGAAGCGGCTTGCGAAAAGGCGGAGGCGCGGCCGGTCGCCGATCCTGAAACGCTCATGCGCAATGTCTTTTATGAAGACGGCGCCATGCAGGAAATGGGCGGGCAGTGGAAGGCCGGTTATCAGCCGCCTGCGACAAGCGACGTTCCCGCGCCGCAGGGCCAGCGCATCAATATGGTGACGGCGATCCGCAAGACGCTCGATCATGAACTTGCGGTCAATCCCCGCGTCGTGTTGTTCGGCGAGGATATCGGGCCCAAGGGCGGCGTTCACGCAGTGACGCTCGGGCTTCAGGAAAAGCACGGGGTTTCGCGCGTTTTCGATACGAGCCTTTCTGAAGAAGGCATTATCGGCCGCGCTGTCGGCATGGCGATTGCGGGCCTGATGCCCGTGCCGGAAATCCAGTTCCGCAAATATGCGGAGCCGGCGACCGAGCAGATCAATGATTGTGGGACCATGCGCTGGCGGACGAATAACCGTTTCGCCGCGCCGATGGTGGTGCGCATTCCGGGTGGGTTTTTCAAATGCGGCGATCCGTGGCACAGCCAGACCAATGAAGTCGCCTTTATCCATCAGCCCGGCTGGATGGTCGCCGCGCCGTCGAACGCCGAAGACGCTGTGGGTCTTTTAAGGTCGGCCCTGCGCGGCAACGATCCGGTGATTTTCTTCGAACATCGCGCGATGCTTGACGATGTCTGGGCGCGCCGGCCCTATCCGGGCGACGACTATGCGTTGCCGTTCGGCAAGGCGAAGTTTTTAAGCGAAGGCAATGACATCACAATCGTCACCTGGGGCGCCATGGCGCCGCGCTCGGACAAGGCGGCGGAGGGTTATTCCGCCGACGTGATCGATCTGCGCACGCTTATGCCCTGGGACAGGCAGGCGGTGTTGAATTCGGTGCGCAAGACGCGCCGCTGCCTGATCGTTCATGAAGATTTACAGACCGCAGGCTTCGGCGCCGAAATCGCTGCTGTCGTTGCGGACGAGGCGTTTATGGATCTCGACGCGCCGGTGTCACGGCTCACCATGCCGGATATTCCGAGCCCGCATAATCCGGCGCTCCTTGACTGGGCGGTGCCGTCCGTTGAAAAAATCCGCGCCAAAATCGACGACCTCGTCGGATTTTAGGAGGCGAACGGATGATCGACATCAAGGCGCCGGAAGAACAGGAAGGCACGAAAGCGGTCGTGCGCGCCTGGCTGAAACAGATTGGCGATGCGGTCGCTGAAAACGATCCGCTGGTTGAGCTTGAAACCGACAAGGTGGCGCAGGAAGTGCCGGCGCCGGCGTCCGGCGTGCTGACGGAGATCCTGCTCAACGCCGACGAAGAAGCCGGTCCCGGCGCCGTGCTCGGGCGGTTGAAGCCCGCAAATGGGGCCGGGGCGGAAGCGCCGGCGGCCGTCGCGCCGCAGGCAGCAGCGCAACCGGCGATGAAACAGGCGGCGGGCGACATCCCCTTGTCGCCGGCGGTGCGCCGCGCGGTTCGCGAACATCATATCGATCCGGCGACCATCGAGGGCACGGGCCGGGGCGGGCGCATCACCCGTGCGGATGTGGACGCCGCTGTCGAGGCGCGCGCAAAGCCTCCGGCCTCACCGCAGAAAGATGCAAAAGCGCCGGACGCCGTCGGCGGCGTGCGCACAATCCCGCATGACCGGATGCGCCGCACCATCGCCGGGAACATGCTGAACTCGGTGACAACGGCGCCCCACGTCACGGCGGTTTTCGAGGCGGACTTCAGCGCGATTATTCAGCATCGAAACGCGCACAAGGCGGCGCTGGCGGCGAAAGGCGTGAACCTGACATTCACCGCCTATATCGTTTCCGCAGCGGCGAAGGCGATGGCGGTTTCGCCGGCGATCAACGGGCGCTGGTTCGACGATCGCGTCGAACTTTATGACGATGTGAATATCGGCGTCGGCACGGCGCTGGGAGAAGAAGGTCTCGTCGTGCCGGTGATCAGGCGCGCACAGGCGCTGGGCCTTGAAGACATCGCCGCGCAGCTCACTGACCTCACGGCGCGTGCGCGGGAAAACAAGCTGACGCCGCAGGACATGCGCGGCGGCACCTTTACGATCTCCAATCACGGCGTTTCGGGTTCGCTCATAGCGTCGCCGATCATCATCAACCAGCCGCAGTCCGCCATCCTCGGCGTCGGCAAGCTGGAAAAACGGGTGGTGGTCAAGGAGATTGACGGCGCTGATGCGATCCTCATCAAGCCCATGAGTTATGTCTCGCTCACCATCGATCACCGGATCGTCGACGGCCACCAGACCAACGCCTGGCTGACGAAATTCGTTGAAATTCTTGAGACCTGGCCGCGCTGACGCGTTCAGGGCGCCATCAGCGAGTTGATCGCCGCTTCCGCCGCTTCGTCTGCGAGGGCGTCGCGGGACATCGGGCCGGTCGATTTAAACCAGGTGTGAGTCCAGTTGAGCATACCGAAATAAAGCATGACGCGCGCGCGCAACCGCGCCTTGTCGTTTTTCAGCGCCGGTGTCGCTCTTGTGAAAATATCTTCAACGCGGGCGATGATCTTGCGCTGTTTCGCGATAATTTCCTTGCGCTCTCCCTCAGGCAGAAATGAAAGCTCATAGAGCAGGATCTTCTGCTGATCGGCGGCGCCGACATAACAGCGCAGGAGATCGCGTGTCAGCAGTTTGAGCTCTTCTTCCGGGCTAGCCTTCGCGTTCGTTTTGTCTTCGGCGACCGCTAGCAGCGATTCCATATGATCGTTCATGACGTCAAAGAGGATCGCTTCTTTCGACGCGTAATAGTGATAGATCAGCGACTTCGAGACATTGCACTCGGCGGCGAGTTCTGAAACCGAAGCGCCGGCGAAGCCGCGGCGCGCAAACAGCTTCGCCGCCTGCGCCGTGATGGAATCGCGCTTCTTGTCGTAGTCGGCCGCTTGCGTCCGCGCCATTCGATTTACCTGCTTGTCTGTTTCGCGCCTTAAATGGCGTTCATGGTCAAAAGGTCGTAGCTCGCGACAGGCTCGCCGTTCTGGTTCGTGACAAGCACGTCCCATTTGACTTCGCCGTATTCGTCATTGCGTTTTTTCTTCGACTTTGCGGTAAGGCGCACCTTGATCGAATCGCCGGGCGAGACAGGCGTCAGGAAGCGCAGCTCATCAAGGCCGTAATTGGCGAGCACCGGGCCCGGCGCCGGGTCGACGAAGAGACCGGCGGCGAATGACAAGATGAGATAACCGTGGGCGACGCGGCCCGGGAAGAACGGGTTTGCGCTGGCTGCTTCCTCGTCCATATGCGCGTAGAAGGTGTCGCCGGTGAATTCCGCGAAGTGTTCTATATCCTCAAGCGAGATCGTTCG
>CAJXLJ010000054.1 GCA_913055785.1 uncultured Parvularculaceae bacterium | reverse complement strand
CCCGCCGAGCGGGAGGCGCCCCTGCCGCTGGCCGGGTCGGCCGGAAAGAAATCAAAAAAGAGGATGCTCCCGGCGACGTCTCCGTTCCGGTAGCCCGGTCCGCGGCGGGCGAGCACCGCTTCCCCCGGTCCGTAGGCGCAAACCTCCCCGGTTCGGGCGTCGGTGAGGGCGCCGCCGCCGCGCAGGAAACAGCGCGGCGTGAAATAGGGCAATTCATCCGTACAGTGAGCGATGGCGTCCTCCGCGCGGGCGAATTCATGCGCCTCGGCGATTGCATCGCGAAGGGCGTAATACTCTTCCGACCGCCGCCAGGACGCCTGTCCGGAGATCGCCCGGTCGAGGGCTTCGTCAGCGCGGCCGAGTTCGTACAGCGCGTCGTCGACCTCTCTTTCAGATCGCTCCGCGCGGTTCCGCGCCCGGCGGAGATCGGCCCTCGCATTCTCGATTTCCTCCTCGCTCGCCGCCGGGTCTTCCATCCGCGCTCGCGCGCGGCGGGCGTCTTCCCGCGCGTTTTCAACATCGGCGAGGGCGTTGCGATGGACGTCTTCAGCGGCATTGCGGTCGAGTTCGGCGAGATGAACGCGTCTGCCCGGGAGATAACCGCTGAGGAATACGTCTTCGGTCTCGCGCCCGCAGACGCCGAGATATTGGTCCCCGGCCTGGCCGTAAGCCGCGCCCCCCTGAAACGTGCAGAGCTGACGAAGCGCCGCATCGCGGCCGTCAAAATAGGCGCGCGCATCCGCCGAGACGCCATACTGCCCGCAGGCGGCGATCCGCTCGTCGAGCGCGTCTTCGGTGAGGCCCAGCCGTCCGTCTTCGAGCCCCGCGCCATACCAGTCGCCGGCGAGACACTCCTTCTCGCTCATGATGTCAGTCGCGCAGCCGGCCAGCAAAACCATCGCCGCCGCCGTCATCGCCAGAATGCGCATGAGACCTCCCCGCCCTTCGATTGCCGCCGGAGTGTGTCGCTTCGCCGAAACCGCGTCAACGGCTGGCCTCCCGGCGCCGGCGCCTCTAGTAATCGCTTTTAGTCAACCGATATGGACGGCGTATGACGAAAGCGATCTTCCTCGACAAAAACGGCGGACCGGAGCTGTTCGACATGCGCGATCACGCGCTGGCGCCCCCGGCGACCGGCGAGCTGCGCGTCCGGCATACGGCGATCGGCCTCAATTTTATTGATATCTATCAGCGTCAGGGCCTTTATCCGGTCTCCCTGCCGGCGATCCTCGGTACCGAAGCCGCCGGTATCGTCGAGGCGGCGGGCGAGGGGGTTTCCGGCTTCGCACAAGGCGACCGCGTCGCCTATATCGCCGGCGCCGGCGGCTACGCGGAAGAGGCGAACGTATCGACCGCCATGGCCGCAAAAATCCCGGACGCTATCAGCGATGAGATAGCGGCGGCGGTTTTCCTAAAAGGCCTCACCGCCGAGATGCTGGTCCGTCAGGTCCATCCGCTAAAATCCGAAGAGACCTGCCTGGTCCACGCCGCCGCCGGCGGTGTCGGAACGCTGCTTTGCCAGTGGGCGAGGACGATCGGCGCGCGGGTCATCGCCGTCGTGGGCAATGACGAAAAAGCCCCGATCGCAAGGGAGAACGGCGCCGATGCCGTTATCGTCCGTACAAAGACCGACACCATAGCCGGCGAGGTCAGGAAACTGACCGACGGCAAGGGCGTGGATGTCGTCTACGACTCGGTCGGCGCCGCGACTTTCGAGGCGTCTCTCGATTCCCTCGCCCTGCGCGGCCACATGGTGACATACGGCAATGCGTCCGGACCAGTTCCGGCGGTCTCGCCGCTCGATCTTTCAAGGCGCGGCTCGCTCACCCTCACGCGGCCGTCCCTGTTCCACTACGCAACTCCCGACCGGCTCCCCGCCATGGCCGCCGATCTCTTCACAATGATCGCCAAGGGCGCGCTTCGCCCGAAGATCGGCAGGCGCTTCAAACTGGCTGATATCGCCGACGCCCACCGCCTCCTTGAAAGCGGCGCCTCCACCGGCGCCATCATTCTGGCGCCGTAATGACCCTTTTCTTAAAACCGCTTAAGGCGTTATCCGCAGCCATCCTCATGGCCGGCGCCGCGTGCAGCCAACCGGTTTCGGAGGGAGCCGGCGCAACCGGGACAAGCTGGTCGATCAACCCCGGCGGCGATCTCAACGCCTTTTTCGACTGCCTCGAGGACCAGGGCGCAACGCTCGTCTCGGCGCATCGCGGCGGGCCTCATAAGGGCTATCCGGAGAACGCCCTTGAGACCATGGAAGCGCTTCTCGCCGAGGCGCCGGCGATCATGGAAGTCGATGTTGCGACGTCCGCGGACGGAGTTCTCTTCCTCCTGCATGACGACACCCTTGAGCGGACGACGACCGGATCGGGCGAGGCGAGCGATTACCGCTGGGCGGAGATTGAAGCGCTTCGCCTCAAAGACGAGAGCGGCGCCGTCACGCCCTTCCATCCTGTTCGTCTGGACGACGCCCTTCGCTGGGCGGCGGGGCGGACCATCCTGCAGCTCGATATCAAACGCTCGACGCGTTACGCGGATATCGCCCGCACCCTAAACGATCAGCATGCGGAAGACCGTGTCGTCCTCATCGCCAACACCCTCGCGCAAGCGGAAATCCTGCACCGGCTGATGCCGGAGACGATGATCTCGCTCACCCTGAATTCGCAATCGGACCTTAATCGCGCTGTCGCCGCCGGCGTGCCTGACAACAGTCTCCTCGGCTTCACCGGCGTCGAGACCCCGAGACCGCGGCTGTATTCGGTTCTTAACAACCGCAAGGTTGAGGTGATTTTCGGCACGCTCGGCGGGCGAAGTTCGATCGACGCGGAGATCGCCCGCAGCGGCGAGGAAAACCGCTACGCCGACCTCGCCGCCGATGGCGTCGACGTCATTGCGACGGACCGGCCAAAAGCGGCCTTTGCGGCGCTTCAAGCCGCCGGACGCACGTCCAAGGCCGGCCTGTGCGGCGTTAATAAGCACTAGAATTCAACATGTTGTTGGGGTTTCGGCAAAAAGGTTGACGTCCTTTCGCGCTCATTATATAACCACTTTGTTATTTTACTTATTGGCTATATGCAAACCGCCGCCGATCCTCTTTCCGCGAAATTCGCGGCCCTCGCCGACCCGACCCGCCGGGCGATCCTTGCGCGACTGGCGACTGGCGAAGCGACAGTCAGCGAACTCGCCGAGCCGTTCGACATCACCCAGCCGGCGATCACCAAACATCTCAAGGTTCTCGAAAAGGCCGGGCTGATTTCCCGCTCCCGCGACGCCCAGCGCCGGCCGGCGAAACTCGAGCCCCAAGCCATGAAGGGGCTCGACGAATGGCTCGAGCATTATCGCAGGCTCTGGGAAGACCGCTTCGACCGTCTCGCCGATTACCTCCGTGACGTTCAGGCGGCGGAAAAAGCGAAGAAGGAACAGACCGACTTATGACCCGACAGGAACTCGCTTGCCGCCGCCGAACGCCGGCCCGCGCCACGCCCGCGAACCCCAGGAGAGCGCAATATGCCTGACATCACCCCTTGCCTATGGTTCGACAACGAAGGCGAAGATGTGGCGTTGTTTTATGTCTCGGTCTTTCCGAATTCGAAAATCATCGACATCAGCCGATATACCGAAGACGGGAAAGAGCATCATGGCAAGGCGCCGGGAACCGCGATGATGGTCGAGTTCGAACTCGATGGAAAACCGTTTCAGGCCCTGAACGGAGGCCCGCATTTCAAGATCGATGAAGCGATTTCCTTCTCCATCCGCTGCAAGGACCAGAAAGAAGTCGATCACTACTGGGACAAGCTCACCGCTGACGGCGGGGCGGAATCCATGTGCGGCTGGCTCAGGGACCGTTTCGGCGTTTCCTGGCAAGTCGTGCCGCAACCCTTCGTCGACATGATGACAAAGGGCGATGCGGGGCAGAAAAGCCGCGTCATGCAGGCGATGTTCGCCATGCGCAAGCTCGACATCGCCGTGCTTGAAAAAGCATTCAACGGATAAAGGAACCGTATTTATGGCTGGCCAAACAGGTTTCGACCTTGAAATAAACCGTATACTGAACACTCCTGTCAGCCTCGTCTGGAAGGCGTGGATCGTCAAGGAAAACCTTGAGGAATGGTGGTGCCCGAAACCGTGGCGGGCGGAGTTCACTGCATTCGATCCGCGCCCGGGCGGCGCCTTTGACACGATCATGCGCGGCCCCGATGGCGAAAAGCATGTTTACGCCGGCTCGTTTCTTGAGGTCGCGCCAATGGAGAGGATCGTTTTCACCGGCCTGTTCGGCGAAAACTGGCGGCCGTTGCCAGACGAGAGCGGGATGGGATTCGCTGCGATCATCACCATGACGGCGCAAGGAGACCAGACGCGCTATTCTGCGCTGGTGCGTCATGCAAGCGCCGAAGGCGTTAAAAAGCACGAAGAAATGGGCTTCCATGACGGCTGGGGCGCCGCGATCGATCAGCTCGAGGCTCTCGCTGCATCGCTTTCCTGATCAAAACAGAAGGACGACACAGATGAAATTCGCCACCTATCTTTTCTTTGAAGGCAATTGCGAGGAAGCCTTCCGCTATTACAACAAGGTCTTCGGCGGAGAAATCACCGCCATGATCCCTCATGAAGGCTCCCCCGCCGAGGCGCACGTTCCGCCTGAATGGAAAAGCAAGATCATGCACGCCTGTCTCGAAGTTGACGGCGCCATGTTGATGGCCAGCGACTCGCCGCCGGCGCAAAGTTCAAAGCCCGGCGGATATTCCGTTTCCGTCAATATCGACGACCCGCAAGAGGCCGAGCGCGTTTTCGCCGCTCTCGCCGATGGCGGCGAAACATCGATGCCGATGGCAGAGACCTTCTGGGCGCAGCGTTTCGGCATGTGCAAGGACCGCTTCGGCACCCCATGGATGGTCAATTGCGCGCCGGCCGCCTGAGCCTCATGAGCGCCGTCATCGAGCCGAGCCTGACCCTGATGCGCCGTTTCGAGGCGCCCGTATCGCTGGTCTTCGCGGCGTGGACAGAGCCTGAAAGAATGCTGCAATGGTGGGCGACGAAAGACGCGGTCACCCTTCGTGCGGAAGCCGATCTCCGCGCTGGCGGCGGTTTTCGCGTGGCGTTCAGAACGCCTGACGGCGAAACCCATGACGTCAGCGGCGCTTATCTCGAGATAGAAAAGAACCGGAAGCTTGTTTTCACCTGGGCGTGGATCACCACGCCGGAGAGGCGGTCGCGGGTGACGCTGCTGTTCAAGGACGAGGGCGAAAAAACTTTGCTCACGCTCATCCATGACCGGTTCTTCGATGAAGGGGCGCGCGACGATCACCGTAACGGCTGGTCGCAAGCGCTCGATAATCTCGATCGCTTCATCATTTCAGCCTGCGGCTCAAGTGGCGCTTGAAATGACGGCGCCAGCGCCCATCTTGTTAAGCGCCCGCCCCCACCTTACCGGAACATTCCATGGACCAGATCACCCCTGCCGACGAAGCGCGGCCGCCTGTCCGCAACACTCCGGTGATTTCTGTCCGGGGCCTTTCCAAGACCTATGACGGCGGCTTTGAGGCGCTCAAGAAGATCGACCTCGACATCAGGCAAGGCGAGATTTTCGCGCTGCTCGGCCCCAACGGCGCCGGCAAGACGACGCTCATCTCGATCATCTGCGGAATCGTGACCCCCACCGCCGGTGAAATAACGGCGGCGGGGCACAACATCGTCAGCGATTATCGCGCGGCGCGGTACAAGATCGCGCTGGTGCCGCAGGAACTCGCGACCGACGCCTTCGAATCCGTCTGGGCGACAGTAAGCTTTTCACGCGGGCTTTACGGACGCCCGCCAGATCCTGCGCTGATCGAACAGATCCTGCGCGACCTGTCGCTCTGGGACAAGCGCAAGGAAAAGATCATGAATCTCTCCGGCGGCATGAAACGCCGAGTGATGATCGCCAAGGCGCTCGCCCACGAGCCGGACATTCTGTTTCTCGACGAGCCCACCGCCGGCGTCGATGTGGAGCTGAGGCGCGACATGTGGGCGCTGGTGCGCGGTCTTCGCGAGCGCGGCGTCACCATCATCCTGACGACCCACTACATTGAAGAGGCCGAAGAGATGGCCGACCGGATCGGCGTCATCAATAATGGCGAGCTGATTATCGTCGAGGACAAGGCGACGCTGATCAAAAAGCTCGGAAAAAAGCAGCTCACCTTGAACCTGCAGGAACCGCTGGAAGCGATACCGACTGAGCTTTCCGAGTGGTCGCTGGCCCTCAAGGCCGGCGGGGCCGAGCTTGAATACACGTTCGACGTCAATGACGAGCATACCGGCGTGCCGTCATTGCTGAGGCGAATGAGCGATATCGGGATCGGTTTTAAGGACCTCAACACAAGGCAAAGCTCGCTTGAGGAAATCTTCGTCAGCCTGGTGAGGAGGCCGCAATGAGCGAAACGCTCCCCGCATTCAACACCCATGGCGTGTTCGCGATCTACCGGTTTGAAATCGCGCGGGCGGCCCGCACGATCCTGCAGAGCCTCCTGACGCCAGTGATCACAACGTCGCTTTATTTCATCGTTTTCGGCGCGGCCATCGGCTCGCGCATCGACGAGATCGGCGGCGTTTCCTACGGCGCTTTCATCGTGCCCGGGCTGATCATGCTGTCGCTGTTCACCGAGAGCCTCTCAAACGCTTCTTTCGGCATCTACTTCCCGAAATTCACCGGCACGATCTACGAGATATTGTCGGCGCCGATCTCCGCGTTTGAAATCGTCCTCGCCTATGTGGGCGCGGCGGCGACGAAATCGATCATACTGGGCCTCGTCATTCTCGCGACGGCGCGGCTGTTCGTGCCCTTCGAGATTGCGCATCCCGGCTGGACCATCGGCTTTCTCGTTCTCACGGCGACGACGTTCAGCCTGTTCGGGTTCATCATCGGGGTCTGGGCCAAAAGCTTCGAGCAGCTTTCCTTCGTGCCGATGCTGGTGGTGACCCCGCTCACCTTTCTCGGCGGCGCGTTTTATTCAATCGACATGCTGCCGCCCTTCTGGCGCACCGTCGCGCTCTTCAACCCGGTGGTCTATCTGATCAGCGGTTTTCGCTGGAGCTTTTTCGGCGAAGGCGATGTCGGCGTCGCCGTATCGCTTGCGGCAACGCTCGGCTTCTTCACCCTCTGTCTTGTCATTGTGTGGTGGATATTCCGGACCGGCTATCGCCTGAAAAGCTGACCGCACCGTCACACATGCTGGTCGACCAGCACCGGATTGCCGTCGGGATCGACAAGCGTGAAACTCGCCGGACCAGATGTCGACGCGTCGGCCTCCGAAGAAAAAGCGACGCCCTGTTCCTTCAGGGATTTTTGAAGCGCCCGGATATCGGTGAAGTCGTCAAGCGGATTGCACGCCGCATCCCAGCCCGGATTGAACGTCAGGATGTTTTTTTCGAACATGCCCTGAAACAGGCCGATCGTCGTCGTCCCGTTCCTGAGGATCAGCCAGTTCTGCGCCTCATCGCCGCCAACCTTCTCAAACCCGAGCTTGCTGTAAAACGCTTTTGACGCGGCCAGATCCTTGACCGCCAGAGAAACAGAGAACGCGCCGAGCTGCATGGGAAACTCCTTGTGTTGGATTTATCAATCTGGTGCGAACCTAGCCCTTTCGGGCTGCATCGGCGATCGCCCTTACGGGTGACGCGCCTCAACTTTCCGGGTTAAATCGCCCGTGATGAGAAAAAGCATCTTTATTTACGCCCTGGCGCTCGCAACGGCGACCTTCCTCTTGTCGTGGCTCGAATACCAGTATCTGAGCCGCGCTTTCGCTACCGAAATCTATATCGTACTGCTGGCCGCAGGCTTTTCAGCGCTTGGAGTCTGGACCGGCTGGCGCCTCACCCGGAGACCGCCAGCGGGCCCGTTCGAGAAAAACCAGGCCGCGCTCGACGCCCTTGGAGTCACGGCAAGGGAATATGAGGTCCTCGAGCGCCTCGCCGCCGGCGAGAGCAACAAGGAGATCGCAAGAAGCCTCGATCTTTCCCCGAACACCGTCAAAACCCATCTCGCACGGCTGTATGAAAAGCTCGAAGTCTCGCGTCGGACCCAGGCGATCCAAAAGGCGAAAGACCTGGCGCTCATCCCCTAGCGCCGGCGATGTCCGGGTGAATCGAGGCGTTTCACCCCTTTGGGCGATAGCATCTTCAGGCGATTTCGGCCCAATCTTGGCGCATCGAACAGCGCCCCCGGCGCGAAACCAGGAGAACCCGATGACCGATTTTACCGAAGGGCTTTCCCCCGACTATGCCCGCACCGCCAAGGGCGTGCGCGCGGCGATCCGGGCCGAGGACAAGACGGTCAGCGAAAAGCGCGGCGTCTATATGAATTCGAAGACGGCGTTTATCTACGAACAGGGCGGCGTTCCGAAATACGTTCTGGCGAGGACCGCCAGCGGTCTCACCTTTCATTCCCTCGTCATGTATGCGAACGGCGAAGTCGCGAAATTCACGAAAGAGCGGCTTGGCGGCGTTCGGCTGCAAAAGGGCTGTTTCAACATCCTCGCTCCCGACGCATTCGACCTGAAAGACTTCGCCGAGCTGATCCGCATCAGCGCCCGGCAGGATTTTCAGCCGGTCATCGATCACTACGCGCGGATGGCGAAGCGCAAGAAACCAGCATCGAAAAGATAGGAGAAGTCTTATGGGCGCGCCTGTTGTCCGTTTCGAAATCGGCTGCAAGGACAAGGAAAAGACCTCGGTCTTTTATGAGACCGTCTTCGGGTGGTCTCTCACGCCTTCTGGCGTCACATCTGAAATCGACACGAAAGCAGGAAAAGGCATCAAGGGCGCGCTCACTGCGCTCGGGCACGAACCCCACCAATATGTGCTTTTCTACATGGAAGTAGAAAGCGCCGATAAGACCTGCGCGGAAATCAAAGCGAAGGGCGGCGAAGTGGTGATCGGCCCGGTCGACATCCCCGGGGGTATCGGCCGTTTCGCCTGGTTCAAGGACCCGGAAGGCAACCTGCTTGGCGTTTTCGAAGCGCCGAAATCATAACTGATCCAAAAAGGGAGGCTACCATGCTCAAAATAGCGCTCATCTTCGGCGGCATCGCCGGCAGCATCACAATCGGCGTCATGACGCTCGGCATCATGATGGCCGAAAGTCCCGGCCACGGCAGCAGCAGTCAGGCTGTCGGCTATCTCATCATGCTTGTCGCGCTTTCGCTGATCTTCGTCGGCGTCAAACGCTACCGCGACCAGGAACTTGGCGGAACGATCAAGTTCGGCCCGGCGCTTCTTTTGGGGCTGTCGATCGTCGGCGTCGCCGGGATCATGTATGTCCTCGGCTGGGAGGTATATCTCGCCAGCACCGATTACGCCTTCGCCCAACAATACGCCGACAGTATTCTTGCTGCGAAGGAGCAAGCCGGAGCAAGCGCTGAAGAGATAGAAAAAACCGCCGCATCGATGAAGAGCTTTGTCGATATGTACGCCAATCCGTTCATTCGCCTGCCCATCACATTTTCTGAAATTTTCCCGGTTGGCCTGATCATCGCGCTGATTTCAGCGGCGCTTTTGCGTAACCCGAAAGTGCTGCCGGCGCGGGGGTAAGCCGGTCTTCAGCCGATGAGCGCGCCGGCGATTGCGGCGAGAAAACCGAGAACCGCAACGCCCACCAGCGCGAAGGCGATCTCATCGGCGCCCAGCCGTCGCAAGGTATGAAAGGAAAACGCCAGCACCATGACAAAACTGAGTACGCCCAAAATAGCGGCGGCGGAAAGCATGCGCGCGGCTCCCTTCTAGGGTGAACATGGGATGCAACAACCTGGGGATGCTGCTGCAAATGTGGTTTAGCGTGTAATGATGTCGGAAATACGACACCCGGCTTTTCCGCCTCTTAGTTCCGTATAAGGAGCAAAACCGCCGTCTCAGCCGCGCGGCGAAGAAAAGGGCGGCGTCGGGCGAGGCCGCATGAGTTTGATTTTCCAGCCCTTATCGGGATCCGCTCGTCCGCTGGCGTAAGCGTCGATCAGGCGGAAGCTGAGCCACATACCCAATACCGCCAGCACGATCGCGCCCGCCGCCTGGCCGATCACGACGCCCGGCGCGCCGCCCCATTCGGCGCCGAGCCAGACAAAAGGCGCGATCCCCAACGTATTGCGCCCCCAGTTGAGCATGGTCGAAAACAGCGGCCGGTTGAGATTGTTGAACGCGGCGTTCGAGACGAACAGGACGCCGTTGAAGAAAAACAGCGGCGCCACCGCCAGCGCGAACCAGAAGATCAATTGTCTTCCCTCCGCCATCAATCCGAACTGATCGGCGACAAACCCGTGAGTCGCAAACAGAACGCCCCACATGAGAAGCGTGTAGACGCCAGTGAACGCCATCGCCTTGCGCAGCGTTTCGCGCACGCGGGGGTAATCGCGCGCCCCGAAATTCTGGCCGATGATCGGCCCGACCGCGCCTGAAAGCGCGAAGATCACGCAGAAGGCGAGCGGCGTAAGCCTCCCGATCACCGCGTAACCCGCGACCGCAGCATCTCCGAAAGGCGCGATGGCGCGGGTGACGATCGCCGTACCGACCGGCGTCGCGATATTGGTGAGGATGGCCGGCCCGGCAATGCCGAATATTGGCGCAATGTCGCGGCGAAAGTGATTGATGTCGAAAGGCGCAAAGCCGCCATAATGGCGCAGGATCGGCAACAGCGACGTCGCCAGCATGGCGATCCGCGCCCCGACAGAGGCGAGCGCCGCGCCGTCGAGGCCAAGGGAAAGGCCGAAAATCAAAATCGGATCGAGCACCGCGTTGACCCCGCCCATGGCGAGAGTTGCATTCATCGCCCGGCGCGCGTCGCCATGGGCGCGCAGCAGTCCGGAACAGACCATAGCAAGGGCTGCAATCGGCGCAGTCGGCAGGACGATGCGCAAATAACGCACCCCGAGATCGCGTGTCTCGCCCGCAGCCCCGAGAAACTCCATCACATCCGGCGCATAGATCCAGAAGAAGCCGCCCGACAAAAACCCGATCGCTATTGCAATCGTCGCAACGCTGGTTGCGATGCGCCTTGCCTCGTCTTCCTCGCCGCGGCCGATACGCTGGGCGGCGAGCGCGCTCATGGCGATCATCAGTCCAATGGTGATCGACATGTTGAAGAAAATGACGGTGCCGGCGAAACCCACCGCCGCCGCCAGCTCTTTCTTGCCGAGCAGCGAGATAAAATAGAGGTCGACGAAATCAACAAGAAAGATCGAAACGAGACCGAGGCTCGCCGAAAGCGACATCACGACGATATGGCGCATCAGATCGCCGGTCAGAAATTTCGCCTTGGGCTGCGCCACGCGGGATATACCTTGCTTCAATCGCGCAGGACCATGCCGCACCGGCGCGGTTGTGGCCATCCCGTTTTATCGACAGGGCGTTCAGGAAAACTCACAATCAGGAGATGCCGGCCCAAGCGCGGGTCAGGGGCCGCGCATTGAACCGTTCAGGGCTCGAGCGCCGTCGCCTTTTTCCAGGCTTCACGTTCGGTGGCGCGCTTGAAATACGCGTTTGTCTTCTCGCCCATCAGGCCGCCATTACGGGTCACCTTCACGAGGAAAAGCATGTAGACGACGGCGATATCAGCAAGCGAGAACTCGCCGAGAAGATACCCGTCGTCGCCGAGGCTCTGTTCAAGGAAGTTGAGGCAGTTCTTCGTCTCGTTTTCCGACCAGACCTTCATCGCCGGAATACGCTGGTCTTCCGGCAGGAGCGCCGTCTGGCCGATCAGCATGCCCACATAACCGCCCATGCCGGCTTCGCCGAAATGCAGCCATTGCAGATAGTCGCCGTAATCCTCGTCTGATGGCTGACGCGTCAGTCGCCCGTCTGCGTATTTGTTGGCGAGATACTCCATGATCGCCGTCGACTCGATCATCCGCTTGCCGCCATCGAAAAAGACCGGCGTTTTGCCCAGAGGGTTGAGCGCCAGATATTCGGGTTCCTTCAGCTTTGCGCGGTCGAAGGGCCGCGTCTCGACCTCAGCGTCGAGGCCGAGTTCGTTGAGAGCCCACACCACCCGCAAGGACCGGGTCAGGGGAAAGTGGATAAGTTTGAGGGACATGAGGCGCTCCATTTGCCGTTCGCGCCTCATCTAGCATGGCCGTCGATCCGCGCCGACAGAAAATCGCAGCGCGTCCGCGAAGCCTTAAGTATTCATCGACTCGAAGAAGTCGCGGTTCGACTTCGTCTGCTTGAGTTTGTCGAGCAGGAATTCGATGGCGTCGGAAACCCCCATCGGCGCGAGAATGCGCCTCAGGACGAAAATCTTCTGCATGTCCCCTTTCGGGGTGATGAGGTCTTCTTTCCGCGTGCCGGACTTGGCGATGTCGATCGCCGGATAGGTGCGCTTGTCGGCGACTTTCCGGTCGAGAATGATCTCCGCGTTGCCGGTGCCCTTGAATTCTTCGAAGATCACCTCGTCCATTTTCGAGCCGGTCTCGATAAGCGCCGTCGCGATAATGGTCAGCGAGCCGCCTTCCTCAATATTCCGCGCCGCGCCGAAGAACCTTTTCGGCCGTTGCAGCGCGTTGGCGTCGACGCCGCCGGTCAGGACCTTGCCCGAGGACGGCACCACCGTGTTGTAGGCGCGCCCCAGGCGGGTGATCGAATCGAGAAGGATCACGACATCGCGGCCATGCTCGACAAGGCGCTTGGCCTTTTCGATCACCATTTCCGCAACCGCCACGTGCCGCGTCGCCGGTTCGTCGAAGGTCGAGGAAATGACTTCGCCCTTCACCGAGCGCTGCATGTCGGTCACTTCTTCCGGCCGTTCGTCGATCAGGAGAACGATCAGATAGGCCTCCGGGTGATTGACGGCGACCGAATGCGCGATGTTCTGGAGGATGACGGTTTTACCCGTACGCGGCGGCGCGGTGATGAGCGCGCGCTGGCCTTTGCCCAGGGGCGCGACAAGGTCGATGACCCGCGCCGTCATGTCCTTGGTTTTTTCGTCTTCGATTTCCATCTTGATCCGCTCATCGGGATAGAGCGGCGTCAGATTGTCGAAATGCACCTTGTGGCGCGCCTTATCCGGATCTTCGAAGTTGATGGTCGAAACCTTCAACAGCGCGAAATAGCGCTCACCGTCCTTCGGGCTGCGGATTTCGCCGATCACCGTATCGCCCGTCCTGAGCGCGAAGCGGCGGATCTGCGAGGGCGAAACATAGATGTCGTCCGGGCCGGCAAGATAATTCGCTTCCGGCGAGCGCAGGAAACCGAACCCGTCCGGCAGCACCTCAAGGACGCCGCCGCCGGAAATTTCCACCTCATGATCCGCGAGCTCTTTCAGGATCGCGAACATCATGTCCTGCTTGCGCATGGTGGAGGCGTTCTCGACCTCGAGGCTTTCAGCAAACTCGAGCAGCTCGGCAGGGGTTTTCTCTTTGAGCTCGTCGAGCGTCATGGACTTCGGAAGCATGGGATCCTCAATGGATGGCGGGACCCGCGGAAGGGCGGGTTTCGGCTGGTAACGGTGAAAATGCTGTTCCGCTGCGGGCGGGTTTCGCCGCGCGGAGAGAAAGGAAGGTTGCCTTAGATATAGGGCGAAAACGTCCGGCGTCAATCCGTCCGTCAGACCGGCTTCAGGATCACCATGAATACGATGACAATCAGCATGAGGAACGGAACCTCGTTCATGATCCGCCAGAACTTCTCGCTGCGCGGCCGCTCTCCGGCTTCAAACTGTTTCCGGGCGGCGGCGTAGAAGCCGTGGACGCCGGAGAGGGCCAGCACCAGCGCGAATTTGACGCCGAACCAGCCGGTTGAAACGGTTCCCGGGTTGGCGATCAGCATCAAAATCCCAAGGACCCATACAGCGCCCATCGAAGGGTTGATAATCCCTCGCAGCAGCCGGCGCTCCATGGTCACGAAATAGCGCTCGGCTTCCCCGCCGCGCTCCGATTGCAAGTGATAGATGAAAAGCCGCGGCAGATACATCATCCCGGCCATCCAGGCGATCACTGCGATTACATGCAGCGCCTTGATCCAGAGATAAATCGACTGAAGAAACTCGCTCATCATTCTCCGTTCCGGACAAAACTCACCAGCGCCGCGACATGCTCAGGCGGCGTTTGCGGAGTGAAGCCATGTCCAAGATTGAAGATATACGGAACGTCGTGAAAGAGCTTCAGATATGTTTCCGCAGATTTCATCATCTTTTCCCCGCCTGCAACGACAGCCAGCGGATCGAGCCCGCCCTGCACGACGGTATGACTGCTCAGATTTCCACGCGCCCAACCTGGGTCCATCCCGTAATCGATCCCAAGCCCGTCGCATCCGCGAAGCTGCGCATAATCGACAGCCTTCTCCCCGACGCCTTTTGGAAAGAGGATCACGGGCGCGCCCAGACGCGCTTTTCTGACAGCGCCTGCAATTTTCTCCAACGGCCTGATTGAAACCGCATCGAGCACCGGCCACGGAAGTCCGCCCGCCCAAGTGTCGAAAAGCTGAACCGCATCGGCGCCAGCATCAATCTGCGCGATCAGATAGTCGATCGTTTTCCCGGTCAGAATATCAATGAGCGCCAAGATGAATTTTTCATCCCGGTAGTACCATTCGCGCAGCGCCGCCGGATCACGTACGGACCTGCCCGCCAGCATGTAGGTCGCCACCGTCCAGGGCGCGCCAGCGAAGCCGATCAACGCCTTATCTTGGGCGAGTTCGCCTCTCACCCGCCGCACAGTCTCGAATATGGACTGAAGCCGCTCCGTAACATCCTGCTTTTCAAAACCCGCAAGATCACCCGGTCTAACCACGGGATTGAGGCGCGGACCCTCGCCTTCCTCAAATGAAAGCTCTTGTCCCAGCGCATGGGGGATCAGCAGAATATCCGCAAACAGGATCGCCGCATCGAGGTCGTAGCGGCGGATCGGTTGAAGCGTCACTTCGGCGGCGAGCTCAGGATTGAAACAGAGTTCGAGGAACGAACCCGCCTTGGCTCGAACCTCGCGATATTCGGGAAGGTAGCGCCCCGCCTGACGCATGAACCAGATTGGCGGTATGGCCTGAACTTCACCGTTCAGCGTCTGAAGGAATTTGCTTTCACGTGTCATCAGGCGCGGTCTTACCCCTTAACCCTTTATAAAGGAA
This sequence comes from uncultured Parvularculaceae bacterium, assembly GCA_913055785.1. GTDB lineage: Bacteria > Pseudomonadota > Alphaproteobacteria > Caulobacterales > Parvularculaceae > Hyphococcus. The sequence goes on along the minus strand of CAJXLJ010000054.1, from coordinate 4,409 downwards.
TCTTAAAAAAGGATTAATATAAAGATACCATAGGGAAACAGTGGAAAAGCAGGAAGGCGTCAACGGCGCCCAGCATTATCCATAGGGTTTTCCAATGGGAAGAAAATTTCAACCGCATGATGAAAACCGGCCTAAGCGGTTTGAAATGAATGATCCGGTTTTGTCGGCGGATGAGGAGAGTTTCGTTATTCCCAGCGATGGCGCTACTTTAAGCGTAAAGATTCACGCAGTCGGGTTTTCATGTTCCCCCGGGTGCCGGGATGGTATGACTCGCGGGGTTTTAACCGGGGTGAAATCGCGCCTCGCGAAAAGATACGGTTTTCCGCTATAGTTCCCCATAATGTCCGATCTTGAATCCACAGAACAGCACGTTGATAGTGTTACGCGGCGAAGAGAGCCGATTGCGACATATTTCCATGTCCATCTGGTTTCGGATTCGACCGGCGAAACGCTGAATGCGATGCTCAAGGCGACGGCCTCGCAATTTGCGGCGGCCAACCCCCTGGAACACATCTATGCGCTTGTGCGTTCGCGCAGCCAGATGGAAAAAACCCTGGCGGAGATCGAGGCGTCCCCCGGCATCGTGCTTTATACGGTGATCAATCCGGAATTGCGCCGGCTTCTGGAAATCCGCTGCAGCGAACTGCAGACGCCGGCGGTCTCAGTCCTCGACCCGCTGATGAACGCCTTTACCGACTATCTCGGACTGGAGCAGTCCCACCGGCCGGGCGCGCAGCACAAGCTCGATGAGGACTATTTCAAGCGCATCGCCGCCCTTGATTACACGCTTTCCCATGATGACGGGCAGATGATCTGGGATCTCGAACCGGCGGATGTAGTGCTGATCGGCGTCAGCCGCACATCGAAGACGCCGACCTGTATGTATCTCGCCAATCGCGGCGTTAAGGCGGCGAATGTCCCGCTGGTCCCGACTTCCGACCCGCCGCCGGAACTCTTCAAGCTCCGAAAACCGATTGTCGTATGTCTGGTGGCGAGCCCGGAACGATTGGCGCAAATCCGGAAAAGTCGTCTCGGCGGGCTCAATGCGTCGAACGCCGCTGAGGAGTATTCCGATCTCGATCTTATTCGGGCGGAGGTTCTTCGCGCCAAACGGCTTTGCGCGAAAAATCGCTGGCCGGTGATCGATGTGACGCGAAAATCCGTTGAGGAAACCGCCGCCGCCATTTTGACGAAACTATCGGCCCGGCAGAACCAGTGACCGATAAACCCCGCATCGTTCTGGCTTCAGGCAGCGCCATTCGCGCCGATATTCTGCGCGGCGCAGGCCTTACGTTTGAAATCGTCCGTCCCAATGTCGATGAAGACGAAATAAAGGCGAAGTCGCGGGCGGCGGGTCTAGACCTTGAAGCAATGGCGGTGCGGCTCGCGGAAGCGAAAGCGCTGGCGGTTACGGCGCCCGGCGCGCTGGTGATCGGGTCGGACCAGATCCTGGAATTCCGGGGCGAGGCCTATGACAAGCCGTCCGGCATGGTGGAAGCAAGAGCGCGGCTTCTCGACATGCAGGGCGCGCGGCATACGCTGATCAACGCCGCTGTCGCGGCGAAAGACGGTGAAATCGTCTGGCGAAACCTGGACCGCCCAAGCCTTCATTTGCGTGCGATCACGCCCGCCGAAATCGACGCCTATCTCGACGAGGCGGGCCCCGAGATTTTGAAAAGCGTCGGCGCCTACCAAGTCGAAAGCCTCGGCAGCCGGCTCTTCGACCGGATTGACGGCGATCATTTCGCGGTGCTTGGCCTCAGTCTTTATCCGCTCCTCAAATTCCTGCGCGAGCAAAGGGCGATCGAGTACTGACATGAACGAGCGTCCGATTCTCGCCGGTGTTGTCGGCTGGCCGATAGAGCATTCCCTCTCGCCGCTTATTCACACGATCTGGGCGGCGCGCGCGAAGATCGACGGCTATTATATACCGATCGCCGTTCCGCCTGATTACGACGATTTCGCCCGTGCGATGGATTCGCTTCGGACGGTCGGTTTCGCCGGGGTCAATGTGACGCTGCCCCACAAAGAAAACGCATTGCGCTATGCGGTTACGAAGAACGACGCCGCAAAAAAAGCCGGCGCCGCGAACATGCTCACCTTCACGAAAGACGGGGCCGTTGCGGAAAATTCCGACATATCCGGTTTTGAAAACGCTCTGAAAACCGCACTCGATTTCGATGATCGGAATAAAAAAACCGCGCTTGTTCTCGGCGCTGGCGGGGCGTCCCGGGGCATTGCGCTGGCTCTCCGCAATCTCGGCTTTTCGGACATTACGATTACCAACCGGACGCGCGAAAAGGCTGAGAACATCGCCGAGCTGTTTGCGCTGTCTGTCTCGGACTGGGGCAGGCGGAACGAGGCGGCCGCGGCGGCTTCCGTCGTCGTCAACACGACGAGCCTCGGCATGACAGGCCAGCCGCCGCTCGAGCTCGACATTGCGGAATTGCGGTCCGGCGCGATTGTCGCCGATATTGTCTACACGCCGCTCGAGACGGGTTTGCTGAAACAGGCGGCGGCGCGAGGGCTCAAAACTGTCGACGGCCTCGCCATGTTGATGCATCAGGCGGCGCCCGGGTTCAACGCATGGTTCAGCGGCGGCGCGCAGGTCGATGAGGCACTACGGGCCGAGCTTGTTACGGAACTCAAACGAAGAGGACAGAGATGATCCGGATCGGGCTTACCGGCTCCATCGGCATGGGCAAGTCGACGGTGCTCGCCATGTTCGCCGATCTCGACGCGGCGGTGTGGGACGCCGACGCCGCCGTCCACCGGCTCTATGCGAAGGACGGCGCTGCCGTCGAACCGGTCGGTGCGGTCTTTCCGGAAACCATTGTAGACGGCGCCGTCGATCGCGCCCGCCTGGCGCGGGAAGTTCTTGGCGATCATGAAAAGCTGAAAGCGCTCGAGGCGATTGTCCATCCGCTGGTTGGCGCGGACCGGGAAGTCTTCATGCTGGCGGCGGAGCACGACCAGGCGCCGGCGGTCGTTCTCGATATCCCGCTGCTATTCGAGAACGGTTTTGAGGCTCTCTTCGATGCGGTGGTCGTGGTCAGCGCGCCGGCGGCGGTGCAGCGCGAGCGGGTGCTGGCGCGGCCGGGCATGACGAAGGAAAAACTTGCGGCCATTCTTGCGGAACAAACGCCAGATGAAGAAAAGCGCGCCCGCGCCGATTATGTGATTTCAACGGACAAACCGCTTGAGGAAACCTTCGATGACGTTCGTGCGGTTTACGAACGCATCATTGCGTTGTCCGGGGCGCGAGAGCATTGAGAAACGCCGCGTAACGCGATTTTGCGTCTTCGAAATACGCCTCATTGTACCAGCTTTGATACTCTTTTTCGAGAAACGGGTCGTCGAACACATGTTCCGCACCCGGATAAACAGCGATTTCGACGCCGCCGTCCCGGGCCCGTCGGTTTTCGAAATACCTGATGCAAAGATCCGCATTGACGATGGTGTCGCCGCCGGCGATCAGTGCCAGCACCCGCGGCGTTTGCTTCCACGGCTTGAAGCGGGAAAGCGCGCCCGGCCCGCAATAGGGATAGAAGAATATGACGCCCGCTGGCGCAGGCGCCGCGGCGCCATTCGTAAGGCCGGGCGGCGCGCGCCGTGCGGGATCGAAGGTCAGATAATCCATGATTGACCAGCCCCCATGGGACCAGCCCGCGAGCACGATCGTGCTTTTATCAAGCCGGGGGTCGGCCTTCGCTATCATCACCGCAGCGTAAATATCGCCGGCGCGTTCCTGACCGAGCAGCGCCTCGCCGTCGCACACCGGGTCGCGGTCGAGCCCGCGCGGCTTCAGGCTGTCGACAATCACCGCCGCATATCCCGCCTCATTGGCGATATCGACCCATTGCCCCATGAACGGCGCGCGAATGCCGGCGCAGCCATGAAACTGCATGACGACAGGATAAGGCGGCGCGCCATGTTCAGGGAGCCGCACGTCAATCGACGGCGCAAGGAGCTCAATCCGTTCATCGAGCGTCGTTTGTTCAATCTTCCGTGCAAGAAAACTGAGGTAGATCGGCTCTCTCTTCCAGTAGAGAAAGCCGCCCGCAATCAGGCACAGCAAAAGAATGACGCCCCAGACCCGCATGGGCGAAGCCTAGAGAATATTGTGCGTTTCCGCGAGTCGTTTGAGCGATTCAGACGGTCTCGCGCCGAAATGGCTGATCACTTCCGACGCCGCGAGCGAGCCGAGCCGCCCGGCGCGCGCAAGGTCGAAACCGCGTGCGAGGCCGAACAACAGCCCCGCAGCGTAAGCATCGCCGGCGCCGGTCGTGTCTTCCAGCGCGACCGGCTTGATCGCCGCGACCTCGACCGGCTCGCCGTCGCGGGGGATCAGCACCGATCCATTTTCCGAATGGGTGATTGCGACAAGCGGGCAGAGGGCGCGCGCCTTG
>CAJXLJ010000053.1 GCA_913055785.1 uncultured Parvularculaceae bacterium | reverse complement strand
ATGCCGATCGCGGACTTCACCGAGCCGATGCGCAAGCCGCCCGCTTCCGTGACGCCGAGATGCAAAGGGCAATCGATTGCTTCAGCGAGCGCGTGATAGGCCGCGACGGTCAGGAAGACGTCGGACGCCTTGCAGGAAATCTTGAATTCGTGGAAGTCATTGTCCTGAAGAATTTTCGCATGGTCGAGCGCGCTTTCAACCATCGCTTCAGGGCATGGCTCGCCGTATTTCTCCAGCAGGTCTTTTTCCAGCGAACCGGCGTTGACGCCAATGCGCATCGAGCAGCCATGATCCTTCGCCGCCTTGATCACTTCCCGCACCCGTTCTTCCGAACCGATATTGCCGGGATTGATGCGAAGGCACGCGGCGCCGGCCTCGGCCGCCTCAATACCGCGCTTGTAGTGGAAGTGGATGTCGGCGACGATCGGCACCGGCGAGTTCTTGGTGATAGTCGCGAGCGCTTCGGTCGATTCCTTGTCAGGGCACGAGACCCGGACGATATCGGCGCCGGCCTCGGCGATGGCGTTCACCTGGCGGATCGTCGCCTGGGCGTCCGAGGTCAGCGTATTGGTCATCGACTGGACGGCGATTGGCGCATCGCCGCCGACCGGCACGGAACCGACCATGATCTGGCGGCATTTACGGCGTTCGATATCGCGCCACGGACGTACTGACATTGCTCGCGCCTCTGACTGACAGGCCTCTGAAAATCAACGACAAGATCGCGCGCCGCGCCCGGAAGTCAAGGCCCCGGTCAAAATCCCGCAAAACGCGCATCCGATGCACTCTTTCGTCTCCGGGCGGCCTATTGCGGGCGGTTAAAACTCAGGCTGGCGCGCTGGTCGTAGGCCGCGCGAGGCCCCCCTTCCGAGCGCAGCGGCTCGAATCGCCAGCGGCGGATCGCATTGAGCGCCGCCTCGTCGAAACATGCGTTCGTGGACCGGACGATGCTCTCGCCATAAACCCGTCCCGTGGCTGTCACGTTAAACAGCACGTCAACTGTCTCGGTCTGGCTCGCATTGTCCATACAGCGCATCGGATAGACCGGCTCGATCCGCTCCACGACCTGAACCTCGATCGCCTCACCCGCGGGCAGGGCCGCCTCGGTCGCCGGCGCGCTGTCCGCTTCTCCGGCGGCAGGCAGGCCCGCAGCCGGAACCCGGCGCTTTTCCTCGTCAAGCAGCGTGATCTGGTAGGCGCACCAGATGAAGAAGATCAATATCGCCGCGACAGTCATGAAGGAGAGTTCGCGGTTGCCGGTCTCGGCGGCGTTCTGCGCCGCTTCAAATTTTTCAACCTCGGGCGCCGGCGGGGCGACGTAGCCGGCGTCTTCCTTGAATCGGTCCACCAGATCGGCGGCGTCAAGCCCCAAAAACTCAGCATACGTTTTAACAAAGCCAATGGCGTAAGGCCGCGCCGGAAGCGCCTCAAGGTCAATCGCCTCAATCGCTTCAAGATGGCGTTCCTTGATATGGGTTTTCGCCGCCGCCTCGGAGAGCGTGAACCCGGCGGCGACCCTCGCCGCCGCAAGCCGGCCGCCCGCGTTCTCCGCCTCGCCGCCCGCCGTTTCACCGGCGCGCCTGCGGGCGCGGACATCTTCCATGTCGACTATTTCCGCCGTGGGATTGTTAGACGTCACTACTCGCGCCCCTCGACCCTTACTGCCATGCGGTTTCGCCCTTCTTACAGGAATTTCAACAGAAAGATAACCTGCGAAGAAAGGTTTAGCGCCGTTAAATCAGCAATTTCTTAATCGCGCATTTACTCGAGCGCGACGCCGGAATCCTTCAGGAATTTCGTAAATTGCGGGCGCAGCGTCTCGAAAGGCTGCGGCAGTCTCTCATCGAGCCACGCGGCGATACGTCCCGCATCGAGAGAGCGCGTCATCCGTCGAAACGGTCCGACAGACGTCGCCGGCGCTGAAAATGACCGCACCCCGAGACCGATAAAAGCCGCCGCGGTCACGGGATCGGCCGCCTGTTCGCCGCAATAGGCAAGCGGCGTCTGCGTCTTCGCGGCTTTTTCAACGCAAGTCTTTAAAAAGCTCATGAACCCGGGGTTCATCGGGTCGTACCGGCGCTGGACGCGTTCGGAATCGCGGTCAGCGGCGAAATAGAACTGCGCAAGGTCGTTGCCGCCGACCGACAGGAAGTCGACCTTCTGAGCGATCAGGTCGGCGCGCCATGCCGCCGCCGGGGTTTCGATCATCGCGCCGATTTTGATCGCTTTCGGCAATTCGGCGCCGCTGCGCTTGGCCCGTTCGATTTCGAGATCGAGGAGCGCGCGCGCATCGTCGATTTCCTTCGGCAGCGTGACCATCGGAAACATCACATAAAGCTCGCGGCCCGCCGCCGCCGCGATCAGCGCACGCAATTGCGGGCGGATCATGCCCGGCCGGTCGACCGCCATCCTGAGCCCCCGCCAGCCCATGGCGGGATTCACTTCATTGCCATGGTCCATATAAGAGGCCGTCTTGTCGCCGCCGATATCAGCGGTGCGGAACACCACGGGCTTGCCTTTCGCAAGCTTCAGGACTTCGCTGTAAAGCGCTTTTTGAGAACCGACGCTCGGCAGTTGCGAGCCGATCAGGAACTGAAGCTCAGTGCGGAAAAGACCGATCCCTTCAGCCCCGGTCTCATGGAGATGCGGCATGTCGAGCGCCAACCCGGCGTTCAGCATGATCGAAACCTTGACGCCGTCCTTCGTCACAGCGGGAAGGTCCCGCTCCTTTACAAATGCAGCTTGCCGTTCGCTCTGGAATTCGCGCTTGGCGCGATAGGCCTCGATAACGTCAGAGGTCGGACGGATATGGATTTCCCCGGCGTCGCCGTCGACAATCACCGCATCGCCTTCCTCGCAGCGATCGATCGCCTCTCCGAGGCCAGTCACCATCGGAATGTCGAGCGCGCGCGCCACAATCGCCACATGCGACGTCGCCGACACATCGCCGAGAACCAGGCCTTTAAGCGCATTGCGGTCATATTCGAGAAGCTCGGCCGGCCCCATTTCGCGCGCCAGCAGGATCGTCCGGTCGAAGAGCGCGCGCCTCGCGCCATTCTTCTCGCCCGAAAGATGCCGCAGCAGGCGATGCGAAAGATCGTCAAGATCGTGCATGCGTTCGCGCAAATAGGGATCGCGCGCCTGCAACAGGCGCGCCCGGTTCTCGTTCTTGACCTGCTCGACGGCCGACTCCGCCGTCAGACCTGAGAACACCGCGCTGCGCAGCCGTTCTTTCCAGCTCCGGTCGTATGCGAACAGACGATAGGTTTCGAGAAGCTCGCGGGAGACGCCGCTGAGACCGGCGTTCTGGGCGAGCATCGCGTCCACAGACGCACGCAGATTGTTAAGTCCTTCTTCAAGACGCGCCGCCTCGCCTGCTGCATCCGTTGCGAAGACCTTGTGCTTCGGCGCCGGCGGCTGCAGGAACACCGCCTGGCCGGACGCGATCCCGTTGACGATCGGATAGCCTTTAAGCCGCTCCGGCCCGTGCAGCATTTCGCCGACGACCGCCGTTTCCTCGCGACTCAGCAACTCGCCCGACGCAGAAATCTCGGCGAGCAGCGTCGCCACCGCCTGCACGGCGCCGACTTCTTCATCGGTGTACTGGCGCGCCGCCTTGTTCTGCACCACCAGAACGCCAAGCGTCTTGCCTGACCGGATTAGCGGCACGCCCAGAAAGGAATGCAGCGGATCCTCGCCGGTTTCAGGACGATAGGCGAAGGCCGGGTGATGCGGCGCGTTATCGGTCACCAGCGGCCGATGGTTTTCCGCAACAAGACCGACGAGGCCCTCGCCCCATTTGAGCCGCGTCTTGTGCACCGCTTCGCGGTTGAGGCCTTCGGTCGAATAAAGTTCGAGTTCGTCGCCAGGCCGCCGCAGATAGATCGAGCAGACATCGGCGACGACATGAGAAGCGATCGCCTTGGTCAGGTGATCGAGACGCTCCTGCGCGCTCGCCTCCAGCGCCACGGCGTCATGCATCCGCCGCAACAGCACGGTAATGCCCTGATCGCCATGACCGCCATGGGGCGGACGTGTTTTCTCAATACTCATGTCGTCCCCGGGAGCTCGCGGCGTCACTTCGCCTTGTCGAGCCCGTATGCCTCATGAAGCGCGCGAACCGCATATTCGGCGGCGTCGGAATCGATCAATACGCTTATCTTGATCTCCGACGTCGAAATGTTCTGGATATTGATGCCCTTGTTGGCAAGGGTCTGGAACATGGTTGCGGCGACGCCTGCATGGCTTTTCATGCCGACGCCAATGACCGAAATCTTGGCGACGTTCCGGTCCGACTGCAGCGCGTTGAAACCGACCTCGCTCTTGACGCCGTTCAGTACTTCCACCGCACGGTCGAGATCGGCTTCCTTCGTGGTGAAGGAGAGATTAGCGAAGCCGGGCTCGCGCGACGCGCTCTGAACGATCATGTCGATATTGACGCCGGCGTCGGCGAGGCTCGTGAAGATCGCCGCGGCGCGTCCGGGCTCGTCGGGAATGGCGTGTACAGTCACGGTCGCTTCGTTCAGATCGGGCGTGACGGCGGTGACAATATTCTGTTCCACAATATCTTCCTCGTCGCAGATAAGCGTGCCGGAGCCGGGCGCATCCGGCGGATCGAAACTCGACAGAACGCGTAACGGCACTTTATAGGCCATCGCCAGTTCTACAGACCGCGTCTGCAAAACCTTGGCGCCGACTGACGCCATTTCAAGCATCTCTTCGTATGATATCCTGTCGATGCGGCGTGCCTGTTTGGTGATGCGCGGATCAGTCGTGTAAACGCCATCGACATCGGTGTAGATATCGCAACGGTCAGCCTTGACGGCGGCGGCAAGCGCAACGGCGGATGTATCGGAGCCGCCGCGGCCAAGCGTGGCGATGCGCCCTTGCGGAGATATTCCCTGAAAGCCCGACACGACCGCAACCTCGCCCTGATCGATTGCATCGCCGAGCATCGTGTCCTCGATCTCGCTGATCCGCGCGCGCCCGTGGGCGCTGCTTGTTTTGAGCGGTATCTGCCAGCCCTGCCATGATCGCGCACGATAGCCGAGATTTTGCAGCACCAGCGCCAGCAGGCCGGACGTCACCTGCTCGCCGGTCGAAACCACCGCATCATGTTCCACATAACGCGCATCGAGCGCCGGCGCCGGCGGCCCCGCCTCTTCGCAAAGCTCGATCAGGCGATTGGTTTCGCCCGCCATGGCGGACACGACGACCGCCACGCTGTGGCCGGCGTCGACCTCCCGGCGCACAATCGCCGCGACCGCCCTGATGCGGTCCAGATTGGCGACCGACGTGCCGCCGAATTTCATTACGATACGCGCCATCAGGGTTTATCGCCTGCGAAGTCTTGCCGTCTTGTTAGCCGGGGCCGAAAAAGCCATGTTCGCGGTATCTCTAGGCGCCGCCTTCAGGCAAGGCAAGCAAGGAAGCGTTAATCATGACCGGGACCGGGGCGAATGAAGCGCCACAGACGGGGAAAACCACGATCGACCCGTCGGAAGTGGAAAAATTCTCCGCAATCGCCGACGAATGGTGGGACCCGTTCGGCAAGTTCAAACCCTTGCATAAGTTCAACCCTGTTCGCCTCGCTTACATACGCGACGCCGCCTGCGCCCATTTCGGCCGCGACCGCCGCGCAAAGGCGCCGCTCGAAGGCTTGCGGCTCCTTGACGTCGGCTGCGGCGGCGGCCTCGTTGCCGAACCGATGCGACGTCTCGGCGCCGAAGTCGTTGCGATCGACGCCGCCGAGCGCAACATCAAAACCGCCCTCGCCCATGCGGCGCCGTTGGGGCTTGAGATCGACTACCGCTGCACGAGCGTTGAAGCTCTCGCCGCCGGCGGCGAGCCACCCTTCGACATCGTTTTAAATCTGGAAGTGGTCGAACATGTGGCCGACCCGGGGCTGTTTCTTGAAGAAGCGGCGGGCCTTGTCAAACCCGGCGGCATGATGGTGATGGCGACAATCAACCGTACGCTGAAGGCTCTGGCGCTCGCCAAGATCGGCGCGGAATATATCCTGCGCTGGCTGCCCGCCGGCACGCATGACCCGCGTAAATTCGTCAAGCCGGAAGACGCCAAAGCCGCGCTCACACGCGCCGGGATGACCGTCGCCGCCGAAGCCGGCGCCGAATACAATCCGCTGATGGATATCTGGCGCATCGGCGAGGATACGAGCGTCAACTACATGCTGACGGCGGTAAAATAGCGCGAAGACGAAAACCTATTCCGTATGCTCTTCGGCGACAGGCGGTTCGCCCATATTGCCCAACAGCTTGCCCAATTGCCCATGCTGGCCGGACTGTGCGAACACAACCACCGCAATCATTGCGAGGATCAACAATATAATTTTTCCGCGGTGTTTTTTCATGACGCTCCTATCCCGGCTTTTCCGCATCGGCGATCGGTCCTAGCGCATCCCAGTTCTCCTGTATCGCCGCCTTCGTCACCTTGTAGCCGTTCGAGACCGCCTCGTCATATTCGTCCCAATCGCGCAGTTCGACGCCCGGCACTTCCGGCGCAATCATGATGTCGGCGGGATGAACCTTCAGCATCCGCTCATGGCGCGCCGTCGCAGTGCGCATCAGGAGTGAGACGATCGGCGGCGCGGATCGCACCCCATGCTCCGCGACCCATGCGAAAAACCCAGGCGGGTCGCGGAACGCATCGACTTCGATGACGCCGCGCTGGGCGACGTCGATGCCGATCGTCAGCCCCCGGTGCATGCCCGCCATGATATCCGTTGGGAAATTGTTGATGACTGCGCCGTCCACAAGCAGCGCATCGCCGTCGATCACCGGCGGCAATATCCCCGGCAGCGAGATCGACGCGCGCAGCGCCTTGCGTAACAGGCTGCGCCGGTGAATGCGGGCGACGCCTTCGGTGATGTCCGACGACACGCAGAAAAAGGGAACCGTCAGCTCTTCGATCAGGGCGTCGCCAAAATGCTTCAGCAGTCTTTCCTCAACGCGCTTGCCCTTGGTGAGCGCGACCACCGGCAATACATGATCGCCAAGCGGGTTCGAGGATACAAAAGCGTCCCTGATGCGCGTCTCGATTTCGTCATCGCGCCAACCCATGGCGACGCAAGCCGCAACAATGCCGCCCATGGATGCGCCGCATACGAAATCGATCGGCACGCGCGCCTCGCGTAGCGCCTGAACGGCCCCGATATGCGCATAGGCGCGGGCGCCGCCGCCGGACAGAACGAGACCGACGGACTTCCCGGAAATGATTCGCGCGAGACGCTCCGTGCAACGATCGCCGCGGCAATTGATAACGCGCGCGGCGCCAAGGGCGTCAATCCAGTCGGCGACCGGGCAAGCCGGCACGCCCTCATGCAGCATGACGAGATCGACGAGGCGAAACTTGCGAACGCGCTCGCCGGCTTCCGTCGTCATGGGAAACGGACGCGGCGGGCGGGCGTCGCGCCGGGCGAAGACGAGAAAACGGTCGGCGTGACGCAACACGAAGCGATACCAGGCGCCGCCGTCGACCCGCGCCGCGAGCAGCACGATGTCGTGATTTTCTTCAATCTCGTCGAACACGCCGGTATCGGGTGCAGCGTCTCCGTGCGGCATCCAGGTCGCCCGGACGCCGTAACGCTCGATGCGCTCGGCGAGATTTTGCGCCCGCGCTTCGATATCAATGGAACGGGAGGACGCAACCAGCGCAAAAATACGCGGCGCCGATTGCTGGAAGCTCGCCTTGGGATGGCGCGCGCGGTTGAGAATGACCCGCGCCAGGGCATGAGCGAAATCGCCATGGTCATGCAGGAGGCGCTCGGCGTCATCCCGCCGGATGGTGAGCATCTCAGTGTCGCGCAATGCGTAGACCGACGCCGAATGCGGTTCACCAGACAGGAGCGACATTTCTCCCACCGGCTCGCCGGCGCGCACATAGCCGACAACTTCATCGCCCTCGGGCCCGTCGCGTACGACAATCAACCGGCCCGACAGATTGAAGTGCAGCGCGTCCGTCGCCGCCCCCTCATTGAACAGCTCCGTACCGCCGGCATAGGAGAGCCAGACGCCGCACGACACAATGTCGTCAAGCGCTTCGGGATCCAGTCCCGCAAAAAAAGGAAATTCCTTAAGCCGTTTCCTGATGGCGTCCATGGCCGCCGATCATAGGAGCGTTCACAACGGGCCGCTACCGCATCGGATCAGCACACACGCGGCTCGCGATTGTGGGCTAGTTTAGCTTCTTTCCGTCCGCCGCCGCCGTTTTGGCGGGACCGGCCTTGTCGGTTTTCTTGCCCGGCATGGGCGCGACGGAGACGCCTTCGTCGACGAGGTCCTTGACTTCCTTGCCGGTCGCCTCGCCGTAAATGCCGCGCTGTTCCGCCTCGCCGTAATGGATCTTGCGCGCCTCTTCGGGAAACTTCTCGCCGACATAGTCGAAATTCTTTTCGACATAGGCCCGCGCCCGCTCCATGGCGGCGCCCATATCGCGTTTGATGTCCGCCAGCCGGGTTTCGCGGGCCCCGCGGTCGCGCCGGGCGACGGACGGGGCCATGACGGCCTTGCGCACGTCGCCGCTGCCGCAGGCGGGACATTCGATCAGACCGTCGCCGGCCTGGGCGTCGAAATCCGCGCTATCTTTGAACCAGCCTTCGAACTCATGTTCCAAGGCGCACAACAGTTGGTACTTAATCATTGTTTTATAATGGAGATTTTGAAGCTCTGTTCAAGGGCGAGATTAGGTATTCTTTGTCGCGCCTCGGAAGCGGCGCGAACGTCGATTTCAGCAAGAATAATGCCGGGTTCGTCGCCTTCCGCTTCAGCGAGCGTCTCGCCCCAGGGGCCGATTATTAACGAATGGCCGTAAGTTTCCCGGCCGTCCTCATGCCGACCGCCTTGGGCTGGCGCGATGACAAAAGCGCCGTTTTCGATCGCCCGCGCCGTCAGCAGCGTCTTCCAGTGCGCCATGCCGGTCTGACGGGTGAACGCCGCCGGCGCGCACAGCACATTCGCCCCGGCCTGGGCGAGCGACCGATAAAGTTGCGGAAAGCGAACGTCGTAACAGATGCTGAGCCCGAAAGACGCAAGCGGCGTTTCAACGACCGCGGCGCCGGCGCCCGCTTCATAGACGTTCGATTCTTTCCAGCTCTCCCCGCCCGGCAAATCGACGTCGAACATGTGAAGCTTGTCATAGCGCGCAACGATCTCACCTCGCGGGCTGAACAGGAAGCTCCGGTTCGCCGCTTTCTCGCCGAGCCTGACCGCCAGCGATCCGATCAGCAGCCACACGCCGTGACGCTGCGCGGCGTCAGCGAACGCCTTGATTTCTTCGAGCCCCGTCTCGCCGGGCAGATCGGCGAGAAGCCGCGACGCCTTGCGATCGACGGCGTTGGTCATTTCCGGGGTCGCGATGAACGTCGCGCCTTCCCTTGCCGCCCTGGCGATGAGCGACAACGCGTCTTCAGTGTTGCGCGCCCGGTCCAGTCCGGACCTCATCTGCACGCAGGCCGCGCGAAATGTATGTCCGGTTTCAGGCGCCATTGAGCAACGGATCGAGTTTGCCGGCGCGTTCCAGCGCCTGAAGGTCGTCGCAGCCACCCACATGTATCTCGCCGATGAATATCTGCGGATAGGTGGTCTTGCCGTTCGAGAGGCTGAGCATTTCGTTGCGTTTTTCCTTGTCGAACGCCGCCGAGATTTCTTCAACTTCCGCGCCCTTGCCTTTGAGCAGGGAAAGCGCGCGCGAGCAGTAACCGCAAAGCGGACGCGTATAGACTGTTACTTTCTGCATTGAAACGGCTCCAAACCCGGTCTGGTCATATGGCGCCCGTCCCGCCTTTTACAACCCGGGCCAGCACAAGCGCATCGACGCGCGCAGCGCCCGCCCGCCGCAGCGCCCGCGCCGCGGCGTTGAGCGTTGCACCGGTGGTGAGCACGTCGTCAATCAGGATTATGTGAGCGCCTTCAATCCGCGCCTGCGCCTTTTCATGGGCGGCGAACGCGCCCGCGACATTGCGCCGGCGGGCGGCGGCCGAACTCTGTTCGCGCTGCGGCGGCGTCGCCCGCGTGCGGGTCAGCGCGCGCATGATGGCGGCGGTTCCGGTCAGTTTCGCGGTTGCCCCGGCGAGCGCCGCCGACTGGTTGAAACGCCGCGCGGCGAGCCGGCGCCAATGCAGCGGCACGGGAACCAGAACCGAATCCCGTTCGATTAGCGCGCCGCCCGCACGCGCCATCCACCCGGCGAACATGCCGACATAGTCAAGCCGGTCAGCGAATTTGAAACCGGAAACGAGACGGCCCGCCGCGTCGTTCCAGGAAACCGCCGCACGCGCCTGGCCGTAAACGGGCGGATTGGCGATGCAGGACGGGCACTCAACGCCTTCCCCGTACTCAGCCGAAAACGGAATACCGCAGCGCGCGCAATAAGGCGGTTCGATGAAATGCAGCGCCGCCCAACCGGCCGGCGACAAGAGGCCTGTGTCCGGCGTCACCTCGCCCGTGACCGGGCAGTGCGCCGGCAACAGCAGATCGAGCGCCGCGCGCGCCGCCCCTTCCGCCCTCCTCATTGCACCGTTCAACATATTTTGCGCCTGCCTGGTCCCGCCTGCATAGATTAGGCGAGCCGGCCGCGTTAGAAAACGGCGATGACGACATCTTCCCCGCCGCAGATCTTCGACCGCCGGGTCGCCCGCAAACGCCGCGCCCGCAGCAGCGCCGCGTTCCCCGCCCACGACTTCCTGCATCGCCGCATCATGGAAGACGTTGTCGACCGGCTTGAAACCGTCAATCGGGATTTTCCCCAGGCGCTGTTCGCTGGGGCCGGCGATCTGACCAGCATGTTGACGCCCGCCTGCGGGGTCGGAGATGTTTTCCATACGGACAGCGCGAAGGGCCGGCTGGCCGGCGCCGTCCCCTCATTCGTCTGTGAAGAAGAAGCGCTCCCTGCGGCCCCGCAAAGCCTCCATCTTATCGTCAGTATACTGACGCTGCATGGCGCGAACGATCTTGTCGGCGCCCTAGCCCAGGCGCGCGCGGCATTGAAACCGGACGGGCTTTTCCTCGCCGCCGTGTTCGGCGAGGAAACGCTCCGCGTATTGCGCAACGCTTTTTACCGCGCCGAAACGGAACTGACTGGCGGTGTCGCGCCGCGCTTCGCCCCACTCGCCGTCATCCAGGATTTCGGACAGGCGTTGTCGCGGGCGGGGTTTGCGCTGCCGGTTACCGATGTCGACAGGGTGACTGTCGACTACGCCAATCCGTTCAGCCTGCTGAAAGACCTGCGCGGCATGGGCGAGACCAGCGCGCTGAAAGACAGGGCGCCGTCTCTGAAAAGAAGCGTCCTTGCGCGCGCCATGGAGTTGTTTGCAGAAGCCGGCGGGCGCGAACGGTTTGAGATCGTTTATCTCACCGGCTGGGTGCCTCATGAGAGCCAGCAAAAACCGCTGAAGCCCGGATCAGCGAAAGCCTCGCTCGCCGACGCGGTTCGAAAAAATACCGGTTAGGAGGAAGCGTCGCCGAGGGTCGTCGTAACTTCGTTATACATGTCGCTGGTGGACTGCGTGTAAGACCGGATGGCGCCGACAATGGCGAGGAAGATCAGCGCTACGATCAGGCCGTATTCGATCGCTGTGGCGCCGCTCGTATCCTTGCCGAACGCACTGAACCCGCGAAGCAACCGGGCTGTCGTTTTTCCCTTGGCCGACCTCATAAAAAGTCCCTCAACTGCGCCGCCAGCGGTCTGTCCGCCGCCGGCATTTCGAAATCCATCAGGGCGTTCGGCCGAACCCATTTGAGCGCCTGATGCTCATGAGGATGCGGCTGGCCCGTCCATTTGCGGCATACGAATAGTGGCATCAAAAGGTGAAAATCCTCTATCGGCTGCGACGCAAACGCGATTGGCGCGAGACAGGCTGTTTCCGTTTCAACGCCCAGTTCCTCTTTCAACTCCCTGACAAGCGCCTGTTCCGGCGTCTCGCCCTTATCCAGCTTGCCGCCGGGAAACTCCCAGAGGCCGCCAGCCGATTTGTTTTCCGGCCGCTGTGCGATGAGAACCCGTCCGTCCCGGTCCACCAGCGCGCACGCTACTACGAGCATCAGCTTCGCCATATTTTCGCCTTAATCTCTACCCCACCCAGCTTGCCGAGATGTTTCGCAAGCGATTCAAATTCTATTTACCGCCGGCCGCGCAAGACGTTCTCCGGCAGCCTCACCGGTTAGCGCTTAGTTAACAGCGCCTTCGCCGCCCGACGGCGCGGCGTCACCGGCAGAGCCATCCTCTTCGTAAAGCTCCGGCGCATTGAGATCGGGCGGCGGCGGCTCGGGAAGCGACGTCGCTGGATCGGGCCGGAAGTAAACCACCTGGCTTTCTTCCGAGAGCGACTTCAACATCCGGTCGATCGTGTAGTCCCGCAAGAACGTCTCGATATTGTCCTTTACCTCTTCAAACGGAACCGAGCGGGTCGAGCGCCGGTCGAGCACCTGCAACACATGCCAGCCGAATTCCGTCTGGAACGGCGGCGCAAGCTGACCTTTCTTGGTCGAGAAAGCGGCGTTCGAGAGCACCGGCGTCATCATCGACCGCGTGAACCAGCCGATCTCCCCGCCAAGCGGCGCGGTGGCGCGATCAAGGGATTTTTCTCTCGCCAGCGCGCCGAAATCGGCGCCGGCGTTGATCGCCGCAATGATCTCTTCGGCTTCCTTGCCGGTCGCCACCAGAATGTGACGGGCGCGGACTTCATCGCCGAGCACCGTCACATCCCGCTGGGACTGATAGAAGCGCTCGACGGTCTCCGGCGTCACATCTTCGCTGATGCGCGCATCTATGAAGGAAGCCGCCAGCACCCGGTCGCGCGCCGCGTTGATCTTGCGCAACACGGTCGGCGCCCGCTGCATGCCCTCGTCAAGGGCGGCGCGGGCGAGAAGGCGCTGCTCCACATAGGCCTCGACAAGACCGCGGTTGAAGGCGGTCATGGGGGTGAGGATTTCATCGTCCCGCAAAAAGCCGCCGGCGCGGGCCGCGGCCTCGATTTCGGAAAGATGCACATAACGCCCCTCGATCCGGGCGAGGATTGGATCCTCCTCGTCAATCGGCGGGCGCAGGATCGACTGCCCCGCCTCATCAAACCGCGCGCCCGTGCGCAGTTCGTCGATGATCCAGAGCCCCCCGACCACTAAAAACACCCCGTAAAAGGCGCTGTAGGCGCGGCCCGTGCGTGTCGGCAGCCACAAGATCAGGCTGTGGAACGCCCGCCCGGCGAGCCTTCCCGCATAGACCAGACCTTCGAGGGCTTTGCGCAGCACCAGCTTTGTCGCCCGCCAGAGCGCCGAATCGAGCGCTGCGGCGAGCCGCCAGGTGGTGATGATGAATTTCCAGATGGCGGCGAATATCGCCAGGACCGCGCTCAACATCGCGCGCAGTGCGACATCGAGCGGCTTCGGGCCGTTTTCCTGGTTGAAATCCTTGCCGTCCGGGGTTTGCATGGGTCCTACCGCGCCGCCCCTTCGTTGACACTCCGGCGCACGCTCACTATCTCTCCGGCGGCCCTTCGGGGCGTCATTTCAACCTGAGCGATGACGGGGCCGCCCTTCGCGGATGCGACCAGGGCTTCCTTTGCCGCCTCACCGCTCCTTAAAGGCCTTTCATTCATGGCGTTGCTCGGTATTGCGCAAAAAATCTTCGGTTCAGCCAATGACCGCCGTCTTAAGCCTTTATGGCGCCGCGTGGAGGCGATCAATGCATTCGAAGACGAGATCGCCAAACTGACCGACGACGGCCTGATTAAACAGACAGAAAGGTTAAAACAGCGCTTCAAGGACGGCGAGAGCCTCAACGATTTGCTGGAAGAGGCCTTTGCGACGGTCCGTGAGGGCGCCAAGCGGGCGCTCGGCCAGCGTCATTACGATGTTCAAATGGTCGGCGGCATGGTGCTTCATAACGGCAATATCGCCGAGATGAAAACCGGCGAAGGCAAGACGCTTGTCGCGACCCTGCCCGTCTATCTCAACGCCCTCACGGAGCGCGGCGTCCATGTGGTGACCGTTAACGATTACCTCGCCAAACGCGACGCGGAATGGATGGGCCGGGTCTACGAGCGCCTCGGCATGAAGACGGGCTGCATCGTCCACGGCCTCACCGACCCCGAGCGCCGGGAAGCCTACGCCGCCGACATCACCTACGGCACCAACAACGAATTCGGTTTCGACTATCTGCGCGACAACATGAAGTCGACGCTGGAGGAAATGGTTCAGCGCGGCCATCATTTCGCGATCATCGACGAGGTCGACTCGATCCTCATCGACGAGGCGCGCACGCCGCTGATCATCTCAGGGCCGACCGACGACAAGTCGGAACTCTACATGACGATCGATGGCTTCATGCCGCAGCTCGATGAAGCCGATTACGAAATCGACGAAAAGGCGCGCTCGGTCGTTCTCACCGAAGAAGGCAACGAAAAAGTCGAGGGGCTCCTGCGCGACGCCGACCTCCTGCAGGGCGAAAGCCTTTACGACTCGGTGAACATCTCAATCGTTCACCATGTCAATCAGGCGCTGAAAGCCCACAAGATTTTCCAGCGCGACAAGGATTACATCGTCCGCAACGACAAGGTCGTCATCATCGACGAGTTCACCGGCCGGATGATGGAAGGGCGGCGCTGGTCCGAGGGCCTGCACCAGGCGGTCGAAGCGAAAGAAAAAGCGCAGATCCAGCCGGAAAACCAGACGCTCGCCTCGATCACCTTCCAGAACTATTTCCGGCTTTACGAAAAGCTCGCCGGCATGACCGGCACAGCGCTCACCGAAGAAGCCGAATTCAACGACATATACAAACTCAACGTCATGGAGATCCCGACCAACAAGCCGATTGCGCGGGAGGACATGGACGACGAACTCTACATGACGGCGGAGGAAAAATACAAAGCCATCGCCCTGCAGATCGCCGATTGCTACAAGCGCGGCCAGCCGGTGCTGGTCGGCACGGTGTCGATCGAAAAGTCGGAACATCTCTCAACCCTTCTCAGCGACAAGAAATTCTTCAAGAACCTCGCCGCCACGCTGCGCCAGCGCGCGGGCGAACTGAAAGACAAGGAAACCGAGCACAAGGACGAAATGGAAACGCGGGCGCGCTATCTCGACGAGTTGGCGCAATCTAAAACGCCAATCCCGCACAACGTCCTCAACGCGCGCTATCACGAACAGGAAGCCGATATCGTCGCCAAGGGCGGCGTGCCGGGCGCCGTCACCATCGCCACCAACATGGCCGGCCGCGGCACCGACATTCAGCTCGGCGGATCGGTCGACAAGGAACTGCTCGACCATCTTGATGACAGCGCCGATGAAGAAACCATCAAGCGCAAACGCGCCGAAATCGAGCAGCGCGTCGAGGAAGCCAAGCAGAAGGCGCTCGCAGCAGGCGGGCTTTTCGTGCTCGCTACTGAACGCCATGAAAGCCGGCGCATCGACAACCAGCTGCGCGGCCGCTCCGGTCGTCAGGGCGACCCGGGCACGACGAAATTCTTCCTGTCTCTTGAAGACGATCTCATGCGTATCTTCGGCACAGGCATGGAGAAGATGCTGAAGCGCTTCGGCATCCAGCCGGACGAGTCCATCGAACATCCCTGGTTCACCAAGGCGGTCGAGACTGCGCAGAAGAAAGTCGAGCAGCGCAACTTCGACATGCGCAAGAACGTGCTCAAATTTGACGACGTCATTAACGACCAGCGAAAAGCGATCTTCGAACAGCGCATCGAGTTCATGTCCCTCGAAGCGGTCGACGACATTATCGGCGACATGCGCGCGCAACTTATCGACGATGTTGTCGCCACGCATATTCCGGCGAAATCATACGCCGAACAATGGGACGTTCCCGGCCTCAAGGAAGAACTCACCGCCATTTTCGGCCGCGAGTTTCCGGTCGATGAATGGGCCAAGGAGGAAGGCGTCGCCGATACGGAGATCATCGAACGCCTGATTGACAAGGCAGATGAGTTTTACGCGGCGCATACGGCGGCGCTTACGGATACGGCGCGGCAAATGGGCGATGCGGAGCCCGAAAGCTTCGTACGCAATATCGAAAAGCGTATCCTGCTCGCCAATCTAGACAGCAACTGGCGCGAACATCTGCAGATGCTCGACCATCTGCGCTCGGTCATCTGGCTGCGCGCGCACGGTCAGCGCGACCCGGTCAACGAGTTCAAGACCGAAGCTTTCGCTTTGTTTGAAACCCTGCTCGACGGGCTGCGCCGTGATGTGACGCGCATGCTCATGCACATACAGCTGCGCTCCCGCGAAGAAGCAATGGCCGAACAGCAGCGCCGCGAAGCCCGGCCGATGACCGAAACGCATGTAAACCCGTCGACCGGCGAAAATGAAATGGCGGCGCCCTCAGACACAGGCACCCAGCGCGCGCGCTCGGCGGCGAAACATGTCGATCCGAACGACCCGGAAACCTGGGGCCGCGTCCCGCGCAACTCACTTTGCCCCTGCGGCTCAGGCAAGAAATACAAACAGTGCCACGGGTCGATTTGAGCATTGAGGCCACGCAGATTCCAGCCTAAGCTGGAGGCATGATTAACACGCTAACAGCGTCTCTCGCTGCGCTCTTACTGCTGAATGCGGCCACAGGCTGCGCTTCGGTTGAATCTGTTCAAACAACCACCACCGTCCCGTTTGAAGGGACCACTGAATTCCGGGCGTCGGATGTCCGCGCCGTGCATCGCGACGAACAGGGAAGGCTTTGGTTCGGAACGGCCGAAAACGGCGTTTTCAGTTTCTCCAGCGGCGAATGGACTCACTGGAGTGAAGAAGACGGGCTGGCCGGCGCAAGCATACTCAGCTTTGCGAATGCGCCTGACGGTTCGCTTTTCGCTGCGGGCGGCGGCGGTGTCAGCAAATTCGATAACAGTATGTGGCAAAGGATTGAAACGCCCGTGGAATATCGGGTGGTGTTTAAAGTACATGCAGACAAAGGCTTGTGGCTCGGAGGAAATCCTGCGGCAGCGAGACTGTCGAAAGGCGGATGGACGGTCAGAAATTTCGGCGCTGACGGTCTGCCGGGAGGCGTCGCTCATTTCACGGCGCCGTCGCCATATTCCGATAGCGCTTTTGTCGGAACGCGCCGTTCCGGTTTAATCGAGATCGCCGGAGACGAAGTGACCGTCCGGTGGTCGGAAATGAATTTTCGCACTGTGCTGATCGACAAACCAGCGCAGTCGGTCTGGTTCGGGACGAGTGACAACGGCATACTCCGCCTGAGTGCAGATGGAGAAGAATGGGTCGGATCGGGGCTCTCCGCGCCGTTGTTTTTTACCGATGATGGACGCCTCGTCGCCTCTTTCGAAGATCAGCTGAAAATTCTCGAGAATGGAACCTGGCGGGCGCTTGACCTAGCCTTGATGACGGGAAGCGAAATCTTCTCGGGAACGCCTTATGGAGAAGGCGCCGCCCTCATAGCAACGTCAAAGGGCGTATTCTCAGTTTCACTCCGCTGATACGCGACGCCGCATCGCGTGGGCGATTTCCTCGCGATCCTCCGCGTCTTTCAGGTAACGCGGTTCGGCGCGCAGCTTAGTGCGCTGCTCATAGGCGTAGCCGTAGGACAGCACCGCCGCGTCCTGGTCTTTCGCGCCGATGAATGAAAGCCCCAGCGGCACGCCATGCACTGTTCCCATCGGTACGGAAAGATGCGGATAGCCGGCGATGGCGGCGAGATAGCCGCCGCCGGACCAGTCCGGCCAGACATCGCCGTTCACCGGGTCAACGCGCGAGGTGATCGGCCCCGACGGGGAAACGAGCACGTCGACCTCATATTCAAGGATCAATCTGTCGATGCCGTTCTCGCGGGTCGCTGTCTGCACCGCATCGCGCGCCGCAAGATAATCGGGATCGTCGAGACCGCCCATCGCGGCGGACGCCGTAAAAATACTCTGGTCGAACAGCACCAGCTCCTGATCGGCGTGCGTCTCGTTGAACGCGATCAGTTCGTCGAGCGTCCGCGCCGTCACCGCTGCGGGCGTATCGGCGAGATAATCGTTTAGGGTCGCCTTGAATTCGTATTTCAGGACGTCATAGGAGCGCCCCCAGAAATTCTCCGCCGCCGGGGCAAACGCGTCGATCTCGACCAGTTCGGCGCCGGCTTTTTCAAGCTCCGCAAGCGCCGCATCAAAGAGCGCGTTGATGTCCGGATTTTCACCTACGGAAAACCGCATGACGCCGATGCGCGCGCCCTCAAGCGCGGTTGCATCGAGCGCCGCGGCGAAATCAGCTTTAGGCTCTCCGTCAGCCATGGCGGAGAGCATCATCGCCGCGCCCCTGACCGTCTTGGTCATCGGCCCCGCCGTATCCTGAGACGACGAGATCGGAACGATATATTGCTGCGAGACGAGACCGACCGTCGGTTTGAAACCGACAATACCGTTGACATTCGACGGGCAGATAATCGAGCCGTTGGTCTCGGTCCCGACGCCGCCGGCGGCGAGCGAGGCGGCGACGGCGGAACCGGTGCCGGAGCTCGACCCGCACGGACTGCGGTCGAGCATGTGCGGATTACGCACCTGCCCACCCAAAGCCGACCAGCCGCTGATCGAGTTTTCCGAACGGAAGTTCGCCCACTGACTTAGGTTGGTCTTGCCGAGTATGATCGCCCCTTGGGCGCGCAGGCCGGCGACCAGCGGTGAGTCGCGGCCCGTGATGTTGTCCTTCAGCGCCAGCGCGCCCGCGGTGGTCGCCATCGGGTCGAGACTTTCGATGTTGTCTTTTAACAGCACCGGTACGCCGTCAAGCGCCCCGAGGGTTTCACCAGCTTCGCGCCGCGCATCCGAGGCCCGGGCGTCATCGAGCGCATTGGGGTTCACCGCAAGTACGCTCTGCAGCGTCGGCCCGTTGCGGTCGATGCGCGCAATCCGGTCGAGATAATCCTGCACGAGTTGCTCGGATGTCACGTCTCCCGCTGCAAGCGCATCGGCGATCTCCGGCAGCGACATCGTCAGAAAGCCGTGGGGCGAATAGTCGGCGGTCTCCTCGACAGGGGCGGCTTTTTCCGGCGTCGTGGTTTCCACCTGCGGCTGCGCGCAGGCGGCGAGCGTGAGCGCCGTTGTTGCAAGGATTGCTATTCTCATGACGTGTGCATCCTTTCGCGGAGCGGAACTTCTGTCCCCCCAAATATTATTCCGCCCTCCCCGGCGAACGCCGGGGCCCGGCTGAAAATTAAACCGCAGCGAGCGCGCATCACTCCCACCAGTAAGGCGCGCGTTTGCGGCCACCGGTGACTTCCTCATTCATGGTGGCGGCGTCATAGAGCCGACCGCCGAGCATGACTTTCGAAATGTCGTCCGTGTTATGGATGTCCTCAAGCGGGTTGGCGTCAAGGATAACGAGATCGGCGAGCTTGCCTTCCTCGAGCGAGCCGAGGTCGTTTTGATAACCGAGATGCTCGGCCGGAAAGATCGTCGCCGCGCGAAGCGCTTCAAGCGGAGACCAGCCGCCGCGCGCGAAGGACCAGATCTCCCAGTGCGCCGCGAGGCCCTGCTGCTGACCATGGGCGCCGATGGAAACGCGCACGCCGCGATCCGCGAGCTGTTTCGCGGTCCTGGCGTTTGTCTGGTCGGAGAAGTCTTCATCCGGCGCGGTCGTGCGGCGCACCGAACTCGCCTGCAGGATACGAGGCGGCGCGTGGCGGGAAAGTATCGGATGCTCCCAG
>CAJXLJ010000052.1 GCA_913055785.1 uncultured Parvularculaceae bacterium | reverse complement strand
CATGTTGCCGACGGAGGCGATATGGGCCTTGTAGCGGCCGGCCTGTTCCCGATCGATGGAGATCTGCCATTCGATGCCGGGGAGCGGAAGCGTGTCTTCCTGATCCATGTATACCGGCACTTCGGTTCCGTTGACCGTCATGGTCGCCGTGTCGGCAAACGCCCGGACTTGTTTCGCTGCGGCGATCATGGCGTCGAAGTCAGGCGATGAAATCTCTACTTGCGCGTCCTTGCCGACCGGCGGGCCGCCTTCGCGCTGGCGCACCTCGACGATAACGCCGGGCACATCCTGAACGGCGTCGCGGAAATCCTCGAGCACGAGGTTCGAATGTTTGCGCTCCGTGTAGTTGAGGAGATCGATGCTCACCTGGCCGATTGTCTCGGACGGGTTTTCCTGACTGCGCGAAAGCGACGGCCCGGTTTGCAGATAGATATGTTCAATCGCCGGGTGATTTTCGATCCGCGTGGCGACTTCCTTCACGATCTCGATTTTCTGCTTTTCAGAAAGATTGCCGCGGCCGAGAACAAGCAGGTTCAACTGTTCGGAGTCGTTGCGAATGAAATATTCGACATCGGGGGAGGCGATTCTGAACGAAGCGATACAAAGGACAAGCACTGCAAGCGCCGCCGCCATGACGATGAGCGGACGCCGCACCAGCTCCGTCAAAAAACGGGCGTAAGCGGCGATCGGCCCCCCGAGGGTCGTCGGATCGACTTCATCGATTTCGTAGCTTTTGACCGGATTGTCGGACTTTCCCTTGAGATGAAATTTCTTTTTCATCCATTCGGGGATGCCCATCAGCGCGCCGATCACCGGCAGGAAAATCAGCGCAACGACAAGCGAGGCGAGGAGCACGAATATCAGCGTCAGCGGCAGGTATTTCATGAACTCGCCGGTGATCGACTGCCAGAACAGGAACGGCACGAAGGCGGCAAGCGTCGTGGCGGTTGAGGTGATCACCGGCCAGAACATGCGCTTTGATGCTTCGAGATAAGCTTGCTTCCGTGGCGCGCCTTCGGCCATGCGCCGGTCTGCGTATTCGACAATAACGATGGCGCCGTCGACCAGCATCCCGACCGACAAGATGAGGCCGAACATCACCATCATGTTGAGCGTGTAGCCGAAGACCGTCAGCAAGAGGAAACTGATCAGGAACGATGTCGGGATCGCGATCCCGACCATCACCGCGGAGCGGGGCCCAAGCGTCGCGACGATGACCACCATGACGAGAACGATGGCGGTCATCACCGATGCGGTGAGGCCTTTCAGATTGTCGTTCACGACGATCGACTGATCGCTCAGGATTTCATAGCGGATCGGCGCTGGCCAGAAATGCGAAGCCTCCTCGACTTCGTTGCGGGCTTCTTCGATCGTGTCGATAATGTTGGCGCCGGCGCGTTTGGAGAGTTCAAGGCCGATCGCCGGGCGCCCGTTGAACAACGCATAACCGTTGCGGTCCTTGAACGTTCGGCGCACGTCAGCGAGGTCGCCGATAGTGAGAATATTGTCGCCGTTGGCGCGGATCGGGATCGACATCAGGTCGGTCGCGCTTTTGACGAGCCCCGGCGCCTTGATTGAGAAGCGCCCGTCCTCAAGATCGATAGAGCCGGCGGTGACAAGCCGGTTATTGGCGCTGACGGCGTTGGCGACTTCAAGCTCGGTGAGCCCGTAGGACTCAAGCACTTTCGGGTCGAGGATGACTTCCAGCAGCTCCTCGCGGGCGCCGGTCATGCGCGCTTCGAGGACGCCGGAGATGCTTTCAAGCCGGTCCTGCAGGCTTTGCGCGGTTTTATAAAGCGCCCGTTCCGGCGCGTCTCCGTAAAGGATGATGGTCAGGATCGGATACTGGTTTTGCAGGTTGAACTCGTTGACGATCGGTTCTTCCGCATCCGAGGGATATTCCGCCTTGGCGCGGTCGACCGCCTCGCGCACGTCGAGCACCGCCTGATCGACGTCGACCGTGGCCTCGAATTCGATGATGATTTGCGCCGCGCCGTCATAGGCGAGGGAGTCCATCTGCTTCAGCCCCTCGACGCTTTGCAGTTCGAGTTCGGTGGGCCGCACCAGCAGTCTTTCGCCGTCTTCAGGCGAGACGCCGGGCAGGGGCAGCGTCACCAGTACGAACGGCGCTGCGATGTCGGGCTCGGCTTCGCGCGGGATGGTGTTGTAGGAAACCGAGCCGAAAACGATCATCACGATGAGCGCCGTCATCACGACGCGCATGCGCGTGAAGGCGGCGTCAATGAGGCCGGTCATGGAACGCCGCCCTCATCGAGCGCGGCGTCGTCGACGGCGTCCACCATCTGTCCGGCGGAAACGAAATCCTGGCCGCGCACGATTACGCGCGCCGCGCCTTCAAGGCCTGAAACCCACATGCCCTCGGCGGTTTCGCCGAGGGGCTTAACGGGGTTGAACGACGCCTTGTTTTCCGGATCGAGCGTGCGCACGCCGAGAACGCCCTGATCGTTGAGCGTGAAAGCGGATCGGGGAATGAGATGCGCCAACCGGTTCTGGGCGAAAACCGTGAATTCGGCGGTAACGCCGTCACGTAGAAGACCGTCCTCATTCGGGACAGTGAGCTCGACTCCGAAGGTGCGGGTCGCCGGATCGGCCGCGGCGGCGATGAAGCTTACCTCGCCTTCGATTTCTTCGCCGGTGGCGAGGCGCGCAATACCCCGATCGCCGAGCGAGATTTTGGCGACATCCTTTTCCGCGACGGCGCCGACCACCAGGAACGGGTTCTGCTGGATCACCGTGCCGCACGGGTCGCCCACCTTGAGAAAGTCGCCCGCCTCGACGGCGCGGACATCGAATATCCCGTCAAAGGGCGCTGCGATGCTGGTCTTTTGGAGTTCGATGTCGGCGCGTTCGAGATTGGCGATTGCGAGGTCCAAAGCAGCCTTTGCAGCGGCGACGGCGGTTTCTGAACGAAAACCGTCAGCGCTCAGTTTGACCGCGGCGTCATGGTCGAGCTTGGCCTTATTCAGCGAGGCGCGGGCCTCTGCGCGCTGGGCGCGGCGGGCGTCGACGGCGATCTGGCAGAGCACGTCGCCCTGTTTCACCGGCGAGCCTTCTCTTGCCGGCGTTTCGGAAACGGCGCCGGCGGTTTCCGCCCGGACCACTACCTTGCGTACGGACGCGGTGCGCCCGCGCACCACGATTTCCGCACGCCATTCCTGTGGCTCAAGGGTGTCGGCGACGACGATGAAACGGGCGCGCTCGGCCTCCGCCGCAGCATCTCCATTGCCGGAGAACATGCCCCGGGCCAGAAAGTATAAGAACACCAGCGCTACGAACAGCGCGGCGAACTTGACTGACTGAGAAACCTTCATAAACGCCCACCGGAATTGGGAAAGTCACCTTCAAGCCAAACATTATCAATAAGGTGAACAAAATCGTTACGGGAGAATATACTGGGTAGTATACCGCACCGTTCAAGCTGCGCGACTGCCAATAATGAACAAAATCTGAAGAAAAGCGGAAAACTCGCGCGGCCCGGGTGGCGGGCGTCGTCCTTCGCCTGAGTGCGACGGCCTTAATAATACTGGTTCGGCATGAACGCGCTGGGCGCCTTGTTGAGGACGGTCCCCAGGATGTTGGTCTTCTGCAGAAGGCGTTTGGCTTCCTTCAGCTCATTGACGCGGGTGTGCCCGCTCGCCGCCACCAGGAGAACGCAGTCGACCTTCGGCAGAAACGCAATCGTGTCGTCACAGCCCAGCAGCGGCGACATGTCGAAGATCAGCATTTGCGAGCCGAAATCGCCCGTGGCGGTTTCGATCAGCTCGTCCGCGCGCGCCGATGTCAGGTGCTCCGCACCCTGCCTGGTGAC
This sequence comes from uncultured Parvularculaceae bacterium, assembly GCA_913055785.1. Taxonomy (GTDB): domain Bacteria; phylum Pseudomonadota; class Alphaproteobacteria; order Caulobacterales; family Parvularculaceae; genus Hyphococcus. The sequence goes on along the minus strand of CAJXLJ010000052.1, from coordinate 15,943 downwards.
CCGCTCATTGGGCATCAAAAGCACATTGTTGAGAGGCGGCCGGACGGTCACTTCCTCAAGACTGCGTTTGCCTTCGAAAAAGTCGAGCACCGACGGGAAGTCGGAAAGCCCGAGATAACGGGCGACGCTGGGGCGGTAAAAATCGAGATCGGCGAGAACCGGGCGAACGCTGCTTTTCGCACCCATGGCGATCGCCAGATTGATTGCTGTGACGGTCTTGCCCGCAGAGGCGCCGGGCGAAACGACGGCAAGGGATTTCCAGTTGTTGGCTTCCATTTTCTGCAACACCCGGGTTCGCAAAACCCGATAGGCGTTGAGAACAGGATCCTGTTCGTTGGAGATGATGCGGTTGGCGCCGAAATTATCGAAATTGCACTCGACGGTCGCGAAACGGTCATCGCGTTGCTGCTGGCGGGCGGCGGCGATCGGCGCTGACTGGCGCATTGCTGCGCGCGCGCCGACGGGACGGGCGTTTTCCTGGTTGCCTGTGCGGGCGCGTGTGACGGCTTCCCTGATCTTGTCCATAACGGTTCAAACTCAAACAGTGTTACGCGGCTTTTGCGGTTTTCGCGTCGCGGTTCTTTCGTTTGCCGCGGAAAGGCAGCGGCGATTTCGTCTCCCCGGCGTTGTATATATAGGGAATGACGGCGATCGGATGGTCGTCGACAATGCTCGTCACATGAGCGCGGCCGCGCACTGTGGCGAACAGCAGTTCCGCGCCGCCGGCGATGACGCCTCCAAGTCCCAGCGCGACAAAGACCGCGAGGATACCGAGCTTGATCCTGTCGGGGCTGGTCGGACGTTCCGGGCGCAGCGCCGGTTCGAGGATCGAGAACTTTTCTGCTTGCTGGTTTTCCTCGAGGTTTTCGGCGAGTTGGGCGTCCTGCTCTTTTGAACGCACTTCCTGATATTCGCGGAACAGGTTTTCATGGTCGCGGGTCAGCGAGGCGAGGTCGCGTTCGACTGACGGCGTTCTGGCGATGCGGGATTCGTAGTCCTTGATCTGCTCTGTTAGCCCATCCGTCTGGCGTTTCAGCATGCGGATGCGGTTATCGATCACGGCGAGACGTCCCTCCATCTGGACGCTGGTGATGTCTTTCGTGCCCTTGCGTGTTTCGCCTGCGATTTTATCGCTCAAAAGCGTGCGGGCTTCTTCAACGTCAGCTTCGGCGGATTTTACGGCTTCTTCATCGACCGGTTCGGCGCGTTCTGCGGCGGTCAGCGCGAGTTCGGCTTCCCGGAGGTTTTCGCGCAGGCGCTGAATGTCCTTGCTCGGCGCCATCTGGCGGCGGATCGCGGCGATCTCGTCCTGTTTGGCTTTCACTTCCGGGTAGCTGTCATGATAATTGGCGCGCAGCCTGGCGAGTTCGGATTCAAGCTGCGCCAGTTGTTGGGCGAGACCGTTTTCGGCCCCGGCGCCGGAGACGAGCTGGGTTTCCAGGAACCGTTTCTCTTCTTCAAGCGCGTCGATCGACTGGCGGGTTGAATTCAGCTCGCGCGTCGCCCGCTCGAGCATGTCGAGATGCATGTTGAGGTGTTCCGGCAGGGCGTCGGCGTTTTTCACCTTGAAGTCGGAAATCTGTTGTTCGAGCGCCGTCACCTGGTTGCGCAATCGGCCGGCTTCCCGCTGGAAGAATTCCGTGGTGTTCGAGGCGCCGGCGGTGCGGGTGCGTACGTCTTCGTTCAGGAACAGCGTCATGAACTCGTTCGCCACGAGATAGGCCTTGCGCGCGTCTTCATCGCGGTAGGAAACCGTGAAGGCGATGGTGCCGTCGTCGCGCCGGCGGGAGTCGATGGTGATCAGCGAGACGTTCATCCGCTCGCGCATTTTCGCCACCCGCTCGCTTTCGGAAAGGCGGGTCGCTTCGGGAAAGACCTTGTACTTGTCCGCGACTTCCAGAAGCCGGTTATGGGTCATGACCCGCGCGCGGATCGTCTGGATGCGTTCCTGGGCGTAGGCGTTGATGGTCGACCGCACGAGTTCGGTCGGGATCTGCTGGGATTCGACGAGGATCGTGCCCTTTGCGGTGTACTGGGCGGGCAGCAGCATCACGGTCAGAACGCCGAGCGGCGCGACGACCAGAACCGGAATGATGAAATACAAAAACCGGCGCTGCAGGATGATCAGAATATCTTCTAGTGAGAACTCGTCGCCCATACCAAGGTTCCTGCGCCTCTCGGCGCCGCAAAATCCACGCGGCCGAGGATGTTATCCATCCCGAGGGGATCGAAATGCAAGCCTTACGCCGCCCCTGGAGCATTTATTGTACGTTGCGCGTTAACAAATTGCCGTAAAAGCGGCGGTCTGCGTCGGCTTGCCTTTTTTCAGCCCTTCACACGGTGCTGCGGCTCGCTGACGGCCGGTGCGGCGGCGTTCGCCGGGATAATACGGGCGGCGTTGTTGTTTAACAAGCATAATCAATAAGTTACATTCAATTTTATTAGAAAATCAGGGTTCGCCGTCAAGCATCCTTCCGCGCCGGTATCGCTGAATGGTCCGAAAATCCGGGGCAGGCGCCTTAAAAACTGGTAAACCGCCTTTTCAGCTGGCCCGCCCCTTGCTGCATAAGAGGCGCATGAGGCCCGGGATAACCGTTAACGCAGACTTCGTTTCACGGCGAAACGGCCATGCCCGGGTTAAGGCTGACGACGCAGAGGCGCATTTGATGGCGAATATGACGACCAGCTCCCTGAAGGCCGGCGCGGACCTCTCCGGCGCCGACCGTAATGCAGGGGTGATCGACCGCCGCGACGATTTCGACCGGGACGTCTGGTGCCTGCTGGGGCTGCCGGTGGACGCCGCCGACATCAACCGCGCTGTTTTTGAAGTCGATCGCGCGGCGCGCTCGGGCCGCAAACTCTCCTTCGTCACCCCCAATGTGAACTGGCTTGTGCGCGCTCTGCGGGACCGCGAAGCGCGGCGGGAAATCATCGCCGCCGATATGAGCTTCGTCGATGGCGCGCCGCTGGTGCTGATCGCCCGGATGCTCGGCGCGCCCGTCCGCTCGCGGGTTGCGGGGTCCGATATCTTTGAAGCGCTCCGCCGGCGCCCCGGTTATGGCGCGCGAAAGCTCAAAGTGTTCTTTTTCGGGGGACGCGACGGCGCGGCGGAAGCTGCGGCGGCGGCGCTCGATGCTGAAAACGGCGGCCTTGAAGCGGCGGGTTTCCTGAACCCCGGTTTCGGCGATGTCGAAGCCATGAGCGCTGATGCGGTGATCGATGAGATCAACGCCGCGGCGCCGGATTTCATCGTGGTCGCGCTCGGCGCGGCCAAGGGGCAGGCCTGGATCGACCGCAACAAGGACCGCCTCACGGCGCCGGTGATCGCCCATCTCGGCGCGGTGGTCGATTTCACCGCCGGCGGCGTCGTGCGGGCGCCGCGTCTGGTGCAGCGGCTTGGGCTTGAATGGGCCTGGCGGATCAAGGAACAGCCCGACTTATGGCGGCGGTATTTCGATGACGGGCGCGCCCTGTTGTCGATCGCCCTGACCCGCATCGCCCCGCAGCTTGGAAAGGCACGCTCGGGAACCGGCGCGCCGGGCGAGGCCAGCCTCTCTCAGACCGCCTGCGGCGCGGTCGTCCGGCTCTCCGGCGATCATATGCGCGCAGGGCTGGCGGCGGCTCGCGACGCATTCCGGCGCGCAGCGGCCCGTGGCGGCGATGTGGTCCTTGATTGTTCGAATCTTAAGGATTTTGACCGTTCTTTCCTTGGGCTCGTCCTTATGCTTGAAAAACATGTCGTCAAAGCCGGCCGAACGCTTTACCTCAACGGCGCAACGCCTTCACAGGTCAAAGTCTTTCGCGCCAACGCCATGACCTATCCGACGGCGCCGGCGGCGCGCGAAGGATCAGTCGCGGGCGAGGCGGCGGTATAACCGGGCCGCCGGCCCGACTGGATTAATAGAGGAAGAAATGGGGAACATGTCCTTTATGCTGAACAAAACCCGCTCCGTCAGGATGCTCGCCATCGCTTTCGCCGCCGCTACGGCTGTGGCCTGCGCGTCGCCGGAACAGCGCGTCGAAAAATATTATGAGAGCGGTCAGGAATATCTCGAAAAGGGCGAACTGGGTAAAGCCAACGTTCAGTTCCAGAACGTGCTCAAAATCGACGAAACCCATGTCCCCGCGCTTTTGGGTATCGCGCAAATCGCTGAGCGGAAAAAAGACTTCAAGGCGATGTTCGGCATTTATCAGAAAGTCGAGCGTCTCGCTCCTGACAACGGCTTCGCACATGTCCAGCTTGGCAAGCTTTACCTGCTCGGCAGCGACGAAACCGCGGCGCTTGAGCAGGCTGAAAAGGCGCTCGCCATCAATCCGGACGATCCCGACGCCATCACGCTGAAAGCCGGCGTGCTTTTGCGGCTCGGCGACAATACCGGCGCCGTCGAACTCGCTCGTAACGTTCTCAACGCTCATCCAGCCAACCCTGAAGCGGCTGTTGTAATCGCGACCTCGAAAGTGCAGGCCGGCGATTTTGACGGCGGGCTTGACGAACTCGACCGCGCGCTTGAAGCCGATCCGAAGATCGCCGTGCTGCAGCTCCTGCGTATTCGCCTGCTTGCGCAAATGAACAGGGAGCAGGATGTCGCCGCAGCGTTCGACAATCTCGTGAAGCTTTTTCCGGAAGAACCGGCCTATCGCCGCGCCTACGCCGCTGAATTCATCGGACGGAAAGCCTATGGCCAGGCTGTCGCGCAGCTTGAGGAAGTCGTTCGGCTGGAGCCGGAAAACAACAACGCGAAAATTGACGTCGTAAGACTGATCAAGGCCGACAAGGGCGCAGCAGAGGCCGAAGCGAAACTCCGCGATTATGTAGAGGCGGAGCCCAATAATACGGAGCTGAAATTCACGCTCGTGGATTTTCTGACGGAGCAGCGGTCATGGGCCGCGGCGACGGCTGAGCTTGAACCGCTTTCGCGCTCGAAAGACCAGAGCACTGAGTTCAAGGCGAAGAATACGCTGGCCGCCATTCATATCGCCAATGGCGAGCGCCAGCAGGCCGAGGTGCTGATCGAAGAGATTCTGAGCGAAGACGAAAACAATACTGACGCGTTGCTGAAAAGCGCGGGCTTTCAGATCGAGGACGGCGAGTTCGACACGGCAGTCGCCAATTTGCGCACGGTGTTGAACAACAACCCCGATCAGGCGGAGGCCATGGTGCTCATGGCGACGGCTTTCGAACGGCAGGACAATCTCGATTTCGCAACCGCCGAATACGCCAAGGCGTTCGACGCAAGCGGCAAGGACGCGAAGATCACCAATCTCTACGCGAAATTCCTGATGCGTCATGACAATGCACGCCGCGCTGAAGAAGTGCTCGTGCAGTCGCTGGCCGCCCACCCGAACGATCTGGAAAACCTGAAGCTGCTGGCGGCGACGCGCCTGGCGCTGCAGGACTGGACCGGCGCCGATGAGGTAGCGAGCGCGATCGAAAAGCTTGATCGTCTGGGCGACGACGAGGTTGTTCGCAATATCCGCACGGTCGCCTTTAGCGGGCTTGGCGATTATGACCAGCTCATCAATCTTCTGTCCTCTGAGAAAAGCGGCGATCTGCAGGAGACGCGCCCGCTTGCGGCGCTCGTCGGCGCTTATGTGCGTTCGGAACGGATCGACGATGCAGAAGCTCTTCTGCAGGATGTGCTGGCCTCGAACGATAAGAACTACAACGCCTACCTTCTGCTCGCACAGGTCAAGGCGCTGAAAAACGATAGCGCCGGCGCTGAACAGGCGCTCCTGAACGCGGCCGAGGCTGATCCATCTCGCGTTGAGGTGTACGAGTCGCTTTACCGCTTCTACACGGGCCGTGATCGCGACGATGACGCCAAGGCGCTGATCGAGCGCGGTCTCGCTGCTGCGCCGGACAGCGATCCATTGCGGTTCTACATGGCCGACATTCATCTCCGTGAAGGCCGCCTTGAGGAAGCGCTCGACATTTATAGCGACCTTGTCGAGAAGCGGCCTGAAAACAAGATCATCGCAAACAACTTCGTCAGCCTGTCAAGCGAGTTGCGTCTCGATGAGGCGAGCATCAAGCGGGCGGCTGAGGTCGCCAAAATCCTGGAAGGCGAGAGCAACGCCAATATTCAGGATACGGTCGGCTGGGCGTTCTATCGCGACGGACAGCTTGAGCGTGCGCTGGACTATCTGACCAGAGCTGCTGCGGGCGCGCCGGATAACGCAGAAGTGCTTTATCATCTCGGCGTCGTGGAGTTCGCCGCCGGCAAGGATGGGAACTGGCAAGCGACGCTGAACAAGGCGCTGGAGGCTGGTGGTGAAAATTTCCGCTTCGCTTCTGAAATACGCACGATGCTGGAGCGGCAGTAATCCGCTTTTGCAGCCGATGACAATGAACCGGCGCGCGGCGCGGGCGCCGGTTTAACGAGCGAGCAATGTACGAACAGTTTTTTGGCCTCACCGAGAAGCCGTTTTCGATCCAGCCGGATCCGTCTTTTCTCTATTGGGGCCGGACCCACCGGCTCGCCTACGCCATGCTGGAATACGGCGTCCTCAACCACGCAGGGATATCCGTCGTCACCGGCGAGGTCGGCTGCGGCAAGACCACGCTGATTCACCGGTTGCTCGATCAGCTTTCGGACACCCATTCGGTCGCCCTGATCTCCAACATACAGGAAGGCAGGGGCGATCTCTTAAGCTGGGTGCTGATGGGTTTCGGCCAGCCTTTCGCGGGCAAGAGCCATGTGGAGCTGTTTTCGCAGCTTCAGGATTTTTTCATCGCCGAATACGCCAAAGGCCGCCGTGTCGTCCTGATCATCGACGAGGCGCAGAACCTGTCGACAGACATGCTCGAAGAGCTGCGTTTGCTGTCGAATATAAACGCCGGCAAGGACCAACTCCTGCAGCTTATTCTCGTCGGACAGCCGCAGCTTAAGGACCTTCTCAACAAGCCGGAGCTGTTGCAGCTCGCCCAGCGCGTCGGGTCGGACTTTCACCTCACGCCGCTCAACAAGGAAGAGGTGCGCGCCTATATCGAAACGCGCCTCGCCATCGCCGGCTGCCGCCGCCGCGTCTTCACCGACCGCGCCGTGGACCTTGTCGCCGAACAGTCGAACGGCGTGCCGCGGGTCATCAACATCATCGCCGACACGGCGCTGGTTTATGCTTTTTCCGCTGAAGACCTCGTCGTCGGCGTTGAAATCGTCCGTAATGTGATCCGCGACAAGACAGAGTTCGGCGTATTCGGTCTTGCGTCCGACAAGCGCGCCGCGCCGCCCTTGCGAGCCGCCGATAATGGCGGGATCGATGCGTTTGCGGATCAGGCCGTGCGCGGCGAGCGCAAGAAGCCGGCCCGCAAGGCCAGTTATGAAGACGAAAATGACGACGATGATGACGGCTGGAGCGCGCGCCGCGCCGAACCGGATGACAAAGCAGACGGACCGGGAACGGCGTCAACCCGTGCGGTTCCGGTCGCTGACGTAAAGACCCAGGTGACGGCCTATACGGCGGCGGAGGCTGAGCGCGCCGCGCCGAGGCGCAGCGTCGAAGTCCGGGAAGAGTCGTCCGTCACCGGCGTTGTTGTCGTGGGCGTCGGCAAGAAAGTTTCGCCGGAAGCGGCGATCCGTTCCGCCGGAGACGGCCGCGCGATCGTGTTTGTCGCGGTCGGCGCCTTGCCGGAAGCGACCGCGATCGCCCGCAAGGCCGGCGCTGTCGTTGTCGAGGGATCTGACCACGCTTTGAACACCGGCGGCCGCGCGCGCAACGCTGGCTATCGTCAACTCAAGAAGATCGCGCCGCATATTAAGTATGTGCAGTTTCTGGACGCCGGTTGCGCTCTTGATCCGGACTGGATTTCGACCGCTGAAGGATTTATGGCCCGGCGCCCGGAAGTGTCCGTGCTCGAAGGTTTTTTGAAAAGCCACACCGGTGCGAAGACACTGTTTCCGAACTTGCGCATGCAAAAAAACGCCGAACAGGATGGCGAGATCCAGAGTGTCGTAACCGGCGCTGCGCTGATGCGTGCGGAGACCTTCGAAGCTGTCGGCGGGTATCGGGGCGATCTGTTGACGTCGGAAACGGAGGACCTGTGCATAAGACTGCGCCGGCGGGGCGCGCGCGTCTGGCGATGCAGCGCGGAGATGGCGATCTGCCGCCAGCCTTTGTCGGGATCGGGCGGCTTCTGGCGTCGTCGATATGCGCAAGGTTTTAAAAACGCTTATTCGATGTCGCTGCATGGCGGTCACCCGGAGCGGCTCGGCGTGGCGGAAACGGCGTTTGCAGCGTTTTGGGGGTTATTGTTTCCGCTTGGCGTCGTCATTGCGGCGATGCTTGGCGGCGCTGCGTCTTACCTGCTCGTGCTGCCGGTTCCGCCGATGCTTGTCGGCGCCGGCGTCATCGCTCTCGGCGCCGGCGTTTATGTCCTCAACATTCTTGTTTCTGCGCTGATGCGCGGGCCGTTCAGGCCGTCATCCTGGGGCGCGGCGACGGCGGCGGTGCTTGGCCGTTTTCCTGAATTTTTCGGCGCCTGCGGCGCGTGGCTGCGCCGGAAACAGTAGAGCGCGAACCAACCGAACCTCATGTCGGCGCAAAGATGAATATCGCTTATTTCATCAACCAGTATCCGGGAATTTCGCACAGCTTCATCCGGCGCGAAATTCAGGCGCTTGAACGCCGGGGCGTGCGCATTGCGCGCTATGCGATCCGTCCGTCAAAGGACCAGATCATTTCGCCGGAAGACCGCGCTGAGGCGGAAAAAACCCGTCATATCGTGACGACAGGCAAAGTAGCGCTCTTCGGCTCCATGATCCGGACGCTGATCGCCGACCCGTTCGGTTCGGCGCGTGCGCTCGGCGCGGCGGCGGCGATGGGGTGGCGTTCCGAAAGCGGGTTTTTGCGTCATCTCTTTTATTTCGGCGAAGCGCTGGTGTTGGCTGACTGGATGAAAAAAGCCGGTCTCTCTCATGTTCACGCCCATTTCGGCACCAACGCCGCGACGATCGCCATGCTTGCGGCGCCGCTGGCGGATGCAACGTTCAGCTTCACGGTTCACGGGCCCGAGGAGTTCGAAAAGCCGGCGCTGATTTCGCTAGAACGCAAGATCGGTAAGGCGGCGTTCACCGCCGGAGTTTCTTCTTTCGGCAAAAGCCAGCTCAAAAAACTGACGCCGCCTGAAACCTGGCCGCGCATCAAGATCGTTCGCTGCGGCGTAGAGAAGAGCTTCTACGAAGGCGCCGGCGAACCGGCCCCGTCTGCGCCGCATTTCGTTTGCGTTGGGCGCTTATGCGCCGAGAAGGGCCAGATCGATCTTGTCGAGGCGACAGCGCTCACCGCGAAAACCTGTCCTGGCGTCAAGGTGACGCTGATCGGCGACGGGCCCTTGCGCGGCGAGATCGACAAGGCGATCGCCCATTTCGGTATTCGGCAAAATGTCGAGCTGGCGGGCTGGAAAACGCCGGCGGAAGTGCGCGAGGCGATTCTCGCGTCGCGCGGCTTCATATTGCCGAGCTATGCGGAAGGGCTGCCGGTGTCGATCATGGAGGCGCTGGCGCTCAAACGGCCGGTGATCGCGACTTATATCGCCGGTATTCCTGAACTCGTTGAAACGGATGCGTGCGGCTGGCTGACCCCGGCGGGCGATGTCGCGGCGATCGCCGGGGCCATGCGGTTGGCGATCGAGGCGAGCGACGAAAAGATCGCGGCGATGGGCGCAGAAGGCTTGAAGCGCGTCGAGACGATGCACGATATTGACGAGCTGGCGAAGATTCTTGCCGCGCATTTTGCAGAAGCGCCTGGAACGTCGTCATGACCGCCTTTCTCTCTATCCTCTGCTGGACGGTTGCGGTCATCGCCTTCCTTCCCGCGCTGATCTTCTTCGTCGAAACGGCGGCGTCATTTCTCCCAACGCGCAAGGCGGCGTCCGGACCGAGAAACTGCGCCATGACGATCATCGTACCCGCCCACAATGAGAGCGAACATATCAGGCCGACCTTGCGAAATTTGCGGGAGCAAATGAAAGAGCGCGACCGGCTGATCGTGGTCGCCGATAATTGTACGGACGACACCGCCGACGTCGCCGCGAGCGAGGGGGCCGAAACGCTTGAGCGGACTGACCCGGATCGCCGCGGCAAGGGCTACGCCCTGCAATACGCTATCGAGCATCTGCGCTCGTCGCCGCCGGAATGCGTTGCGTTTTTTGATGCGGATTGCCGGATTGCGCCGGGATCGCTTGACGCGCTTGGCGCCGCGGCGATGGGCGCCGCCCGCCCGGCGCAGGCGCTTTATCTGATGCTGCCGCCCGAGAACGCGCCCGCGCGGCTCGGCGTTGCGGCCTTCGCCTGGACGATGATCAATCAGGTGCGGATGAAAGGGCTTTACGCGCTGGCGAATGTGACGCGTTTTACCGGCGCCGGCCTCGCCGCGCCGTGGGCGGCGATCGCCGGCATTGAATTCGCCGCCGGCGATATCACCGAAGATCACGTCATTACGTTCAAACTGGCGGCGCGGCGCACGCCGCCGCTGTTTGTCCCCGAAGCGGAAGTGGCGAGCTTTTTTCCGGAGACCGGCGCTGCGAGCGTCACCCAGCGCGCCCGCTGGGAGCACGGCTCCATCGGCGTTCTCCTGAACCGGGCGGCGCCGGCCCTGGCCGCGGGGCTCGCGAGCGGCGATTTCAAACGCGTCGCGCTGGCGCTCGATGCGCTGGTGCCGCCGCTCCTGATGCTGGCGGGACTGCTCGCCGCCGCTGCTGTGCTGTGCGGGGCGGGCGCTTTCGCGGTCGGGGCCGGACCGTTGCTGACGGTTATGTCGGGTGCGGCGCTATTCGCCGCCGCTTTGGCGGCGGGATGGTTAAGATACGGCCGGCGCGTCCTGCCGCCGTCGAGCTTCGGCGGTCTAGTCCCGTTCCTGCTCGAAAAGTTAAGGATCTATGGACGCGAAGGGCGCGGCTCCTCACGAACCTGGACGCGCACCGGAAGGGGCGGCGAGGGGTCGTAACTGCGTCAATATAGCTGCGCCCGGATTTTCGGGAAATTTACCGGGATCGGCTATAACTTCATGGAGACGAGCAACGGCTGCAACGATTATGAGTTATCTTGATATCGCAAATCAGCAATTCGGTTTCTTCGATGTGGAAGCGCTTGCGCAAAAGGGAGCCGAACTGCGCGAGAAATACACAACAGCGCAGCCTTTCCCGCATATCGCAATCGATGATTTTTGCTCACCGGAGATTCTCGAAGCCTGCCTTGAACAGTTTCCGAAAGAGCCGGACCCTGACAGCCGCTCCTTTGACCGCAATCAGGAGCGCTATAAAACAAGCTTCAATCCCGATCACCTGCCGCCCCAGCTTCGCTCGTTCTTTTATTCCCTGAACTCGCGTCCGTTCATCCGGTTTCTTGAAAACATGACCGGCATCGACGGCCTTATTCCCGATCCCTACTATGTCGGCGGCGGGTTTCATCAGACCGAACAGGGCGGCCGTCTCGGCGTGCATACGGATTTCAATTTCCACAAGAAACTCGGTCTTGAACGCCGGCTTAATCTTCTGATCTACCTCAACAAGGACTGGAAGGAAGAATATGGCGGGTCGCTGGAGCTGTGGGACAAGAAAGTGAAGGCGTGTGAGGCGCGCATCGCGCCGGTCTTCAATCGCGCTGTTCTCTTTTCGACCACCGATGAAAGCTTTCACGGCCACCCGACGCCGATTGCGCACCCTGAAGGCGTCCCCCGCCGGTCAATCGCGCTTTATTACTATACGGCGACCTGGGATGAGGCGCGCGCGAAGCGCACGACGCAGTTCCGGGCCCGGCCCGACTCCGACGATGCGGTCGACTGGGAAGTCAAGCGCAAGGAGTTTCTTGAGGACTGGATTCCGCCGGCCTTATGGCGACTCAAGAAAAAAATTCGCGGCCGTTGACGCCGGCGCGCGTTACATAACTGCGCTGGTTTAATCTCTTTCATAAAGATCCGTGTTTCGCCGAAAGCAATTGTTCACCGTTGCTTTCGCCGCCGGGGGTGCGGGCTGCGTTTCTTCGTGAAAAATCGGTAATCCGCGCGCAGTCCCTACAATTTTCAAAATCCGCATAACGGATTCGTCGCTGACCTTCTTTAGATTGAGCACTGTTGCGCAAACGACGCGCGCAAGAAGTTTGTAATCGCTTCCGCGCCGCGTCTGCGGCCCGCGAACATGAGTGCTGGTATGGGTTTTGATTTTCGTTTCGCGGCGCGCCCGGGCTCTTCGCCTTCAACAAGCATCGATGACCTTTTAAACGCCGCTGGCGCGGGCGCCCTGACGGCTTCAGCAGGCGGTCCGCGCGCGCGCAAGCGCAGAGCGCGCGCCAAACTCGCTAACGCCGGCATCGTCGCATCATTGCTCGCTGCGGAAGGGTGCAAAACGGTCGGTAAGAATGACATTCCGCTCGGCGGTGAGGATGGGGGCGGAGACGACGCGGGCGCTGGAGCAGGCGGCAACAGCGGCAACGCGTCTGCTGGCGTCGGCAACAATGGCGGATCGGCGGGCGGGGGCGCTACCGATCCGGCGCCCGGACAAGTCGAGCTCGACGCCCAGAACGACACGTTCCACACGGAAATGAGCGCGCCGCTGGAGATTTCCGCATCCGACCTGCAGTCGAACGACATTCACGATCACTCCGGCCCGCTGGAAATCGTGCGCGTTTTCGACGCTGCGCACGGCACGGTTCATTACATGAACGGGGTCGCCCATTTCACGCCGCAAGACGGCTTCACCGGCGTGGCGAGTTTCAAGTATGAAGTCCGCGACTCGCACGGCGATTTAAGCATCGCGACCGTTGAGATCCATGTCGGCGATATGGGTGACGGCGGCGGCACGGGCGGCCATGATCATGGCGGCGATGAGGGCGATGGCGGCGGCGGGCATGAGATGATGCCCGAACACATGGCGACCATGAACCTCGTTCTGGTCAGTGAAGCGACGCATGTTGCGGTCAACAACGGCTCATGGTTCGACCCGAACACATGGGCCGGCGGCGAAGTGCCGGGCGAGGGCGCGAAGGTGGTGATCCCGGAAGGGGTCATGGTCATGTATGATGGCGAAAGCAACGCCTCCCTGTTCACGGTGCGTGTCGACGGGATGCTGCATTTCGCGACCGATGCGGACACTTTCATGGAAGTCGACACGATGGTTGTCACCGGCGCGGGCCATCTGACCATCGGCACGGTCGACAACCCGGTTGAAGCCAGCGTCGAAACCGTCATTCAGTTCGCCGACAACGGTCCGATCGATGTCGGCTGGGATCCGCTCTTGCTGTCCCGCGGACTCATCACCATGGGCGATGTGGAGATCCACGGGGCCCACAAGGACACTTTCCTGAAAACCGCAGTCGATCCGATGGCCGGCGACACGTCAATGACGCTGGAAACGGCGCCGGAGGGTTGGCAGGTCGGAGACCGGATTGTTCTCACCGGCACGCATTTGCCGGAAGTCGAGTGGGTTCCGGTCGGTGAACAACGCGCCATCGAAACCGAAGACGAAGAACTGGTTATCACGGCGATCGACGGCAATGTCATCCATTTCGACCGCGCGCTGGAATATGATCATGAGGCGCCGGCGGCCGATCTTCACGCCTATGTCGCCAATTATACGCGCAATGTCCGTTTCGAAACGGAAAATGCCGACGATTTGCCGGTCTATCAGCGCGGTCATGTCATGCTGATGCACGCCGATACAATGGATGTGCGCTACGCAGAATTTTCAGACCTTGGCAGGACCGACAAGTCGGAACGCGCGTTCGATGTCAACGAGCTGAGCTCGACGCAATACGACACCAACGTCAAGGCGCGCTATCCGTTGCACATCCACCATGGCGGCGTTGAAGACATCGAAGACCCGGTCATGCTGGTCGGCAATGCGGTCTGGGGCTCGCCCGGCTGGGGCGTCGTGCATCACGATTCGAACGCCATCCTCGCCGACAACGCCGTTTATGACGCCTTCGGCGCCGCCTTTGTCGCGGAAACCGGCAATGAAACCGGGCGCTGGTCCCATAACATCGCCATCAAGTCGATCGGCGTTGCGGGCATCGGCAATCTCGGCAATCCGAAAGGCGCCGATGACGTCAATTCGTTTGATCTCGGCAGAACCGGCGCCGGTTTCTGGTTCCAGGGCCGGATCGTCGATGCGGTCGACAATGTCGCCGCCGGCATTCCGAGCGGCCAGGCCTATGTTTATTTTTCCCGGGCCGGCAATGACGGCGCCATCAATGTTTTGAGTAAAACCGCGCCGCAGCCGGAGTCGCTCAACTATCTCGATGAAGCCTTTATTTACCAGCCGGCGATTTCGCAATTCGTCAATAATGAGGCGCTGGCGTCGAATGTCGGCTTCATGGTAGTCAAGCAGAACGCCGAGCAAGGGCATGACATCCATTCCGTAATCGATGAATTTACGGCGTGGGAAGTCCGCTACGGCGTGCATCTCGAATATACCGCTCATTATATCGTCAAGGACACGCGCCTGATCGCCTCGGATAACGGCCAGGACGGATACGGCGTCGGCACCGGGCCGAATACGCTCGACCTGGTAGTGAATAACGTCGACATCGTCGGCTTTCACACAGGCGTCGATCTCGACAAGACGGTGACCTTCGACGGTTTTAATAACGCCTTCGAGTATTTCTTTATCGATGTCGATATCAGCGGCGCGGCGCAGGACTACCGCAACCTCAATGGCGACCCGGTGCTCTCCGGCGACAGCCTGATTCACCAGCTCAAGTTCGATTCCGGCCTCGGGGATTTTCCGTTATTCGAAACGCCGGGCAGCTGGTTCATGACGTTGCCCGGGGTCAAGACGGACTCGCTCGGCGATCAGGATATCTACAGCGTCGATGTTCATCGCTTCCGCTGGGAAGGTCTTAAAGGCGCCATCGAAGAGGAAGGCTACTGGACATTGCCGGATGGTCGGGCGGTCACGGTGTTCGAGCGCTATTTCGCCGACCGGACGACCGGCGAGCTGATCAAGGTGCCGACCTATGTCGAGATCGGCGGCGGCGTTGCTTATGGGGAGCAATACGCCGGCGACGGCCCGGGCTATCGCGGCGTCCTCGATGTCGACAGCAACGCTCCGGTCGCCGGAGACGACGCCGTCACGGTTGATGCGGGCGGCTCGGTGTTGATTGACGTGCTCGCCAATGATTTCGACCCCGACGGCGATCTCATAGAGCTCGACGGCCTCGTGCACCCCGAACATGGCGAGGTCTACGCACAGGATAACGGTTCGGTTCTTTATGTGCCGGATCCGAACTACGTCGGCAGCGACGAGTTCTGGTACTGGGTTCAGGACAACAACGGCGTCTTTTCACAAGCTCATGTTCAGGTGACGGTCGAGGCCTGACGCTCCGCCTATACTCTCACGCGCCCCACTCCCTCCTCACGCTCTCCTCGGTTTCGAGGGGAGCGTTTTTTTTGCGTGCGGCGGTGAATTCTTCCCTGCCGGCTAGTTGGGAAAACGCCCAGACGGCGGCGCCCCGCACCAGCGGGCTGTCGTCGCGCAGCAGGTCACGCGCGGCAGATTTTAGCGCGGCTTCGCCGCTGTTGCCGATGGCGATCAGGACATTGCGAACGAACCGGTCGCGCCCCGTCCGTTTCACCGGGGAGCCCGAAAACAGCGCGCGAAACGCGCCGTCGTCGAGCGCGGCGAGTTCGGCGAGCGCAGGGGCTTTCAGCGCTTCGCGGGCGTGAAACGCCGCTTCGCTCGCCAGCGAGGCGAACTTGTTCCACGGGCAAACTGCAAGACAGTCGTCGCAGCCATAAATGCGGTTGCCGATCGCCCGGCGGAATTCGCGCGGGATCGGTCCCTTATGTTCGATGGTGAGGTAGGAGATGCAGCGCCGCGCATCGAGCCGGTAGGGCGCGGGAAACGCGTCGGTTGGACAAACATCGAGACAATTGCGGCAGGAGCCGCAATGATCGGCCTCGCTTGCATCAGGATCGAGTTCGATGGTCGTGAAGACCGCGCCGAGAAACA
>CAJXLJ010000051.1 GCA_913055785.1 uncultured Parvularculaceae bacterium | reverse complement strand
GACCCTGGAGGACATCTGCACCTTCAAGGAAACGCGCCAGCTCGCCGCGACCATGATGGCCGAGGCGCAGGTCATCGGCGAGAAGCTGGGCGTCCACTTCCGCCACACCATCGAAAAGCGCATCGACGGCGCCCAGTCGGTCGGCAAGCACAAGACCTCGATGCTGCAGGACGTGGAGGCCGGGCGCTCGCTGGAGACCGAGGCCCTGATCGGCGGACTCTTCGACCAAATCACCGGCAGCGTCGCCGAGGGCCGCGGACTCGAACCCCGGGCGGTGCTCGAGCTGGTCGACCGCGGCAGCTTCACCGCCGAGGAAGCCAGGGCGGCGGGCCTGGTCGACGACCTCCAGTACCGCACCGACTTCAACACCGGGCTGCGGGAGCGCTATGCCGACGCCACCTTCGACCGCGAGTACGAGCTGCCGGACCTCGACGGCCCGGACATCGACGGCATCTTCGACGTGTTCAAGCTGATGCTCGACTCCGGCAAGGACGCCCGGTCGGACGAGGACTACCTGGCGGTGGTGGTGCTGGAGGGCGGCATCTCCGACGAGTCGATCGCACCGGTGCGCCGCGAAATCCTGCGCCTCCTCCGGGACGAGCACGCCAAGGCGCTCGTCCTGAGGGTCGACTCGCCGGGCGGCTCGGCGCTCTCGAGCGAGGTCCTGTGGGAGGCCACCGACGAGTGGAAGGCGGCCGGTCGCACCTTCGCCGTGTCGATGGGCGGCGTGGCCGCCAGCGGCGGCTACTACGTTTCGGCAGGGGCCGAACGCATCTTCGCCGAACCCGGCACCGTCACCGGCTCGATCGGCGTCGTTGGGATGAAGCTGGTGATGGGTGGCGCGCTGGAGAAGCTCGGCATCACCCCCGACACCACCCAGCGGGGCCGCCACGCCGACGCGATGTCGATGACCCGCCCCTTCACGCCCGAGCAGGAGCAGCTCGTTCGCGACTCGATGCTCGAGGTCTACGGCACCTTCAAGAAACGCATCACCGACGGCCGCGGCGACCGCCTCAGGGGCGAGCTTGAGGGGATGGCCGGCGGGCGGGTCTACCACGGCGCCCGCGCGCTCGAGCTCGGCCTGGTCGATGAACTCGGAGGACTCGGCGAGACCATCGCCTGGGCAGCCGACAAGGCGGGCGTCGACCCCGACAGCGCCCGCCTCCGACCGGAGCCGAAGAGCCCGATCGAGGGCCTGTTCGCGAAGCCCGAGAAGCGCAAGGACGACGAGATCGTCCGCATGGCCGGCTCCGGCCACCCCGCCGCCGAGGCCGTGCGGAGCCTCCTTCGCGAGGCGGGCATCGCCCACCTCCCCGAGCCCGCCGCGCGGGCCATCACCCGCGCGCTCGAGCGCCTCGATGCCATCGGCGGGAGCCATCTCCAACTCCTCGGCCCGGCCCACGAGTTCCGCTGGTGAGCCCCCCGGGAGCGGCGAGGCCTCCAATCGAGACGCGCTCCACGATCCGCGCTCCGAACTTGCCTGCGGGCGAAACATCGCGTCAGGTCGCGTCGTTTTAACGCCCCAATCATGAGCAACAAGATCAGGATTCTCTGCGTCGGCGCCGGCCACATGGGCCGTTCCCACGCCCTCGCCTACCACCGCATCCCGGACTTCGAGATCTGCGGCATTGTCACCCGCTCCCCGGAGAGCCGGGGGCGCCTCAACGCCGAGCTGGGCGGTGGCTACGAGGAATTCGGCGACTACCACCAGGCCCTCGCGGCCACGCAGCCCGACGCGGTCAGCATTTCCACCTATCCGGACACCCACGCCCCCTATGCCGAGGCCGCGTTCGACGCCGGCTGCCACGTCTTCATCGAGAAGCCGCTGGCCGAGACCGTCGAGGCCGCCGAGGGCATCGTCGCCAAGGCACGGGGCAGCGGCCGCAAGCTCGTCATCGGCTACATCCTCCGCCATCCCCCCAGCTGGGTGAAGTTCATCGAGATGGCCGGGGAGCTCGGCAAGCCGCTGGTGATGCGCATGAACCTCAACCAGCAGTCCTCGGGCGCCAACTGGAAGACCCACAAGGCCCTGATGTCGTCGATCTCGCCGATCGTCGACTGCGGCGTCCACTACGTCGACGTGATGTGCCAGATGACCCGCTCGAAGCCGGTCCGGGTGTCGGGCCTCGGCGCCCGCCTCAGCGACGAGCTGCCGGAGGGAAAGATCAACTACGGCCACCTCCAGGTGACCTTCGAGGACGGCTCGGAGCTTGTCGACGAACTCGGCATCGCCAACGCCCACCCGTTCGGCGCCCGCCCGTTCGGCCGTGCTGAATACATCAAGAAGTTTAAGACCCTCACCGAAGAGATTCTCGATCCGTCCGAAAGCGCGCGCTTCCTTGATTTGGTGCAGCGGCTTCCCAATCTATCGGCGGAGGAAGTCGTTCAACTGAACCCGGTGGCGCCGGCGGGCTATCTGGTTGAGAACACGGCGAAAGGGATTTTCTGATCACGTTATGACCGATCTCGGCACAGCAGCGACAGCCAGCACGCTAAAACGCTGGCACGACATCATCGCCAATCGCGATCTGGCAAGCTTGCCGGCGATCATTCATCCGGATGTCGTGTTCCGCTCGCCGGTCGTGCATACGCCCTATCAGGGACGCGACGCGCTGGTCCTGGCTCTCTCAACCGTGATCAACGTGTTTGAGGATTTCACCTATCATCGTCAGTTCGCGACGGAAGACGGCAAGAGCGTTACGCTTGAGTTCAGCGCGAAAGTTAACGGACGCAATCTCAAGGGCGCCGACTTCATCCGCTTCGATGATGAGGGACTGATCGTTGAATTCGAAGTGATGATCCGTCCGGCGACGGGGCTGATGGCCCTCGGCGAGGAAATGGGCAAGCGCGTCGGCGAAAAACTGGCGGTGTTCAAGGAGGCGTCAAAATGAATCTATGGCATGCTCTCGCCGCCAATTCCGGCTTACGCCGGAGTGAGCGGCGTAACGTGGTTTTGGGATTTCTGTTCTCAATCGCTGCGATTTCGTCTGCTCATGCCGATGAAGTCAAAACCAAAGCCGCCGATGGCGTCACCGTCTACGGCGAAACCTATTTCGGCGAACTGGGTGAAGACGCGCCGATCATTGCGCTATTCCATCAGGCGGGCGGCGACGGGCGTGGCGAGTACGGTCCGTTGACGGATTGGCTCAATGAAATCGGGTTTCGCGTAATCGCATGGGATCAGCGCGCTGGCGGCGACCGCTTCGGCGGCGTTAACCGGACTGTTGAAGGATTTGGTGAAAACGCGGGCTATTGCGCCGGCTATCCCGACCTGGAGGCTGGGCTTGGCTATACCCTGAAAGCGGCGAAGGGCGCGCCGCTCGCCGTTTGGGGATCGAGTTATTCGGCGGCGCTGGTCTTCAGACTCGCCCATGACCATGCCGAAAAGATCGACGCGGTTGTGGCGGCGTCGCCCGCGTCAGGCGATCCGATGGAAGGCTGTCGGCTCGAAACCGTTCTGGACGAGATTTTTCTGCCCGTTCTCGCCCTGCGGCCGCGCCGCGAAATTGAGTTTACGCAAAGTCAGGCGGATCTCCTCATCGAGGCTGGCGTGACATTTCACATTGTTGAAAACGGCGTTCACGGCTCGTCCATGCTCGTTGACGAACGCACTGAACATGACATGTCTGACGACCGGGAATTCGTGGCGGGCTGGCTGCACGATCATTTGAGTACAGAGGAATAAGCATGCTTTTCACCAAAAAGAACGCCGCTGAAAAACGCGCCGAATTCAAAAAGGGCCTCGCCTCCGGCAAGCTCCTGCAGTTTCCCGGCGCGTTCAATCCACTCTGCGCGCAGATGATCGAGCAGAAAGGGTTCGACGGCGTTTACATTTCCGGCGCGGTGATGGCCGCCGATCTGTGCCTGCCGGATATCGGCCTCGCCACCATGACGGAATTTGTCGATCGCGGCCGCCAGATCGCCAATGTCACCGACCTGCCGGCCTTTATCGATATCGACACCGGCTTCGGCGAGCCGATGGCGGCGGCGCGAACGGTCCGCGCCATGGAAGAGGCGGGGCTATCCGGCTGTCATATCGAAGATCAGGTGATGCCGAAACGCTGCGGCCATCTCGACGGCAAGGAGATCGTCCCGACCGAGATCATGATCCAGCGGGTGAAGGCGGCGGCGGAAGCCAAGCGCGATCCGAATTTCGTGCTGATTGCGCGTTCGGACGCGCGCGCCATCGAAGGGCTTGAGGCTTCGATCGACCGCATGAAAGCCTATGTCGACGCCGGCGCCGACATGATCTTTCCCGAAGCGATGAAGTCCGAACAGGAATTCGAGGCGGTGAGGAAAGCGCTCGACGTACCGATCCTCGCCAACATGACCGAGTTCGGCAAGTCGCGGCTTTTAAGCAAGAAAGAACTCGAAGACCTCGGTTTCAATGTCGTGATCTATCCGGTGACGACCCTGCGTCTCGCCATGGGCGCCGCCGACCGCGGGCTCGACTGGATCCTCGAACACGGCGATCAGAACGGCATTCTCGATGAGATGCAGCACCGGCGCGATCTCTACGATCTCTTGCGCTATCACGAGTATAACAAATTCGATGAGTCGATTTACAACTTTCAGGTCAGCGACACGCCGACGGCGTAGTTTCGGCTTTAATAAGCGCGCAACACTTAGGGGCGCTTCAAATCCAGTTACGGCAGGAGACGAATAGAATGAGCGACGAAGACGTTAAATACGGCCTTGCGGGGATTCTGGCGGACGACACGGCGATCTCGAAGGTGATGCCGGAAATCAATTCGCTCACCTATCGCGGCTACAAGGTGCAGGACCTCGCATCCGAATGCCGGTTTGAGGAAACAGCCTATCTCATCTGGAACGGCGAGCTGCCGACGCAAGGCCAGCTAGACGCCTTCAACGCTCATGAAAAGCGCGAGCGCGGTCTTTCCGGCGACCTCCAAAACGTCATGTCGCTCTTCAACAAGAACGCGCATCCGATGGATACGCTGCGGACGGCGATCTCCTTCCTCGGTCAGGAAGACGACACCGCGAACGATTCATCGCCGGAAGCGCTCTACGACAAGGCGATCCGCATGTATGCGAAGATTCCGGAAATCGTCGCCGGGACCTTCCGGCTGCGCAACGGCAAGGAGCCGATTGCGCCGACCGAAGACCTCGCCTTCTCCGAAAACTTTTTTCACATGTGTTTTGGCGAAGTGCCGGCGCCTGAAGTCATCAAATGTTTCGACATCTCGATGACGCTTTACGCCGAACACTCGTTCAACGCCTCGACCTTCACCGCGCGCACCATCGCGTCGTCGATGTCGGACATCTATTCGGCCGTAACCGGCGCCGTCGGATCGCTCAAGGGCCCCCTGCATGGCGGCGCCAATGAGGCGGTGATGCACATGCTGGAAGAGGTCGGCTCTCCGGATAATGCGAGAGCGTGGATGCTCGATGCGCTCGCCACCAAGAAAAAGATCATGGGCTTCGGCCATCGCGTCTATCGCTCGGGCGACAGCCGGGTTCCCACCATGACCGACGCCTTCAACAAGATGGTCGACGTCATCGGCAGCGAGGAAGCCAAGAGCTATTGGGAGATGAGCCGCATCCTCGATGAGACCATGGTCGCCGAAAAGGGCATCTACCCCAATCTCGATTTCCCGGCGGGGCCAGCCTATTATCTGATGGGCTTTGAAATCCCGATGTTCACGCCGATCTTCGTCGTGAGCCGCATCACCGGCTGGACGGCCCATGTGATGGAACAGCTCGGCAACAACAAGTTGATCCGGCCGCTTTCCAACTATACAGGTTCCGCCCAACGGAATGTGACGCCGATCGGCGAAAGGTAGCTTCATGGCGGGAACGCCGCGCCAGAGAACCGAGGATGAGCGCCAGCGCGCCATGGAAGCGGTGCGCGAGCTCATCCGCTGGATCGGCGACGACCCGGCGCGGGAGGGGCTCAAGGACACGCCCCGCAGGGTGGTCGACGCCTATCTTGAATATTTTCAAGGCTATGAAGAATGCCCTGAAACCTATTTGAAGCGCACCTTCGAACAGGTCGGCGGCTATGACGAGATCGTTCTGTTAAAGGACATTCCGTTTCACTCTCACTGCGAGCATCACATGGCGCCGATCATCGGCAAGGCGCATGTGGCCTACCTGCCGACCGACAAGGTGGTCGGCATTTCGAAGCTCGCGCGCGTCGTCAAGGCTTATGCGCGGCGCCTGCAGGTGCAGGAGCGCCTGACCGCCGAGATCGCCGACTGCATCCAGAAAGTGCTGGAGCCGCAGGGCGTTGCGGTGGTGATCGAGGCGAGCCACGCCTGCATGACTGCCCGCGGCGTTACGACGCCCGGCGTTTCCATGACCACCAGCCGCATGATGGGCGTTTTCCGTGACGATGAAAAAACCCGTCAGGAAGTCATCCGCCTGATCGGTCTTGCCTGACTCTCACTGACTTGAAGGATATCTCATGCCTTACGAATGCATTCTCACTGAAACCGACGGCGCGGTCGGGATCATCACGCTCAATCGCCCGGATGCGCTGAACGCGTTCAACAAGCAGCTCATGGACGAACTTACCGACGCGATCCTGAAATTCGAGGCGGACGATGCAATTAATTGCATGGTGCTGACCGGTTCTGAAAAAGCCTTCGCGGCCGGCGCCGACATCAAGGAGATGGCCTCGAAAGACTATATGGAGGTTTATAAGGAAAACTTCATCACTGCGAACTGGGAAGAGGCGACGCGCGCCAGAAAGCCGATTATCGCGGCGGTCGCCGGCTATGCGCTGGGCGGCGGCTGCGAGCTGGCGCTGATGTGCGACTTCATCATCGCCGGCGACAACGCCAAATTCGGCCAGCCGGAAATTTCTATCGGCGCCATGCCGGGCGCCGGCGGCACGCAGCGGCTGGCGCGGTTCATCGGCAAGTCGAAAGCCATGGAGATGTGTTTGACGGGCCGCATGATGGATGCGGAAGAGGCCGAACGCTGCGGACTGGTCAGCCGGATCGTCCCGAAAGGCGAATTGCGCGATGAGGCGATCCGTGTCGCCAAACAGATCGCCGGTTTTTCGCGGCCCATCGTTATGCTGACCAAGGAGTCCGTCAATCGCGCTTATGAGACGACGCTGTCTGAAGGCGTGCGCTTTGAACGGCGCGTCTTTCATTCGGTTTTCGGCACCGAGGACCAGAAAGAGGGCATGGCCGCTTTCGTCGAAAAACGTAAACCCACATTCAAGCACCGCTAGGCCAAGGATAAGGGTGAACGCCCGCGATGGATAATCTTGTTCTCGCCTTTGCGATCATCGGCGCCCTTGGCGTTGGCGCGCAATGGCTGGCGTGGCGGCTGAACCTGCCGGCGATTGTCCTGATGGCGATCGCCGGGGTGATCGCCGGTCCGGTGCTTGGCGTATTCTCGCCGCCTGACGCCGCGCCCGGCGAGCCGCCGATGGAAGCGCTTTTCGGCGAATTCTATCGGCCGATCATCGCCGTCGCTGTCGCCGTTATCCTGTTCGAAGGCGGGCTGCAGCTCAACTTCGCTGAGATCCGCGGACTGTCGAAGGGCGTACGCCGTCTCGTCTTTCCGGGCGCCGCCGTCGCCTGGGCGCTCGGCTCCGTCGCCGCCTATCTGATCGCCGGGCTTTCCTGGCAAATCGCGCTTTTGTTCGGCGGCATCATGGTGGTGACCGGTCCGACGGTGATCTTCCCGCTGCTGCGGCAGTCGAAACTTAACGCGCGCCCGGCGACGCTGTTGAAATGGGAAGGCATCGTCAACGACCCGATCGGCGCGCTGCTCGCTGTCCTTGTCTATGAATTTCTTGTCTTCGACGGCCTTCATGCGTCGGCGGGCGATATCTTGAGTTCGATTGTCGTCGCCTCGATGCTGTCGGCGGCGCTCGGTTTCGCCATCGGGCGGTTTGCGGCGACCTCTTTCCGCTACGGCTGGGTTCCTGAATATCTGAAACCGCCGGTGCTGCTCGCGCTGGTGCTGATCTGTTTCGAGACTGCAAATCTGCTGCAGCATGAAGCAGGGTTGCTCGCCGTGACCGCGATGGGCGTCACCATGGCGAATTCGCGCATCGCAAGCATTAACGAACTTCGCCTGTTCAAGGAGAACATTGCGGTTCTGCTTGTGTCCGGCGTGTTCATCATCCTCACCGCGAACCTCACTTTCGAGTCTATCAAGGCGCTCGACTGGTCGGTGTTCTGGTATCTCGTGGCGATGTTATTCGTTGTCCGGCCGCTCACGGTTTTCATCTCGACGATCGGCGCCGGGCTGCCGTTCAGGGAGCGGCTGCTGGTCGGCTGGATCGCGCCGCGCGGCATTGTCGCCGTTGCGGTCTCCAGCTTCTTCGGCGCGTCCCTGATGGCGGAAGGCTATATGGACGGCGCGAAGCTCATCCCGCTCGCTTTCGCCATGGTGTTTGCGACAGTGATCGCGCATGGGTTCACCATCGGACCGCTCGCCAAGGCGATGGGGCTTGCGTCGCGCGAACGGCCGGGCGTGCTGATCGCGGGCGCCTCGCCCTGGTCGATCGCGCTGGCCGCGAAACTGAAAGAACTCGAAATCCCGGTGATGGTCGCCGACAATTCCTGGCGGCGCCTGAAGCCCGCGCGTCTCGCCAATGTCCCGACTTACTACGGCGAAATTCTCTCCGAGGTGACCGAACACCATCTCGATCTAAACCGTTTCGGCTACCTGCTGGCGGTCAGCGGCAATGAATCCCATAACGCGCTGGTCTCCACCGACCTTGCGCCCGAACTGGGGCGGGCGGCGATCTTTCAGGTTAACCATCGCGGCAAGGACGAGGAGGACCGGCAGGCGCTTTCGTTCACCCTGCAGGGCAGGACGTTCCTCCATTCCGCCGCGCCGCTCGACGAACTCCTGCGCCGCCATTACAGCGGCTGGATCTACCAGCGCACCCGCATATCCGAGGAATATCCGCCCGAGCGCTATTTGGAAGACTTGCCGGAAAGCGCCGAGATCGTGCTGATTATTCGCAAGGGCGCGCTGCTCTTCGCCTCGAAGGAAGCCCCGGTGAAGCCGGATATCGGCGATACGGTGCTGGCCTACCTGCCGAAGCCGCCAGAGGCGAAGCCGGATAAGCAAAAAGAGGCTAAGCCGGAAAAACAGAAAGAGGCGAAGCCGGATAAGCCCGAGACAGCAGAACCATTGGCGTAATTCGCCGCCTTTTAACAGGGTTAACGCCGCGTTAAGGTGCGACACTCGCCACTGATTGCTTAACGACGCATTAGCGCTTCAAGGCTAGGTTTTCCGCGAGGAAGACTTATGCGCGCGTTGAAATTATTCACTCATTCTGAAGGTTCGCTGATCGGCGACTACGCTCATCGCATGAGCGACGCGTTGCGCCGCCGCCGCGCCGAAATGGAAGTGCGCGCCGCACGCGCCGAAGCCGAAGTGGCGATCAAGTCGCGTTCAGAGTTCCTCGCCAACATGAATCATGAATTGCGCACGCCGTTAAACGCGATCATCGGCTTTGCGACGATGCTGCGCGACGGCGCAGACTACAGCCTTGATGAGGAGCAGAAGCGCACCTATGCGGAATACATTCTGCAGTCCGCGGACCTGCTTCTCGGCCATATCAACACCATTCTTGAAGTCGCCGCGCTCGAAAGCGGATCCGTCGAAATCGTTGGCGAGAACGTCGATTTGGGCGAGGCGATGGACCGGGCGATCGAACGCGTTGGCGTTCGCGCCGGGGCGGATGGCGTCACCATCAAAAGCCGGGACGACGGCGCCGGCGTATTCGGCTGGGGCGATAGCGAGCGCACCGGCCAGGCGATAGATCATCTTCTGCAAACGGCGGTGAAGGCCTGCGGAGAAGGCGGCCGGATTCTGGTCCGCACCCGTCTCGACGAACGCGGCTGGCCGGAAATCGCAGTGCGCGACAACGGCGCCGGGCTTTCCGACGAGGAACTCAACGAAGCGCTCGAAGCGTTTACGGAAATGCATCGCGGTCTCGACCGGTCGTTTTCAGGGCCGGGGATCGGCTACGCCGTCGCCAAGACGTTCGTCGAAATGCAGGGCGGCCGCTTCACCATCAAGAGCCGCAAAGGGCAGGGTACGCTCGTGCGCATCGCCTTGCCGCCGTCTGAACATATCGCGAGCCCGCAAACGGCGGAGGCTCAGGAAGAACGTAACGATTTCATTGTGGAGAAAGCCCATGACGCCGCTTAACGCGCCAGTCCGCAAGTCGTCCATTGTCCGCAAGGGCGCCGCTTCGCCGACCGCGGAAGCCTACGACAACGCCTTTCAGGACAAACCGCGCATCGGTACGGTCGTCTCTGTCACCGGGTCTCATGCGCTCGTGATGCTGGAACAGGACCGCACCGGTGAAGACCGGGCTCAGCGGCCGCAGCTCGGCGCCATCATGAGCATCGACGCTGGACCCAGCGTCGTCCTCGGTCTCGTGTCGGCGATGAGCGTGCCCGCGCCGTCGCAGGACAATCCGTCAGCGGCGATGCGCATCGTTGAAGTTGAACTGATCGGCGAGTTTTCCAAGCCCACCATTAATGCGCCCGCGCGCTTCCGGCGCGGGGTTTCATCCTTTCCGACGCTCGGCGACACCGTTCATGTGGCGACGCGCGACGAACTGACAGCGCTGTTCGCCATTAACGGCGTATCGAGCGTCCGGATCGGCGTCGTCAAGCAGGACGCGCATATCCCTGCGACCGTCAATGTCGACGAAGTGTTCTCGCGTCATTGCGCGATCCTCGGCACTACCGGCGCCGGCAAATCCTGCGCCGTCGCCTTATTGTTGCGTTCGGTTCTTGGACGGTTTCCGAACGCCCATATCGTGGTGCTCGACCCGCATAACGAATATTCGAGAAGCTTTGACGACCGCGCGGTTGTTTTCGATCCGACCAGCTTTACGCTGCCATACTGGATGCTGACTTTCGATGAGCTTGTAGAAGTTCTTTATCCTGGCAGGGCCGGCTATTCGGAAGAAATCGAGATCCTCGCCGACCTTGTGCCGGCTGCCAAGAAAATGAACCTCACGGGCGCATCGCGCGCCGGGATTGCGCGTGATATGACGGCCATCACCGTCGATACGCCGACCCCGTACCGGATTTCCGAGTTGCTGTCGCTCATCGACAAGGCGCTGGGTGGTCTTGACAGCTCGCGCCATACCGCGCCCTACAAACGTCTCAGAAACCGTATCTACACGATCAGTCAGGACGCGCGCTACGCGTTCATGTTCGGCGGTCTCACCGTACAGGATAATCTAAAAGAGATTCTTGGCGAGCTGTTCCGCATTCCGGTTCACGACAAGCCGGTCAGCGTAATCGAGCTTGGCGGTTTGCCGAGCGAGGTTGTGCAGGTCGTTGTCTCTGTTGTTTCCCGGCTTGCATTCGAGTTCAGCCTGTGGAGCAACGGCGCGGCGCCGATTGCGCTGGTCTGCGAAGATGCTCATCGCTACGCGCCGGCGGATCAGAACGAGGGATTCGGCCCAACGCGGCGTTCGCTGGTCCGCATCGCCAAGGAGGGCCGCAAGGTCGGCGTTTCTCTTTGGGTGGTGTCGCAGCGGCCCACAGAACTCGATCCGACGATCCTTTCTCAATGCAACACGATCTTCGCCATGCGGCTCGCCAATCAGGCCGATCAGGAAGCGTTGCGCGCGGCGGTGCCGGATGCGTCGACCAGTCTTCTGAGCTGTCTGCCTTCGCTCGGCATGGGCGAGGCGATTGCGGTCGGAGAAGGCGTGCCGATGCCGACGCGCATCCGCTTTGACGCCCTCGACCGGGATGCAGTTCCGCGGAGCATCACGGCGAGCTTCACCGACGGCTGGTCTGTGGACGTTGAAGATGACGGCTTTGTCGACCGCATTGTTGAGCAATGGCGCGCGCAACGGATGCTTTTGCCCGAAATCGAATAAGTCCGGCCCCTTGATCCGTCGGCGATCCTGCGCACAATGCGGCGCCGGAGGGACTGAATATGATCTCACGACTGATTATCGCCGCTACAGCCTGCCTTGCCGTAACCGCATGCGGGCAAGAAAAGACCCCGTCGCCGGTTGAGCCGGGCGTCACGATTGTTATCCACGGCGGCGCCGGCGCGCTCGCGCCGGGCCGGTATACGCCGGAAGAAGAAGCCGAATACAAGGCGAAGCTGACCGAGGCGCTCGACGCCGGTTACGCCATCCTTGAAAACGGCGGCGCGGCCCTCGATGCAATCGAGGCGGCGATCGTGATTATGGAAGACTCGCCGCTGTTCAACGCCGGAAAGGGCGCCGTCTTCACCCGCGAAGGCCGGAACGAACTCGACTCATCGATCATGGACGGCGCCAGCCTCAATGTCGGCGCGGCGGCCGGGGTCACGACGGTCAAAAACCCGATCAAGCTCGCGCGCGCTATTATGGAGCAGTCCAACCATGTCATGTTCGCCAGGGATGGCGCCGAGACCTTCGCCCAGCGACAGGGGCTTGAACTGGTCGAGCCGGACTATTTCTATACGGAGGGGCGCTGGAACGCATATCGGCGCGCACTGGAGAGCGAACGTGAAAAGAGCGGCGCAGCGTCTTCGGAATTCAAGTTCGGTACGGTCGGCGCCGTTGCACTTGATGCAGGGGGCAATCTTGCGGCGGGCACGTCGACCGGCGGGATCACTCTGAAGCGTTACGGGCGGGTCGGCGACTCGCCGATTATTGGCGCCGGTACGTTTGCGGACAACAAGTCCTGCGCGGTTTCCGCGACCGGACAGGGCGAGTATTTTATCCGGCTGACGATTGCGCGCGATATCTGCGCTCAGGTTGAATATGGCGGCAAGTCTCTCACGGACGCCGCTGATGACGTTATTAACCATCGCCTGACAGGTCTTGGCGGCGAAGGCGGGGTTATCGTTCTGGGTCCTGACGGCGTTTACGCCATGGTCTTCAATACGGCGGGCATGTTTCGCGGCGTGAAGAATGGCGAAATCACTGAGGTTGCGATCTACGGCGAATAGCCGTGGCGGTTTTGTACAATCCAACTACGGGCCGAATCAGCAAATTGACTTCATTTTCCGGCGTCAGCGGGTGGCGGCGGATCCAATAACCGACGGGGATGAACATGAAGAAAATCGCACTTGCCGCCCTTGCTGCGGCGATCGCTATGGGCGGCGTGGCCAACGCCGCCAAGAAAGATGACGACGAAAAGCCGATGCTGACTCAGCCGATCAAGTTCGGCGATCAGGCGATGACCTGCCAGCAGCTCATTGGCGAAGTCAATTCGATGGAGACTATTCTCGGCGGTTCGCCGGCGGAAGGTCTGATGGATGGCGAGCAGATGGCGTCTATCGGCACCGGGCTCGCCCAACGGGCGGCGCTATCGGCCGGCGGCGGCGGCGCGGCGTTCGGCGCGATCGGCCAGGTCGGCGGTCTGCTTGGGCGCAGCTCCAAGAAAAAGAAGGAGCGCGAAGCCCAGCAGCGCATGATCGCAGAAAAGCGGTGGATCTATCTGGTCGGTCTTTATCAGGGCCGTAATTGCGATGCGGAAATCGCCGCCGCCGCAACGGCGCAACCGCAACCGGTTGCGGCGAGCGTTGAGGAAGCGGCTCAGACGGCTGAGGACGCGGCTGAAGAATAAGACCCTTTTCCGGGTTGTTGAGTAAGCGCGCTGCATGAGAGACCTCATGCGGCGCGTTTTATTTGTAGGCGGATAACAACTGTGTGACGTCCGCGGGATCGAACAGCGCTGTGCCGGGCGACATACGGGTCGCAGCGGCGGCCGCCATGCCGAGCTTCAGGGCCGCGTCGTTATCGTCGCCGCGGGCGAGCGCGGTGACGACCGCGCCGACGAATGAGTCGCCCGCGCCGACGGCGCTGTCGGCTTTTACACTCATTGCCTTGACCCGGTAGACGCCGTCCGGCGTCGCCATCACCGAACCATCGCCGCCATGGCTGATGACCATCCGCTCGACGCCGCCCTTGCGGATCATCTCTTTCGCAAAGTCGGTGATCTCCCCGGGCCAGGCGAGGTCGCGTCCCGACAGCGCCTGATATTCATGCTTGTTCTGGCGCAGCATGTAGAGACCTTCCCGGAGCGCTTCTTTAACGCCGCTGATAGAGTCGAGTACGAAATACGCGTTCTTCTCCTTGGCGGCCCGCGCGGCGCGCGCCCAGAGGTCCGGCGGCGCGCCGGGAGGCAGGCTGCCGCTGCCGACGACATAGTCGCCCGCCGCCGCTTCCGTTGAAACCGCGTCAATCAGGGCTTTGGCCTCGTCAGCGGTCAGTTCGGCGCCGGGCAGGTTAAAACGGTATTCGTTTTCTTCCCGGTGATTGCGGACGTGGAAGGCGATGCGCGTGTCGCCGCTCACCGGAACAATGCGGGTCGCAATATTTTCCGCCTCGACAAGCTTTTTCAACGCCTCGCCGTAAAGCCCGCCCGCCGTAAAGATGGCGAGAACGTCCCCGCCCAAACGCGACGCGGCGCGCGCGACATTGACGCCGCCGCCGCCCGGATGGCTTTTCGGATTGTAACAGCGGAGCTTTCGGTTCGCCTCGACGAAATCCGCCTCGCAGGCGAAGTCGAATGTCGGATTGGGCGTGAGCGTGATGATGCGCGGCATGGGTCAGAGCAATCCCAGCGTTTTGAAGCTGGCGTGATGTTCATGGCCGATGACGAGGTGGTCGTGCACGCGGATGTTGAGCGCGCTCGCGGCCTTGACGATCTGATTCGTCATGTCGACGTCGGCGCGCGAAGGCGTCGGGTCGCCGGACGGGTGATTGTGAACGAGAATGATCGCCGCGGCGCCGAGCTCGAGCGCACGCTTGACGACCTCGCGCGGATAGACCGGCGTGTGGTCGATGGTGCCCCGCTGCTGCACCTCGTCGGCGATCAGGATGTTTTTCTTGTCGAGAAACAGGATGCGAAAGAGCTCGGTCTTTTCATCAGCCATCGCCGCCCGGCAATAGGAGAGGAGATCGTTCCAGGAGGAGATGACCGGCCGCTTCAGAATTCGCGCCTGGGAGAGCTTGATCGAGGCGGCGTGAACGATTTTGAGTTCCTGGGCGACATTTTCAGAAACGCCCTTGAGCTCCATCAACCGTTCCATCGGTGCGGAAACGACTTGTGCAAACCCGCCGAATTTGGCGAGCAGCTCCTTGGCGAGCGGTTTTACATCGCGGCGGGGAATGGCGCGAAACAGGATCAGCTCAAGGAGCTCGTAGTCCTGAACGCCGTCAACGCCCGCCTTTTTAAAGCGCGCGCGTAGCCGTTCGCGATGCCCCTTTGCATGATTGGCGGCGTTTGCGGCCTTGTTATCCCCGTCCGGCATCAGGCGTATGGCGGTTTGTGGAGGCCCTTGGGGGAGAGGGTGAAGATCTCGACCCCGTCTTCGGTGACGCCGATCGAATGTTCGAACTGTGCGGAGAGCGACTTGTCGCGCGAGACCGCTGTCCAGTTGTCTTTCAGGAGCTTAACCTCCGGCTTGCCGTCATTGATCATCGGCTCGACAGTGAACAGCATGCCAGGCCTCAGCTCGGTGTCGGCGGCGCGGTGCGTATTGCCGAACCGGTCCTTGTATTCCGCATAGTGAACGACATTGGGCGCGTCGTGAAAGACGCGGCCGAGCCCGTGCCCGCAGAAATCCCGGACGACCGAAAAACCTTCTCCCTCGGCGAGGGTCTGGATAGCGCGGCCGATGTCGCGCAATGTTGCGCCGGGCTTCACCGCATTGATCCCCGCCATCATCGCCTCGTATGTTGTGTCGACAAGGCGGCGCGCCTTCACCTTGGGCTCGCCCGCGTAATACATGCGGCTCGTGTCGCCGTGCCAGCCGTCGACAATCACCGTCACGTCGATATTGAGAATGTCGCCGTTCTTGAGCGCCTTCGGTCCCGGTATGCCGTGGCAGATGACGTGATTGAGGGAAATGCAGGTGGCGTGACGATAGCCGCGATAGCCGATCGTCGCAGAGACGGCCCCGTTATCGAGCACATATTCCCGCACCAGATCGTCGAGCTTTTCCGTGGGGACGCCGGGCGCCACATGGCCGGTCAGCATGTCGAGACATTCAGCGGCGAGGCGGCCGGCCTTGCGCATGCCCTCGAAGGCATCGGGGCCATGCAGCTTGATCTCGCTCGAGCGGATCTCAATGTCGTCGTCAAGGGCGGTGTCGGTCATCATCAGCCTATCTTCATGTCCAGGGCGCGGCGCAGGACTACCTCGCTCAGGGTGACTTCGCAATCATAACACAAGGTTTCAACGCCCGCCCGTTTCGCCGCCCGCAGGGCCTCCGCATAGGCGGGGTCGAGGTCTTCGGCGGGCTGGAAAAGCCTGCAATCGCTGCGCTGGACGACGAAAAGCATAACCGCCCGGGCTCCATCCTCCAGAACGCCGGTCAGCTCTTTCAGGTGCTTCGCCCCGCGCGCGGTCACCGAATCCGGGAATTCGGCGAGCCCAGGTTCGCGGGAGAGATGGACGTTCTTGATTTCCACATAGCAAGGCTTTTTCCGCCGCCCGCCCTCAAGAAGGAGATCGATCCGGCTGGCGACGCCATATTTCACCTCCCGGCGGACCTCGCCATAGCCGGCGAGTTCCGGAATGACCCCGGCCTCGACAGCCTCGAGGGCGATACGGTTGGGGTTCGATGTATTGATCGGGATGAGCGTTCCGTCGATCTCGGTCAGCTCCCAGGACCACGGCAGTTTGCGCCCCTTGCCGTGAGGGCCGCTCACCCAGACGCGCGATCCTTCGACGGCGACGCCGAGCATCGATCCAGGATTGGCGCAATGAGCGGTGATCTCATCGCCGTCATCAAGGACGATGTCGGCGAGAAAGCGTTTATAGCGTTTGACGAGGCGGCCGCGCCTGAGCGGGGAGAGAAGTTTCATAGAGGCATAATAGGCCGGATTCTACCCGATGAGCAGTGCTTTGGGCCGACCGTTGTCGGGTTAAACCACCTTACAACCACAATAATATAGCATGGCGACAATGCCTCTTGTACTGAAAGGAAGTTTCCTGAAGTATATTTGAAAAGTGTGCAGGTGTTAAACGAAGAGTATTGTCTACGGACTCGGAGGCGCCGCCTGATTCCCAGCATTGTAAAATTAGCTAGGATGAAAGAGGCAAAACATGAAGTATCGAAATACCAACACGGGGCGTGCTTTTAGTAAAATATGGCGAGTGATCATTTCCTTAGGGGTTATCGCGGTTTGTAATGTGGTGGCTCCAGGACTGGTGCGTGCGGATCAGCAAACCGCTCCACCGCCACCGCCGCCACCGCCGCCGACAACTCGTGTAGACTCAATTACACCGCAAGAGATCGACAGAATTAATGATGTTGAGCTCGCTCGTATTAATACAATCTATCACGAAGGCGTAGAGGCGCTGAGGAGCGGGGATTACGCTCTTGCGGAGGAGAAGTTCAAAGAAATCCTGAGTGACTATGAAACTCATGCCCAATCCAATTATTACATGGGCATAATCAGAGTACATCAAGGCGATCTTTCAGAAGCTCGAAAGCATTTGAAAGCAGCTGTGAAAAGGGATCCATACTATGTTGAGGCGCGTGAATTGTTGGCGCTCGTGAGCATTAATCTAGGAGACCGTGAAGAAGCGGAAGCACAGCTTGAGAAGCTGCAAAAGCAGCAGGAGAGGTGCGAAAGAAAATCTTGTGCTAATCAAGCGCGTATAGATCAGGCAGTAGCCAGCGTAACTCAAGGGTTGGCGTCAACCCAATAATCTGGAATTTCATGAAAAAGCGCTCGATCTTATCGGTCGGGCGCTTTTTTTGTGACCCGTAAAAGAGATAACAAACTTCCCCGGCGTGTGATATTCGCCTACAGGTGAACTGAGGTTATCGCTTGATATCGAGAGTTGAGGTTGGATGACCGCCGCCTTTAGGAAACGCGCTGCGATCCTCGCTATCGGCGATGAGTTGCTCTCGGGCCGCACGCGGGACGCCAATATCCATCATCTCGCCGGCTGGCTGACGGCGCGCGGCGTCGAGCTTTGCGAGGCGCGGATTGTCGGCGATGTCGAGGAAGAAATTGCGGAAGCCCTGAACGCGCTGCGGGCGAAATACGATTACGTGTTTACATCCGGCGGCATCGGTCCGACCCATGACGACATAACCGTCGAGGCGATAGCGCGCGCGTTCGGCGTGCCGGTCGTCGAACACAGGAAGGCCGCCGCCCTGATCAGGGCCTGGTACGGCGCGCGGGGCCTTGAGGCGACGGCGGCGCGCCTGCGCATGGCGCGCACGCCGGAAGGGGCGGTGCTCATCGACAATCCGGTTACGGGCGCGCCGGGCGTGCGCATCGATAATGTCTTCGTCATGGCGGGCGTGCCGCGTATCTTTCAGGCGATGCTGAATGCAATCGAAAGTGAAATTGAAACAGGCGTGCGGTTGCACTCCCGATCTGTGACTGCGTACGGCTTGCCGGAATCAATGCTGTCCGACCAGTTGCGCGAGATACAGGACGCACATCGGAATGTGTCGATCGGGAGTTATCCGATTGATGGCGACGAAAAAGGCGTGAACGTTGTGGCGCGCTCGGAAAGCCCTGAAGCGGCTGAAATAGCGGTTCAATCAGTCGCAGCCGTCATCCGGTCGCTTGGGGTTGATCCGTCGTTTTCCGAGTGAAAGCGTTGTCATGCTATTATTGCACCGCAATAGAATCGTTTGAGGCCAGTTTTGGACAAGCGTTCTGCACAGCGTTATCTTGAGGCTATATTCGCGGTCCAGCCCAGATATGAATCCACGGAGCTATCATGGCTATTTTCACTTCTCGCCGTATCCTGAAAACCCGTATTTCGGGTTTTGCGCTTGCGGCGGCTTTACTGTCTGCGCCGTTGGCTTATGCGGAAATCAACGGCCCAGTTAACGAACAATCTGAACCCAATAGTTCACGCATGCCAACGCCGGGCTCGATGAAGATTGATGTTGAGACGGTCTACCGTGAAGCCCTTGAGGCGTTATCGGAAGCCGACTACCGGACCGCCGAAAAGAAACTGGCGCAAGTGTTGAAGGTCGCGCCGAAAGACGCGCAGGCGAACTATTTCATGGCGCTGGCCAAGATCGGTCAGGGCAAGCAGAAGTCCTCTGTCCGCTATCTTGAACGCGCTATCAATGAGCGCCCGGACTATATCGAGGCGCGTGAGACGCTGGGGCTTGTCAGTATCGAACTGGGGCGTACCGATGACGCGCGCGATCAACTAGATGCGCTGAAGGAAATTGAGAGCGGGTGTCAGTCGAACGGGTGCGAAGGCGTCGATCAGGCCCGTCTTGCGGAAGCGGCCGCCAAGCTTGAGGCGGCGCTGGCGTCCGGCAACCAGTCCAGCTCGCTTGATCTCGGGGCGTATCTGGCAGCGATGCCGGCGGCGGCGTCTGACGATGGCGTCGGGCGTTATCTCGCGGCGGAACGGTTGCTCAATGAAGAGCGTTATGAAGAGGCGATCAGCGACCTTTATGCTTCGAAAGCCGTTATTGGACCGCACCCGAATATCCTCAACTATCTCGGCTACGCCCACCGCAAGCTTGGCCGCTTTGACAAGGCGCAAACCTATTATGCGGCGGCGCTTCGCATCGATCCGGGCCACCTCGGCGCCAATGAATATCTCGGTGAGCTTTATCTTGAACTCGGGGATATTAAACGCGCGAAGAAACAGCTTGCGTCGCTTGACCGGCTTTGCGCGTTCGGCTGCGCGCAGCGCGAAGACCTTGCACGCCTGATCGACGTCAAGGAGTCCCTGCGCAGCGCCGCGCGCCAATGAGGCTGATGAGTCGTTTGCAGATTACGGCGTTTGGCGCAGCCGGCCTCTTGCTTGTCCTTGCGGGATGCCAAACCGCGGACCGCGCGGATGCGGATGTGGAAAACGCGAAAGCCGCCGCAGCGCTGCGCAGTCACTTCTGGCTCGCTCCATCGGCCGATGCAGTCGCCGCAATGACGACGCGTCCGGGAGAGTGCCTCGCCGCCGCGCATGACGCTGACACTGCTTATCTGCGGAATGTCGGCCGTGCGGCGTTTTACAGCCCGTTCCTGTTCGGCGGGCAGGCGGCGCGCGGCGGCCTGTCTTGCGATAGCTGTCATCGCGACGGCCGCGGTAATCCGGATTTCTTTGCGCCGGGTCTTTCGGACAAGCCCGGCGCCGCCG
>CAJXLJ010000050.1 GCA_913055785.1 uncultured Parvularculaceae bacterium | reverse complement strand
CATCTATTTCCTGGCCCGAGCATCCCGCCGCGCGCAGCGTTTTTTCAATCACCCCGTCGAGACGCTCTACATGGCTGCGAGCGGCGATCTCCGGGACGACGCCGCCATAAGCCGCGTGATCCTCATGTTGCGCCCAGACTTCATTGGCGACAATCCGGCAGGCGCCATCGGACGACCGGCGCACGATCGCGGCGGCGGTGTCGTCGCAGCTGGTCTCGAGCCCGAGAACCAGAAGTTCCTTCGATGTGGCGGTGATGCTCAGCTTGCCATGCCTCCTGAGACTGGTTACGCGCTTGGACACGAAAAGCCGCCCAGAAGGCAAGGCGGCGGGATGAAAATTTGGCCCTGACGCATTATTTCGTTCCCAGAACGGCGCCAGCGGTCCTTACGTCATCAGCGTGCGCCGGGAGAAACGGATATGAAAGCGCTCATCACGCGCCCACAGCCGGACGCCGGCGCTTTCGCCGCGGAGTGCCGCGCAGCGGACGTTGAGCCCATCGTCGCGCCGCTCATGGAGATGGTGTTTCTCGACGCGATTGTCGCGATCGAGAACGCCGGCGCGCTGGCGTTCACCTCGGCGAATGGGGTGCGCGCCTTTGCGCGCCAGTCCGGTTTGCGCGACTGGCCGGTGTTCGCCGTTGGCGAGGCCAGCGCCGCCGCTGCGCGTGAAGCCGGGTTTGAAACCGTTCACGCTGCAGGCGGGGATGTTCAAAGTCTTGCGGCGTTCATTGCGGCGGAGAAAGAAACATTGCGGGGCGACGTGCTGCATATCGCGGGAACGCATCTCGCCGGCGATCTCGCGGCGCTTTTAAAAGCGGCGGGCGTCGGCGCGCGGCGGGCGACATTATATGAAATGCGCGCTGTTCCCGTCCTGCCTGACGCTGCGCGCGAAGCGATCGTCGGTCCGTCTCCAGCGGATTGGGCGGCGTTCTTTTCTCCGCGCACCGCCGCTCTTTTCGTCGAACTCGTTGAGGCGGCGGGACTGGAGCGTCAGCTGAAAACCATCGTCGCCGCATGCCTCAGCGATGCTGTGGCGGATGCGGCGCGCGCGCTTCCCTGGAAGGATGTGCGCGTTGCGTCCCGCCGCGATGCGGGGGCGATGATTGCGCTGATGGCCGCACCTGCTTGAGACGCGGGGGCGGGAGGCGTAACTAGAGGTGAGGCGTTGCTGAAGGACGACCCCCATGGCGGATGAGCCGGACAAGCAGGACGAGACGGCCGAGGAGACATCCGCTCCGGAAGTCGAAGCCGAGCTTGTCGACGAAACGGCGCCGGATGAGGAAACCGCCGCCTTCGACGCCGCGCCGGGTCAGGCGCAGGCGGGATCGCCACAGGGCGTCAAGACGCTGACTCCGGGCGTATGGTTGTTCATTGGCTTTGTCGTCGTCGCCCTTGGCCTGTTCGCGCTCTGGCGGTTTTCCTCCGGCGGAACGGACAAGGTTTCCGATGCTGGCGTGGAAGCGATTCTTGATGCCGGGACGGTTGAAAGTGAGAACGCTGGCGAGACATCAGATACCGCGGAAGCGCCTGCGGACGGCTCTGTCGACGAACCGACCGCCGATCTTGAGGAGGTCGTCACGGAAGATGCTTCGAAGGTCCTGAACGATGCTGTCGTTGATGCGGCCGGGGCGATCAAGAAGGAAACGCAGGAGGCCGCAAGCGATAGCGAAGGGTATTTGTCGCCGGCCGCCGGCGAGCCGGCTGGAAGCAACGCTGCAGACATCACGACGGATCAAAGTTTCAGGGAAGCCGCAAAGCAGGCGGCGAACGATTTCGCCGCCGCGCCGGAAGAACTCGCAGAGGCGAGTGATGACGAAGCGGCCATAACCGGTTTTGAACGGGAAGAAGAAGCGCTGGCGGACGCCGGGCTAACTGCAGACGAAGCCGGGGCGGTAATCGCAGCTTCGCCGCCGGCGGCGCATTCCGGCCCGGCGCCGGGGCTATCAGCCGATCCCGACCTGACGGCGAAAATCAGGAATGACGTTGCGGCGCTCAAGGAAGCGTTCCGCGAACAGACGGATGGGCTGGCGCGCGCCCTTGAAGATGAGCGCGAACGCTCCGCTACGCTGGAAGATGAAATCCGATCCATGCGCGAGGACTTCGCCGCGGCGATCGCGGCGCGGGACGAACGCGCAGCGGCCGAATTGTCGGATATGCGCGATCAGCTAAATAAGATCCGCAACGATGAAACCGCCGCTCCCGGCAAGCTTGCCGTGGGCGCCGCCGCGTTTCAGGTGCTGCGTCGCGCGGTTGAAGAGGGTGAGCCGTTCGCCAGTGAACTCCGGGCGCTTTCGAATCTTGTACCCGACGCCGCGCCGCTCGCCGCCCTGCAGCCCTACGCCGCCATAGGCGCGCCAAAAACCATGGCGCTCAAGGAAGGGTTCGGCCCGGCGGCGCGCGCAGGTCTCGCGGCTGCGGGGCAGGCAAACGCGAAGAACGGGTTTCAGCGGCTTGTCGCGCGATTGCAAAGCCTTGTGGCGGTGCGGCCGGCGAGGCCGCAGGCTGGCGATAGCGCGCGTGCTGTGATGTCGCGAGCGGAAGGCGATGTATTGAGCGGCGATTTCGCCGGCGCCCTTGCTGAACTGGACGCTCTGCCGCCATTGGCGCAGGAGGCGATGAGCGGCTGGATGAATGACGCGCGGGCCCGCGCCGAGATCGATGCGGCGCTGATGGCGCTTGATGCGTATTTCCTGGACGGGTCTGCAGGGTAGGCGCGAATTTTATGATCCGTATCCTGATTTTCCTGTTGTCGCTGGTGCTCTTCGCCGGGGCTGTCACCTATTTCGCCTATATGGACAGCCGCATTACCGGCGAAGTCTTCGGTCAGCGGATTGACGGGCCGGCCGGTCTGATTGTCGGCGGCGTGTTCGCAGCGTTTCTCGTCGTCATTTACGTCACGCACAAGATCAAGGACATCATGGCCTTGCCGGGCAAGATAAGGGCGCGTGAAGAAGCGGCGAGGCGCGCCCGCGGCGTGGCGGCGCTGACCCGGGGACTTGAGGCGGTGGCGGTTGGCGACGCCGGCGGGGCGGCCCACCATGCGCGCCTTGCCCAGCGCAATCTCGACGATGTTGCGCTGACCCGGCTTTTGACGGCGCAGGCGGCGCAACTAAGCGGCGACGAAGCCGAGGCGAAAGCCAGTTACGCCGCCATGCTCGCGGCGCCGGAAACGGAGTTCCTAGGCCTTAAAGGGCTTTATCTGCAGGCGATGGCGAAGGACGACCGGACGCTCGCGCGTGAATACGCCGAGCGGGCGTTCGCCTTGCGCCCGGGTGCACAGTGGGCCTTTCAATCCGTTATCGAGCTGAGCCTCGACCGCGGCGCCTGGGGTGAGGCCCGCGAAGCGATTGCAAAGGGACGGCGCAACAACATCATCCCGCTCGACAAGGCCGACCGGGGAACCGCGGCGCTGTTAACAGTCGACGCCTATGCGGCGGCGGCGGGCGGCGACAACAAGACAGCGAACAAGGAAGCAGAAACTGCATTGAAGCTCGCGCCGGGATTTACGCCGGCTGCGCTTCTTTCGGCGCGCCTTTACGCTGACGAAGGAAAGAACGGGCGTGCGGCGAAGACGATCGACGCGGCCTTCGCACTCGCCGCCCATCCGGCGCTGATCCGGCTTTACGACCGCCTTTACTCGGAAGAAGAGCCGGAAAAACGCGCCGCCCGTCTTCAGAAACTGGCCGAGAAAAATCCGGAATCGCGCGAGGCGAAACTGCTTGAGGCGAAGGCGCATGTTCTTCTCGGGGAATGGGTCAGCGCCATGACAAAACTCGAGCGGCTGTTGATGAGCGCCCCGACTTCTTATGATTATTCGCTCATGGCCGAGGCGATGTCGGGCCTTAATAGCGCGGATGCGGGCCGCGTCTGGCTCGAACGGGCGGCGAATGCACCGCGCGATCCGCGCCCCGGCGCTGACGGCGAATTTCATTTTACGAAAGACGGCTGGGCGCGGCTGGTGCGCGAATATATGGAGTTCGCGCGGCTCAGCCCGCCGCCGCTTGAAGACGCCGGCGAGGGCGTGTCGGCGGAAGAAATCCGCTTACTGACGGCTCCGCCGGCGCCCGACGCCGCGCTGGAGAAAGAATCAGGCGCTGAAACCCAGCCCCAGTCATCAAACATTGAAGAAAACGATACTGTAGCGGAAACGCCCTCTTCCGATGACGAAGACGATCATATCCATGATGATGAAGAAGCCGAACGCGCGGCGGCGGCGGCGCGGGAAGTGTCCTAGTTTTATGCGCCGGGAGGGTGAAATGAAAAACCTGCTGATTATCGCCATGCTGTTTTTTCTCGCCGCCTGCGGCGCGGTTGATCGTAAAGAAAAGCCGATGAAACCGTCCGACCTTCAGGATTTCGCCAGTCGCTATGCAGAGGCCTGGTCAAGCCAGAAGCCTCGCAGCGTTGCTCTCTTCTTCAGCGAAAACGGTTCGCTGAAAGTCAACGCCGCCGCGCCCGCCGTGGGGAGGGCGGAGATTGAAGAGGTTGCGCTCGGCTTTATGAGCGCCTTTCCCGATATGCGCGTGTCGTTCGATTCACTCGGAGCGGATGGAGAGCGGACGCTGTTTTATTGGACATTGACGGGAACCAATACAGGGCCCGGGGGCTCAGGCAGGTCGGTGGAGATAAGCGGTCATGAGTCCTGGGTCTTCGACGCCAACGGTCTTATTGCGGAATCGCTCGGAAGCTACGACGCGGAAGAGTATGAGCGGCAGCTATCCGGCGGCGAGTAGCGTTGGGGCCGGCCTATTCCGCCGCGTCCTTTACGTCGCCTGCGTCGTCATTCGCTGCTCGCGGCTGTTCGTTGGCTTTGTCCGCCGGTAGATCAGCTTTAGCGGCCGCTTTTCCTTCCGCCGCAGCAGCCTTCTCCGCAGCCCTTGCTTCTTTTTCCACGCGTTTCTTTTCAGCTTTTTCCTCAGCGGCTCGTTTTTTAAGCTCGGCCTTTGTCGGCTCGGGAGCGGGTTCGTTCTGTTTCGCCGCCTCGAGCGCGATCAGACCTTCCTCGGCGAGCGTTCTGACTTTGAGGAAATCGATCTTGCCTGTGCCGAGCACCGGGACTTCGTCGACGGTCACGATTTTTTTCGGCACGGCGATCTCCGGCACGCCATGAGACTGCGCCCAGGCGAGCAGAAGGCCGCGCGGCGCATCCTTACGGTCGGTTACGAGAATGACCTGCTCGCCCTTTTTGGGATCGGGAAGAATGGCGGCGGCGTGGAAATTATCCGGCCAGACAGCGGATGCGCAGTTTTCGACAACCGCGAGCGAGACCATCTCGCCGCCGATCTTGGCGAAGCGCTTCAGGCGTCCGCGGATCGAGATATAGCCGCCCTCATTGATGGCGACGACGTCGCCGGTGTCGTGCCAGCCTTCGTCGGGAGGAACGATCACGCCGGGCGCGTCCGCCGTCACATAGCCCTTCATGACATTGAGGCCGCGCACATGCAGGCGTCCAGCGTTTTCGAGACCTTCGACCGATTCGAGCTTCGCCTCGATGCCCGGCAGCATCTGGCCGACCGTGCCGGCGCGAATGTCCCCCGGCTGGTTTGCGGCGAGGACCGGCGAACATTCGGTGACGCCGTAGCCTTCGAGCACTTCAAAGCTGAACCGCTTTTCCGCCGCCTGGCGGGTTTCGTCGCGCACCCGCTCGGCGCCGCAGACCGCGATTCTCAAGGACGACATCGCCCCGTCCTCGCTGGCGCGCATATATTGCGAGAGGAATGTGTCTGTGGCGAACAACACCGTCGAACCAGTGTCGAAAATCCGTTTCGGGATGATTTTCGTTTGCAGGGGCGACGGGTGAAACACCACCGGATGCCCGTTCAGAATCGGCCACAACGCGCCAGCGGTCAGTCCGTAGCAATGGAATGTCGGAAGCGGATTGAAGAAAATATCCGTCGGCAGAAGATGCACATGCGCCGATATCTGCTCGATATTGGCGATGATGTTGCGGTGGGAAAGCGCGACGCCTTTCGGGTCGCCTTCCGTCCCTGACGTGAACAGGAAAACGCCAGTGTCGTCATGATGCGGATTGGCGGCGAGGAGCGTCGGCAGGAACGGCCCGGCGACGGCGAGGGCTTTGTCCCGCCAGTTCAGTTCCGCTTTCACATCTTCGAGATAGACAATATCGACGCCCGCTGAGAGTTCGTCGACGAGCTTTTGCAGGTTTGCGAGTTCGATAAATTTTTTCGCCGTGACGATGCGGCTCACCTGAGCCGCCTTGCAGGCGGCGAGGATGTTGCGCGATCCCGACGTAAAGTTGAGCATCGCCGGCGTACGCCCGCGGGCAAGCAGCGCGAAAAACGCGATCATCGCGCCGGCGCTGGTGGGCATCAGGACGCCGACATTTTCCTTGCTGGCGGTTTTGCGGGCAAGCGCGCCGCCGAGCGCGAACGCCGCTCGCGTGATTTCCTTGAACGTGAAATTCTTGCCGTCGCCGTCTACAAGCGCGACAGTGTTCCCGCCGTTTTTGCGGGCGCTCTCCAGATAGGCCTGAAAAATAGATCGTTTCGATCGGCGCTCAATGCGCTTGACCGGATCTCCCATACCCGTTTCTTCCCTGATTTTCGCGGCTCTTTAAGGTTGGCCGTTTGCCGTGCAATCCTAGCGGATTAAGCGGCGGGAAGCAAAGGGTTCGGCTGGCGCCTCTTATGTCTCGCGCCGCCTGCCAGGAAGGCGGGCGGCGCGAGTTTTACCGAGCATGTTCAGTCAGGACCGGGCGATTTCGATGTCAGGCGTTGGCCTGCTTGGTCAGAATGAACAGGCGCCATAGCGCTGACGCGCCGACAAGCAGGTAGACAATGCGGGCGAGGGGCGAGGCGTCGCCGAAGATCGCCGCGACAAGGTCAAAGCCTACGGCGCCGACAAGTCCCCAGTTCAATCCGCCGACGATAAGAAGGATTAGCGCAATAATGTTTACTACTTTCATGGCTTTCTCCATTCGGTTTGCATGCGGCTGAAATTCGCAGCGCCGTTAGTTGCCGGGCGGCAGGAGGACGTTGTCGATGACATGGATAACACCGTTAGAGGTCTTAATGTCCGCGGCTGTCACGGCGGAGGCGTTGATCATGACGGCGTCTCCCTTTGTCGAAATGGAGACGCTCGCGCCGTTTACAGTCTGGGCATTGTTCAGCTTTGCAACGTCTGAAGCCATCACCTTGCCGGGCACGACATGGTAAGTGAGGATCGATACAAGCTGGTCTTTGTTCTCCGGCTTAAACAGCGTTTCAACAGTCCCGGCCGGGAGTTTTTCAAAGGCGGAGTCCGTAGGAGCGAAGACCGTGAATGGCCCGTCTCCTTTCAACGTGTCTACCAAACCGGCTGCTTCTAGCGCCGCGGCGAGCGTGTTGAAGTCGCCAGCGGCGACAGCCGTATCGACGATGTCCTTTTTGGCTTCGCCATGATGTCCGGCGTTCGCAGCGCTAAAGGCCATGGCGCAAGCAGCAGTCGCGGCGATGAAGGTCTTCGTGAAGGTTATCTGCATTCGAGTCTCTCCTGGGCTGGTTGTTTCCGTCCGGCGTGCGCCGGGCGGGCGACCGGCGGTTGAAAGAATTTCGCCGATAGCAGATTTCATATAGTGAAAATAAATTTGAATGATAATAACGTTTTCGTGAAATAAGAATCGATTTTCTTGAAAAGAAAATTCTGACGGTTAAATTGCGGCAGAAGAAAAAAGGCAGGATCGATGCTTTCGGAAGCGCTCGTCAAAGGTCTCGAACAATACGAAATCGGCGCGAAAATCAGGGCGCTGCGCCTGAAAAAAAGCATGGCGCTGACGCAACTCGGAGATCATTCGGGCTTGTCGCCAGCGATGCTGTCGAAAATCGAACGTGGCCAGATTTTTCCGACATTGCCGACGCTGCTTCGGATCGCAATGGTGTTCGGCATCGGCCTCGAGCACTTCTTTACGGATAACGAAGAGCGCCCGAAAGTGGCGATAACGCGCAAAGAAGAGCGCATCCGCTTGCCTGAACGACAAGGCGAGGAAGGAAAAACTTATTCGTTCGAGAGCCTGAATTTTCCGGCGACGGATCAAAAACTGGGCGGATACCTTGCGGAGTTTCCATCAAACTCGAAGCCTTCCGAACCGCATTCCCATAAAGGGGTGGAGCTGGTTTATGTCGTCAAGGGGCGGCTGACGATTGAAATCGATGGGGATGCGCACCTCCTTGATGAAGGAGATGCGATCTATTTTGAAAGCGGTGCGCCCCATTCCTATGGAGTATCCGGAAAACAACCCTGTTCGGCAGTCATTGTCGTTACTGAGCCGTAGCGTTACGCGCGCCTGGCTAGGGCCGATGCTATTTCCGTCGAAATCTCTATGGCGGCATTTCGGGGATCGGCCGCCGCGATGACCGGGCGGCCGACGACGAGATAATCGGCGCCCGCACGAATGGCGTCGGCGGGCGTGACGATGCGTTTCTGGTCGTCGGCGGAAGCGCCCGCCGGACGGA
Organism: uncultured Parvularculaceae bacterium; assembly: GCA_913055785.1. Lineage (GTDB taxonomy): Bacteria > Pseudomonadota > Alphaproteobacteria > Caulobacterales > Parvularculaceae > Hyphococcus. The sequence goes on along the minus strand of CAJXLJ010000050.1, from coordinate 13,566 downwards.
TGCCGGGGGTCACGATGGCGAGGGCGTCGCCGAACCGCGCCTTGATGGAGGCGGCTTCTTTCGCAGAGGCGACGACGCCGTCAGCGCCGGCTTCGGCCGCAAACTCGGTCCGTTTCAGAACAAGATCCTCGATCTTCATGTCGATCCCGGACAATTTGAGGCTGTCCTGATCAAGGCTCGTCAGCACGGTGACGCCGAAAATCTTCAATCGCTTGTCATCGCCGCGGCCTTCAACGGCGCCCTTGAGGACATCCGGCTCTGCGTGAACGGTGAGGAAATCGCCGCCGAGTTTGCAGACGCTTTTCACGCCGCGCTCGACGGTGGCGCCGATATCGTGAAACTTGAAGTCGAGGAACACTTTCTTTCCGCCGTCTGAGAGCCGCCGTGCAAGATCGAGCCCGCCGACCGGCATCAACTGATAGCCGATCTTGTAGAACGCGCCGGCCTCGCCGATAGCGCTGACGGCGTTCTGCGCTTCTTCAGCGCTCGGAAGGTCGAGGGCGATGATCAGGCGGTCTTTGGGAGTCATGATCCTGCTCCGCTCATCCCCGCGAAAGCGGGGATCCAGTCGAGTGCGTCGACGGTTTCATGGTTCCCCGCTTTCGCGGGGATGAGCGGTGAGTAGGGCTTCGGCGTCACTTTGCAATTGCTTTCTTTTTTGCGGTCTTCTTCGCTGCCCTCAGCTTCGGCTTTGCGGCGAGCCTCTTTTTCGGCGCGGTTTTTTTCTTCGTTGCCGTCTTCTTCTTTGCGGTTTTCGCCGGCCGGTCCGGCGACAACACTTTATCCTTGAAGCCGCACAAATCCGCAATCGCGCAGCGCCAGCATTCCGGCTTTCTCGCCTTGCAGACATAGCGCCCGTGCAGGATCAGCCAGTGATGGGCGTGCTGGAGGAACGCTTGCGGCACGATCTTTTCCAGTCCCAGCTCCACTTCAAGCGGGTTTTTGCCCGGCGCGAGGCCCGTACGGTTCGAGACGCGGAAAATATGGGTGTCGACGGCGATGGTCGGCGCGCCGAATGCGACGTTCATCACCACATTGGCGGTCTTGCGCCCGACGCCCGGGAGCTTTTCAAGCTCGTCGCGAGTTTCGGGGACCGCGCCGCCGTAGTCCTCGATCAGCATCTTTGAAAGCGCGATGACGTTCTTCGCCTTGTTTCGCCACAGGCCGATGGTCTTGATGTAGTCCCCGAGTTTCTTCTCGCCGAGGGCGGCCATTTTCTCCGGCGTATCGGCGATGCTGAATAGCGGTTTCGTCGCCTTGTTGACGCCCTCGTCAGTCGCCTGGGCGGATAACGCGACGGCGACAACCAGCGTGAACGGATTTTTGTAGTGAAGCTCGGTCTGCGGCGCCGGCTCTGCAGCGGCGAGCCGCTCGAAGATCTCGCCGGCTTTGGCGCGGGTCAACTGCTTTGGAGATTTGGTTGTCGCCATGGATGGGGTTCTTCAAGAGGGAGCCGTGCGACCATAACGCCGGCTGCGGCGAGGTAAAGTTTTGAAGAGGAGAATTGTCGCGGGCCCGCCTTCCGCCTATCATCGGCGCATGTATCGCGTTCGGGAAATCGAGACGATGGCGCCGTCCGCCAGGGGCCGCGCTTCCTCCGCGTCTGGTCTGGACGATCTGGCGCCCGACGACGGCAGACTCTTCGACGCGGTTCTTTCCCCGAACCGGTCGCTCCCCAATAGCGGTTTTCTCGCCGTAATGAGCATCGTCATCGCCTCCAACCTCTTTTTCGGGACGTATTTCTATCTTCTCGGCGCTTGGCCGGTGGTGGGTTTTTGCGGTCTCGATATTCTTGCTGTCTGGCTCGCCTTCAAGATCAGCTACCGGCAGGGGCGGCTGCGCGAGCGGGTGCGGGTGACGCCGGACGATATGTGGGTGGCGCGCGTTCTGCCCTCCGGTCACGAGACCCGGTGGCGCCTTCAGCCTTACTGGACGAAAGTTTCAATCGACCGGCCGGTCCGTCACGAAAGCCAGATACGGGTGACATCGAAGGGGGGAACGCTCATTCTTGGCGCATTCCTCTCTCCGAAAGAACGCGGCCGTTTCGCTGATGCGCTCGACAGGGCCTTGGGTCGGGCGCGGGGGTAGGTTAAAGGGGCCTTCTTGGGGCCGCCGGGAATTTGCAGCATGATCGGGTTTTTCGTTTTTGTCGCTTTTGCGCTCGCCGTCGCGGCCGGTGCCTATTGGTGGTGGCGGCGAAAGATCGCCGCTGAAGTCGCCGAAGGCGCGGCGATTGAATGGGCGCATTACCGGAAAACCGATCCGGAATTCCTAGAAGGCGTCAGTGAAGAAAAATTCCGGGAAGTCTACGCGCGCGTGCATACGCCCCGTTTCCCCGGCTATGCGCTCGCCATGGCGGTGACTTTTTTTGCATCGCTGCCCGTTACCTTCGCGGCGCTGGTTCTCTTTTTGATGATTGGCGAGAAGCTCGGTCTGGCGCCGGCGCCGATAGAAATCGTTCAGGCCGTAAATCTTGGCGAAGCAAAGTCGCCGGAATCCTGGCAGTGCAACACCCAGTGCCAGCTTCAGGTGGCGGCGTCATACGCAGGGTTTTATTATTTTTTCGGCATGCTGGCGAGCTGGCTGCTTATCGTTGCGTTCTTCATGCGCCGGTTTCACGCCCGCAGGCCGGGCTATATTCGGGACGAAATCATCCGCGCCCGCGAATAAATCTCAGGAGGGGCAGTCCATGCAATATTTGCATACCATGGTGCGCGTGAAGGATCTCGAGCAGTCGCTCGATTTTTACTGCGACAAACTCGGGCTCGTTGAAGTCCGGCGCATGGAGAATGAAAAAGGCCGGTTCACGCTTGTTTTTCTCGCTGCGCCGGAAGACATCGAGCGCGCGAAGGAAGACGCGGCGCCGCTGGTGGAGCTCACATATAATTGGGATACGGAGGACTATGGCGGCGGGCGCAACTTCGGCCATCTCGCCTATCGTGTCGATGATATCTACGGTCTCTGCCAGCGCCTGATGGACGGCGGCGTTGTGATCAACCGCCCGCCGCGGGACGGCCATATGGCGTTTGTGCGCTCGCCGGACGGCATCTCGATTGAGCTGCTGCAAAAGGGCGAAGCGCTCGCGCCCGCCGAGCCCTGGGCGAGCATGTCGAACACCGGGGCCTGGTGAGGTCGTGATGGCGCCGGTTATTGCTTCCTTAAGGCGCTGCGGGCGATAACGCTTATGCGCGCAGGGAAGGCTTTTCGATGACGGCTATCTCCGTTTCTCTCAACAACGTCACGAAACGCTACGGCTCTTTCACGGCCGTCGACGATTTGTCTTTCGATGTGGAGAAGGGGGAGATTTACGGCTTTCTCGGTCCTAACGGTGCCGGCAAGACGACGACCCTGCGGATGATGCTCGACATCATCAGCCCGAGTGAAGGCTCGATTGTCATTCTGGATTCCAATTCCGCCATCAAGGTGCGCCGCCGCATCGGCTATCTGCCGGAGGAGCGAGGCCTTTACCGCAAGATGAAGGCGGCGGACTCGATCGCCTATTTCGCACAATTGCGCGGCATGTCGCGCTCGGCGGCGAAAAAGAAGGCGCATGCGCTTCTTGAAAAGTTCGGTCTTGGAGAATTCGCCCGGGCGAAGAACGAGGCGCTGTCGAAGGGCATGGCTCAGAAAGTGCAGCTTCTGGCGACAATCGCCCATGAGCCGGAGCTTCTCATTCTTGACGAACCGTTTTCCGGCCTCGATCCGATCAATCAGCAGACGCTTGAAGAGCTGATCCGCGAACAGCGCGCCGGCGGCCGCACGATTATCTTCTCGACCCATGTGATGCAGCATGCGGAACGCCTCTGCGACCGCTTCCTGATCATCGCGCATGGACGCAAGCGCTTTGAGGGAACGCTCCATGAAGCGCGCTCGTCCTTCGCACAGCGCCTGCATGTGCGCACCAGCGCGCCGGCGGAGGCGCTGACGGCGCTCGGCGGCGTCGTGCATATTCGCATTGAGGACGCCGGCGCCGAGACCACCTATGAAATCGAACTTGAAGACGGCGCCGACCCGCAGCTCTTTCTTCAAAAAGCCGTCGCCGCAGGCATTCCCATATCAAGGTTCGAACAGGCCGGCGCGACGCTCCATGACATCTTCGTTGCGCTTGCCGGCGATCAGGCGCCGGAAAAAACCGCGCCGCGCCGGGAGGCTGCCGAATGAAACAGGTTCTTCTCATCGCCTGGCGCGAATACAAGCAATATATCTTCTCTCGCGGCTTCCTGTTGTTCCTGATTATCTTTCCGCTGGGGCTTGTCTTTGTGGGGGCCTCCGTCGGGCTCCTCGAGCGTAACAAGCCGACCCGCTATTTCGCCGTCTACGACGCCAGCGGGGCTTATACGGAAGATATCGATCAGGAGATCGAGCGCCGCTATCTGGGCGACGCGCTCAACGCCTGGGATATGTATCTTGCCGTCAGCCTGCGCCCAGGCGTCTTGACGGATGAACTGATCCCTGAGCCTTTTGCGCCTGCCATTACGACGGACGGTCGTATCTCGGACTTTGAAAAGGCGGGCGGGTTTGAAGCGGCGCGCGCCGCCGTCGCGCAATATCTGATCGAGGGCGCGCCCGGATTCGTTATGCCGAAGCGTCAGTTTTACCGCGCGCCGCTTCCAGAAGCGGCGGCTTCAGCGCAATCCGTCAGCGAGGCGGAAATGGCGCTGCGGCCCTATCTTCTCGAAGAGCGCCTCATTCGCGTTCCCGGGGAAAGCGGCCGGACGCTCTTCGCGGCGGTGCTGATTCCGGAAGACTTCGGCGCCGGGGACGGTGCGGCGGAAGCGCAATATTGGAGCCGCAACCTGACTGACCAGTCGCTTGAGGCGACGGTGCGCACCGCGCTCAACACATCGCTTCGCCGCCAGCGCATCGCCGAGTTCGGCCTGCCGAAAAGCGTGCTGGATGAAGTCTCGACGATCAGCGCCCCGATCGCCTCTTTCCGGCCCGACCGCGCGCCTGAGGAAGCAGAGCTCGATATCGGCGACCGTATTGAAACGGCGCTGCCGGCCGGGCTCACCTATATGCTGCTGGTGATCATTTTCGGCGTCGGCAATCTCCTGCTCACCAACACGATTGAGGAGCGTTCGAACAAGATCGTCGAAATGCTGTTGTCGTCGGTGACCGCAAACCAGCTGATGATGGGCAAGCTGGTCGGCATTGCGGCGGTTGGACTCACAATGCCTGCCATTTTCCTGGCCGGCGCTGTCGCGACAATGCTGACATCCAGCGGGCCTGAGAACTTGACGGTCGCCATGGTCGAGGCGCTGTTCTCAACCAACCTGCTCGCGGTTTATCTCTTCTATTTTCTCTGCGCCTATCTCATCTTCTCGATGATCTTTCTCGCTATCGGCGCCGTCTCCAACTCGCTACAGGACGCCCAGTCCTATATGGGGCCGGTCATGCTGCTGGTGTTCGCGCCGCTTCCTTTCATGTTCATGGTGTTCCAGAACCCCAACGGGCTGATCGCCTCGATCCTCACCTGGATTCCGATCTATACGCCCTATGCGGTGATGATGCGCGCCGCCGCCGATCCGCCATTCTGGGAGATCGCCGGCGCGACCGCGCTGATGCTCGCCTTTACGATCTTCCTGATGCGGATCATGGGCCGGATATTCCGGCAGGCTATATTGCAGGCTTCGCCGCCGAAGATGCGCGATGTGTGGCGTCTTGCGCGGAAGGAAACGGCCTAGGGAAGAAAGTCCGATTTATTTGGCGAAGAAAGATGAACTGGGACGCTCTTGATTACCTCGCCGCCGCTATTTTGCTTGGCGGCGGTCTGGCCGCTTATCTGATCGCGCGGCGGCTGATCGCCAATCCGAGACTGCGCCTGTTGGCGGGGCTCGCGGTCATAGCGGTTGTGGCGCTCATCTGGGCTGAGCTTGCGGTCGGGATCTTTTGAACGCCGTCAGGCCTTCGCTTTTTCCGGGTCGAAGATGAACTTGCGGTCGCAATAGCCGCATTCGGCTTCGCCGTCTTCGAGCGAATACCAGACAACCGGGTGACCGAGCGCGCCGCCGCCGCCATCGCAGGAGACGCGGCGCTTGTCGACATAAACGACTTCGGGATCGGGCGTGCGGGACTGTTCGCTCATGGTCAGGCTTTTCTCTTGAAGTATTCCTTGCATTGCCGGGGCGCGGCGATTTCGTCAAGCCTTGGAGGCGGTTGACGCGTCCCCCCGGCGCGCCGATATCTCGGGCTCTTATCAAAAGGCCCGCCATGACCGAGATTACGGGAAACAAGGAATACGCGATCGCCGCCCGCAGCCTCAGGAAGGTTTACCGGGGAGCCAAGAACGCCCCGCCGAAAGAGGCGCTCAAGGGGATTGATCTTTCGATCCGCCGCGGCTCGATTTTCGGACTGCTGGGCCCCAACGGCGCCGGCAAGTCGACCTTTATCAACATTCTCGCCGGGCTCGTCACCAAAACCGAAGGGTCGGTTTCGGTCTGGGGTTTTGATATCGATAAAAACTCCCGGCAGGCGCGCGCGTCCCTCGGCGTTGTGCCGCAGGAAATCAACATGGATGTTTTCTTCACGCCGAAAGAGGCGCTGGAGATCCAGGCCGGGCTCTACGGCGTGCCGAAGGAAAGCCGGCGCACCATGGAGATTTTGAAAGCGCTGGGGCTGGAAGATAAAGCGGACGCTTATGTGCGCCAGCTTTCCGGCGGCATGAAGAGGCGCCTGCTCGTCGCCAAGGCGATGGTCCATTCCCCGCCGGTACTCATCCTTGACGAACCGACGGCCGGCGTCGATATCGAACTCAGAAAGCAGCTCTGGGAATATGTGCTGGAGCTGCACGCTTCGGGCGTGACGATTGTGCTCACCACCCATTATCTCGAAGAAGCGCAGGAGCTGTGCGACGAGATCGCGATCATTCATCACGGGGAAGTCGTCGCCTGCGAACCGACGGAACGGCTGATCGCGTCTCTTGACCGCAAGACGTTGATGGTGACGCCCGCCGACGAACTCGCGGCAGCGCCGGACCTCTCCCCCTATGAGGCGGAGCTGAAACCTGACGGGCGTCTCGCCATACCCTATCAGCCGAGCAAGGCGCAGGTCGCCTCCATTCTCGAGCGGCTCGCGACGGCCGGAATCGGCGTCAGGGATTTATCTACAGTCGAGTCCGACCTCGAAGACGTGTTTCTCGAGCTTACCTACCGAAAAACCGCCTAGCCGGTTGAGATCGCGCGCATATTATTTGCGGTTTATTATGCGGGCGGGTCCCGCTATCTTCCGGCGCAAATCAGCCGCGAAGGGGAGACGCCTGAGATGATCCGCAAGCTGTATATTTTCGCCGCCTTTATTTTTTCCGCAGCGGTTTTCTGGTCGCCTGCGAGCGCTGAAGACGGAGACTCGATTCTCATTATCGATGCATCCGGCTCAATGTGGGGGCAGATCGATGAGAAGGCGAAAATCTCGATCGCCAAGGAAGTGCTGGGCGATCTCCTTAAGGACTTGCCCGCAGACCGGCGTCTCGGACTGATGACCTACGGGCATCGCCGCGAAGGCGACTGCGCCGATATCGAAATGCTGACCCCGGTTGGGTCGGATCGCACAGCAATCGCCGCCGCGGTTTCAAAAATCAGCCCAAAGGGCAAAACGCCGATGGCGGACTCGATCAAGAAAGCGGCCGAGCAGCTCGGCTATACCGAAAACAAGGCGAGCGTCATTCTCGTCAGCGACGGCATCGAGACCTGCGAGCCCGACCCATGCGGCGTCGCTGCAGCGCTTGAAAAAGCCGGCGCCGATTTCACTGTTCATGTAGTCGGCTTTGACGTCGCCGAAGAAAATGCGCAAGCGCAGCTCCGCTGTCTCGCGGAGAACACCGGCGGCGTGTTCGTGTCCGCCTCGAACGCGGCCGAACTCGGTGAAGCGCTCGAATCGACAGTCGTCGCTGCGCCCGAGGCCGTGGAGACTGAAGCGACGGTTTACCTGCGCGCGACAGAGCTTGAAGGCGGTGTTCTTATCGAGGAAGGGCTTACCTGGACGGTTACGCCTTCGGCTGGCGGCGATACGGTGATTTCGGAAGAAAACGCCGGGGTTGTCGAATCCGTAATCGAACCGGGCGAATATGATATCGCCGTCGTGCGTCCGTCTGACGGCCTCAAGGGTGAAGCCAAAGGCGTCGTTATCAAGCCGAACGCGGCCAAGACCGTGACGGTGGCGCTGGTCTTTCCTGTCGAGGCGACAGTGCGCGCCGAGCCGTCGGCGTCCGCGATGGCGGGTACGAATATCAAAATTCACTTCACCGGGCCGGAACGGCGCGGCGACTATATTTCCATCGCCGAAAAAGGCTCTACCGACGGCGCAGCCAAGGCGTACAACTACGCGTCAAAAGGCAATCCGGTTGAATTGCGGCTGCCGGTTGAGCCCGGCGTTTATGAAATCCGTTATGTGCTGGGGCGCCCCATTCGCGTGCTTGCGCGCGCCGATTTCGAAGCGGCGCCGGCGACGGCGACCTTGTCGGCGCCGGATACAGCTATTGCGGGTGAGGAAGTGAGTATCGAATTCACCGGCCCGCCTGCGGGTTCCAGCGATTACGTCACAATCACGAAACCGGATGATCCGGACAACAAATATATGAGCTACGCCTATACGCGAAACGGCAGCCCGGCGACGATCCGCATGCCGCTGGAGCCGGGTGACTATGAAATTCGTTTCGTGCAGGGCGGCAAGTCAGTGCTGGCGCGCCATACGATTACAGTGACGGAAGGTGCAGCGGCCGTGTCAGCGAAAGACACCGCCGTCGCCGGTGAAACCGTCTCGGTTGAATTCACGGGCCCGGCTGCGGGCTCAGGCGACTGGATCACGGTGACGGCGCCGGATGCGCCCGAATCCAAGTACAATGACTACGCCTATGCGCGGAACGGCAGTCCCGCAGAAATTCGCATGCCGCTTGAACCGGGCGAATATGAGATTCGCTATGTTCAAGGCGGCAAAAAGGTCATTGCGCGGCGTATGATTACAGTTGAGGCCGCGTCCGCCAGCGTTTCTACAAAAGCGACAGCAGTCGCCGGCGAAACCCTTGCAATTGAATTTGAGGGGCCGCCCGCGGGGTCAGGCGATTACATTATCGTTGCGACGCCGGACGCGCCCGCGAAGAAGTATCTTAACTACGCCTATGTGAAGGGCGGCAGTCCCGCGCAATTGCGCATGCCGCTCGACGCTGGCGATTATGAAGTCCGCTACCTACAGGGCGGCGGCAAGATCATTGCGCGCCAGACGGTTCAAGTAACCCCCGCCTCGGCGACGATGAGCGCGCCGGCGTCCGCGCCGGCGAAGTCGGTGGTGTCCGTGGAATTCACAGGACCGCCCCCCGGCGCCGGAGACTATATCGTCGTGTCTTCGACGGATCAGCCCGACCTCAAATACATCACCTACGGTTATGTAAAGGGCGGTAGTCCGGCGAAGGTCCGCATGCCGAACGATCCCGGCGATTACGAGTTGCGGTATATTCAAGGCGGAAAGAAATTGCTCGCCCGCCGGGCGGTTAAAGTGACGGCTGCGGAGTAGCTGGCGCATCAAGCGGGCGCCACGGTTTGCCCGCGATGACATCGGTCATGGCGTGCCGGCGCAAGGCGTCGGCGACGTCGGCTGGTTCGCCCTTAAGCTGCTCGGGCGCAATCGGCGGGCCGAAAGCGATCTTGTAAGGTTTGCCCCTTTTGTTGAGGAGCTCGTGAAACAGCGTGATGTCGCGCAGTTCGGAATTGACCTTCCAGAACCAGTAATAAAGCCATGAATTACGCGCCTCGATATGGACCGGGACGATCGGGCAGTCATATTTGCGGGCGAATATCGCCGCCGACGGCAGCCATGGCTGTTCCGTAAGAGACTTGTTTTCATCCATGAAAGCGAGCCGTCCGGAAGGGAACAGCACGACGCATTTTTCATCGTTGAACGCGCGTATGGCCGCGGCGAGTGTTTCGCGCGAGCGCAACCGCGTTCTTTTTTCCGGCACCCATTCGACAGGAATGATCATGTCATCGAGTCCCGGCGCAGCGCGCAGGGCGTCGCGATTTGCGAAAAACGTCATGTCCGTGCGCCGGTGCTTCAGCGCATCGAACATGGCGATCCCGTCGGGAATGCCGGTCGGATGCGTCGATTCAATCAGCACCCGGCCTTTCTCGGGAACATGCTCAAGCCCCGAAACTTCTACGTCAATATGCAAGGTCGCGCTTACATAGTCGAAGACGCCGCGCGCATCGAGCTCGGCGATGGCGTCCGCCATCTTCACCGCCGGGCCGTAGTAGAGTAGCGGGTAGAGAATTGCTTTGTAGAGAGGCCAGAAAGGCGAATGCCGCAGCTTGTCGGCGCGCTCTTCGATCAGCACGTCGACAATATGTTGTTCCCGTTTGTCGTGAACGGCTGGCGGCGATGCGTCCAAACTAGCGGCTCCAAATAGGCGCGGGCGAAACTGTTCGCGAGTCTAGGCGCATTTGGAAAGACGCAAAATATCGAAAATCAGCTATTTTCTTCAGCGTCGTCGCTGAAAGGCTGGCCGGCGATATGGAGAGTGAAAAACGCGCCGGCGATGAGCAGCGCGACCGCCGCCGCGCCGCCGCCATTATGGCCGAGCCAGGAGCCGACCACGCTGACAAGCGCGATCAGCGCGTATGAGCCAAGGCGGGGGCGTTCATGGCGCCAGCGCAGCGCCAACAGTCCCGCCGCGGCGAGGAACAAAAACGCTGACAAGATATCATATATTGACGTCACGGGGACCGCCTCTTTCGGGCGGCATTCTTCCGTAACGGGATTAACAACCGTTTGGCGTTTATGGTTAAGGCGGCGTTAATGGGAGCGGCGTTCCCGGGCCGCTCCCACGGTATTCTAGTCTCCCGCCCTCTGGGCGTCGCGCAAGGCGCGAAATTCATTGCCTTCGCGCCAGTTGGGCCAGTCTTCGGTTTCGGCGAGCGCGGCGCCCGTCTCCTGAAGGATTTCGACGAGATCGACCATGCCGCTCATTTCCCAGCTTTCGTCATACTCGTCCGCCGGCGCATGATAGCGATTGGCGGTGTAATCCTCGCTGTATTTGCGGCCCTCTTCCTCGCCGCCCTCGCGCAGATCGATTCCGCTGTCGGCGTAAAGCATCGGGACGCCTTTCTTTGCGAAGGAGATGTGGTCGGAGCGGTAGAAATATCCTTTTTCCGGCTCCGCATCCGGACGCAGGCGGCGATCATGGGCTTTTGCGGCGCTGGCGAGATAGTCTTCAAGGTCTGAAGCGCCATGGCCGACGACGATGATGTCTTTCGCTTCCGGCATCGGGAGCAACGCATCGATGTTAATACCGCCGACGATTTGCTTCAGCGGGACCGGCGGGTCTTCGGCCATATAGCCGGAACCGAGAAGGCCCGATTCTTCGGCGGTCACGGCGGCGAAGATGATCGACCGTTTCGGGCGGTTTTCGCTTGCTGCGAATTTTTCGGCGATTTCCAGAATCGCGGCGATGCCGGTGGCGTTGTCGATGGCGCCGTTGAAGATTTTGTCATCGCCGTCGGTTTCCGGATTGACGCCGAGATGGTCCCAGTGGCCCATGTAGAGAACGTATTCGTCCGGCCGCTCCGAGCCTTCAAGAACGCCGATGACATTGGCGTCTTCGCTGCGGCGGATCGCGCTTGTGAGGGACGCCGACGCCTTGAGGCCGGTCATCTCCACCGGTTTGAAACCGGGCGCTGCGGCGGCGGCCTGCAATTCGTTGAGATCGAGGCCGGCTTCGGCGAACAGCGCATGCGCCGTTTCATTCGAGAACCAGCCTTCCGCCATCACGCGATCGCTGGCGCCGCCGGGGCGTTCGAGGTCGAGCTGCGGACCGGACCATGAGCGTTCGACGACGCCCCAGCCATAGGCGGCCGGCGCCGTGTCGTGAATGACCATCGCCGCGGTTGCGCCCTGGCGGGAGGCTTCTTCATATTTGTAGGTCCAGCGGCCGTAATAGGTCATCGCATTGCCGTTGAAGAGATCGGGGTCCTGCGTTGCGAAACCGGGATCGTTCACAAGGATAACGACGGTCTTTCCCTCGACGTCGAGACCTTCGTAGTCGTTCCAGCCATATTCCGGCGCGACGACGCCATAGCCGACGAAGACGAGGTCGCTGTCTTCAAATGAGACATGCTCTTCAATGCGGCGCGAGCCGAACACTGCGTCCTTGCGATATTCGAGATCGCGTGTTTCGCCGTCTGCGCCCGTGATGCGGAAATACGACGTCGCCGGATCCAGCGTGGTTTCGACCATCGGCGCTTTTTGAAGATAGCTGTCGCCGGCGGGAACGAGACCGATCCGCTCATACTGGCTGATGATATAGTTCCGGGTCTTTTCACCGCCCGGCGTTCCGGGCGCGCGTCCCTCGAATTCATCGGATGCGAGGGTTGCAATATGGAGAGCGAGGTCATCGCCAGCGATGGCGGCGGAGGTCCCCGCGTCAATCGCCTTTTCGGCGGGCTTTCCGTCATTCTTGCCGCCGCAGGCGGCCACCAGGAGCGTGGCGGCGACCGCCAGTCCGAACCGATGATATGTCGTCATGAATCCCCTCCAATGCTTAATTATTCTGGCGTTTCGCATGGGCGGCGCCCGCAGGCAACCCGCCGTCCAGTCGAATTCCCGGTTTACGGGAGGGCTCACATTTTCAGGCGCGTGGGTGGCCAAGGCTGAGAATTTGCATTATCGCGAGGGAAGTCAGGCGGGCGCTGGATTTTAGGCTCGCCGGAGCGTGTCGCTTCGATCAAAACGATCGAGGCTCGGGAGGACATTGGATGAGCGTCTCTGTTTCGGCGGCGGAAGCCGCAGCGAAATCTTTTGAACATTGCGCACCTGCAGCGTTGTCGAACCTGACAGCCGCGGCGCTTTTCGAGCATGCGGTAGCGCGCGGAGAAGGGCGTGTTGCGAAAGACGGTCCGCTGGTTGTTGAAACCGGCGAGCATACCGGCCGTTCGGCGCAGGACAAGTTCATCGTCCGTTATCCCGAAATCGAAGCCGATATCTGGTGGGACGCCAACAAGGCGATTGCGCCGGCCCAGTTCGACCGTCTTTACGAAGATATGCTGGCCTACGCGGCCGGGCGGGATCTATTCATGCAGGATCTCGCTGGCGGCGCTGATCAGCAATATGCGATTAAGGTTCGGGTGTTCACCGAATACGCCTGGCACGGGCTCTTCATTCAGCACCTGCTTGTCCGCCCGCCGATGGATCAACGCGGGCAAACGCCTGATTTCACGATTGTCGACCTGCCGGGCTTCGAAGCCGACCCGGCGGTTCACGGCTGCCGCACCAAGACCGTGATTGCGGTCGATTTCGTCCGCCGTATCGTGCTGATCGGCGGCACGTCCTACGCCGGAGAGATGAAGAAGTCCGTCTTCACGATCCTGAACTACCTGCTGCCGCCTCAGGGCGTGATGCCGATGCACTGTTCGGTGAATGTCGGTGCGGAAGACGATTCCGCGATATTCTTCGGGCTGTCCGGCACTGGAAAAACAACACTTTCCGCAGACCCGAACCGGACGTTGATCGGCGATGACGAACATGGCTGGTGCCCCAACGGTCTCTTCAATTTCGAGGGCGGCTGTTACGCCCAGATGATCCGCC
>CAJXLJ010000049.1 GCA_913055785.1 uncultured Parvularculaceae bacterium | reverse complement strand
ACAGCGGCGCGATCGCCGAGGCGATCGTCGCGGCGGTGAATGGCGGGCCCAATCCCGGCGGCATGACTCTTGAGGATCTTGAAAATTATACGGCGGTAAAGCTCGACCCGGTCTGCGGACGCTATCGCGCCTATCAGATCTGCTCCATGGCGCCGCCGAGTTCGGGCGGGGTGACGACGCTTGAGATTCTGGGCCTTCTCGAGCCGTTCGATATCGCCGGCGCGGGCGCCCATTCGATCGAGGCGCTGCACCTGATCTTTGAAGCGAGCCGCCTCGCTTACGCCGATCGCAACCAGTATCTCGCCGACAACAGCATGCTCGGCGATGAGGGCGGCCTGTCGTCAGCAGACGTCATTACGGGGCTTCTGAACCCGCCTTATCTTGCAGCGCGCGCCAAGCTGATCGATCCGCTGACCGCCGCTGCGTCCGTTTCGCCGGGCGATCCGTCGCAATTCGCCGCCGACGAGGCGGTCGGCAAATGGAACGGCCTTGGCGCGGACGCCTCGCCCGAGCCGCCGTCGACCAGCCACTTTGTCATCGTCGACGGCGAGGGGCGGGTCGTTTCGATGACGACGACCGTCGAATTCGCTTTCGGCAGCCACCTGATGGCGGCGGGCATGATCCTCAACAATCAGCTTACGGATTTTTCGTTCCTGCCTGTGCGCGACGGCAGGCCGGTGGCGAACGCCGTAGCGGCCGGCAAGCGGCCGCGAAGCTCCATGAGCCCGGTCATCGTCTTCGATGAAGACGGCGCGTTCTGGGGCGCGCTCGGGTCGCCCGGCGGGCCGGCGATCATCGGTTATGTGGCGAAGACGATTATCGCAATGATCGACTGGGGGATGTCGCCGCAGGAAGCGATCGAGCTGCCGAACGCCGTCTATCCGCGCGGCGCGCCCTTGCTTGAGGAGGAGGGGTTCAACGCGCAGATCATCGCCGGCCTGAAAGCGCGCGGTCAGGATGTGAAAGAGCAGGCGCTCAATAGCGGCGTCCACGCCGTGCGCGTCACGCCTGACGGCGCCTTTGTCGGCGGCGCCGATCCGCGCCGCGAGGGCGTCTGGCTAACCGGCGTCGTGGAGGCGGCTGACTAGGGCTTTTTCGCCGCCGGCGCCGGAAGCGCGGCTTTGAACTCCGTGCCTTCGGAGCCGGTGCGCACCAGCGAGAGCTCGCCCCCATGGGCGCGAATGATCTCAGCGGCGATGGCGACGCCCAGCCCGGAACCGCCGGGCTTTTGCGATCCTTTGAAAGGCTCGAAGAGTTCCGGCATGGCGTGCGGCGGGATGCCGGGGCCGGTGTCCGTTACCAGAATAGCGATACGCGCGCCGGCCTGTTCGGCGCTGACGGCGACCGCGCCGACCGTTGCGTCGGGCGACGTTCCCTCAGCGTTTTCGCCGGCCCGGGGCGCCATCGCCTCGACCGCGTTGCGTACGAGATTGAACAGGCTGCGATAGAGCTGGGTGCGGTCGGCGTCGACCGTCAGGTCTTCCGGCACGAGGTTTTTCGCTTCGATGCCCATCGCCGCCGTGTCGTCGAATATCTCGTCCACCAGTTCGCGCAGGGGAAATGGTGTCCGGTTGAGCCGGCGCGGTTCCATGCCCCCGAAGGCCAGCGTGTCGCGGGAGAGCGCGATCGCCCGGTCAAGCGCTGAAATAAGACGGGGGCTGAGCTTTCTAACGCGCGGGTCCTCGCTTTTCGCCAGACGGTCGGACATCAGCTGCGCTGAGGCGAGGATGTTGCGCAAATCGTGACTGATCTTCGATATCCCGGCGCCGACGGCGGCGAGCCGGCGCCGCTCGTTCAGCAATTCATGAGTGCGCCGCTGCATCGCTTCGAGACTGCGCTCGGCGGCGCCGATTTCATCGAGGCGGTTGCTCGGCGCGTGAATGAGCGCTTCCCGGTCGGGATCGGATTCGAAAGCCGCCATGTCATTCGTGAGCCGCTTGACGGGGCGCACGATGATCAGGTTGAGGGCGCCGTAAACGAGGAGCGCCGTCAGCGTCGAGATGACCAGCGACAATCCGAGGATGTTGCGTGCGTAAAGATGAAGGTCTTGCCGCAGCGCGCGCTGGGATACGATGATGTTGACGACCTGGTCTTCCACATAACGCGGCGTCCCGGCGACCTGGATAAGATTGTCGCCTTTCGAAAACATCGTCGCCCAGGCGTTCGAGATCATCGATGACGGGGAGTGATCGTCGAGATTGACGGACAGCATTGTCGGCGGCCCGTGCGGATCGAGCTGCGGCGCCAGGATCAACTTGTGCATCTTGCCGTAATTGACCGTGACCCCTTGAATGTTCGCGGTTTCGAAGAGCTGGCGAAGCACCTCGTCGTCGATCATCGCTTCCTGCGCGCCTTCAAGGGCGACGGTCACGAGATAGGCTTCCTCGATGCGGGCGTTCAGCCAGTCCAGCCGCTGGTTCGAAATGGACGGGACGAGCACGACGAATTCGGCGATGAACACGAACAGCACCACCAACAAAATCAGCTTTGTTGACAGGGATCGTCTGGCGAAAATCGCAAGCGCGTTCATGGGGCCGCCGGTCAGTCGAACGTTGAAAGGAAGGATATCAGCATTTTTGTTCGTTTTGAAAAGAGGACCGGCGCGAACCACTCTCCCGCGACCCGTTTGGCGATTTCGCCGCGGGTCGGGTAGGGCGCGATATAGCCGGTAAAGCTCTTGATCTTGCGCCCCTCGGCGAGCGCCTGCGACCAGGGCTGAATGAGATCCCCGGCGCCGTGGCCGGCGATCGAGACGCCGAGAATGCGGCCCCTGTTGTTTGTCACGACTTTTATGAGGCCTTCGGCGTTTCGTTCGGCGCGGGCGCGGTCGTTTTCCCTGAACGGCCAGCGCGTGATCCTGACATCGCCTTGCTCGCGCGCCTGCGCCTCTGTCAGCCCGACATGAGCGAGTTCGGGATCGGCGTAGACGACGCCGGGCGCGAGATCGTCCCGGTTGGCGGCGGGCATTTTGAAAAGAATGTTCCGGATCGCGATGGATGCATGATAGCCGGCCACATGGGTGAACTGGCGGCCGCCAATGCTGTCGCCGATAGCATAGATGCGTTTGTTCGTCGTTCGCAGACGGCGGTCAACCTTGACGCCCTGATCGGTGAATGCAACGCCCGCGGCCTCGAGATTGAGACCGTCGAGATTGGGCTTGCGCCCCGTGGCGACGAAAAGGTGCGAACCCGTCAGCGTTTCGCCGCCCGTTGAAACGGAGACGCCGCCGTCAATTTTTTCAACCTTTACGGTTTCCCGGTTTTCGAGAACCGCAACGCCTTCGTCGAGAAGCCGGTTGCGGATAATATCGACAAGCTCCGGGTCGTCGCGGTTGAGGATTGTGTCGCGCTCGATCAGCGTGACGCGCGAACCCAGCCTGCGGAAGGTCTGCGCCATTTCAACGCCGCCCGGGCCGCCGCCGAGAACGATCAGATGACCGGGGAGCGTTCTGTTTTCGAAGAGCGTCTCATTGGTGAAAAAAGGTACGGCTGAAAGCCCCTCTATCGCCGGGATCGCCGGCGAGGAGCCGGTGGCGATGACGAAGTGCTTGGCGCTGACGGTCCTGCCGCCCGCCGTCACCTGACGCGGACCGGCGAACGATGCGTGTTCGCGCAGCACGGCGACGCCCAACCCTTCAAAGCGTTCCTGACTGTCGATCGGCGCGATCTCCGCAATCACATCGTGGACATGGTCCATGACCGCGTTGAAGTCGATTTCCGGCGCGGCGGCGTTGACGCCGAAAGGCGCGGCGGTGCGGATGGCCTCTGCGCGCGCGGCGGCGGCGATCAGCGCTTTTGACGGCACGCATCCGGTGTTGAGGCAGTCGCCCCCCATTTCGCCTTTTTCAATGAGCACGACCTTGCGGCCGAGTTGCGCCGCGCCGGCGGCGACGGAGAGGCCGCCGGAGCCTGCGCCAATGATGCAGAGATCGGCGTTGAGGGTCTCACTCATGAGCGGCGCGTTCCGTGTCGGCGGCCCGGCGGCTGAAGCGTTTGATGACGACCGGCAGGAGCGCAAGCAGGGCGAGCCCGGCGATCGGCGCCAGCGTTTCGGGTTTGAAGAGAATACCCTGAAGGGTGACGTCTTGACCGGCGGCGAGCGCAGCGCTCGCCGCATTGCCGATGCTCGCATAGACGAAGGACCCGGGAATGATCCCGAAGAAAGTGCCGATCAGAAAGTTGCGCGTGCTGACGCCGAGAATGCCCGCCGCGATATTGATCGCCCAGAATGGAAAAACCGGGATCAGGCGCAGGATGAACATGTAATTGAGTTCGTCCTCGCGAAAGCCTTTCTCCATTTTTCCGACAAAGCCGCCTGCGTTCTTTTTCAGGAGATCGCCGAGGGCTGTCTTCGACGCGAGAAAGATAATCGTCGCGCCGAGCGTTGCGGCGAAGACGATCGCCGGCACGCCGGGCAGCAGCCCGAACAGGAACCCGCCGAATACGGTTAGGATCGAGGCGCCCGGAAACGAGATGGCGACCGCCCCGGCGTAGATCAGGATAAAGACGCCGAGCGCGAGAACGGGGGAGGCGCCCGCCCAGTCCTTCAGGGCCGCATGATTGGCCCGCAAGGCGTCGAGGGTGAAATGGCGGTCGAGATCGAACGCGAAGAACAGCCCGAGGGCGAGCGCGACGGCGATCAGCGGCGCGGCCCGCATCAAAAGCGGCCGGCGCGCGGCTTCATCGGCTTTGGCGGTCATAGGCGTATTGCGTCCCCTGTCTGGCGTTTCCGCCCTCGATACCCTCAAAACCCCGATTCCATGGGTAAACTTAATCGCAAGCGCGGTCACAAGGGCGGGAAACCGCCGGAAGGCGCGGATTTAGGGCGATTTGCCCCTCGAAATCGCCGGGAGACAGTTGACGGGGCGGGCCCTAATGTCTATTCCCCCGCCTTCGCGCGGCGCGCCGCGACGACATCCGATATGACGAGGACCTGAACGATGAAACGGACCTATCAACCGAGCCGGCTGAAGCGCAAGCGCCGTCACGGTTTCCGTGCGCGCAAAGCGACCAAGGGCGGCCAGAAAGTACTCGCGGCTCGCCGCGCCAAGGGCCGCAAAAAGCTCTCAGCCTGAGCTTGAACGGAAAACCCATTGAAAAACAGGGGGATGGCGCGATTTCTGCGCCGCTCGTTGTGAACAGCATTAAAAATCGCCGGGATTTTCTCGCGCTGCGCGGCGCCAGGGGCGTTAACACGCCTTCATTCCTGATGGTTTCGGGGCCGACGCCTGGCGGCGGCGAGGGCGCGCGGGTCGGCCTTACGGTCACGAAAAAGCTTGGCGGCGCGGTTGTGAGGAATCGCATCCGCCGCCGTCTGCGGGCCGCCTCCCGCGAGGTTTTTGCGCATCACGCCGCCGCCGGGACCGATTATGTCCTGATTGCGCGAAAAGCCGCATATAGCCGAAATTTCGCTGCGCTCCTTGACGATATGAAGCGCGCCCTTTTAAGGCTCGGGCGCGACACTAAATAGAGGCGAGCGTGCGAGCGGGCGCGCCCTCCGATCAGCATTCATTCGAGCCAGTAATCGAGACTGTACATGGACCGGAATTTAATCTTGGCGATCGTCCTATCGATGGGGATTCTCTTCGGCTGGGACCTTTTTGTAGCGGGTCCGCAGCGCAAAGCCGCCATCGAAGCGCGCGAAGCGGCCGCGCAGGCTCAGCAGGCCGGTGAGAATCAGGACCTTTCCGATTTCGAAGGGGCGGGTCTCGCCGATGCGCCCTTGTCCCTGGAAGAAGCGCTCGCCAAGGCGCCGGGGCGGGTTCCGATCAGGACGCCGAAACTCGACGGCTCGATCAATCTGCAGGGCGGCCGTCTCGACGATCTGAGGCTTCTGGATTTTCACCTGACGCTCGACCCGGAGAGCCCGAAGATTCGCCTGCTCTCGCCGAGGGAAGCCGAGCATGGCCATTATGTCGAGCAGGGATGGGCGATCGGAAACAAAGCCGGCGACAAGGCGGTGTGGACGGCGCCGGAAGGCGCGGTGCTGACGCCTGACACGCCTTTGACCCTGACCCGCGAACAGGACGGCGTGCATTTTGAGAAAAAGATTTCGGTGGACGAAAACTACATGTTCGTCATCGAACAAACCGTGCGCAATCAGGATGCGAACGAAAAGGACCTGACCCCTTACGCCGTCGTTATCGAAAGAGGCAGTTCCGAAGCTTCGGGGCGTTCAGGACGCAGCAGCGCCTATATTATGCATGAGGGGCCGTTAGGCGTCGTCGGCTCTCGCTTGTACGAGCGAAAATATAACACGCTTAAAAAGAACAAGAACAAGGCTGTCGAAGGCGCGACCGGCGTCGGCGGTTGGGTCGGCATCACCAACAAATACTGGCTCGCAGCGGCGATCCCTCCGCAAGACGAGGAGATGACGGCGAGCCTTAAAAATGTCGGCGATGAAAACGAGCCGATTTACCGCGCTTTCTACTCGCTGACACCGCGCCGGCTGGCGCCGGGCGAAAGCCTGACGCTGACATCGCATATTTTCGGCGGCGTGAAAGATGTCGACATCCTTCAGTCTTATGAAGCTAAGCCTGAAAAGGGCGGTCTCGGCGTTACCGATCTCGACAAGGCGATCGACTGGGGCAAGCTCTTCATCCTGACGCGGCCCATGGCCTATACGCTCAATTACTTCGGCGATCTTGTCGGCAATTTCGGCGTCGCCATTCTCATCCTCACCGTCATCATCAAGCTCCTGCTCTTCCCGCTGGCGAACAAGGGCTATGATTCGATGTCGAAGATGAAAAAGCTGCAGCCCAAGATCGAGGAGCTCCGCAAGCGCTATGCGGACGACAAGATGAAGATGCAGCAGGAGATGATGGATCTTTACAAGAAAGAGAAGATGAACCCGATGGCGGGCTGCCTTCCGATCCTGTTCCAGATGCCGATCTTCTATGCGCTCTACAAGACGCTGTTCATGACCGTCGAGATGCGTCAGGCGCCGTTTGTTCTGTGGATCAAGGATCTCTCCGCGCCGGACCCGACGACGATCTTCAACCTGTTCGGCCTCCTGCCGTTCGATCCGACCAGCGCGCCGGTGATCGGCGCGTTTCTCGGCATCGGCGTTCTGCCGCTCCTGATGGGCGTCGCCATGTGGTTCCAGACGAAACTCAATCCGCCGCCGGCCGATCCGGTGCAGGCGCAGATCTTCGGGATGATGCCGTTCGTCTTCGTTTTCATCTTTGCACCCTTCGCGGCGGGCCTCGTGCTTTACTGGTTCTGGAACACGGCGCTCTCGATCCTGCAGCAATGGTTCATCATGAAGCGCAACGGCGTCACCATCGACTGGGGCGAGCGGCTCAAATTCCCCGGACGAAAGAACACGCCGGCGCCCGGCGAATAACGTTCAATGACCGGCGAAAACGGGTTCAGCGCTGAAGCGATCGAAGCCGGGCGCAAACTTTTCGCGCGCCCGTGCGACTTCATGCTCGGCGTCGTCAAAATGGACGGACTGCCGGACGAAGGCCCGCCGGAAATCGCCTTTGCGGGCCGCTCGAATGTCGGCAAGTCGACTCTCCTGAATGCGCTTACCGGTCAGAAAGGACTGGCGCGCGCATCGAACACGCCGGGCCGCACGCGCGAGATCAACTATTTTGATCTCGCCGGCGCGTTGCGGCTCGTCGACCTGCCCGGTTACGGTTACGCCCGCGCCTCGCGCAAGGAATCGGATGGCTGGAAACGCCTGACGCGGGATTTTCTGCGCGGCCGGTCGGTGTTGCGCCGGGTCTGCTTGCTTGTCGATTCCCGCCACGGACTGAAAGCGAGCGACGAAGAGGTCATGGACCTCCTCGATGAAACGGCGGTCAATTACCAGCTCGTGCTCACCAAGACCGACAAGATCAAGCCGACGGCGCTGGAGGCGCTGGCCGCGGCGACGGCTGAAAAAATCAAACGCCGACCGGCGGCTCACCCGGTGATCCGGCCGACCTCCTCGGAAACCGGCGAGGGGATCGATCTTCTGCGCGCCGACCTCGCGGCGATTGCGGAGGCCTAGCCCCTCGTAAAGGCTTTCTTAACCTTGGCGTCGCCGAGTGCGTTTATGGTCCCTGCTGAAAAAGCTCCTGACGATGGCGCGCTTGCGCAATGGCGGGCCCGTTTTGAGGAACATCTGAAGTCCGAAAGGCGGGCGAGCGCCTATACGCTGCGCAATTACGCCGCGACGCTCGCGCGTTTCGACGGTTTCCTTATCGGTCATCTCGGGCGCGCCGCGAATCTCGATCATCTGGCGGCGCTTGAGACGAAAGACTTCCGCGCGTTTCTCGCCATGCGGCGCAATGAGGGATTGTCGCCGCCGTCGATCAAGCTCGAGCTTTCCGCCATCAAGACCTTCTACAAGTTTCTCAACAAACGCGCCGGGGTTGATAATGACGCCATTGCAACCATGCGCGGCCCAAAGGCGAAAGAACGCCTGCCGCGCCCGGTCGATGCGGATGACGCAAGCGCGCTGATCGAGGCGGCGCAGACGACGAAGACCAGCCGCGCCAAGCAGCCATGGGAAATGAAGCGCGACGCGGCGCTCATCATACTGCTTTACGGCGCCGGCTTGCGCATCTCCGAAGCCCTGTCGCTGAAACGCGGCGACGCGCCGATCGGCGATACGCTGCGCATCAAGGGCAAGGGCGCGAAAATCCGCGACGCGCCGGTCGTGCCGGCGGCGCGCGAGGCCGTGGACGCTTATCTTGAAACCTGCCCCTATGGGACGGCGCCGGGCGATCCGCTGTTCTTTTCAAGCCGGGGCAAGGCGCTGTCGCCGCGCCAGGCGCAACGAACGATCGCCTATTTGCGCGGCGCCCTCGGGCTGCCCGCGTCGGCGACGCCGCACGCCTTGCGTCACGCCTTCGCCACGCATTTGCTGGCCGCGGGCGGCGATCTCAGGTCAATTCAGGAACTGCTCGGCCATGCCTCGCTCGCGGCGACGCAGCGCTATACGAAAATCGACAAGGAAAGCCTTTTGAAGGTTTACGACAAGGCGCATCCGCGGGCTTAGCGTCTCGTCAATCCGCTCATTTCGGCTTTCGCCGGGATGAGCGGCTGTAGTAACAGTTAAAGCCCGTGCTTCGCCTCATACGCCTTCATGTCGCGCTTTAATTCCGGCAGCAGGAGGTAAAGCGCGATGATGTTCGGGATGCACATGCCGAACAGCATGGAATCAATGAAGTCGATGATCGACGAGAGCGAAATCGCGGCGCCGGTGGACAGGAGAAAGCACAAGGTCAGCTTGAAAATCACATCGACCCGCCTGGTGGCGCCGAAGAGATAGGCGGCCGCCTGCGCGCCGTAGAACGACCAGCTGACAAGCGTTGAAAAGGCGAACATCACCGAGGCGAGGAGCAGAATATAGGGGAACCAGGTGAAGGCGCTTTCAAACGCCGCCGACGTAATCTCGATGCCGAATTCGCTGCTTCCCATATAGGGGAGGTAGGCGCCGGTCACGACGACGACGAGGCCGGTGAGGGTGCAGACGACGACCGTGTCGATGAAGGGTTCGAGCAGCGCGACATAGCCCTCCGTCAGCGGTTCTTTTGTCCTGACGGCCGAGTGAGCGATGGCGGCGGAGCCGACACCGGCCTCGCTTGAATAGGTGGCGCGCCGCATGCCGTTGATGAGCGCGCCGACAAGCCCGCCGCCGGCCGCGTCGAGCCCGAACGCGCTCTGGAAAATCGTTGAGATGGCGGCCGGAATAGCAGGGACGTTCATCAGCAGGATGATCAGGGCGGCGCCGACATAAAGCGCGCCCATTGCGGGCACGATAATCCGCGCTGATCCGCCGATGCGTTTGATGCCGCCGAGAATGATATAGGCGACGCCCGCCGCCATGATGACGCCGAAGATCATCGGGACATTCATTCCGGTCACATTGGCGAACTGCGCATGCGCCTGATTGACCTGAAAGACGCTGACGGATGCGCCCATCGCCATGATGGCGAAAAAGACTGCCGCGGCTTTGCCCAGCGTTTTAAGGCCGATGCGTGAGAAGACTTCCTCGATGTAAAACATCGGCCCGCCCAGCGTGCGGCCGTCGGGCAGCACTTTGCGATATTTCACCGCCAGCGCGCATTCGGCGAATTTCGCCGACATGCCGAAAAACCCGGCGAGGACCATCCAGAAAATGGCGCCGGGCCCGCCGAGGGTTACGGCGACAGGCACCGAAGCGATATTGCCGAGACCGACCGTGCCGGAAAGCGCGGCGGAGAGCGCCTGAAAATGCGAAATCTCGCCGGGCGAGTCGATATGTTCGCGCGGATTGAAGACCAGATGCCAGCCATGGCGAAAGCCGCGCAGGTTCACGAATTTAAGCCCGATGGTGAGGATCACCGCCGCCGCCATGAGCCACACCACCACCAGCGGCAGCGAGACGCCGAAGACATCGACCGAATAGAAAATGATAGACGAAATGAAATCGCTGAAAGGCGAGAGCGTGCTGTCGATGCGCTCGGCGAGGCTAATTGCAGCGGCTTCAGTCATTGGGAATGGTCCTTTCGACGGTCGCGCCGCTTTATTTACTTAGTTCTCTCTAATCATCATGCCGTCGCGGTGGCCGCCAGCATAAAGCCATGAACCGTCTTCTTTGACAAATACGTCGCTGAAACGAAACTTCGCCGTCAAGGTCTCGCCTTTCCGCATGACATCGCCATTTCTGCGGACTGTATCGTCGCCGAGCCACTGATATTCTTCATCGATGATGTAATGGGCAATCGCTGTCTTGCCGGAGGCGTAAAATACGACTTCCACCGGCAAAACATCTATGCGGATCGTTTTTTCGTTTTTCTTGATCTGATTCCACAGCGCCGAAAAATCATCTTTGTTCATCAGCGCCGACGTTCTCAGCGTCCAACGGCGAAAATCTGGGTGATAGATTGCCATGTGGGCTTCGAAATCGTCACTCGCCCATGTGGCGTTGCGCGCTTCGACGGCTGCCCATACTGCTGCCTCATCGGTTGTTGAGCTGTTGGGCGTGCAGGCGGAAAGCAAAACGACAAGCGCGGTGAGAATAACCGGTAATCGCATGATGGAATCGTCCTTTCAGAGTCCCGCCAACGCATGTTCGAGGTCGCGGCGGAGGTCGTCAAGGTCTTCAATCCCCACCGAGAGACGCACCAGCGCATCGTCGACGCCAAGTTCGGCCCGGCGTTCCGGCGGGATCGATGCGTGAGTCATGATGCCGGGATGTTCGATCAGGCTTTCAACGCCGCCGAGACTTTCCGCAAGGGTGAAGAGTTCGACCCGCTCCAGCATCGCCTTCGCCGCATCGAGACCGCCTTTCAGGAAGATCGTCGCCATGCCGCCGAAGGCGTCCATCTGGCGCGCGGCGACCTCGTGTTGCGGGTGGGATTTAAGGCCCGGATAATTGACGCGCGCGATGGCGGGGTGGGCTTCCATCCATTCGGCGAGCGCCATCGCATTCGATGATGCGCGCTCAACGCGCAGCGCCAGCGTTTTCAACCCGCGCAGGGCGAGAAAGGAATCGAACGGGCCCTGCACGCCGCCGACGGAATTCTGCAGGAAGGCGAGGCGGTCGCCAAGATCCCTGTCGTTGACGACCAGCAGGCCGCCGATGACGTCCGAATGTCCGCCGATATATTTCGTCGCCGAATGCATGACGATGTCGGCGCCGAGATCGAGCGGGCGCTGACAATAGGGCGAGGCGAAGGTGTTGTCGCAACCGACCGTAAGCCCGTGTTTATGAGCGATGTTCGCAATCGCTTCGATGTCGACGATTTTGAGGAGCGGATTGGTCGGCGTTTCGATCCAGACCAGTTTCGTTTCCGGCCGGATCGCCGCTTCGAGATTTTCCGGCCTTGTCAGGTCGACATAATCGAAGGAGAGACTGGCGCTCGCTTTGCGCACCCGTTCGAACAGGCGGAACGTGCCGCCATAAACATCGTCCATGGCGATAATGTGCGAACCGGCGGGAAAGAGCTCCAGCATGGTTCCGATCGCCGCCATGCCTGACGCGAAGGCGAAACCGCGCGAGCCGTTTTCGAGGTCCGCGATGCAGCGCTCATAGGCGAAGCGCGTCGGGTTCGCGCCGCGGGCGTAGACGAAGCCCTTGTGAACGCCGGGGCTTTCCTGCGCATAGGTCGAGGTCTGGTAGATCGGCTGCATCACCGCGCCGGTGGTCGGGTCGTGTTCCTGGCCGGCGTGGATGACGCGCGTCGCGAAGGCGGGGCGGTTCTTTTTGTCCATTCCTTGAATCCTTTGGTCTGAAGGCCGCTCGGTAGCATTATCCCAGTGGTTCCGAAAGCTCATATCCGGTTGTTTTGAAATCGCAATCACTTAATATGTGATAGAGCGCCGCTAACATTTTACGGACCATACAATATTATGACAGTAGGAAATAAATTATCTGCACGTGACAAACGCTGGCTGGAAATTCGTGAAGAAAAATGGCGCGCCTATGAAGAATGCGGGCACCCATTTCCAGTAGATGTGGTCGGCATAGAGACGGTCGGGAGTTGTAACAGAGCTTGCGGGTATTGTCCGGTTTCCGTGCATCCAAAGCGCCAAGGCAGGTTGAGCACTGAAGTAGTGGAAGCTTTCTTCGATCAACTTGCAGATTTGGGATTTGAAAAGAAAATTGTCTTTCATTTTTATAACGAGCCTATGCTCGAGAAACGACTGAATCATTTTGTAAAATACGCAGCTGAAAAGATGCCGAGAGCCATAAAGTGGTTGAGCACAAATGGAGATTTGCTCGATAAAGAGTCGCTGATTCGTCTCATTGATGATGGGGCGAGCGCAATCAAGGTTTCTTCCCATGATGCTGAAACATTCGAACGGTTTCAGGAGTTACATCAGGCCCTGGAAAGTGAGTATGCGGAAAAGCTGTTAATTCGTGATTTTTATAAGGTAGGGGATGGAACAAAGGCCCGGAAGATTACAAACCGCGGCGGATCCATCGATTTGAGCGCTTATGGAGACGATGTAACTCTAGAAGCTGCGAAAACAGGTTGTGGACGTGTTGAGTTTTACGTTGATTATTTAGGTAACGTCCATCCCTGCTGCATGGATTTTAACGGTGGGTATATTCTGGGTAACATCCTGGAATCAACAATTATAGATATCTGGAATGTATCGAAAAATCAGTATAGGGAACACTTTTTTGGAAGCTATACAAAAGACGTGTGTCTTAAATGCGCTGGTTTGAGTAGCGCCAAGGCTGAAGGCGCTGCTGCTTTAGCGACGGTGTTGGGCGAAGGTTAATCACGCCACAGTTTTAGCTGGCTTTGATGCCGTATTAAACTCCAATGGTGTTTGTGAGTAATTTCGAGCGCGCTACTTTGATGATCCGTCGATCTTAATAAATAGGTGCGCCAGAATATTGGCTACTGCGAGTGCAGGAATGGGGTAGCGGAATGTCTGTCTCAATAACCTGCCATATCAAGATACCCGCAATCTCATGTCATCCAAAGTTGAGTAGGCTGAAAATGCACGTATTTTTGCGCGGCTGCTAGGCTTCGCGTGCTTCAACCTTTTTTGTTTTCGCTTCAAGCGCCGCCGGGATGAGCGGAGAAGAGGGCCTAACCCAGCAGTTCTTCCTCAACGTCCTTGGTCCAGCCGGCGAAGACCTGCGTCGGGCCGTTCTCAATAACCGGGCGCTTGATGAGCGTCGGGTGTTCGGCCATCAGCGCGATAGCTTTCTTGTCGTCGACGTTTTCTTTCTCGCCGGCGGCGAGCCCGCGCCATGTCGTCGAGCGGGTGTTCAATAGTTTGTCCGTCCCGACCGCTTTCGCCCAGCGGCCGATTTGCGTTTTCGTCGGCGGTACCTCGCGGATGTCGCGAAAGTCGTAACGCACCGATGCGCCGTCGAGCGCCTTCATCGCTTTGCGGCAGGTGTCGCAGTTTTTAAGGCCGTAGAGGATCACTACGCCACCTGAAGCCTGAGATAGTTCAGCAAGTCCGATCTCGTGATCAGGCCTTCGAAGCGGCCGTCCGTCAGCACCACGGCGACATGGCCTTTCGCGAACACGGGAAGCAGCTCTTCGAGCGGTTCGGCGGCGTCCAGGGTTTCGACGCGATAGGTCATCGCCGACTTCACCGGGTCCTGGAACTTGTCGCGGTTTCTGACGACCGCGAAGAGCAGGTCCTCTTCGTCGAGCAGCCCCGAGACCTTGCCGTCATCGTCCAGCACCGGCAGTTGCGAGATGTCGTAGAGCTTCATTTTGCCATAGGCCTGCATCAGCGTGTCGTCGGGCTTGACGGTGACGGTCGCGCGTTCCGAATGCCGCCGGGAGATGAGATCGGTCAAATCGCCCTTCGGCGGGCGCTTTAAAAACCCCTGATCGTACATCCAGTAATCGTTGAACATCTTCGAGAGATATTTGTCGCCCCGGTCGCAGACGAACGCGACGACGCGCTTTTTCTCTTTCTGTTCGCGGCAATATTTCAGCGCTGCGGCGAGGATTGTGCCTGAGGACGAGCCCGCCAGCACGCCTTCCTTCTTCAAGAGATCGCGCGCGGCCTCGAAGCTTTCCCTGTCGGTGATCGAATAGGCTTTTTTCACGTGGGAAAGGTCGGCGATATCGGGGATGAAATCCTCGCCGATACCTTCGACCAGCCACGAGCCGAGTTCGTTAGGAATGGCGCCGGTGTTCACATAGTCGGTGAGGATCGACCCTTTGGGGTCGGCGAGGATGACTTCCGTTTTCGGCGATTTCGCCTTGAAGAATCGCGACAGGCCGGTGATCGTTCCCGCCGAGCCGACGCCGGCGATGATGGCGTCGACGTCGCCGTCTAGCTGTCCCAGTATTTCAGGACCGGTGCCGCCCTCGTGGGCTTTCGGATTGGCCTCGTTGCCGAACTGGTTGACGTAAAAGGCGCCGGTCTCTCCGGCGATGCGCTCGGCCATGTCCTGATAATATTCAGGGTGCCCCTTGCCGACATCGGAGCGGGTGACCCGAACATCGGCGCCGAGCGCTTTCAAGTGAAAGATCTTCTCCTGCGCCATCTTGTCGGGAACGACGATGATCGTCTTGTAGCCCTTCTGGGCGGCGACAAGGGCGAGGGCGAGGCCGGTGTTGCCGGCGGTCGCTTCGATAATCGTTCCGCCGGGCTTGATCTTGCCCGCCTTTTCCGCCGCATCGAGCATCGCGACGCCGATGCGATCCTTGATCGAGCCGCCGGGATTGTTGGATTCGAGTTTCAAAAAGAGCTCGCAAGGCCCGGTGTCGATATTCGAAACCCGGATCATCGGCGTCTTGCCGATGCCCTCGAGCACATTGTCGAAGACGGGGCCGTAGGGCGTTTCCTTCATGGAGAAATCCTCTCAAGGCTTTTAGCCGGGCTTAGCCCAAAGCCGCCGCTCCCCGCAAGGCGAGGTCAGGCCAAAGCCGCGGCTCCCGCGCGCTTGAGGTCGCGGATGAAAAACCGCGCCGGATGCAGCGCCTCGTAAACGGCGGCGGAAACAGGCGAGGGCGCCCCGGCGAGCTCGGCGACGAGCATCGCGCCAAGGAGCGGCGCGGTGACGAGGCCGCGCGAGCCAAGGCCGGTGAGGAGGAAGAGGCCGGGAGAGGATTCTCCCCGCGGATAGTCGTGTTTTCGCCCGTCGCGGAGGCCGTCATAGGCGCCGCCGTAAAAGCCCCAGTCCGGCGCCGGCCCGGCGATGGGTAGGCGATCCGGCGTCGTGCAGCGCACCGCCGCGCGCGGCGTGGAGCCCGACGCCGCCAGTCCGGCGACAGCCTCCGGCAGGTATTTCGCAACCGCCTCGATATTGCTTTGCGTCGCTTCCGTCGTGAAACCCGGTTCCTCGCCGATAGCGGCGGGCGCATAGGTTGCGCCGATCACGAGACCGCCCTTCGGCGCGGGCGCGGCGTAAGGGCCGAAGGCGTGCGCGGATGGCGGCGGCGGCGCGTTCTCGAAGCAGTCGATCTGTCCCGCCGAACCGGAAAGGGGAAGCGAGCGCGCCTGGGCAAAGCGCAACGCGTCCAGACCATTTGCGATAATAACCGCGTCGAATGCGTGTGCGGCTTGCACAGTCTCGACGCGCCACCCGCCGTCTTCATGGGAAAGGCGCGTGACTTTCTCTTGCCTGACAGTCGCATCGCCAAGCAGGGCGTCGACGAAAGCGGGAGGGTCGACGACGCCGCCTTGCGGAAAGAACAGCCCGTCGCCTTCCGGCGTCATCCAGCCTTCGGGCAGCGCGCCCATGGCGAGGAGTTTTTCCTGACGCTCTTTCTCCTTGCCGGTTGTCGCATGAAGTTTGACGCCGCAAGCGTTGAAGACGCCGCTTTCAAGCGTGGCGAGCAATTGCGCCGTGTAAAGATAACTCTGGGCGAAGAATTGCGCCGCCGGTCCGTCGCCGGCGTCGAGCCGCGGCATAATGAGCCCCGCCGGATTGCCCGAGGCGCCGCTCGCCGGCGCTCTCGCCTCGAACACCGTCGCGGCGAAACCGGCTGCGCGCAGATGATAGGCGGCGCTCGCCCCGGCGATCCCGGCGCCGATCACGGCGACGCGTGCGCCGGGCTCAAGGCGCGCGGCGCTGCGGGTGTCGAACCAGGGTTTCCGGATGGGGCGCGCCGCAGGTCGGTCGAGGCGTCCCGCCAGCATCTCCCGTTTGCGGCCGTAACCGGGCTTTTTCTCAAGCGTGAAACCGGCGTCGGTCAGCGCGCGCCTTACGGCGCCGGCGACGGTGAAGGTGGCGAAACTTCCCTGAGCCGCCGTCAGGCGGGCGACCTCGCGCATCAGTTCGGGCTGCCACATTTCCGGGTTCCGGTCCGGCGCGAAACCGTCGAGGAACCAGGCGTCGATCGCGGCTTCGGTTTCGCTCAGCCCCGTGAGCGCATCGCCGATGAACAGGGTGAGGGTGACGCCGTCATCGAGATAAAGGCGGTGAAAGCCGGGATGAGCGGGCGGCCAATGGGCGCGGAGTTTTTCGGATAGCGGCGCCAGCGCCGGCCAGTGCGCATGCGCCCTGGCGAGATCTTCGGCTTTGAGCGGAAACGCCTCGACGGAAAAGTAGTCGAGCGTCGCGCCGGCGGGCTTTTCAGATTTCAGGAACGCTTCCCAGGCGACGAGAAAATTCAGCCCCGTGCCGAAACCGAGCTCGCCGATGACAAACCGCGCCGCGTTATCGAAACGCTGCGGCAGGCCGTTGCCGCCGAGAAAAACATGCGCCGTTTCAGCAGGTCCGTCCCCGGAGAAATAGATATCGCCAAACGCGACCGAGCGCGGCGCGCCGTCCTTCCAGTCGAGCTCGGCGTTTTCGATATTCAGCGGTTTGACCATCGCTTCATGAGTAGCCGATTTAGGCGCATGCTACACCCGTTCATTCCCGCTTTTGCGGGCAGGAGCGGAACCGCATTCGACCGAACCGGCGCATATAAAAAACCGGCGCGCTGCTGTTGCGGCGCGCCGGCTTGAATTGCGAAGAAGAGGATTAAATCCGCCTTTAGGCTTTCGCCGGGAAACGGAAGAAGCTTTCAAAGGCCTTGACGTCAAAGACCGGCGTGAAGTCGCCCTGAACCGGGGTCAGGTTCTCGCGCGCGGCTTCGACGGAGACTTCCGTCAGCTCGCGGGCGCGTTCCATGCGGGTCTCGAAGAGGTTTGTCCAGTAGCCGCGCTGGATCTCGAGGGCGTCGGCGAAGGTTTTCGCCTTGGCGAGATCGTTGGCGAACTGAACGGCGTCCGCGGTTTCGGTGCGGGCGGCTTCAACGAGGCCGGCGTTCACGTCGGCGACGCGCTTGCTGGTTTTCTCGAACCGGCCGCGCATTTCCTCGGCGATTTCGGTGACTTTGCCGCGCACTTCGTCGGCGTTGCCGGTGAAAGCGCCCATAAGGGTTTCGAACTGTTCCTGGGCGGCTTTGGTGAAGCTTTCGGCGGTCATGAATGCATCATTGGCGGCAGGCGCGGATTTCACAGTCGCGTCGCCATTGGGTTTTGCGGTTTTCGTCGCGGTTTTCGCGGCGGGTTTACGGGTCGCAGCAGCCATTTCGGCCTCCTGTCATAGGGTCAAACGGGGCGCTGCGGAGATTTGTGCGCCGCAGCATGGAGGCTCACATAAGGGTTCTTGTGCAGTGCAGCAAGAGGGGCCGTGGAAAAAATTTCAGAGCTTCAGGGCCTCGAGCGCGGCGGCCGTCGCATAGCCGTCGGCGGGCAGGCCGTTGTCGCGCTGCCAGTCTCTGAGAGCCCGTTTGGTGCCGGCGCCGATAATGCCGTCGACAGGCCCTGGATTATAGCCCTTGTCGATCAGCGCCTGTTGCAGCGCTTTGCGTTCCTCAAGACTGAGAGGACGTTCCTCCCGCGGCCAGAGGGTGACGATGGCGCCGTCGCGGCCCGCGATTTCCTCGCTCAGAAGCCCGACCGCCAGCGCATAGGCGGTTGAGCGGTTATATTTCAGGATCGCCTCGAAATTCTCAAACACCAGAAAGGCTGGGCCGCGCCCGCCGGCGGGAAGGATCAGCCGCGCGCGCATATTCGGGTCGAACCGCTCGATCAGCGCTGTTCCGCGCATCGGAGAGAGACCCATCGCGGACCATTCGACTACCGCCTTGCTGGTGTTGGCGTCGGCGAGGCCGTAATCAAAGTCGCCGGGCAGGCGAACCTCGACGCCCCAGGCTTCGTCGCGGCGATAGCCTGATGCGCTCAGATAGTTGGCGGTGGAGGCGAAGACGTCGCCGAGCGTGTTCCAGATATCGCGCTTGCCGTCGCCGTCATGATCGACGGCGTAGGCGAGATAGGTGGTCGGCACGAACTGCGTATGGCCCATGGCGCCGGCCCATGACCCTTTAAGGTCGTTGCGATCGGCGTAGCCGTTCTGGATGATCTTGAGCGCGCCGAGAAGTTGCGTGCGGCCATAGCCGGTGCGGCGGCCTTCATAGGCGAGGGTCGCGAGCGCCTGGATCGCATCATAATTGCCGAGGATCGCGCCGTAGGATGACTCAAGTCCCCAGATGGCGGCGATGATTTCTGCATCGACGCCATAGGCCTGTTCGATCAGCGACAACAGGATGCGCTGTTCGGCGATCCGGGCGCGGCCGTCTGCGATCCGCCGCTCGGAGACAGCGCTGTCGAGATAGTCCCAGATCGCGCGGGAAAATTCCGGCTGGTCGTCATTCAGCTCATAGACCCGCTGATTGATCGTCACCCCGTCAAACGCCTCGGCGAGGACCGCGTCGGAAATCCCGGCGGCGGCGGCTTCGGCGCGGAAACCCTCGAGCCAGGCCTCAAAATCCGAGGCCTGCGCGGCGCTGGTCATGGCGAACGCGGCGCTCAGAATGATCAATAGTCGTTTCATGCAAAGTCCCCTGAAACAAACGCGACAAACGGCTATCAACCAAGGCATATGCCAAGCCTAATGCTCCTGCAAGGCGGGATTATGGCGGACTTTCTATAGGTTCCGCAAACCGTTAATGTCCCGGCCAAAATCAGGGCGCTCGCCCTTTTTAACGATTGCCGGGGCAGGAGATTAAATCCCATGAAAAAGTTTATCGCCATTTCGCTGATCGCGCTCGCAGCCGCCTGTTCGGGCGAACAGAAGCCCGCCGCGGAGGCCGGCCCGATTGAGCGCGGCGAGACCGCCGCCGCGCGGCATGACGATCGCGCGAGGCTTGAAGCCATGCGCGCGCAATTCGCTGTCGTTGAGATGGATGCCGACACGTCGTTCCTCACCGATGAGGAGCGGGCGGTCGTCAACAAGCTCAATCAGGTCGGCAATCTCATGTCGGAGATCTATCTGCGCCAGCGCAGCCCCTATAACCCAACCTGGCGGGCGGAAATCGCAGCGAGCGGCCTCGGAGACAAGGACCTCCTGCTCGACCTGTTCGATCTGCATTTCGGCCCTTGGGATACGCTCGATCACAACCGGCCGTTTTACGGTGAGGGCGAGATGCCGGCGGGCGCGGGATTTTATCCCTCAGACATGACCCGGGAAGAGTTTGAAAACTGGATTGTCGAACACCCGGAAGATGAGGAAGCCTTTAAAAGCGGCTACACCGTGATCCGCCGCGAAGAGGGCGGGCTGGTCGCCATTCCCTATGCGGAATATTATCGCGAATGGCTCGAACCCGCCGCTCAGTTGATGCGCGAGGCGGCCGGCATCACCACCAATGAAAGTCTCAAGAATTTCCTGACGCTGCGCGCGGACGCGTTTTTGTCGGACGATTACTATCAATCCGAAATGGCGTGGATGGACCTTGAAGGCCCTATCGAAGCGGCGATCGGACCTTATGAAGTCTATACGGACGGTCTTTTCGGTTACAAGACCGCCTTCGAAGCGTTCATCACCGTCAAGAATCCGGAGGAAAGCGCGGCGCTTGCCAAATACAAGAATTTCCTGCGCGACATGGAAGCCAATCTTCCTGTTGAGGAAAGCTACAAGAACTTCAAGCGGGGTTTCGAATCGCCGATCGCCGTCACCTATCAGCTTCACGGCGGCGGCGACAATGTTCCGGCGGTGCAGACCATCGCCTTCAATCTGCCGAATGACGAACGGGTGCGCGAGGCGAAGGGCGCCAAGAAAGTGCTGTTGAACAATGTGCTCGGCGCCAAGTTCGACCGCATCTTGAACCCCATGGCGAAAGATGTGCTGGTCGCCGATCAGGCGGGGCTGCTGGTCAAGAAATACATGTCCGCCGAAACCCTCTTCCATGAGCTTTCGCACAGTCTGGGGCCAGGCACGATCACGAAGGACGGTGTGGAAACGAGCGTCAGCGCGGAGTTGAAAGAGCTCTACACCCAGACCGAAGAAGGCAAGGCGGATGTAATGGGCGCCTATAACATTCTTTACATGATGGAGCGGGGCGAATTGCCGGCGGCGGAGAAGGAGAGTTTTCTCGCCACCTATTTCGTCGGCCTGTTCCGGGCAATGCGGTTCGGTATCAACGAAGCGCATGGCCGCGGCGCGGCGTTCCAGTACAGCTATTTCAAGGAGGCCGGCGCTTTCACTGTGGACGGCGGAAAGTACCGTCTCGATTTTGCAGCGCTTGAACAGGCGGTCACTGATCTCACCCGGGATGTCGTTATCGTGCAGGGCGACGGCGACTATGCCGCCGCGAAGGCGTTTCTCGACAAATATGCGCATCTCGACGCGGACGCCGAAAAGGTCATCGCATCGCTCACCCACCTGCCGGTCGATATTCAGCCGGTCTACAAGGACGAGATTTAGGGCTGTTCTGTGCTCGGAGGCTTAGCGGTAAGCTGAGCCTTCGAGTTCATCGACATTTCGCAAGGCTTCGAGCATGCCGCGTAATTCCGGGATGCGCGCATAAAAATAAATCGCGCTCCAGAGCGGCCAGTCGAGCCATTTGAGATATTGCCCGCCGACGCGCAGCGCGGAACCCGCCTCGGACTTCATGCGCCTTGCGGCGAGACCGGGAATGCGCGCGGCCTGGGGATCGTGCAGCATTTTCATATCGGAAAAGCCGGCGTTCCGGCGCACGTCGTTGACGAATGAAACGCCGCCGATTGCATGGCGCGTCAGCGCGTCCCGGCGAAAATAGAACTTGAGGCCTGCGGCTTTCATCTGTTCAAGGCGCAGCCGGGATGAAAGAAACGGGGTCGCCGCCGGCGGGTAGGGAAATTTCTTGAGCGTCTCCGTCCGGTAGAGGGCCGCATTGTTGGAGACGTGCCCGGACTCGCCGGAACGTCCCCGGTCGTCGAAGCTGCGGTCGAGGAGGTTGAGCGCCCGCCGCCACGATGTCTCTTCGCCGTAATAGGTCCTGCCGTTGATAATATCATAGTCCGGATTTTCGCGCGCAGCTTCCGTCACCAGGCGAAGCCAGTCCGGCTCCGGCAGCGCGTCAGCCTCGAAGACGGCCACCCAGGGCGTTTCGCAAAGCGAGACGGCGTGATCCTTGAGGACAGCGGACGCGCCTGACGGATGATAGACGATCTCCGCATCCGGAAGGACGTTGATCAATTCAGGCGGCGGCGGCGAGGCGCGCGACGTCTCGTTTTCCGCGATAATCACGCGAAAAGGTTCTGCGATGTCCTGGGCCGCCAGGGCCTTCGCCATCGCGATCTCGTCGCCCCATGTTTTTTGCTCGGACGCTTCATAATCCGAGACGACGACGACAGTGAGTTCGGGCTGTTTGTTGAGCGACATAACGCCTTCAGGGACTTTTCATTCAACTGCTACTGTTTAATTCGTTAATAGACGCTTTATCGCCGGCAGGTAAGTTGCATCGCCTGCAATCCGTAAATGAAACAATAACCGCCCATGCCGTCCCGCCGCCGGAAAGTCCTGTTCATCTCGCCGTCCTACTGTTGCGCGCCGCTAAATGGCGGCGGCCAGCGCACGCAGCTCTTTTTCGAAGCGCTGAAAGCGGCCTGTGATGTCGACGTCCTGATCGTCGGCGGCGCGAATGACGCACGCGCCGCCTCGGCGTTTCCCGGCGCCGGCGAGATTTTCTTCGGCGTTAACCGGCAGCCGGGACGGACGCTTCCGTTCTCGCTGGTCCGGCGGTTCAGTGAACGAAAAGTCGACCAGATCGCGACCGCGCTATTGCCTACCGAAAATCTTTACCGCGCCGACGGTGCGATGAACGCCTCGCTCGAAGCGCTCGACCTCTCATCCTATGCGCTGATTGTCGGGCGCTATCTTCGCACAACCGCGCGCACGGGCGTCTTGGCGCGCGCGGACGCGCCGCCGGTCCTGGTGGATATTGACGACCGCGATGACCATCCCTTCGAGGAGCGTCTCGCTTCGCCGGATCTCTCGTTTGGGATGCGTATGATCCTGAAACGGCATGTCCGGGACATCCGCCGCATCATGGCGCCGTTGGTTGCGCGGGCGCGGGGGCTTTGGGTGACCAGCGAAGCCGATGCGCCGCATATGCGTCATCCGTACGTCGCTGTGTTGCCCAACATTCCCTTTCACCAGCCGGGCGACGGTTACAATCTCGACGCCGCCGCGCAGAGCAGAACGCTTCTCTATGTGGGCACGTCCGGTTATGCGCCGAACTATGACGGCGTATCGCGGTTCCTTGAGCGATGCTGGCCGGCGATCGCCGCCGCGGACCCGCAGGCGCGCTTTCGCATTGTCGGCGGCGGCTGGGAGCGTCTCGGCGCGTTGGCGCAGAAAACTCCGGGCGTCGAACTCGCCGGTTTTTGCGACGATCTGACAATGGAATACGAAAACGCGGCGTTTTGCGTGGCGCCCGTTTATTACGGCGGCGGCACCAAGATCAAAGTGATCGAAGCGCTGGCGTTCGGGCGCGCGGTGGTTGCGGCGACCCATGCGGCCTATGGCTTTCCGAAAGAACGGATCGGCGGCGCGCTGACGACAGCCGATGACGACAAGGCGATGATCGACGCCTGCATTGCGCTGCTGCAGGACCCGTCGCGCCGGATGGCCGCGAAGCAGGCGGGCGAGGCGCTCGCCGCCGCCGGTTACAGCCGCGAAGGATTCGCCCGGATCGTCCTGTCGTCATGCGAACGCGCGCTCGCCGGCGCCTAGCCGCAGGCCGCCCGGCGCGCCAGCGTCACCTTTGATGCGGGGTTTCGCCCGAGCTTTTCGGAAATCCAGAGACTTGTTTCGATCAGCGCATCGAGATCGGTTTGCGTATCGAAACCGGAGCCATGGAGCATGTAGACAACGTCTTCGGTCGCGACATTGCCGCTGGCGCCCGGCGCGTAAGGACAGCCGCCAAGACCGGAGACCGATGAGTCGAAGGTGCGGACGCCTTCTTCGAGCGCCGCCCCGATATTGGCGACGGCTTGCCCATATGTGTCGTGAAAGTGTCCGGCGAGCGCCGCAACGGGGACTTCAGAAGCGGTGGCCCTGATCAGCGCTCGCGTTTCGCCTGCGGTTCCGACGCCGATCGTAT
>CAJXLJ010000048.1 GCA_913055785.1 uncultured Parvularculaceae bacterium | reverse complement strand
TCGGCGGCGGCCTCGCGTGGGGGAGCGCGTTAGTGCGGTATTAGTGCGGTTCCGGTCGCTTGCGGTTCGCGGCGACGTTTAACCCGGAAGAGAAACGCCATATCGCTGACCGATGACGATGATGCCGGCGATCTGGGCGATAATGCTCGTTGTGACATTCAGGATCACCACGATGAGCGCAAGCAGCCCTGCGCGCCACACTCTCTGAAAACCGGATACGGTTGCGAAGCCGCCTCTCAGGCCAGTCTGAAAGTCGACCAGCAACGTAAGAACGGCAAGGACAATTCCGTAGAAAGACAGGCCCTGGCTCGGCACGATCATCATCAGCGTCATGAAGACCGGCATTAAACTCGCGCTCGGTACGATAACACTGAAAAAATAGCGCTGCCGGAGAGCGATCGTCGTGCGCTCGCCCCAAAACGGGAAGGCCAGCGATAGCGCAACCATGCAAAAGATTTGCAGAATGGGAATGAGGCCGAACACCCACAGAACAGCTTCTTTGCCAATATCCCGATAAGTCATTCCTTCGGGAAGCGCGACCGCGGCCTGCGCAAATCCGTCAGAGTAGGCTGTGATCATCCCGTCATTGCCGCCAAGCCACCAGAACTTGAGGGCCGAGAACAATGCAAAAAACGACAACCAGAGTCGGATCGACGGCGTATAGACGCCGGCCCAATCAAGTGTTTTCGCCGCCTCAAAGTAGCGTCTTGGAGAAACCCAAAGCGTTTTGACGGAACGCAAGGCGCGGAAGCTGAGCCCGAAAAGGTCTTCTGATAAGGCGTCTAGTGAAAGCGGTGCAAGGCTGCTTTCTTTTGCATTCGCACTCATGTCAGCAGTTCCTGTCCGTCCTGATCCCCGATTTCTCGCCTTGGGTAGCCAATACCATTACCGGACATCCCGCCAATCGAAAAATTGCGTTCATGCCTGCGCACAATCGTTCTCTGACACGGGAAGAGACGGATTGATCGCTGCCTTCGCTTTATCAAAGCTTTTACATGATCCCCAAAGTCTAGCTGCTCTACGGAAAGCGAACAGGGGTGGTTTTTTCAGATTACTTTTTTTGTAAGGCCGAGGCGATCTTCGCTAATCCTGAATTAACGGCGCCGCCGATGATAACCGATCCAACAATGATCCCCACAAAAATCAAAATCGCGTCAGGTTCCATGATTTCCTCCATCAATTTCAGCTAGGTGAAGCGTAGTCCGACTTGTCGGCATAAACAACGTCTGTTGGCGCAAGCCGGCTGCGCCTGCGAAAGACGGCGTAATATCATCGATGTTCGGCGAACACCTATCATTCGTGCGCTAATCAAAGCTTCTGATTATAGTCGCCGACTTCCGGATGTTTCTTTAGCTCCGCGTCCATTTCGGCGAACATCGCCTTCATGTTCTCTTCCGAAGCCGGGCTTTCGACGACGACGACGAGTTCCGGCTTGTTGGACGATGCGCGAATTAGGCCCCAGGTTCCGTCTTCGGCGGTGATCCTGACGCCGTTAACGGTGACGACGTCGCGCACTTTCTGGCCGATGATCTCGTTACGCTCGGAGAGCGCTTTGACGACCTTTTCGACGACGCCGTATTTCGTTTCGTCAGCACAATGCGGCGACATGGTCGGCGATTGCCAGGTCTTCGGCAGGGACTTGCGCAAGTCCGAAAGTTTCTTCGCCGGATTGCGGTCGAGCATCTGCAGAAGCGCGATGGCGGCGACGAGGCCGTCGTCGTAACCCCGACCGATTGGTTTGTTGAAGAAGAAATGACCGGACTTCTCAAACCCGGCGAGCGCGCCCATCTCGTGGCTCTTGCGCTTGATATAAGAGTGGCCGGTTTTCCAGTATTCGGTTTTCGCGCCGTTTTCGATCAACACCGGATCGGTCATGAACAGGCCGGTAGATTTTACATCGACGACGAATTGCGCGTTGGGGTGCAGGGCGGAGAGGTCGCGAGCGATCAGCACGCCGATTTTGTCGGCGAAGATTTCCTCGCCCTCGTCGTCGACGACGCCGCAACGGTCGCCGTCGCCGTCGAAACCGAGCGCGACGTCCGCACCGTGTTCTTTTACGGCGGCCTGCATCGCGTGCAGCATTTCCATGTCTTCCGGGTTCGGATTGTAGCGCGGGAAGGAGTGGTCAAGGTCGGCGTCCATCGGAATGACGTCGAGCCCCATCCGTTCAAGCGTTTCCGGCGCAAAGGCGCCGGCTGTGCCGTTGCCGCAGGCGGCGATGACTTTCATCTTACGGCTGAAGGAGACGCCCGTGACGATGTCTTCGATGTAGCGCTCGCGCATCCCCTTGATGTAGTTATAGGCACCGCCCGGGAATGTCTTGTACTCGCCCCTGAGGACGATTTCCTTGAGGCGGCCCATTTCGTCCGGTCCGAAGGTGAGGGGGCGGGCCGCGCCCATTTTGACGCCCGTCCAGCCATTTTCATTGTGACTGGCGGTCACCATGGCGACGCAGGGAATGTCGAGGTCGAACTGGGCGAAATAGGCGACCGGCGACAGCGCGAGGCCGATATCGTTGACCTCGATCCCGGCGGTCATCAGCCCGACGGTAAGCGCCTGTTTGATCGAGGCTGAATAGGAGCGGAAATCGTGGCCGACGACGATGCGCGGGTCCTTGCCCATTTCCCGGATCAGCGTGCCGAGGCCCTGGCCGAGGGCCTGAATACCAAGGAGATTGATCTCCTTCTCGAACAGCCAGCGCGCATCATATTCCCGGAAGCCGGTAGGCTTGACGAGGGGCGTGATTTCATAGGCGAGGGTGTTGGAGGCGAGGTCGGCGCGGGGGCTCGGCAGCATCGGAAAATC
This sequence comes from uncultured Parvularculaceae bacterium, assembly GCA_913055785.1. Lineage (GTDB taxonomy): Bacteria > Pseudomonadota > Alphaproteobacteria > Caulobacterales > Parvularculaceae > Hyphococcus. The sequence continues at coordinate 21,249 of CAJXLJ010000048.1, read as the reverse complement.
CTTTTGGCGGGTCGTTGGCGGCGCACTTTAGGGGGCTCGCGCCGAGACGCAACCGGGAAAGAAAGGCCACAGAATCAGTGACATTTCCCGTCCGCTTGCCCATAGTCGGCTGTCATACGGAAGACACATTGGGGCCGGGAGACGAGAGATCGCGGCGCATGGGGAAGAGGGGTAAATGGAATTGCCGTTCGATTTTGGCGAAATCGGCCTGAGGGGCCAGAGCGCCATCGGGCTCGTCGCCTTTGTTTTCATCGCCTGGATGTTTTCCGAGAGAAAACTTCAGTTTCCTTTTTTCAGCGCCGTCTGGACCATTGCCGCGCAAATCCTCATCGCTGTTCTTCTGCTCTACACGCCGGGCGCCCGGGAAGCGCTGGCGTTCCTGAATGTCGTCGTGGCGGCGCTGCAGCAGGCGACCGAGGCCGGCACGTCATTCGTCTTCGGTCATCTTGGGGGCGCTGAGCCGCCGTTCGAAGTGACGAACCAGGGAGCGATGTTCAATTTCGCTTTCGGCGCGCTGCCGCTGGTCATCTTCTTTTCCGGGTTGTCGGCGCTGCTCTGGCATGTCGGCCTGTTAAAGATATTCGTGCGCGGACTCGCGATATTGTTGACCCGCGTTTTCAATGTCGGCGGCGCGGTGGCGCTTTCGGCCGCTGCCAATACGTTTCTCGGGCAGACCGAGGCGCCGCTTCTCATTCGCGCTTTCCTGTCGAAGATTTCCCGGGCCGAGCTGTTTATTGTCATTACCGGCGGTTTCGCTACGGTCGCCGGATCAGTGATGGTGCTCTACGCGACGCTGCTCGAACCGCAGCAACCCTCGGTGCTTGGCCACATTATTGTCGCCTCGCTGATCTCCGTGCCGGCGGCGATCTTGATGGCGCAAGTAATAATCCCGGCGCCCAAAGGCGAAACGCCGACGCCGTCGACGGCGGCGGACGATTTCAAATACGCCAGCGCCATGGATGCGTTCATGCGCGGCGTGACCGACGGGCTCGGTCTTTATCTCAACATCATTGCATCCCTGATCGCCTTCACGGCTTTCGCTGCACTGGTCAACATCATGCTCGGGGCCGCCCCGGATGTCTGGGGGGAGCCGTTGACCCTTGAGCGCATATTGGGCTGGATTTTTGCGCCGCTCATGTGGCTCGCAGGCATTCCGTGGTCGGAAGCCTTCGACGCCGGGTCGCTGATGGGTATCAAGACGGCGGTCAACGAAGTCGTCGCCTATGTCGCGCTTGCCCAGACGCCGGACGGGGTTTTCAGCGAGCGCACGACGCTGATCCTGATTTACGCGCTTTGCGGCTTTGCGAATTTCGCAAGCCTCGGCATCGTGATCGGCGGACTGACGGCGTTGGCGCCCGACCGGCGGCAGGATGTGATCGAGCTGGCGCCGAAGGCGTTGATCGCCGGCACCCTCGCCACCTTGATGACGGGCGCGGTGATCGGTCTCATCTGGATGGGGTGACGTTCGCGCGGGATGACGCTTTGACGCGAAAGCTGGGAACGCTTCTTAAAGACATCCGCGCTTGCCGGATCTGCATTGATGATCCGATCAGGATGCCGCTGCCGCACGAACCGCGGCCGGTATTGCAGGCGTCGGCGTCGGCGCGTCTCGCCGTCTTCGGGCAGGCGCCGGGCAACCTCGTTCATCAGACGGGCGTTCCTTTCAACGATCCGTCCGGCGAGCGTTTGCGCGACTGGATGGGCGTTACGCGCGATGAATTCTACGACGCCGCCCGTATCGCCGTGATACCCATGGGGTTCTGTTTCCCGGGCTACGATGCGAAGGGCGGCGACCTGCCGCCGCGGAAGGAATGCGCGGCGCAGTGGCGAGCGCGATTGATGGCTGCCTTGCCGAACCTCGAGACCTGCATTCTCGTCGGCGGCTATGCCCAGAAATGGCATCTTGGCGAACAGGCGAAGAAGTCGCTGACGGAGACCGTGCGTGACTGGGAAACGTTCGCCCCGCTCTGGTTCCCGACGCCACATCCGTCCTGGCGCAACAACGCATGGCTGAAAAGAAACCCGTGGTTCGAGGCCGACCTGCTGCCGGTGCTTCGCCGCCGCGTCCGTAAGCTGCTGAAGCGCTGAACGCCGTTCACCGGCCGTTTACTTCAGTGAACAAACTCTCAGTACTCGCCAGCGGGCCTGTTTAACCATTTGTCAGCCATAAAAAGCGAGGATTTCCGCTGGCAAAAAACGGCGATGCAATGACTGCAAATGCGGAGAAATTACCGGGCTTGAAAGCGAAACTCGCTTTCGCCGGGCGTAAATTCAACGCCTGGTGGGAGGGATACGCTTTCGACGAAAATGCGGAACGCGCGGCGCTGCAGGCGAAGTTTCCTGCTGCAGAGCGAGGAAGCCGCCGTCCGGTCGAAGAGATTGTCGGCGAAGCCATCTGGGGTGAGGGAAGGCTGGAGCCCGGCTCGCCCGCCTGGACGATGCGTTTTGCACGAATGCTGTCGCTGCCGGTCCGCGCCAATGTTGTGATATTCGGCGCCGGCGCCGGCGCGCCTTTGAGCGACCTGAAGCATGGCACAAGATGGAAAGCCTTCGGCTTCACGCACGCAAAAAACATCAGCCAGGGGAATTTGCGCAGTTACGATATGGCGATGCGCAGCACTGACAAGTCAGGCTGCGCCGGGGCGCTCTCCCTGTTCGAGCTTCACCGCGACGCCAACCCGTCGGCGTTCGCCGGGTTCGCCTCTAATCTCCTGTTACCCGGCGCCAAGGCGGTGTTTGTAGATTACGCAACGGTGCGGAAGGGCGTGCGTTTGCGCTCCTGCTTTCCTTCCGTCCATCACGGCGCGCCGAAAACCGATGCAGAATATCGCGCCGCGCTCGCCGGCGCCGGTTTCACGCTCGAAGAAACGCTGGATGAAACCGCTTCCTTTATGGCGCTTATCGCCAAAGGCTGGGCCGGCTGGCGTCAGGCCTATACGGCGATTTCGCAGGTCGAGAACGGAAAGCTGCGCGCCGAAATGATGCGCGCCATGGCCGCCAACGCCGCGCTCTGGGCGGAACGCTTTGAAGCCATGAAGTCCGGTCAGGTGCGTGTTCTGTGTTTCCGGGCGACCCGTAAATAACGATCAGCCCCGATCACGCCGTCAGCAATTTAAGTACTTACCGCATTTGCTTGCTCAGCCGAGCCGCCAACTCGTCGAGGCTAGGCCTCAGCCGATAATCCTGTTAGGCTCACTCGCTCGGGGTTTGGTTGAGGGAACTATGCGCAACTTATTGGTATTAAAGGCGGCCTTGCTCTTCGTAGCCGCCGGGTTTTTCGCCGTTTGCGGGTCCGCAGCCGCGCAAGGGGCATCTAACAATCAGTTGATGGGCGGCGGTGCGAAAACGAAATTCAGCGCCGCAGAGATTTCAGCGATCCTGGCGGAGTTCGAAATCACCACAACGATGGAGCCCTATCAGGGCGGCGCGACATCGACGATTTATGCGGAGACACCCACCGGCGCGCGGTTTATTATTACACTGATCGAATGCGATGACTTCGCAGCGGCGACCGGCTGTATGGCGGCGTCGTTTTATACCGGCTCGACCAACGCCGGGCTCGCATATGAGGACCTCAACACGTTCAATATGGAATCCGACGTAACCCGGGCGGTGAATGTCGCCGAACAGCGTCTGATCATTTATGAAACGCGGCTGATCTTCATTGGCGGCGTCAGCCCGGAACATATCAAGGCGATCGCCTATTTCTTCTTCATGGATATGGAGCGCCATTTCTCCAAGCAGGCAGGCGCGAGCGTTCAGGTCTCGGCGTCAGGTCTGCGTTCAGAACCCGGCAAGATCGATAATCTGACCGTTGGCGATCCGAAGACGAGGGTGATGACGGCCAGACCCGCCGCATACAAGATCGAGCATGCATTGTCTGCGGCGGTCGCCAATAACTGGAATGTCCGTTTTCTGACCGACGATCAGAAATAGGCGATCATCAGGCGTTTTCATCAACGCTGACGGGCGTTGAGGGCGCGGCTTTGCCGTCGCCATAATTGGGCGTGGCTTCAGCGGCGGCGGCTTCTTCGGCGATCGACTTGACGACGCCTTCCGTCGCCTGACGGGCGCCGTCCAGAAGCGCCCGCTGGCGGGCGGCGCGCTCCTCAAACGTCCTTGTGATATCGCGTAACTCCGAAAGCAGGGCGGAGTCTGCGCCGTCGACTATTCCGCGATTGGCGGCAATGTCCCGGATCGACTGCGCGTATGCGGCGGCGAGCCGCGCTTTTTCAGCTTGCAAGGGCGCAAGCTCGCGCGGGCGCCGGCTGGTGAGGAGGTCGTTTTCCCTGGAGAATATGTTGCTCAAGGATTGGGTCAGGTCGATCAGCGTTTGCACCCGTTCGGCGGCGGCGACAGTGTGGGTTTCCGGTTCCGTCATGATCTCGTTCCTTGCAGTGAGTTGTTTTCGCTCTGTAGGCGGATGAGAGCGGCCTGAACCTGATCGGCGACGCCGACCCCGCCGCGCGCCGCGATCGCCCTGGCGTATTCATCGTTGAGCATCACGCCGAATGCATCGGCTCCTGGCGCGTCGCCGCCCATAAGGCGCGGCGTATTCACGCTTTCAAACATTGGCTTCAGCAGTTGCGCGAGGACGAGCGCCTCGAACTCCTCCGCCTTGCGGGCGATTTCGGCCCGTTGCGAAGGCGGCGGCGTGAATGCCGGCGTGACGGCGGAGAGGGCTTCCATCACATCACCTCGATGTCGGCTTGAAGCGCGCCGGCGGCCTTGATGGCCTGCAATATTGCGATCATATCGCGGGGCGGGACGCCAAGCGCGTTGAGGCCGTCGACCAGATCGCGCAGGCGTACGCCGCCTTCGATCAGTCTCAACTGCGCCGGGTTTTCATCGGCGCCGGCGGTGGTGCGCGGCACGACGACCGTGCGGCCGCGTTCGGAGAACGGGCTTGGTTGGCTAACCTGGGGGGTTTCGGAGACCGAGATCGTAAGGCTGCCTTGCGCGATCGCCACGGTGGAGACGCGCACGTCGTCGCCCATCACGATGACGCCGGAGGCTTCGTCGATCACGACCTTCGCGGTCTGGTCGGGTTTCACTCTCAATCCCTCGATGGCGCTCATCAGCGCGACCATGTCGCCATTGAAGCTTTGCGGGCGCGTGACCCGCACAGTGCCGGGATCGTTGACCGTGGCGGCGTTAGTCTTGAGACTTTCATTGATCGCTGACGCGATGCGCTGGGCGGTGGTGAAGTCGGGATTGCGCAGGGCGAGCTTGATGCTCTCCAGGGCGGCGATATCATAGGCGTGTTCTTTCTCTACAACGGCGCCGTTGGCGATGCGGCCATTGGTGGGGACGCCTCGCGTCACCGAGGCCGCCTGACCGCGCGCCGAAAATCCGCTGACCGCCACCGAGCCTTGCGCGATCGCGTAGACCTCGCCATCGGCGCCGTGCAGCGGGGTCACCAGAAGAACGCCGCCGCGCAGGGATTCAGCATCGCCGAGCGCGCTCACCGATACGTCGAGGCGCGTGCCCTGGGTGGCGAAGGGCGGCAGATTGGCCGTCACCATGACGGCGGCGATATTGTCCGTGTCGAGCGCTTCGGATCGGATATTGACGCCCATGCGTTCCAGCATGGAAACGAGGCTCTCGCGGGTGAACGGCGTGTTGCGGATGCGGTCGCCGGAGCCGTCGAGGCCGACCACGAGGCCGTAACCGATCAGCATGTTTTCGCGCACGCCTTCCACGTCCGCGAGGTCCTTGATGCGCGAATCGGCGCTCGCTGCGAACGGCGCCGCAAGAACGAGAAAAAGAATCGAGAGAACTGATTTCAAACGCACGGGGATCTGACCGGTCAGGTTACGGGGCGCAACGTCGCCCCTCATCGGATTGCGACCCGCGTGCCAGTTCGGGGCGTCGGCGCAAACGCAGCAATGACGCCATTTTTTGAAGGAAGAGGGCGGTCAGGACAGGACGAACCTAGGCCGCAACGGCAAGTTCTGCCGGGAACATTCTGCCGTATTTAACGAAACCTTTATGCGTCGGAATGAAGATTGCGGCGTTTGAGGATTGATGACGAATGATCAAGGTTCACGGCTCTTCGGAATCGCCGCCGGCTTCCCGGGTGAGGAAAAAGTCCGGCGCTTCCGCGCCGTTCAAACCCGGCGCCGCGCAGCAGGGCAAGAGCGCCGCGCCGACGGGCGAGACCGCCCCGGCGGCCATGATGAGCGCGCTGATTGCGCTGCAAAGCGACAGCGGCGGCGCTGCGAAAACCCTTGCTGCAGCGCAGCGCACGCTCGATATGCTTGACCGATTGCAGATGCGTCTATTAGACGGTCGCGCAAGCCCCGCCGATCTGGATGCATTATCGGCGGCGGCGTCAGCGCGCGCCCACGCCGGCGCCGATCAGGCGTTGCTGGATATCTATGACGAGATCGCCCTGCGCGCGCGTGTGGAACTCGCAAAACTCGGCCGCTAGGGGACGGGCAACCAAAAATCAACAATTGATTTTTATTGAAGAAATGTGACGCCGACAGGGGCGAATAATTCCTTGAGCCCCACTGGTGCCGCCGTTATACAGGCCGCGCAATCGTCGGGGGAGCTGACGCGAAGGTTTGCGTAACCGGGGAGTGTAAGGATGTCGGCGAGTGAAGTAGAAGAATACCGTCCGTCAGAAGACGAACCGTTTATGAACGATCGTCAGAAAGAGTATTTCCGGCGGAAACTGTTGTCCTGGAAAGACGAGATTATTCGTGAAAGCCAGGGCACGCTGAATAATCTTCAGGAAGAGAACAATCATCTCCCTGATATCGCTGACCGTGCTTCGAGCGAAACGGAAAAGGCGCTGGAGCTGAGAACCCGCGACCGGCAGCGCAAGCTGATTTCAAAAATCGACTCCGCGCTGCGCAAAATCGACATGGGCGAATACGGCTACTGCGAGGAAACCGGCGAGCGGATCAGCATTCGCCGGCTCGACGCGCGGCCGATTGCGACCCTGTCGCTGGAAGCACAGGAACGTCACGAACGCGACGAGAAAGTTCATCGCGACGACTGAGCGCGTCCGGGTTATTCCGCACGAAAAAAAAGCGCCGCATGCGGCGCTTTTTTGTTTTGACTATTTGCGGCTCTTTAGCCCAGGGAAGGAATGCGCAGCGTCTGGCCGGGATAGATCTTGTCAGGGTCCGACAACATGGGCGTGTTGGCTTCGAAAATCACCGGATACTTCATCGCGTCGCCATAATGCTCCTTGGCGATTTTCGACAGCGTGTCGCCGCTCTTGACCGTGTAAAACACCGTCTGGTTCGGTTCATCCTCAATATCGAGCTGTGACTCGACTTCCTCAACGCCCGGCGTATTGCCCGCGGCGACGATCGCTTTTTCCGCTTCAGCGCGATTTCTTGCCTTGCCCTTGAGGACAATACGGTCGCCGCTTTCTTCCACATGCAGGTCTTTGACTTCGGTCTTGTGTCCCTGAATGCGTTCCTTGATGCCTTCGGCGACGTTGGCGATGCCCTCGCGAAGTTTCTCACCGGCTTCTCTGGCGAATTTGAACAACATGTCGATGATCCTTTCTCGAGATTATGACCGGCCGAAAAGTCCGCCCAGAAGTTTCTTTCCCGCCGCTTCAAGAAGGTCGTCCTTGAAGTCGCCGTCTCCGTCCTGATCGATAAATTGCATCAGGCCGCCTAGTTCGGCGGGCGCGGCTTTTTGCGCTCGGACGCCTTCTTCCGTGACGAGGCCGGCTAGCGCTGACGGGTCGAGGCCTTGTTCGCGTTTGGCGCGGCCGAGCGAGGCCAGCACCGCCGGCGCCGCCATCGCCAGGAGTTGCGCAATCTGGGCCTGGTCTACGCCGGCGGTTTTCGCGAGCGCGCGTTCGGTCTGGGCCTGCTTGCCCCCAAGGACATGCCCCAGGATTTTGCGGCCGTCGGCGAGAATGTCATCCTGGCCCAGTTGCGAGATATTGTTGAGCAGGCTGCCGTCATGGCGGTCGAGCGCGCTGGCGAGCGCTTCGGCGCCGTTCGGTTGAGAGGCGTTCTTTTTCAGCCCGCCCATGATCGCGGCCATCGCCATCGGCATGAGCTGAGCGGCCAGCCCTTCATTCATGCCGGTCTTTTGCGCCGCCTGTGCCGTCACCTGCTGGGTAACAACAGTCGATAACTGGTCCAATAATGACATAGAGTGTCCCACTTCTGCTGCTTGGCGCCCGGCTTATAAAAAACCGGGCGGCTGCGCCCCGCCCGGTTCCGGTGTAGAATGTATGAAGACCGCTGGCAAATACGAGCGGCTCAGCGCTTGCGGACCATGCTCACCAGAAAGAGCAGTACGGCGCCGCCGACAAACGCCGCGATGATGCTCATGACAATACCGCCGCCGCCAGCGCCGATCAGGCCCAGGATGAAAAATCCGATGCCGCCGCCCAGAACGCCGACGACAGCATTCCATAGGTGGCCTAGGCTTTTTTCTTTCATGACCATCCCCGCGAGATTGCCGCCGACCGCGCCGATCACCAGCGTGATAATGAGACCAAGAACGCCTTCCATGGAGCGCCTCCTTTGATTGCCGATGGGGCCGAGGCTGGGCCGCGCCGCCGCCACGGGCAAGCGGCGCCGCAATATCGCAGTTGCGAAAAAATCTCCTGAAAACCGCTTGCGAACGCCCTCGACTCCGCTATGAAGGCCCATGGAGCGACGCAATTCTTCATCGAGGCCCCCGAAACGGCCGAAGCGCGCGAAAAAAACCGACATCGCGACGACCGCCCTCGGCCAGGAGCCGGCAAAACGCGCGCGCAAGAAAGATGCGCCGCAAAAGGGCGAGGCTGGCAATCGCGAGCTCAATGTCCACGTCAAAACCGCCAAACGGCGCGAATACGGCTCCACCCTGTGGCTCAAGCGTCAGCTCAACGATCCATATGTCAGAAAGGCCAAGGCTGAGGGCTGGCGCAGCCGTGCGGCGTTCAAGCTCAAGGAGCTCGACGAGAAATTCGGGCTCCTGAAATCCGGCGGGCGGATCGTCGATCTCGGTTGCGCCCCGGGCGGCTGGTGTCAGGTAGCTGCGAAGGCTGTAGGACGGAGCGGCAAGGTCGTCGGGATCGACTATCTCAACATGCCGGCGGTCACAGGCGCTGATGTTCTCGAGATGGATTTTCTCGACGAGGCCGCGCCGGAAAAGCTGAAAGCCATGCTGGGGGGTGAGGCGGATGTGGTGCTCTCTGATATGGCGGCGCCGACGACTGGCCATCGGTCCACGGACCATCTGCGGATCATCGCGCTCGCCGAGGCCGCGCTCGATTTCGCCGAGGACGTGCTGGCGCCTGGCGGCGCCTTCGTCTGCAAGGTGTTCGCCGGGGGCGCCGAGGGCGATCTCCTTACGCGCCTCAAGGAACAATTCGATGTCGTAAAGCATGCGAAGCCGAAAGCGTCGCGTTCTGACTCGGCGGAGAAGTATGTGGTGGCGACAGGCTTCAGGGGGCGGGGATGACCGTGATTACCGCTGTTCATGATACGGATAATGCTTGCGTCTGGGTGGGATCGAACAGCCGGGCCACGCTTGGCAGCATCGCCGGGCCGCCGACTGACAAAAAATGGGTTCCGCTGGGGCCGTGGCTGGTCGGCGTGACGGGCACCGGGCCCAAACCGGAAGCCATCGAAGCGATCCGGTCCGAAACCGACGCGATCGGCGACCGCGCGGTCGATATCGTCAAGCTTTTGAAAAAAGCCTACGAGATTTTCGATATCGGTGAGACCGATGAAGGCCTCAAGCGTTATTGCGGCAGCGGGATCATCGTTCACAAGAGCGCCGCCATCTGGGATTTCGACGACAGTTTCTGTTTGTCGAGCGTGCCGAGCGGTATGTTCTGGGCGCGCGGTTCCGGCATGGACATGGCGATCGGCGCCGGCCGGGCGCTTGAGTCGCTCGTTCAATCGAAAAAAGACATCACCGCGCGTGTCGTTGAAATCGTTATCGCCAACGATATCGATTGTCCCGGCGAGCCGGTGATCCAGAAATTCGATGCTGAAGGAAAACTTTCATTCGTGAGGCAAGCCAATGCAAATTCGTGAAGCGCTGACATTCGACGATGTGTTGTTGGAGCCCGGTCCGTCGGAAGTGATGCCGAGCCAGGTTGACGTGAGGGCGCGGCTGACCAAGCGGATCACGCTCAACATCCCGATCCTGTCATCGGCGATGGACACGGTGACCGAAGCGGAAATGGCTATCGCCATGGCGCAGAACGGCGGCATTGGCGTCCTGCACCGTAACCTTTCCATCGCGGAGCAGGCCGAGCATGTGCGCAGGGTCAAGCGCTTCGAAAGCGGCATGGTGGTCAATCCTTTGACGCTCACCCCGGATGACACGCTGCAGACCGCTCAGGAGATCATGCTTGAGCGCAATATTTCGGGCTTTCCGGTGGTCGAGAACCGCGACGCCAACGGCGTCGGCAAACTGGTCGGCGTGCTCACCAACCGCGATATGCGGTTCGCCCGCAATCTCGACCAGCCGGTGCGCGATCTGATGACGGCGGTCGATCTCGTCACCGTATCGCCCGGCGCGACCCAGGACGAAGTACGCGAGCTTTGCCACAAGCGCCGCATCGAGCGCGTCATCGTCGTCGATGAGGACTATCGCTGCGTCGGACTGATTACCGTCAAGGACATCGAGAAGGCGCAGAAATATCCGAACGCCTGCAAGGATGCGCAGGGGCGCTTGCGCGTTGCGGCGGCGTCAAGCGTCGGCGATGCGGGGTTTGAGAGAGTGGAAGCCTTGATCGACGCCGGTTGCGATGTCGTTGTGATCGACACCGCCCACGGCCATTCCTCGAAAGTCATCGAACAGGTCGCGCGCATCAAATGCGCGTCCAACGAAACGCAGGTCATCGCCGGTAACGTGGCGACCTTCGAGGCGGCGAAAGCGCTGGTTGAAGCCGGCGCCGACGCCATCAAGGTCGGCATCGGGCCGGGCTCGATTTGCACGACGCGGATCGTCGCCGGGGTCGGCGTGCCGCAATTGACGGCCGTGATGGATGCGGCGCGCGCGGCGAAGGAGGCCGACATACCGGTGATCGCCGACGGCGGCATCAAATATTCAGGCGATGCGGCGAAAGCGATCGCCGCCGGCGCCGACTGCGTGATGATCGGCTCGCTGCTCGCTGGCACCGATGAGGCGCCGGGCGAAGTCTTTCTCTATCAGGGGCGATCCTACAAATCCTATCGTGGCATGGGGTCGATTACGGCGATGTCGCGGGGTTCGGCCGACCGCTATTTTCAGGCCGACGTCACCGAGCAGATGAAGCTTGTGCCGGAAGGCATCGAAGGGCGCATCCCTTACAAAGGCGCGATCGGGCCGATCCTGCACCAGCTTGTCGGCGGCGTGCGCGCCTCCATGGGCTATGTCGGCGCCCCGACGATCCCCGAAATGCAAAAGCGCGCCAGGTTCGTGAAGATCACCAATGCGGGGCTCAAGGAAAGCCACGTACATGACGTCGCCATCACCCGTGAAGCGCCGAATTATCCGAGCCCCAACTAGTTTTCCTGTCGGAGATAATGATGGAATATTTTGGTCTACTCGGCTTTCTGCTTGCGGCCGCCGCCTATTATCGGATCGACAAGCTCGAGAAAGAACTGAAAAAGAAAAACCTCCTGGACAACGATTTTCGTTCAGAGTGAGCAGACGTTACAGCCATTATGCAAATTTCCGGGCGACTTTCCGCCGCCATCGAAATTCTTGAAGACTTCGATAAACGCCGCGTGCCGTTAAAGACGGCGCTCGCCGACTGGGCGCGAAGCAACCGTTACGCCGGCGCCAAGGACCGGGCATGGATTTCGGGGCTGTGCCTCGATGTTTTGCGTAAAAAACACTCGCTCGCCGCCGCTATGGGCGAAGACGCGCCGCGCGCCATAACGATTGCTGCGCTTCGCTTCCTTTGGGAATTCGACGCCGGACGGCTTGAGGAGGTCGCCGCCGAGGAACCGCATGGGCCGGGCGCGCTGTCGTCGGACGAAAGGAAAATGCTGTCCGCTGTTGTAACTCGTGAAACCGCTTCAGCGCCATGCTACGCCGCCGAATTCGAAACCTATATCACAGGCATAGCGCCGCCGGCGACGCACATCGCCGGAAATTTTCCGGAATGGCTGACGCCGCAGATTGAGCGCGTCTTTGGCGACGATGCAGCGAGTATTATGGCTGCGTTTGCAAGCCGCGCTGATGTCGATCTTCGTCTCAACACGCTTAAAGCGGAACCAGAAAAATCTCTCGCGGCGTTGAAGAAAGTGAAAGGCGAGGCGGCGCCGGTCCTCAAGACCGCGGCGCGGATCGCCGCGCCTAATCCGTCGGAGCGCGCACCTTCGGTGACGGTGATCCCCGCCTTCAACAAGGGGTGGGTCGAGGTGCAGGATCTCGGCAGTCAGATCGCCGCTGCGGCATCCGGGGAGATAAAAGGGGCGCAGGTTCTCGATTATTGCGCCGGCGGCGGCGGCAAGACGCTGGCGCTCGCTGCGCTGATGGAAAACACCGGCCAGCTCTACGCCTATGACCGCGATGCACGGCGCCTGAAACCGCTTTACGACCGCGCAAAACGCGCCGGCGTTCGTAACCTGCAGGTGCGCTCGCCGGCCGGCGACGAAGGGCTCGACGATCTTGCCGGGAAAATGGATGTCGTATTTGTCGATGCTCCCTGCACCGGCGCGGGGACATGGCGGCGTCATCCGGACACCAAATGGCGCCTTACGCCACAGCAGTTGGAGCGCCGCATGGGCGAGCAGGACCGGGTGCTGCGCGAGGCGGCGCGTTTTGTAAAAACCGGCGGGCGTCTGGTGTGGACGACCTGTTCTTTCCTGATCGAGGAAAACGAAGACCGGCTTGGCGCTTTTCTGAAAGAGCTGGGCGGGTTCGGCGCGACATCGGCGCTCGATCAGGTCAGGGCGTCAGGATTGCTCACGCCTGAAGGGGAGGATGCGCTCAGGAGCTGCGTGACGCCCGACGGCGCGTTGCGGCTGACGCCGGACAAACTGCGCGCCGACGGGTTTTACATCGCAGTGTTGACCAAGAACAGCTAGAGTTCAGTTTTTACGGACTTTGCCCGGCTTCGTTTTATGGGCGAAGATTGTCATGCTGTCGCCGGTCTTGAGATCGGGATGCTCCAGAGAGCGTCCGAGGTCGATCGTTGCGGTGTTATAATCCTGCTTTGCGGGGTCCGGATACCAGAGCTGAACCGTGCGGTCGTGAACGAGGCTGAAGCCTCTATAGGCGGGGTGAAGCTCAAGCAGCGCCGTCGCCGACTCGCATTCCATCGGGTCGGTGAAATGCGTGGTCTTGCCTTCCTTCTTTTCAAGGAAACATGCGTCGTTGACCGACAACACCTGGCCTTCGACCTCGACGTAATTGACTTGCTTATCCACCGCGCTGACGACAAGCGCGGTCGCAACCAATACGCCGCCTGCACCCAACTGCAGAAGTTTTGTCATCCCCGTCTCCCGGTCTTGCGGCGGCAGAATCGGTGAAATGGGTGTCCATTCGGTTAGCCGGTAAGGTAAATATCGGCTGAAAGCGGCGTATTTTCTGTCATGAAACGGTCAAACGCCGCGCTTTTGATAAACGCCCGTCCTAAAATCCGTTTACGAACTGAAAGAACTTGCAAGCAGCAGCCCGACATGGGTGGCGGCGTGCGCAACCATGCCGGCTTCGAGAGAATTGCGCGCATAAGCGACGCCATAAGCGATGCCGAGCGCGGCGTTGAGGAGGATAACGCGAGCAACCATTTCGCCCGGCACGAACTCAAAGGATTGATAAAGGGCCGGCAGATGCCCTGCGCCGAAAAGAAACGCGGCGAGGGGGATAGCGACCCAGAGCGCGCCGGCGCGGTTTTTGGTTATCGCCCAGATGACCCACGCGATGAGGCTGAGCGCGCCCCAGCGCAACAGCACCTCTTCTGTAATGCCGCCATAAAGGAAACGCACTTCCGGCGGCTGGTTGCTGGCGGCGATCTCGGCGCTTTGCGTTTCAGAGAACGCTTTTAACGCCTCGATATTGCTGAACGCCCAGAGGTCGGCGCTCGCGACTGCGAGGCCGAAAGCGACGCCGAGGGCTGCATAGACGGGGAATGCGGAAAGCCTGCGTCCGGCGTCCTCGACGCGGTGGGCGATCAGCGACATGAGGCCGACGCGATGGGCCGTGAGCGCGCCGATCACCACAGCGCCCCCGACCAGCAGCGTGTTGTTTAGAAGAGAAAGCAGAATGATCGTCTTTTCGGTCAGGCCGGTTATTTCGACGGCCTCAGATAGATCTGCCCGCAACAGGATGGCGGCGACCCCGACCATGGCCAGCAGATACAAAATAAACGCGCGGAAAATCCTCATGACCATCGCCCGTATTCCCATATTTCTTTATTTCGCTAAAATCCGAAATAAGGCTTTCAGGGCAAAAGTCAATGGCGCGCCGTTTCGGTCCCTAAACGGGTGACGGCTCAAAAGCTTTGGGCTATGGCGGGACATGAGCCCACACCCTGATTCTGACCATCACGAACGCGTCCTGATTGTCGATTTCGGCAGCCAGGTGACGCAGTTGATCGCCCGGCGCCTGCGCGAAGCGGGCGTCTACTGCGAAATCCACCCTTTCAATCGCGTCGACAAAGCGATGCTCGACGATTTCGTTCCGAAAGCGGTGATCCTTTCCGGCGGCCCGGCGAGCGTGAAAGCCGAGGCGAGCCCGCGGGCGCCGCAGGATGTTTTCGAGCTTGGCGTTCCCGTTCTCGGTATCTGCTACGGCGAACAGACCATCTGCGCCCAGCTCGGCGGCGATGTCGAACGGTCAGACCACAGAGAATTCGGGCGCGCCGTCGTTGAGGTGATCGAACAAAGCCCGCTTTTCGAAGGCGTGTGGGAGAAGGGATCAAGTCATCAGGTCTGGATGAGCCATGGCGACCGGGTGAACGCCATTCCCGAGGGTTTTAAAATCATCGCCCAGTCGGAAGGGGCGCCGTTCGCCGCGATCGCCGATGAGACGCGGCGCATCTACGGCGTGCAGTTCCACCCTGAAGTAGTGCATACGCCGGACGGCGCCAAGCTGCTCCGTAATTTCACGCGTAACATCGCCGGCCTTACCGGCGACTGGTCCATGGCGGCGTTCCGCGAGGAAGCGATCGCCAGAATTCGCGAACAGGTGGGCGACGCCCGCGTTATCTGCGGGCTTTCCGGCGGCGTCGACTCGTCCGTCGCGGCGGTGCTGATCCATGAGGCGATCGGCGAACAGCTCACTTGCGTTTTCGTCGACACCGGGTTGATGCGCGCTGGTGAAGGGGAGGAAGTCGTCCGCCTCTTCCGTGACAGCTACAACATTCCGCTCATTCATGTGGAAGCCGAAGACCTCTTTCTGGGCAAGCTTGCTGGCGTCGATGATCCGGAGAAAAAGCGCAAGATCATCGGCGCGACCTTTATCGATGTTTTCGACGCGGAAGCCTCGAAAATCGAGAACGCGGAATTTCTCGCGCAGGGCACGCTCTACCCGGATGTCATTGAAAGCGTTTCCTTTGACGGCGGGCCTTCGGTGACGATCAAGTCGCACCATAATGTCGGCGGCCTGCCGGAGCGGATGAACCTCAAACTCGTCGAACCCTTGCGCGAACTCTTCAAGGATGAGGTGCGCGCGCTCGGCCGCGAGCTCGGGTTGCCTGAGCATTTCGTGGGGCGCCATCCGTTTCCGGGGCCGGGCCTCGCGATCCGTATTCCCGGCGAAGTCACCAAGGAAAAGGCCGATATTCTCCGCAAGGCCGATACGATCTATCTCGACGAGATACGCAAGGCCGGACTTTACGACGCGATCTGGCAGGCCTTCGCCGTGCTGCTTCCCGTTCGTACGGTCGGCGTCATGGGCGACGAGCGCACCTACGATCATGTGCTCGCCTTGCGCGCCGTCACCTCGACCGACGGTATGACCGCCGATTATTATCCGTTCCCCCACGAATTCCTCGGCCGCTGCGCCACGCGCATTATCAACGAAGTGCGCGGCGTCAATCGCGTCGTCTATGACGTGACGAGCAAGCCGCCGGGAACGATCGAGTGGGAGTAGGGACGGCGATAGCAAGCAGATATGCCTGAAGAGCGTTTCAATCTTTTCTTCGCGCTCTTGCCTGATCAGGGTGCGGCGATGAAGATCGAGCGGTTGGCGGCGACTCTCAAACGGGTTCACAGGCTGAGCGGAAGACCGATAACCGCTGATCGGTTTCATGTTTCACTGTATACACTTGGGCGTTACGCGCATAAACCGCCAGAGATAATTGATGCGGCTGGAAAGGCCGCCGCCGCCATATCGGCGAAGCCCTTTGCCGTGACTTTCGACCGGGCTGAAAGCTTTAGGGGTAGGGAGAAGCGTCACCCGCTGGTTTTGTCTTGCGGCGATAGCGTCGCCCCGCTGCGGGCGTTTCATAAAGATTTAGGAGTCGCGCTCAAAAAAGCAGGACTTGGGCGTTTCGTATCCGCCGGTTTTACGCCCCATATTACATTGTTATACGGGGACAGCATAATAGAGGGAGAACATCCCGTCGTTCCTGTCAGTTGGAATGTCAGAGAGTTCACGCTCGTCTGGAGTCATTACGGGAAGTTGCGTTATGAATTTCCTGGCGACTGGCCGCTGCGTGGCGCAGCGAGTAATAACAGTGATTGAGCCATCATCATAAAGGAGCCCACCCATGCCCACAGTTCTTGTCACCGGCGGGTCCGGGTTTATCGGGAGCCATGCAATCCTGCAGCTTCTTGCGGCGGGCCATCAGGTCAAGACGACGGTGCGCAGTCTGAAACGCGAGGGGGATGTTCGCGCGCTGCTGAAAGCGGGCGGCGCTGAGCCGGGGGGCGAGCTTTCCTTCTTCGCGGCCGATCTTGAAAAGGATGAAGGCTGGGCCGATGCCGTCGCCGGTTGCGATTATGTTCTGCATGTCGCGTCTCCCTTTCCATCGTCGATCCCGAAACATGAAGACGAACTGATCATTCCGGCGCGCGACGGCGCGTTACGGGTCCTGAAAGCGGCGCGCGATGCGGGCGTCAAGCGGGTGGTGATGACGTCGTCCTTCGCCGCTGTCGGATACGGCCATGCGGAACAGGAAAAGCCCTTCGATGAGACATACTGGACCGATGTCGGCGGGTCGGATGTGCGCCCCTATATCAAGTCCAAGACCGTCGCCGAACGCGCCGCCTGGGACTTTATTGAAAAGGAAGGCGGCGGGCTCGAGCTTTCCGTCGTCAATCCTGTGGCGGTGTTCGGGCCGGTGCTGGGGCCTGATTACTCGACATCGATCCTGCTGGTTCAGCGGTTGATGAATGGAGACATGCCCGGCTGTCCGCGCGTTTCTTTCGGCGTGGTCGATGTACGCGACGTCGTCGACCTGCACCTGCGCGCCATGACCGACCCTGCGGCGAAGGGCGAGCGCTTCATCGCGACGGTTGGCGATACGATGTGGATCAGGGAAATGGCCGAAACCCTCAAAAGCCGTATGGGCGATGCGGCGAGGCGCGTTCCAACCAAAGAGCTTCCTGATTTTATGGTCAAACTGGCCGGGCTCGCCGATCCGGAGGTCAAGCAGATCGTTCCCGAGCTTGGGAAATATAAAAACGCCACGAATGAGAAGGCGCGCCGGATGCTCGGCTGGGCGCCGCGTTCGCGCGAGGATGCGGTTGTGGCGACAGCGGAAAGCCTGCTGGCGCTGGGACTGCTCAAGCCGTCGAAATAAGTCGTTAGCGGCGCTTCACCTGCATCTGGATCGGGCCTTCCGCCCTACCGTGCACGAACTGGTCGACCATCGGGTTGCCCGAGTTCTCCATCTCTTCCGGCTTGCCGCGCCAGATGATTTGTCCCTGATAGAGCATGGCGATGTCGTCGGCGATCTTGCGCGCCGACGCCATGTCGTGGGTGATCGAGATCGCCGTCGCGCCAAGCGCTTTCACCCGCTCGAGGATGAGGTTGTTGATTACGTCGGCCATGATCGGATCGAGGCCGGTTGTCGGTTCGTCGAAGAAAATGATCTCCGGATCGGACGCAATGGCGCGGGCGAGAGAGACGCGCTTTTTCATGCCGCCTGAAAGCTCCGAAGGTGAAAGGTCGCCGACCTCCGGCGAAAGGCCGACCAGCGCAAGGCATTCGATCGCCTTTTCCTTTGCCGCCTTGCGCGGTTTTTTCTCGGCGTAGAGCAGGCGGAAGGCGATGTTCTCCCAGACGGGCAGGCTGTCGAACAGCGCCGAGCCCTGAAACAGCATGCCCGACTTGCGGCTCATATAACGCTGGTCGGCGCTGGTGTGGCGCGAGATGTTGCGTCCGTCGATATCGATGACGCCGCTGTCGGGCTTGATGACGCCGAGGAGGCACTTGATGAGCACCGACTTGCCGGAGCCAGACCCGCCGATAATCACCATGGACTTGCCGTCTTCGACGTCGAGGTCGATGCCGCGCAGGACTTCGTTCGAGCCGAACGCTTTTTTAAGGCCGCGCACATGGATCTTTTTCTTCGCCTCGCTCATCGCCGGTCTCAGATTTCCACCAGAAGCGAGGTCATGAAATAATTCGACGCGAGAATGGCGACCGCCGAGGCGACGACGGCGGTTCGCGTCGACGAGCCCACCCCTTGAGCGCCGCCGCGCGAGTAATAGCCGTAGTAACAGCCCATCAGCGCAATCAGGAAGCCGAAGACGCCGGCCTTGATCAGTCCACTGATGATATCCCGGTTTTGCAGAAACTGATCGATGTTCCGGATATAGGCGGGGCCGGAGAAATCGAGGGCGTAAACAGCCACGAGATAACCGCCGTAAATGCCGATAATGTCGGCGACCAGAACCAGCAGGGGGAGAGCGATGGTGGTCGCCAGGATACGCGGTGCGACGAGATAGCCCATGGGATTGACCGAGAGGGTCGACATGGCGTCGATCTGTTCGGATGCGCGCATCGCGCCGATCTCCGCCGCCATGGCGGAAGCGCAGCGCCCCGCGACCATCAGCGCCGCCGAGACCGGCCCCAGCTCGCGTACGATTGAAACGCCGACGATCTGCGGCAGGAACGATTCCGCATTAAACCGCAGGGAGCCGTCATAGATGTTGAGAGCGAGGGCGGCGCCGGTGAAGATCGCGGTGAGGCCGACCACGGGCAGCGAGGCGTAGCCGATGCGCAAGAACGCGCTCCAGAAAGCCCGGCTGAAAAACGGTCCCGTAAAGAGGCTCGCGCCGCTCCTCGCTGCGAATTGCGCGATCCGGCCGATCTCCGCAACGGCGTCGAGCGTCAGACGGCCGGTCGTTGCGAATGGGTTCATGCGTTCTGTCCCTCAGGGTTTGCGCCCCTAGAGGTATCGGCGATCACGGCGTTCGCCAAGCCCACAGCGCATTTCGGCGCGCCAGCGGCCGGGAAGGGCTGGTTTTGCACAGGCGGCGGGGTGATTATTGCGAATATCGGTCGTCGGCGAGATCGGAGAATTTCGTGAACTTCTCCTCGAAATGCAGGTCGACTTTCCCGATGGGGCCGTGGCGCTGTTTGCCGATGATGACTTCGGCCGTATCGCCCACTTCGTCCATCTTGGCCTGCCAGGCGATATGATCTTCCGTGCCCTCGCGCGGTTCCGAGCGACTGAGATAATATTTTTCGCGGAAAACGAAGAGGACGACGTCAGCGTCCTGTTCGATGGAGCCGGATTCGCGAAGGTCCGCGAGCTGCGGGCGTTTGTCTTCGCGCTGTTCGACCTGACGCGAAAGCTGCGCAAGGCCGATGATCGGGATGTTGAGTTCCTTGGCGAGCGCTTTGAGGCCTTGCGAGATTTCCGTGATTTCCTGAACGCGTCCGTCATTTCTTTTGCCGGAGCCGGTCAGAAGCTGAATGTAATCGATCACCAGAAGGTCGAGACCGTGCTGGCGTTTGAGGCGGCGCGCGCGGGCTGCGACCTGTGCAATTGAAAGCCCGCCTGTGTCGTCGATATAAAGCGGCAACTTTTCCAGTTCGCGCGCCGCATCATAAATTCTGTCGAACTCATGCTGTTCGATCTCGCCGCGTCGGATTTTTTCGGACGGCACACGGGCGAATTCGGAAATGATACGGGTTGCGATCTGTTCGGCCGACATTTCGAGCGAAAAGAGGCCGACGGCGCCGCCGGCGACGGTTTTGAACGTTCCGTCGGGCTGTTTCTCTGTCTTGTAGGCCTTGGCGGCGTTGACGCCGATATTCACGCCAAGCGATGACTTTCCCATGGATGGGCGTCCTGCAAGGATGAGGAGGTCGGAAGGATGAAGCCCGCCAAGCTGGCGGTCGAGGTCGCGTAATCCTGTTGAAATGCCCGCAAGACCGCCGCCGCGCCGGAACGCTGCGTCCGCGAGAACGATCGCCTCCGTGAGGGATGACCGGAAAGTCTTGAACCCGCCGCCATATTTGCCGGTCTCGGCGAGCTTGTAGAGCGACTGTTCGGCTTCCTCGAGCTGGCGCGCCGGGTTATCGTCAAGCGAAGAAACGCGCGCGCGGTCAACCATCTCCGAGCCGATATTGATCAGGCCGCGGCAAACAGAAAGATCAAAGACGATCTTTGCGTAGTCGATGGCGCCGCTGGTGGAGGGAACGTTCGCAGCCAGAAGTTCGAGATACTTTTTGCCGCCGGCCTCCACATATCCTTCGGAACTCGAAAGATAAGTGTCGAGCGCGACGGGCGAGGCGAGCCGCCCGCTGTTGATGAGATCGCCGCAGGCTTCGTAAATCATGCGGTGAACAGGGTCGTAAAAATGCTCGCCTTTCAAAAAGGCGGCGGCGCGATAAAAAATTTCATTGTCAAAAAGGATTGCACCTAAAATCGCCTGTTCGGCGTCGAGACTGACCGGCAGTCTTTCTTCCGTGTTCTGATCAATCGACCCTGGTGTGTTCGCGCCGTCCGCCATGGATCAGGTTAGACCAAAAAAAACGCCGGCTGAAAAGACAGCCGGCGTTTTATATTTTTCCCCGCACTGGGTGCGCCAGGGGGAGGCGATAGACGCGCGTGGTTACGCGTTATCGTCTTTTGTTTCCGCTTCCGCGCCTTCACCGCTTTCATTTCCATCGGCGGCGACTGCGGCTTGCGCTTCTGCGTCGAAGAATTCGGCTTTCGCGTTTTCCGTTTCCTCTTCGTCCGCTTCCTCATCAGTCCGCGCGAGAACATTTTCACCGCGCGCCTGCCGTTCGGCTTCGTCATCCGAACGGGCGATGTTAACTTCGATGCGGGCGTCGACTTCCGGGTGCAGTGCAATGCGAACCGGGAAAACGCCGAGCTCCTTGAGCGGCTTTTCGAGCCGCACCTGCGCACGCTCGCGGACCGCACCA
>CAJXLJ010000047.1 GCA_913055785.1 uncultured Parvularculaceae bacterium | reverse complement strand
AGCGCCGCCTGACGGGCCGCGTGCAAAAACTCTGGAAGATTTGCGCCGAAAACGGCCTGCCGTCCTGGGCAGACATTTGCGGTGTTGATTTCGGTTCAGACTGGGATTTCTGTTTTGCGGTGGACCTCGCCCTGTCCCAGGACCGGCCTTACTTCATTTTCATGGGCGACAGGCTCGCCAGGCTCTCCGAGCTCTATCTCTCCGGCGACCAGCGATGGGATGTAACGCCGCTTGATCAGGTCGCCGCCAAGATGGACGAAACGGCGCTGTCCAAAAAACCTGTGTCCCATAACGACGTCATCCGCATTCCGGACGGCCGGCGCATCGTATTTCGCAGCTTGCTCGCGCCGCTGAGCGACAATGGAGAAGACGTGACCCACGTTCTCGGCGCCGTGAACGGCAAGGGGGCCTGAGCGTCCTGCTGGCGGGCCAATTTGATGCAAATTGTCGCGAGCGAAAAAACCCGACGCTCACGCCCCTGTCATAACCTGCCCGGCCGGATGAGAAGTCAGGGCGACAATGCTGAGCGATGTTACGAGTTTGTTTGAGGGCGCGGCGGCGGCGCCGGCGTTGGATCGCCGCCTGACGCGGCGATTGGTGGACGCCTGGGCGCGCGCATCCCGCGGCCATTTTCCGAGCTGGACGGCGTTGCGGGAAATGGATCTCGGCGAGGACTGGGACTGGATATTCGCGGTCGACCTCGAGAAAAGCGTCGGCTTTCCTTACTTCATCTATCTGGGCGATAATCTCGCCCGGCTTTCTGACGTCTATCTGTCCGGCGCAACCGACTGGACCATGTCGCTTCTCGACAAGACTACTGAGGATGTGTTTGCGGCGGTCGCCGCCGAAGCGCCGCATTACCGTGAGGAAGCGGTCACGCTGTGTGACGGCCGCACGATTTTGATGCGAGGCGTGACGGCGCCGCTTGCCGATGACGGGCGCGCGATAACGCATATTGTAGGCGCTGCGAACGGCCGCATGGCCCCGCGAACGCCGCTTGCCGCCGTCTAGCCCATTCCCGATTCAAGGACGTAACGTTACGCCATGAGCCGCCTTGTCCGGGCGGTCTCGCATGTTTAGGTTCCTGCCGACAGACAATCACAACGCCACCCAGGCGCGATTTGCAGCGTGGAACCTGACATGACGGCGGAACTTGGACATTTCATCAACGGCGAGCATGTGAACGGCCAATCGGGCAGGCTTCACGATATCTTCAATCCGACAACCGGCGAGGTGCAGGCAAAAGTCGCGCTCGCGGCGCCGGCGGAAGTGGCGCATGCGGTCGCCGCCGCCGAAAACGCATTTCCCGTCTGGGCGGCGATGAATCCGCAGCGCCGCGCCCGTGTCCTGTTCAAGTTCAAGGAGCTTGTCGAAAAGGACATGGAAAATCTGGCGAAAATGCTGTCGTCAGAGCACGGAAAAATTCTCCCCGATGCGCGCGGCGACGTTCAGCGCGGGCTTGAGGTCGTGGAATTCGCCTGCGGTATTCCGCATTTGCAAAAGGGCGAGTACACCGAAGCGGCCGGCCCCGGCATCGACGTTTATTCAATGCGCCAGCCGCTCGGCGTCGTCGCCGGCATAACGCCGTTTAACTTCCCGGCGATGATCCCGATGTGGATGTTCTCGGTCGCCATCGCCTGCGGCAACACCTTCATCAACAAGCCGTCGGAAAAAGATCCGTCCGTGCCGTTGCGGCTCGCCGAACTGATGATGGAGGCGGGCGCGCCGGAAGGCGTTCTGAACGTCGTCAATGGCGACAAGGAAGCGGTCGACGCGATTATCGAGGATCCGCGCGTCAAGGCGATCAGCTTTGTCGGCTCGTCGGATATTGCTCAGTATATTTACGCCAACGGAACCAAGCACAATAAACGCGTGCAGGCGTTCGGCGGCGCCAAGAACCACATGATCATACTGCCTGATGCGGATATGGAAAACGCCGTCAACCAGTTAATCGGTTCCGCCTACGGTTCCGCCGGCGAGCGCTGCATGGCGACGCCGGTCGCCGTGCCGGTCGGCGAGGGGACGGCGGATGCGCTCGTCTCGATACTGAAGCCGAAAGTTGAAGCGCTTCGCATCGGCCCGTCCCTGTCTGAAGACTCTGATCTCGGCCCGCTTGTCACCGCCGCTCATCGCGATCGCGTCAAGGCGTATATCCGGATGGCGGCGGACGAAGGCCAGGAACTCGTCGTCGACGGCCGCGAGTTCTCGCTGCAGGGCTATGAAAACGGTTTCTTTATGGGCGGCACGCTGCTCGATCACGCCAGGCCGGGACACCAGTCCTATCATGACGAAATCTTTGGGCCGGTTCTGCAGATTGTTCGCGCAGAGAATTTTGAAGAAGCGATAGCGCTGCCGTCTAACCACCAGTATGGCAACGGCGTCGCCATCTTCACCCGCAACGGCGCGGCGGCCCGCGAATTTGCGCAAAAGGTCAATGTCGGCATGGTCGGCGTCAACGTGCCGATCCCGGTTCCGGTCGCCTATCATACGTTCGGCGGCTGGAAACGTTCGGGCTTCGGCGATACGAACCAGCATGGGCCGGAAGGCGTGCGCTTCTGGACCAAGATCAAGACCATTACCCAGCGCTGGCCGGAAGACGTGCAGGGGTCGGAATTCGTCATTCCGACGATGGAGTGAGCATGTGCGGGTAGCGAAACAGACGGCGTTTACGATTTTTACATCGGCGATGCTGGCAGCTTGTGTCACTACGCCTGATGACAAATGCGGTCAGCCTTACATGTTATATATCTCATCGAACAATGAGATTTATTCAAATGAGCATGTTCTGGGGCTGACTGAATTGTCGGAGCTTGCGGATCAGTGGTTTATGGATTGCCCAAATGCTCAAGTGGAAGTCGTAGCGAGCCCTAATTCAACTTCTAGATTTCTCGTGGATGTAGTGAATATCCTGCGAAATTCAGGCTTGTTGGATGTGGCGATTAGTACTGATAGTGCTTAGAGTGCCGAGTTATTATGCTTGGCCTTATTCGTTGAAAGGGTGACGAATGATAAGGTTTCCTGTTTTACTGTTTATCATCGCCTTGTTCGCCGGATGCAGTCCGTCCGGCGAGAAGCTCTGCGCCGAGGCGGTGATGGTCGACATCGCCGGCGGCGGCGAGGTCTTCGTCAACCAAAATCCTGTCCAGATTGATGAAATCTCCGCGGAGCTGGCGTCTCTCCGCGCAGCGTGCGGGGCGAAACTGCAGGTTTTCCTGCGCGGCTACGCCGCCGCAGACAAGGCGACGGCGGAACAGGTCGTCAGCATATTGAACGGTTCGGAAGATATCGGCGAGCTGCAAGTTGTCGAGAAGGGCGAGGAGCCGCATTGATCGAAATCGGCCTCGGCGTTTAAAGCCCCTCGATCACCGATTTCAGATAGGCGACGTGGTTGTCGAACGCGCTTGCGCCCAACGGGGTGAGGCGGGCGCGCGTGCGCGGCCGGTTTTTGTGAAAATCCTTGGCGATGTCGATATAGCCCGCTTCCGCCAGCCGGGTTATCTGCCGGCCAAGATTGCCGTCCGTCGCGCCGGTGATTTTTTTAAGACGCGTGAATTCAAGACGCGCGCCTTCGGGCGCCGCGCGCAGCGCCGCGAGGATTTTCAACCGCAATGTCTGATGAACAATCTCGTCAGGCGCGTCCATGTCTTCCCATCATGTCCGCCACAGCCAGACGCCGCCGAGGATCAACGCCCCGCCGCCGACGAAACCCATCCACAATTCGAACCAGTCCCGCATCCAGAGCCATCCGGCGACCGTCGCTGCGCCGACCGCGACGCCCAGCACCATCATCCGCGCGCCGCGGCTGAACCCCATCAGGATATAAGCCGTAGCGACGGCAATGGAGATCAATCCGTTCGCCTGTTGTTGCGTGCTGACTCCAACGGCGAGCCCGATCGCATTGAGACCGATCAAAATGGTTCCCGCGATCGCAAGACCCGCCAGGAGCGATTTCGGCAGCGATGATCCGGAGTTGTTCCTGCGCCCCGCAAGCCAGCCGAAGAACATGGAAAAACCGGCGCCGGCGGCGATCCCCGTCAGCCACGCCATGTCAGCCGCTTGCGGCTTGAAATAGGTGAGGGTGTTGGCGAGCAGCCAGATGACGCCCCAGACGAAAACAATGGGGCCGGCGCTGTCGTAAAAGGCGAAGGCGTTGGTTCTGCCTTGCGCGGCTTCGATGTCCTTGAGCGCGCGTTTGGCGTCTAGCGCGGCGTCTCTATTGCTGTTCATGGCCGTCATCCACCATTTCTCGCAAAAACAGCACCACTCTACAATGTAGAGCAATCTACGTCAAGGTGGGACAGCAGGACAGCTTGTCCCGCGGTGTTGAGGGGCCTAGGTGTTCGGCGAGGTTTATCATCGGGAGAAGCGAAAAGGTGACGAAAACAAGCGGGCGCTGCATGTGCGGGGCGATCGAATATTCCTTCAGCGCCGACCGGCTCGATGTCACAGCGTGCCACTGCGGTCAGTGTCGCAAATGGAGCGGTCATGTCTGGGCTTCGGTCAATGCGGCCTATGACTCGCTGAAAGTCGCAAAAGGCGAAGACCAGCTTGGCTGGTTCCGGTCTTCCGATTACGCGCGCCGGGGTTTTTGCAAATCCTGCGGTTCGGCGTTGTTCTGGCATGGCGACAAGCTGGATGAGTACAAGCACCGGATCGCCATCGCCGCCGGAACGCTCGATCAGCCGACAGGCGCAGATCTGGCCGAGCATATTTTTGTCGTCGACAAGGGCGATTATTACGAGCTTGCGGACGGCCTGCCGCAAAAAGAAACCCATTAAGGGAGAGCGGCGTGTTCGGGTTGGAAGCTTCCGATATGGCGATGATGTCGGGATGGGTGCTCTATTTCGCCATCTTCTTCACGCCGTTCATCCAGGAAGACGTCGCCGTGATCGGCGCGGCGACGGCGTCGATCGCAGACGCGGCGCCGACGGCGTTTTTGGTGGCGGCGATCCTGAGCGGGCTCGTCTGCTCGGACGCATGGAAGTACTGGATGGGCCGTCTCGCAAGACGTTACGAGTGGGCGCATAAATTCGCCGAGAAGCCGGGCGTTTCCATCGCCGGCGATCTCATTCGCAAGGAATTCGTGCAGACCATGCTGACAGCGCGTTTCGTGCCCGGCACGCGCATTCCCGCCTATATCGCCGCCGGCTTTTTCCAGGTCGACTATGTTCGCTATGTGCTGACGTTGATCCTGACGGCGTCAATGTATGTCGGGTTGATGTTCGGACTCTTTCACTCAGTTGGCGCGGTTGCCGGCGAAAAGGCGACGGTCTGGCTGCCGATCATTGCGGTTATATTGCTAGCAGGATACGTCACCTTCCGCTGGGTCACGCACCAGAACAACAAGGCGGGTCCGATGACGCCGCTCTCGCAGGAGATGGATCATCCCATGCCGGACATGCCGGGTTTCGAAGGCAACCCGCTTGAAGATGGCGACCATGAAGCCAAGGAATGACGGTTGAACTTCCGCCTTCTGCACGAGCGCCGGGGCGTTCGGGAAATGTCGCGGAACGCTCTTTATGCGTATCGGGTTCAAGACTGGCCTCGAGGCTTATCACGTCATCTGGAATGCGATCAGATGAATCAAACGGACTTTGCCGATGACGGATAGGCCGCAGGGTTTATTGGCGACGCCACTTCAGCGGGTATTCGCGTTTGGCGCTGACTATATTGTCATCGCTGTCTACGCAGCGTTTTTGACATTTTTGTCATTCTATATTGCTGACGGCGAGTTCAAGGCGCCCGTCGCAGTTACGGATAAGATCGCCGGACACATGCTTGGTTTCGCCACGATGACGCTGCCGGTCGTGTTATATTTCTCGTTGCTTGAATCCGGGCGCGCCGGCGCCAGCCTCGGTAAGCGTTTATTGCGCGTGCGTGTGACGCAAACGAACGGCGCGCCGCTCGGCCTGAGAAAATCCCTGTTTCGCAATCTACTCAAGTTCGCGCCGTGGGAAATCGCGCACGCCGCCATTTGGCATGTGCCCGGCCGGCCGTTTCTGGATCCGATGCCAGCCGCCAATCTCGGATTTAGCATCGGCGCTCTGACAATTGTCATATTGTATATCCTCTCATTGTTCATTGGCGGCCGCACGCTTTATGACCGTCTTGCGGGAACGATTGTAACAAGGGCCGCCTTATGACGACTGACATTCTATTCGACCGCGTTGGCGACTGGGGCGTTGTCACGCTGAACCGCGAAAAGGCCCTGAACGCGCTCACCTGGGACATGGTGAAAGCGATGCGCGCGCAGCTCATTGAATGGGCGGCGATGAACGCCGTAAAAGCGGTAATGGTCAAAGGTTCGGGCGAGCGGGCCTTTTGCGCCGGCGGCGACATTCGCTGGCTTCATGATGAAGCGAAGAAAGACCCGGCTTACGCTTCGGAGTTTTTCCGCGAAGAATACCGCAACAACGCGCTGATCTATCATTATCCGAAGCCCTATCTTGCGTTGATCGACGGCATCGTCATGGGCGGCGGCGTGGGCGTATCGGTGCATGGCGACTTTCGCGTCGCCGGCGATGCGACGTTGTTCGCCATGCCGGAGACGGGGATCGGCCTCTTTCCGGATGTCGGCGGCGGCCATTTCATGCCGCGGCTCCATGACGGGCTGGGCCTTTACTATGCGCTGACCGGCGCGCGCGCGAAGGCCGCCGATTGTATGGCCTCAGGGATCGCCACTCATTACGTCCCGACCGAAAAGCAGGCCGGTCTTGAAAGAGCGCTTCTTGAAACGCCGCTTTCAAGCCGTGCGCATGCGGATGTCGAAGCTGCGCTCGATGCGTTCAGCGGCGATCCCGGTCATGCGGGCGTCAATGATCTGCGGTCGCATATCGAGCGTCTGTTCGTCGGCCACGAGACGCTCGACGAACTGATGACGGCGCTCGCCGAAGACGATACGGAATTCGCCGCCGGAACGATGAAGACGCTGTCTCGCATGTCGCCGACCTCGATGCGCATCACTTTCGAACAGCTGAAACGCGGCCATTCCCTCGACTTCGACGACACCATGAAAATGGAGTTCCGCATCGTCCGCCGCATCATGGATGGCCATGACTTCTTCGAAGGCGTGCGCGCGCAAATTCTCGACAAGGACCGCGAGCCGAAATGGAATCCGCCGCGTCTCGCTGATGTTAACGATGCGGATATTGCGCATTACTTTGAGCATTTGGGCGGGACGGAACTCGAGCTTCCCTAAACAGTCACCGGGAGTCACAAATGACGAAAATCGGCTTTATCGGTCTCGGCAATATGGGCGGGCCGATGGCGGCGAATCTGGCGAAAGCCGGTCATGAGGTGTTCGCTACGGATTTGTCGATCGGCGCCATCGAACGCGCGGTCGAGGCGGGGTGTCGCCGCGCTGATTCCGTCGCCGATGCGGTGAAAGACGCCGACGTTGTTGTCACCATGCTACCCGCCGGCGCGCATGTCCGCTCGGTTTATCTTGATAAATACGGCGTCATCACCCACGCCAAAACGGGGGCTCTCTTTATCGACTCATCGACGATCGATGTGGACTCGGCCCGAGCGGTGATCGGCGCGGCGGCTGAAAAACATTTCGCGATGGTCGACGCGCCAGTCTCGGGCGGCGTTGCAGCGGCGACGGCCGGCGCGCTGACATTCATGGTTGGCGGCGAAAAGGACGCCTTCGAGCGCGCAAGGCCCGTACTGGAAAATATGGGAAAGAACATTTTCCATGCGGGCGACGCCGGCAACGGGCAGGTTGCGAAAATCTGCAACAACATGCTGCTCGGCATTTCGATGATCGCCACCTGCGAAGCGTTCAACCTTGCTGAAAAACTGGGCCTCGATGCGCAGACATTCTTCGATATCTCATCGACGGCGTCCGGGCAGTCCTGGTCGATGACGAGCTATTGCCCGGCGCCCGGACCGGTGCCGAACGCGCCGTCGAACCGCGACTATCAGCCGGGTTTCGCCGCCGCGATGATGCTCAAGGACATGCGTCTCGCCCAGGAGGCCGCGCATCGCGCGAAAGCCGCAACCCCGCTCGGCGCGCAATCCGAAGCGCTCTATGCGCTGATGGAGTCTGCGGGCAAGGACAATCTTGATTTTTCGGGCGTGATGAAGTTGATCCGCGGCGATCTTTAAGCCGCGGCGTCTTCTACTGAAATCTGTTCGCCGGCGGCGAAGGCGAGGCCGTATTCGTTATTATGCCCCCAGGCGACGCGGGCCTTTCTGACGAAGCCGCTTTTCACGAAAGTCAGCTCGACGAATTGCGTCATCTCGATACCCTCGGCGATGGCGATCCGTGCGCCGTCGGCGCTCAGATTGACAATCTCGCAATCGACCTGACTCAGGTTTTCCGTTAGCAGCCGGCCTTTAAGGCGAACGTCTTTACGGGCGCTTCTACGCCGCTCTTTCGGGTCCTGGTCTCCCGCGATTCCGCAGGGCATGGCTTTCACGATATGACGCAAACGCCGCGACACGGCTTCGCGTTCCGCGGCGAGCTCCTCTTCGGACTTGCCGGTCTCGCGCCAGCGGCGCAACAGCGATTTGTGCGTCAGTGCGACCATACCCCGCATCCTGCCGCTTCAAGGTTAAATTCGAATTAGCGTTAATCCGCTGCGGTCAGGATTTTTGATCCGTCGGCTTCTTCTGGGTCAGGTCAGCAATGAAATGAAGACCGATGTCGTTTTCATCGCGCCAGATAATACGTGCTTTTTTTATCCGCCCGGTTTGAATAAGGCGGAGAACGACGATTTCTGGCAGCGCCTGATCGCTTTCCATCCGCACGAGCGCGCCGGTTTCGCTGATATTGCGGATCACGCAAGGCAGAAAGTCGCTCTTTGAGGTGTAAAGCTTTGCGGGACGGAAAACATTTTCGCGCAGGGCGCGTTCCGCCCGCCGCGTTTTCATCGTCGTGATGGGCGCATTCTTCACTTCCGGCGTGGCGCTTGAGATCGCCGCCAGTCGTTTCGAAATTGCATCCTTCTTCTTCGCCATTCCGGCCGTCCGCATGCAGAGGCCGCCCTCGATCAGGTGATTGAAGGCGGTCTGCGTCAACAAGTTAACCCCCATTAATAATAACACATGATTTACAATAGCTTAGCGCCGAAGGCCTGAGATTGAAAATTCCCTTGGCCGCGAGGGCTGGCGTTTGCCGCCTATCGTCCCCATTTTGCGCGACATGCAGACGGATTCGATCGATGCGCTCGAGAGCAAGGGGGAGGCTGCGCCATTCGGGCGTTCGATCGCGCGCATGTTCGCGGTCCTGTTCCGGCCCGAGCTCAAACAGTGGCGCTTCCGTATCGCGCTCGCCTTCTTGCTCACGGTCGCCGCCAAGGGACTTTCGGTGATCGCGCCGGTTTTCATGGGCGACGGGATCAACAAGTTAACGAGTTCTGAAGCCGCCGCCGCGGGTCTGTCCTTTCTGGCCTTCTTCGGGTTGTTCGCCGCAGCCCGTTTCTTGTCGAACGCCCTGCCGGCGCTGAGAGATGCATTTTTCACCGCCGTCACCCAGGACGCCCAGCGCATCATTGCGGTCGACGCCTTCCGCCACGCCCAGAACCTGCACTTGCAGTTTCACCTGACGCGGCGGTCTGGCGCGCTCAATCGGATTATCGAACGGGGCGCTGGCGCGATGGAATATCTCCTGCGCTTTCTCGCCTTTAATATCGGACCGACCGTGGTGGAGCTCGCCTTCGCGTCAATCATACTGGCGAAACTCTACGGCATTCAGTTTTCGCTCGCCGCTATCGTGACCGTTGTCGTTTACACGCTGTTTACGATTGTCGTTACCGAGTGGCGCAACAAGCAGCGCCGGGCGTTTAACGAAGCCGATACGCGCCTGCGCGGCATCTCCCTCGACACGCTCGCCAATTTCGAAACGGTCAAATCTTTCGCCGCCGAAAACCGCGAGGCGGACCGTTTTGACGGCGCCATGCAGGACTATAACCGCCACTATGTGACGATCATGCAATCGCTGGCTGTCCTGAACGCCGGGCAGGAGCTGATCATGACCGGCGGGCTGTTCGCCGTGGCGGCGATGGCGGGATATGGCGCGCTCAACGGGACCATGCAGATCGGCGACGTGACGGCGATCATCCTGATGCTCGCCAATATCTACCGGCCGCTCAACATCCTCGGCTGGGCGTGGCGGGAGATCAAACAGGGCACGGTCGATATCGAGAAGCTCTTCAACCTTATGGACATGCGCTCCGAGGTCGAGGACGCGCCCGATGCGAAAGACTTTCAGCCGAAGACCGGTGAAATCCGTTTCGAAAATATCCGCTTTTCCCATGAGGGCAGAGCGTCCGGCCTCGACGATGTCACTTTCTCCGTTCCCGGCGGTTCATTTGTCGGGATTGTCGGGCCTTCCGGCGCCGGCAAGTCGACGATCCTGAAACTGCTGTTCCGTTTTTACGATCCGAAAACGGGCCGCATTCTGATCGACGGACAGGATGTGCGGAGCGTCACGCAAGACTCGTTGCGCGCCGCGCTGGGACTGGTGCCGCAGGAAGTCGTGCTCTTCAATGACACGCTACGTTTCAATCTCGCCTACGCGCGCCCCGATGCGGACGATGCGGCGGTCATGGAGGCCGCTGGGCGCGCGCAGCTCGGCAGTTTTATCGAAAGCCTCCCGAACGGCCTCGACACGCGCGTCGGCGAACGCGGCCTCAAACTTTCAGGCGGCGAGAAGCAGCGCGTCGGCGTCGCCCGGGCGATCCTCCGAAATCCGCCGATCCTGATCCTCGACGAGGCGACGTCGTCGCTCGACTCAAGCACCGAAGAAGAAGTGCAGACCGCCCTCAAAGAAGCAGCGCGTGGCCGGACGACCATCGCCGTCGCGCACCGCCTGTCGACAATCGCCCACGCCGACATCATTCTGGTGCTGGAGAACGGCGAAATCATCGAACGCGGGCGCCATGATGAACTGATTGCAAGAGACGGCCTTTACGCCTCCCTGTGGCGGCGGCAGTCGGGCGGGCGGTCCGATGCGGCCGCCGGGGTTTTGCAGCCGCAAGTGGCCGAATAGCCGCCGCCTTATAAAGAGTTAAGGAACGCGGACTAGTTTCGCGGCGCAGACCGGGAGGATGAACCGATGGACATCAACCTGCCGTCGGAACGTAAAGAGTTCCGCGATTTTGGCGCGTATTATGCTAGCGACATTCAGCCGTTTTTCACGCAATGGGAAGACGCGCGGCAAAAGGCCGTGCTGCAGATGGCGCTGACCGGGATCGGCGCCGTGCTGCTCGCCGCCGCTGCATTCAAGTTCGGCCCCTTCGGCGAGAAGAATATCCAGCTCTCGGTGTTTGTGGGTGTCGCCGGGTTCGCCGCCGCCATGTGGCGTCTCAACAAGACCCGCGGAAGCATCTCGGGCGGACTGCTTGAACGCGTCTGCGCGCGGCTCGGGTTTTCCTATCGGGCCGGTCTTACCCGGCCTTCCTATTGCGCCGACTTCGACCGGCTTAGCCTGTTGCCGAGTTTCAATCGCGAACACTGGGAAGACGAAGTGCGGGGAGAGCGAGACGGCGCTGAATTCGTGTTGTGCGAAAGCCATCTCAAATACAAAACATCGGGGAAGAACTCGAGCACGCGCACCGTATTTCACGGCCAGCTTCTGGTTATCGACTATCACAAGAAATTTCTCGGCGAGACGGTGGTCAAGCGCGACGCCGGCATGTTCAACCGTTTCATCAAACCCGGGAAAGGCTTCCAGCAGGTCGGCATCGCGTCGCCGAAATTTGAAAAGATTTTCGAGGCATGGTCGACCGATCAGGTCGAGGCCCGCGAGCTTCTGGATCCGGTTGTGCTTGAACGCTTTGAAGAACTCGACCGGCTGTTCGACGGCGCGAAGCTGCGCGCCGCTTTCTCCGGCGGCCGGCTTTATCTCGCGCTGGAGACCGGCGACAAGCTCAACATGGGCTCGATGTTCAAGCCGATCAAAGGCCCGGAACGGGTGGAGATGATTCTGAAGGAATTCGATCTCATCTTCGA
Organism: uncultured Parvularculaceae bacterium; assembly: GCA_913055785.1. GTDB lineage: Bacteria > Pseudomonadota > Alphaproteobacteria > Caulobacterales > Parvularculaceae > Hyphococcus. The sequence goes on along the minus strand of CAJXLJ010000047.1, from coordinate 12,634 downwards.
TCTTGTCGATGTTCTTTTGAAGCGCGTTGACGGCAGGCTCGACGGCGCGTTTTCCGTCGATGCGATCAGGTCCGCGTAGACCGGTTCCAAATATGTTGCCCATGCGCGCGGTGCGGGGCATATAGGCGAGACCTATCAGCGGCTTCAGGACCCTCATGCCGAAATTCGCCGACGGCGTTATCAAGTTTCAGCGGGACGTGTTCCCGGCGAACAGGGCGCTTTTTGAAAGTCTGAGCACGGGCCAGGCGCCGGAAGCGCTTTTCATCACCTGTTCGGATTCGCGCATCGAAACGGCGATGCTGACCCAGTGCGGGCCGGGCGAGCTTTTCGTCTGCCGCAACGCCGGCAATATCGTGCCGCCGCACACGGAGCATACGGGCGGCGTGACGGCGTCGCTCGAATTCGCCGCGGCGGTGCTGAAGGTTCCTCATATCGTCATCTGCGGCCATTCGGACTGCGGCGCCATGGCGGCGGCGATGAACGAGGAAAGCGTTGCTGCGCTTCCTCATGTGCGCGAATGGCTGCAGTTCACGAAAAAAGCCGTTGAGGAGACGGAAAAACTCGCGGCGGACAAGCCCCGTGCGGAAAAACTCAAAATCCTCACCGAGCAGAATGTCATTCTGCAATATGAACATCTGAAAACGCATCCGGCGGTCGCGGATCGGCTGGCGCGCGGCGACGTTCGGCTGCACGGCTGGGTCTACGATATTCGCACCGGCGAGGTCGAAGCCTATGATGAGGCGAAGGGCGGTTTTGCGCCCTTCGCTGATTTTTACCGGCCGGGCGCCTAACGCACCAGCGTCAGCTTTTCGGCGGCGCGGGTGACGGCGGTGTATAACCAGCGCTGCTGGTGTTCGCGGAACATGAAGCTTTCGTCGAACAGAACGATGTTGTCCCATTGCGAGCCCTGCGCCTTGTGGACGGTGAGGGCGTAGCCGTAATCGAATTCGTCCGCGCCCTTGCGCTGCGTCCACGGCACGGTTTCCGGCCCGTCGAGAAAGAACGCGCGCGGGACGGAGACCGTCACCGCCTTGCCGCCTTCTTCCGGGTTGACGGAAAAGCGCACCCGGCCGCCGCGCGGGCTCATGCGTCGGCCGACCGTCCAGATGCCGCCATTGAGGAGCCCCTTCTTCTTGTTGTTTCGCAGGCAGACGAGTTTCTCGCCGGCTTCCGGCGTCGGGTCCTTGTGCCCGTGCAGCTCGCGCAGGCGGTCGTTGTAGCGCTTGCGGGTGCGGTTGGCGCCGACAAGGATCTGATCGGCCGCCATGATTTCTTCGGTTGTGATCTCCTTGCGCGTCACGAGACGGCATGCGTCCGACTGTTCATCGAAATGCTCGCCCTCGCGGATCGCCATGGAAAGCCGGATGATCGGATTGTCGGCGGCCTGACGGTGGATTTCCGTCAGCATGAAGTCCGGCTCGCCTTCCGTGAAGAAGCCGCCGCCCTTGACCGGCGGCAGCTGCGCCGGATCGCCGAGCACCAGCACTGGCTTGCCGAAGGAAAGAAGATCCTGCCCGAGTTCCTCATCGACCATCGAACATTCGTCGATGATGATGAGATCGGCTTTCGAGGCCGGCGCGTCATGGCGGAGCGCGAAGGTCGGCTCGCCTTCTTCCTCGACGCTTGAGGGGCGATAGATCAGCGAATGGATGGTGGTCGCGTCCGTGCAGCCCTTCTGGCGCATCACATGCGCGGCCTTGCCGGTGAAGGCCGCGAAAGCGACGTCGCCTCCGGCGTTTTCAGCGATATGGCGCGCGAGCGTTGTCTTGCCGGCGCCGGCGTAGCCGAACAGACGGAAAACCTGCGCGCCGCCAGTCTTGCGCCAGCGCTCGACCGCCATGAGCGCGTTATCCTGTTCGGGGGAGAAGTTCATGTTTGGGCAATAGGGAAGCGGCAAAAGGGAATAGAAAAATGAAGCATGAGAATTCCGGCTGTTAAAGACTTTGGTCAAGTTTGCGTATAAGCGATCCGAGCATCTTCAAGATACGTATGATGGTCAATTCAAGCGCTTCATGGGCAACAGGCGAGAAAAAACCAAGGCGTTTCGATAAATCCAACAGCGAGTGGCATTCACGGGCCGAGCCTTGTGCGATCCGAAGAAATTGCACATAAGACCCTCGAGTCCCACGACCATAACCTTCTGCAATATTCGATGATATGGAAACGGCTGCGCGGCGCATCTGTGAAGTTAGACCGTAGAGTTCTTCGCGAGGAAAGTCAGCGGTAGCCTTGTAAATCTCCTCTGCGAATTGCATTCCGGCTTGCCATACAATCAAATCTCTGTGGTCTTTGATGGATTGGTTAGGTCCATTCTCGGCGAAACCGGCAAATAGCTCGCCATCGTCTTCGACGTTGCTTTCCCATTTCCTATCGCCCATTCCCCATTCCCTAAGATAGCTCCACCCACGCCGGAATGTGATCCGACGGCTTTTCCTTGCCGCGGGTCCAGCGGTCGACGCCGGCGGCTTTGAAACGGTCGGCGGCCTGCGGGGAGAGGAGCAGGTGATCGATGCGAAGCCCGTGATCCTTCTCCCAGGCGCCGCGCTGGTAATCCCAGAAGGTGTAAGTGACGGCCGCCGGGATCGCCTGACGGATCGCGTCGGTGAGACCGAGATAAAGGATTTCGCGGAACGCTTCGCGCGTTTCCATGCGAAACAGCGCGTCGTCCGCCCAGCCTTTGGGATCGTAAACGTCTTCGGCTTGCTGGATCACGTTGTAGTCGCCGGCGAGCACGAACGCTTCCTCGTTCTTCAACAGCTTTTCCGCATGCTTTTTAAGGCGCTTCATCCATTTGAGCTTGTAGTCGTATTTCGGACCGGGCGCCGGATTGCCGTTGGGCAGGTAAAGCCCGCCGACGCGTACGGGCTCCGCGCCGTCCGGCATGATGACGGCCTCGATGTAACGCGCCTGCTCGTCGTCCTTGTCTCCGGGGAGGCCGCGCGTCACGTCGTCAACGGGAAATTTCGAGAGCAGCGCGACGCCGTTATAGGTTTTCTGCCCGTGAACCTCGACATTGTAGCCGCGGTCCTCGAACTCGAGCGCCGGAAACTTTTCATCGACGCATTTGATCTCCTGCAGCACGACAACGTCCGGCTTTTCCTTGTCGAACCATTCGAGAATGCGGGGCAGGCGGGCGTTGATCGAATTGACGTTAAAGGTCGCGATTTTCATTTTGATGTCTTCATCCTGAGGAGACGTCCCTTCGTCCTTCGTGACGCGTTCGTTTTACAAACGCCCTCAGGATGAAGGGACGTCGTCTCGAAGGATAAAGTGATGTGGCCTAAGTTCATCTAATTCTGTTCGGCTTTTTCTTTGACGCGGGCGAGGGCGGCCTTGAGATAGCCGGGCCAGAGACATTTGACAATGAACCAGAGAACGGGCTTGGCGATAAGCTCCCTGGGCTCGAAACTGTAGGTCCAGTCGATGCGCGTTCGCCGCGGGTCAACCGCTGTAAAACGCCATTCGCCTTTCGCTTCCCTGACCAGCGGGCCGAACGCGCCGGTGAAGTTGTGGACGCGGTAAGCGAAGTATTCGTCTTTCACAAAAACGACGAGTTCTTCTTCAACGCATGATTTATCGGAAAGCGTGTGGCGGCGCTTTTGGCCGACAGCGCTCCATGGCGCGTCCTGGCCGTCGACATGGATGATGCCGGGAAGCGCTCCGTGTTTCTGGATCAGCGCACGCGCGTCGATGCCAGCCGCCGTTTCAAATGCGGCGGCGAGCGGGGCGTTGATCGTGACGGCGGCGGACGTTTTTATGGGCATCGCATCGATCCATCGTGACTTGTAAAACTCTCTGACGCTCATTCCCGCGAAAGCGGGGTCACAGACGATACATGATTATATGGATTCCCGCTTTCGCGGGAATGAGCGGCAGTGAAGAGATTTATTCTTTTATGAACACAGCGAATTCATCGATCTCGGCGCGGGAGGAGCGCAGCGTGTTCACTTTCGCCGTCTCGTCCGCATAGCCAATCGCCATGCCGCAATAGAGCTGTTCGGTGTCCGGAAGGCCCAGAAACGCCGAGACGGTTTTGGCGCGGGCCGTCCAGGATTCCTGCATACAGGTCGCGAGGCCCTTTTCCATTGCAGCGAGCGCGATCGATTGCATGAACATGCCGAGATGCGCCCACTGGCCCTTGTCGAAACGCCGGTCGAGCGAAAAAAACAGGCCGGCCGGCGCGCCGAAGAACCTGAAATTTTCAGCGAAGCGTTTGAGCCGCGCCAGCTTGTCTTCGCGAGGGATGCCTAAAAGCGCATACATCTCCTCGCCAAGGGTATAGCGCCGCGTGCGCCATGGCTCCTGGAGGCTTGGCGGATAAATACTGAGCTCGCTCTCATCGGCGAGCGGATTGTCAGTGATGGCGTTTTGCACCGTTTCAACCAGCCGGTCGCGGGCCGGGCCTGTCACCACATGCACGCGCCAGGGCTGCAGGTTGCCGCCGGAGGGCGCCCAGCGTGCGATGTCGAGCACTTCCCTGATCTGTTCTTCACTGACCGGTCTGTCGAGGAAGGCGCGGATCGATATGCGCGACTTGATAGCTTCTGTTACATTCATAAATGAACCCGTGCTTGTGTCATCGCCGGACTTGTTCCGGCGATCCGGAGACGCCATCTTGGAGTTTCGAGATCGCCGGGATGAGCCCGCCGATTACAGTGAAGGGCGAAGCGATTGAGCGCAATGGCGGGCGACAGTGACGCATAACGGACGCCAGCATCTCATGCTCGCCGCTACGGTGCTGATGCTCGCCGTCACGGTTTTCCTGATGAAAGAGAACGAGGCGCTGGTCTTCCAGAATAACGGCCGGCTGGTCGTGAAGGAAATCCCGGGCGATCCGGGCGCCGTTTCCTTCATCTGGCGCAGCGAGGTCGAGCCGCCGATGGCGCGGCGATTTGCAGAAAGCTTTGACGAATGGAAAGACCGGTCCGACCGCATCGTCATCGATCTCAACTCGCCCGGCGGCGCCGTTAGGGAGGGCGAGGCGGTGATCGCCGAGATCGAGCGCATGAAACGCACCCATGTGGTCGATACGCGTATCGGTCCGCGCCGGGCCTGTTATTCCATGTGCGTGCCGATCTTCCTGCAAGGCGAACGCCGCGTTGCGGCGGCGAACGCGCGCTTCATGTTCCACGAGCCGACGGCGCGGGATTATTTCACCGGCGAAGAAGCGCGCCAGCCGGCGTTCGAAAAGCGCTATGTGACGAACCGGTTCGTCGAACGGTATTTCGTCAACTCACCGATGGATGAGGGCTGGCGGGAAAAACTCGTCGCCGAGTGGGAAGGGCGCGATGTGTTTAAATCCGCGAAAAAGCTGGTGGATGAAGGCTCGAACGTTGTGACGGATCTGGAGTAGAGCTATCCGGGCAAGCTGCTGCTCTTATTCTTCGATCATTCCCTTCAGCATGGGGCGAAGCGCTTCCGCAACCCGGTCCGAAACGAGCAGGACTTCCGGTTTGTCCTTGCGTAAGGCTACCGTGCCCTCTGCAAACACTTCCCATGAGCTGTTAACGAATTCAGGCGGGCCATATTCTGCAATGAGCGCTTCTCGTACGCGCGCTTCTTCCGCCGCGCCAGTAAGAATCCAGACTTGCTCTAGCGCGCCGTCGCCAAAGACGGCTTCGACCTTTCGCGGAAAGCCGGCGTAGACATATCCGAAACAATCAAACTGTGTTTGCGTTTCCGGCTCGGTGGCGAGCCACGGTTCGTCGATTGTCTGTTCAGCCAGGAATGCGCAGTCGCTTTCAAATTCCGGGCGCAGGGTCTCTGAAGTTTCTCCGAACCGGATCAGCGCGGGCGTCGCTGCAGACTCGGCGAATGTTTCTGGCGCTCCCGCGTTGGAAGGAAGATAAGGCGAGCGCCAGTAATGCATATGCGGGTGAACGGAATCCATGGTCATCAACATCAGACGGTCAGCCTTCATGTCGCCAAGCGCCAGAGCCTCCCGCTTCACGGAAAAACCGGAATAGGAAAGCGTGTCCCCCGGCAACGTTTCGTAGGCTTTGTTGGCGCCGCCGTAAATTTCCACCATGGCGAGACTGTTATCACCGAAGATGAATGCGGCTTCGGCGAGATCAAGGCCATTGCCCCGATAGCTGAGACAGATGAGCTGCGTTTCGCTGGCTTCGGCGATCGGTAAAATCGGCGCTTGCGAAGCGTGCGTCTTCAGCGTTTGGCAGCTCTCTTCGAGACTGGCCTTCGCCGTTGCGACATCAGACCCGAAGGCGACGCCGAACAGGCTTTGCGATGAGTCAGCTGGTTCTTGCGCGAAAGCGGTGGATGAAAGAATTGCGCCGACAAAAACCGCCAGTGCGGCGGCGGATGTATGCTTCATAGCTGACCCCATTCTGGCGTATTTTTGTTGTTTCCAGGCAGCCTAGAAGAGGCGCTTTTTTCTCACAAACGCTTTGAGACAGTCAGTGCCGTAAACGGGGTATGCCGAGACGACGCTCGCCTGGAACGATAAACTCGTGCCGCAGCTGCGGCTCGCCGTGGCGTGAGGGTTTTTACCTTGGTCATCGAACTGGCCTTCGTTGGAAAAGTCTATTCTTCAGCTTGGATAAGAACGGCGCGGCTAAATAAAAGACCGTTGATGACGGTTTTGAGACAGCCAGCGGCTTGTGGGCAATACTCTGATGAAGTGAAGCTTTGAAATAGGGTGCGACTCTTTTTGTCCTCCAAGGCTACCAGTTTGCCGAAAGTTTCTTGACGGCTATCGAGCCATGCTGAAAAACCGCGCATTCGGAAAGTGCGGTTACTGGTGTCAATTATAGGTTTTCGCGTCGGAGGGTCTTAGCAGCGAAAGCTTAAGCGGAAGGGGCTTACTCACTATGCACAAGTCAGTTGCTGGCGTTATTGCCGTCGCCGTCGCGGCAATAGCGTCAAATAGCTCAGCTGAACCGATCAATTTATCGAAGGAACAGATGCTGGCTGATTTCGATCAGGCGATTTCTTTTATCGACGATTTCTCCGTTCACAAAGATCTCAACCGTATCCGGCTCGGGATCGATTACGAAGCGGAATTCGCGAAACTTCGCATGAAAATCCATGAGGGCATGGATAAATGCGAATTTTACGGCGCTGTGAATGGTGCATTGAACCTCGTTCAGGACCTCCATGTGAGTACGATGGGCTACGATTATCTGTCTGCTTACGGAAAGTATCAGAAACGATTTAATTTTGCCGAGGATGAAACGTTTGAATCGGCATCGCGTTTTAAGGAATGCGAACAGACGCGACCGAGCCTGAAGCTGCCGATCATCTTCCAGGATGGGAAGTACATTTTCTACACTGCGTTTACGTATAACGGAATGGAGATCGAAGCAGGAACGGAAGTTCAGACCTATAACGGGCAGCCCATTAGTGAGTATATTCAAGAGAATTACCAGCTCATCCGGGCGGTAAAGCTTGGGAATGGTGAAGAAACTCCCTATACGACGCGGTTCGCGGAGTATGGCGATGATGAGTTTGTGCTCGGATTGAGCGACGGCCGCGAACTCTCCATGAACAAGAATGACAGTGTCGAGTTTTCGGCGCCGGTCACGCATGAAATTGGTTTCATGACCCAGACGGAACCGAAGGTCTTATACTTCGAGCGAGAGAGAATCCTCTACATCGCCATTCCAATGATGAATTACGAGTACGCCGAGGTGATCAACGGCAAGATCGACGATATCTACAGACAGAAGAAAAAGGTCCGAAAAGTAGCGATCGATATCCGCGGAAACCCGGGCGGCAACGATATGACCTGGCGCGCCGTCCTTTCTCACCTGGCGAGCAAGGATGAGGAGCTAAGGCTCAATCTTAAAGCGAAATATAATGACCGTGTGCTGCAGAAATATGCGGAAGGAAGAGATATTGAGCCGGTGAACGTACCCTTGCTGGACGATCGGCAATATTGGACGCTAAACGACAATGTCCTTGACCTGCCCGCCGATGAAGATTCAGTCCGATTTGCCGGCAAAATATATCTCCTGCAAGACGAGTATATTTATTCGTCAGCGGGTAATTTTTCGAATTACGCGCTAACACATGACAACATTATTTCCATCGGAGACACCACTGACTATGTGGGCGGCGGTCAGATCGAGCCGCTATTTTTCAAGCTGGATCATTCGGGGATGTTTTTCCGTATCGAGCCCGTGCTTGACTTTAGCGGCGTTAAGACCCTCGAAGACTTTTCCCATAATCGCGTAGAGGTGCGCATCCCGAGCACGTATAAAGACTACTATCTCAGAAGCACGTATGTGGGGGATTTGTACGGAGTGGAGTTTCTGAGAACGAAAGACAAGCTCTTCAGGTACGTCGTAAAACAGTAAGGCGTACGCAGCTGTTTCTAACGCACCATCGGCGCGAGCTTATTGCTTAAAGCGAAAAGCTCGTGCCGCAGCCGCAAGAGGCGGTCGCGTTCGGATTATTGATCTTGAACGCCGCGCCGATGAGTTCGTCGGAGAAGTCGATTTCCGATCCGGTCATGTAGTCGACGGAAACGGAGTCGATGAGAACGGCGTAGCCGTCCGCGTCGAGGACGAGATCGTCAGCCTCGCGCTCCTTCACGATGTCGAACTTGTATTGAAAGCCGGAACAGCCGCCGCCCTCGACCGCGACGCGCAGCATCGCGCCTTCGGGCTCCTTGCCGAGAATGGCGGCGATCTTCGCGGCGGCGCGCGTCGATACGGTGACGGGAGTCTTTTCGGCGACGGTCATGACTGGCTTCCTTTTACCGCCCCTACATAGGCGCTTTCGGGGGCCGTTTGGAGGGGGGCTTCCGCCCAAAATCCTGCACGCATAAGGCGACCTGAAAGGTCCCAAAAAACAACCCTGAGAGGGCGGTTGGCCCTGGAGCCCAATAAATGGGGATAGTTATGGCGATTATATACTTGAATGAACACGGTTCAATCCCTACCTATGCGGGGAAGGGAAAAAGCCATGTCCATCAACCTCAAGAACCCGATCTACAACAACGAAATCAAAGCCCGCGAGCATCTGGAATCCTTACGCTGGCCGGACGGGGCTTACTGCCCGCGCTGCGGCGGTTTCGAGGTCGTAAAGCTTGGCGGGAAAGCCGCCGATCTAGGGCAATACAACTGCCGCGACTGCCGCAAGAAATTCACCGTTACCGTCGGGACTGTCTTTGAGCGCTCGCACATTCCCCTGACCAAGTGGCTCTTGGGCTTTCAGCTTATGGCCTCATCCAAGAAAGGCATGAGCGCCCATCAACTGCACCGTATGCTCGACGTGACCTACAAAACCGCTTGGTTCATGGCGCACCGTATCCGTGAAGCCATGAAGCCCGCCAGCGGCTCCAAGGAACCTATGGGCGGCAAGGGCAAAGTCGTTGAGGCGGACGAAACCTATTTCGGCAAGGTCTCGAAAGAGAACATCAAAACCGTAGACGAGAAGGGCAAGCCCTTCAAAGGCTCGCGTATGGGGCGCGGCCCTGCGAACAAGCGCGCCGTCATCGCTCTGGTTGAGCGCGGCGGCAAAGCCCGCACTTTCCATGTGGCTCATGCCACCTTCGCCAAGGTCGAGGAAATCGTCGCGTTCAATATCGACCGTGAGAGCCGCTTACATACCGATGAAAGCCGCCTATACAGCGCCTCGCTCGTGCCCGGCATGGTCGCAAAGCACGAAACCGTCCGCCACTCAGCCGACGAATATGTGCGCGGCGATGTCTATTCGAACAGCGCCGAGAACTACTTCTCAATCTTCAAGCGCGGTATGCGCGGCGTCTATCAGCATTGCAGCGAGAAGCACCTGCACCGCTACCTTGCAGAATTTGACTTCCGTTATTCAAACCGCGTCGCCCTTGGCGTGGACGATACTGACCGCGCTAACGAAGCCCTCAAAGGCATCACCGGAAAGCGCCTTACCTATCGGCGGACTAGTGAAGCCAGACTTTAGGCTTCAGGCCGAGCGCTTCCTGCGCTGGCGTAAACGCCGCCATGGTATTTAAGGAAAAAGAGGACTCGACTCCGAGCAATCGGCGCCGAAGACTCCTGTCCGCCTAAGTGATTCGCATCCGATCTGGCGAGCCGTAGCGAAGGGCTACTGCCAAGAAAGGAGGTGATGACCTATGGCGAAGAAGCCGAGAAAGATTGGTCGCGACGCGAGAACCGGCCAATACATCCCGGTTGATGAAGCTCTGCGCCGTCCTAACACGACGGTCGTGGAAACCATCAAGAAGAAGCCGACAAAGCCTAAGAAGTAGGCTTTTTAGGTGACGATGGGCGACCACGTTTAGCTTTCCCGGCGGCGTGGTCGTCTTTCTTCTTTCCTTTGCCGCTTCGGTTAACAGAAGGTTTATGCGGCATAGGCGGCATTGTGAGGGCGCGCTTTAGCGCTTCGTCTCGTTTCTTTTCGTCAGCGGATTTTTTGCCCATGCCAGGCCCTCCATACATCTCACCCGCCTTTGACCATTTCCGTAACGCAGGTTGGCTTATAGGCCAAATGCTTATTGGTTATGGTGAAATCGAATTTGAATTGGCAAGCCTTATTGAGGCTGTCTACCGTGAGCAAGGCCCCAGGCTCGGCCTTAAAACCATGTTTCGCTTGCGAAGCGAAGGCCAACGCCTAGACGTCGCCGACGGCCTGCTAAGATCACGCCTTTCGCAAGACGGATACGCCAAAGAGTATCAGCAAGCGTATGAAGCGATTAAGGGCTCAAAACAGATTAGAAACACACTCAGCCACACCCACTGGATGATCGATTACGGCAAGCTTGCCTACTACAATCTGGAAACCTCAGCCAAGTCACAAGATGACACCGACAAGCTGATGGTTAGCATCGTCGATGATGCGCTGCTTTTAAAGCAACTCGCGTATTTCAACTACACACGCTACTGTTTGATCTTTCTTCAGCAGCAATACGAGTATTTTGACGGCATGATGGGCGGGAATAAGCTTGATATGCCGAAAAAAATGCATCGACCGCCGTTTCATATTCGTCAAAAGGAATACGTTGGTCCGATACCTGAAGAAGAACCCGATACCCCTCCTCAAGAGCCGCCTGATAAGCAGGAGTAGGGTCAGCGCCGGCCTGTCCTGTTGGAGTTATGGTCGATTTTGTGTTCATTCAAGTATACAATCGCCATAGTTATCCACGTCCTTGGAATAGGCCCTATAGTGTTTCTTGCCGATGAACGGGCCCTGTCTTCAAACCGGGAATCGGCTGATAAAAACGGCGCGGGCTGGGCGGCCTGCAGGATATTTGAATTTGTTATGTTTCTAAATGGTTTAAGGCGGAAAGCTCAATGACTATCGAGCCGGGCAAACATCTTCATGCGGTAGCCAAGGGTCCCGCATTTCCCGCCCCCCTTGCGCCTTACGCCGCGCGGGCGGATGAAAGCCGCGGTCGGCTCGTCGCTGAGCCGGAATCCGCGCTGCGCACCGCCTTTCAGCGCGACCGGGACCGGGTGATCCACGCCGTCGCCTTCCGGCGCCTCAAGCACAAGACCCAGGTATTCATCTCCCATGAGGGCGACCATTACCGCACAAGGCTCACCCATTCGCTTGAAGTGGCGCAGGTCGCGCGCACCATCGCCCGCGCGCTGAAGCTCGATGAAGACCTCGCGGAATGCCTCGCGCTTGCGCATGATCTCGGCCATCCGCCGTTCGGCCACACCGGCGAGGATGTGCTGAAGGAGTGCATGGCGCCGTTCGACGGGTTCGATCACAACGCCCAGACCTTGCGCATCCTCACCAAGCTTGAGCGGCGGCATGCGAAGTTCGACGGCCTCAATCTGACCTGGGAAACCCTTGAAGGCGTCGTCAAACATAACGGTCCGCTTACCGGCGATTTGGCGCGCAAACAGACGCCGCTGCCGGCGGCGATTGTCGAATACGCCGAGGCGCACGATCTCTGGCTTCACACCTTTCCTTCGCTTGAAGCGCAGGCGGCCGCGGTCGCCGACGACATCGCTTACAACAATCACGATGTAGATGACGGTTTGCGCGCCGGGCTGTTCGGTTTTGAGGAAGCGCGCGGCCTGCCGCTGATCGGAGAGGCGCTGCGGCGCGCTGAAGAGCGATACAAGGGCGCGACGCGGGAAATCCTGATCGCCGAAGCGGTTTCCGATCTCATCGGCGCGATGGTCGAGGACGTACTCGCCGAAACCGCAAGACGGCTTGAGATTATTTCTCCACAGCATGCGGACGCGGTGCGGACCGCGCCGCGGGCGATGTGCGGATTTTCGGCGGCGATGGAGAGCGACCTCGCGGGGCTCCGGGCGTTTCTCCATGAGAACATGTACCGGCACTATCAGGTCAACCGCGCCCGCAGCCGCGCCAAGCGAATCGTTAAATCCTTGTTTGACCTCTTTTTTTCAGAGCCCGAGACCTTGCCGCCGGAATGGCGGAGCCGCTATGAAGGCGTCGGCGAGGCAAGGCGCGCCCGGGCCGTCTGTGACTATATCGCCGGGATGACGGACCGCTACGCCATGCGGGAATATCGCCGCCTTTTCGGCAATGAGGGGCTGGAGTGACGTTCCTCGATTTCGCCGGGCGGTGCTAAAATGCGCGCTAGGGTTGATTCGGCGTTTCATCGGCGCGCGAGGGCGTTTAAGAGAACCTGGGGCCGCGCCGGAACAGCGGTCCGCGATGCGGGGGCCGGCAAGGAGCAATTTAGGGCATGACCAAC
>CAJXLJ010000046.1 GCA_913055785.1 uncultured Parvularculaceae bacterium | reverse complement strand
TTGTCGATCGAGCTGTCCGACTTCGAATAGGTCGAATTATCGATTTTCGAGCCATTGTTGGCGGCGTCGTCGCCAGCGTTAGCCTGATCTTCGTTGTCAGTTTTCATCGAGTTGTCAGATGCATCGACCTGAACGTTTTCGATATCAAGAAGATCGTTGTCGTCAGACGAGGCATCGAGCTTCGAGCCGTTATTGGCTGCATTGGTGCCGCCATTGGCCTGATCTTCGTTGTCGATCGAGCTGTCCGACTTCGAATAGGTCGAATTATCGATTTTCGAGCCATTGTTGGCGGCGTCGTCGCCAGCATTGGCCTGATCTTCGTTGTCAGTTTTGGTTTCGGTCTTGGTAACCGTCTTTGAAGCATCGACCTGAACGTTCTCGACGTCGATAAGATCATTGTCGTCTTGCGAAGCGTCAATCTTCGAGCCGTTGTTCGCGGCGTCGCCATTGGTCGTGTTCGCCTGATCTTCATTGTCGGTCTTGGTGCTCATTGAGCTGTCGGTCTTGGTGACCGTCTTTGAAGCGTCGACCTGAACGTTCTCGACATCGATAAGATCATTGTCGTCTTGCGAAGCGTCGATTTTCGAGCCGTTGTTCGCAGCATCGCCGCCAGCGTTCGCCTGATCTTCGTTGTCGGTCTTGGTGTTGATTGAGCTGTCAGTATTCGTCTCCGTGACGGTCTGACTGCCATTGCCTGACTCTGCATTCGAGCCTTTTTCGGCTTCGGTTTCGATATCAGGACCGCCTTTGGCGTAAGCGGCGCCATACGACGCAAGCACTGCTGCAGCCGCAATCGATGATAAAAGTTTGAGTTTCACGTATCGTCTCCCACTTTGGTTTCACTACATTGCGTTCAGGCGAAAACCCGAACGCACTTTGCTCTCAAGGGGAGCGATGTCCCCCCCAATGGCAAAATCTTAAGCAAATGCTGTGCCAGAATGAGACAGGCGCGCGCGTTTTTACGTTAACAAATTGTAAATATTGAAAATTTCGATTTTCCAACAGGGTCTTGCCAGATTGGGCCTTGGAATGTGCGGCGCAAGATGGTGTCGAATTTTTTCAACTCGAACGCACACGACTTTACAGCCGAGGCGCGTAACGTCTCACATCCAAAGTCGGCGCGATGCTCAAGGCCATCCGATGAAACACCAGGTTCGGAGAGTTCCGTCTCAGCGAGCTCTTGTCTTTTTCGGTTTACATAATTTAGGATTCAATAGTTGCGTATAGTTTTGGAGAGCGTTGCAAAACGCTGTGGGCGAAATGTCCAGGCAAGACCGTCCAGGATCACTTCCATTAATTTTGGCGCCTGCGATGCTGTTTATTTTGTCAGTTATCGCCGTACTCCAGCTTGTCCAATTGCGCACTATCAACACTCTTCAAAAGCAAACCAGCACGCTTGAAGAAAATATGGTTGTCGTACAGCAGAGCGCCGATGCAGCGCTTGCTGCTGTCATAGGCGCAGATACGATCGCAAAGGCCAGCAATTCGGTTTACATGGTTGTCGTCAATGGTTCGGCGAAGGGCACCGCTTTTGTCATAGATCGCTCGAACGGTCTCGTTGCAACGGCAGCGCATGTCGCCGAAGCCCTCCCCTTCAATGACCCTGATGCGGAAATTTATTTATTGAATCGCTCGGGCGGTCGACGCTTGACCGTTATAGACCGCCAAGCCCACATCGGTTTTGGCGCGTTTCGAAAAATCGTCGAAAACTACCAGCCGATTCGCAAGAACTCCCCTGTCTACTCGCCGCAGGTTACGCCCCTGCGCGATCTCGCCTTCGACGCCGCTCTGCTCAAGGTCAATGCGCTCGACCCGGATACCGGGGAATCCACCCTTGGACCGCCATTGCCGATCGCAACAGAACAAAAGCTTTTATCTTTAAAGCCAGGCGCGCCAATCGCCGTCATCGGTTATCCCTATGATACGCTGGACAACGGCTTTGCTCCAGACGCTGCGATCTCTCGCGTTGAACGCGGCGTAATCGCCGCAATGACGCCGCCGCTGGACAATGCCGCCGCACCGTCAGATCCGGTAATCGCCAATCTTATCATTCACCGCCTTTCAACCGCAGGCGGCAATAGCGGCAGTCCTATTATCGACGCCGCCGGTGAAGTTGTCGGAATTCACACTCACGGTATCGAATCTGCGAGCTCAAACGCAGACGGCGCCGCCCAGCGCGCCGATGTCATTTATGACCTTCTCGACCCCGTTCGCGAACAACAACGCCTCGATGATATCTTTATCCCCGCCTGGCGCACGATGTTAAACTATTGGGAGCGAGCGGAAACCGCCCTGCCATGGTCATTTTATATTGAATACGCCCTGCCGGACAAAAAGCGCCGGCCGCTGGTCGCGGAAATCAGCACCGATCTTCAACAACCCTTCGTCAGTTCCGTTCGTCGTATGAATTTCGAACCGGCTGTCGACGAAAAACGCGTAAACGCAGACGAACTGGCGGCCCTCGACGAAAAGAAAGCGTCAGGTTTCGTCATTCGCGAGAAAGGCGAATACGCTGAAGCGCAGTTCCATGTGGATCGCAGTAAAGAAACGGTGCTCTTCGCCTTTGATTACTCGCTTCGCTCCAAGCTGGGTTTTTGTCCTCTAAAAGCATATTGGCGCAAGCGCGGCGCAACACAACTAACAGTCCAGCGCGCTAGCGCGTCTTTCGAGTTGCACTTGCCCCCCACCCCGGTTGGGGAAAAAGAGGAGTATCAGGTCATTATAAAGCGCACCGCTGGTTGTGATCCGCTGAGCTCGGAGTTTTTTGTCGGCGATATCGCCTGGGACCCTACTGCAGCGATTGAACAGGTGGCGTTCAAGGGGACCCGTCCCGGCGAAGAGCCTTTTGCGCCTTCCCTTCTCAATCTGCCTTTGCGCACACCTCATTCGCGCGAAGTGACTTCCCAGTGCATTTGGGGCCTGCCCCTGGGGCGTTTTGTTTGCGAAAAGCCTGAAACGATCAGGTTAGAAACATTTGAATATGAATGATAGCAGTTGAGCGCTGTGGAAAAATTCCCCCTAAAGAAGAAAAACCCGGCGCTTTGAGTAAAAAATTTTGGGCGGCTGTCCAATTTATTACGATTTTGTAATTGATTCGTTGCAATTATTAATTATCCTTAATCGAACGTATCAGTTCACGGGGAGAAGACATTGGCGCTGCTTACTGCGCTGCAATCCCATTCGCGAAACTGATTTTGGTCCTGCCGGCGGCCCGCCGCCATGTGGGGATAACTTGTAAACAATCGTCCATGCTCTTGGGGGAGAGCACGCCATGGATGACACCGAAAACGGAGCGGGAAGCCGGTTAGGCGACCATAGCGGCGAATTCGCAGACATCCGTCTTGCGTTCGATTCGCTTGCTCAGCCGCAATCGAAATCCAGGCCGGACAGGCCCGCAAAATCCATCGCCCGCTCCCCTGCGAGACGTTCTGCTCGCAGCAAGAGCGAAGTTAGCGACGACGACGCGGCTGACGCCATCATCGGCTCAAGCCCTCAGGCCGTTGCGTTGCGCGATAAAATCAGCCTGTACGCAAAAGACGATTCACCTGTGCTGATCTCCGGCGAAACCGGCGTCGGCAAAGAACTTGTAGCTCGTCAGATCCATGTCCAGAGTTCCAGGAACCATAAGTCGTTTAAAGCAGTAAACGCGGGCGCAATTCCTGAAAGCCTTGCGGCCGGAGAATTATTCGGACATGCGAAGGGTGCGTTTACCGGCGCCGTATCGGACAGGGCGGGCGCCTTCGCCGCGGCCGACGGCGGCACGTTGTTTCTCGATGAAATCAGCGAATTGCCAATCGAGCTTCAATCTTACTTCTTACGCGTACTCGAAGACGGTAAAGTTCAAAAACTTGGTGGAAATTCGACACAAGATGTCGATTTCAGACTCGTCTCTGCAACGAACATCGACCTTCGAGGCCTGACGGCGACCGGCCGGTTCCGACTGGACCTATACTACCGCATCAATGTTCTCTTCATACATGTGCCGCCCTTAAGGGAACGGGGAGAAGACGCGGTAGAGATCGCTGAATCCATAATCGCATCACACCCGAACCCGGCATATCGCCTGAAAAGACTGACGCCCAACGCCGCCGACCTTCTGAAGCGTCATGACTTCCCTGGCAACGTCCGAGAGTTGCGCAACATTATTGTGCGCGCGTTGGTTCATGCGTCTGAAAACAGAATCCTTCCCGAACATTTAGTCTTCGATAATTTCGGCAGAGAGTCGTCAGCAACGCCAGACAGATTCAATGTCACGGAAGCCAAAAAGCTTGTTAACCGTGTTCTGATTTTGAAAGCCTTGAAATCAACCGACGGCAATGTATCGAAAGCTGCTGAGCTGACCGGCCGGTCAAGAAGCTCTGTTCATACTCTGAAGCGGGAAATCAATGGCGAGGATATTCTCGCTGAATACAAATCTGCATGCGACGAAATAAAGGCGCTGCTAGACGCAACTTAAATCCATGGGGAGTTCAATGAAAAGAAACTGGCTGTTTTCCAGTGCTGCGATCGCAGCCGTGAGCACAATATCGTCATCCGCTTTTGCTCAGGTGACGCAAACCCCCGACACCCCAGCAGCAGCGACAGCGCACGCAACAGAAATGACTGTTGAAGAAGAACTTGTATATCTTCGGGATGCGATGGCCGTGCAGGCATTGCGGCTTGACGAGGCAGAGCAAATGCTGAGCAAGCAGGGGAAACTCATAGAGCAACAATCTCGGATAATTGCGGATCTGCAATTTCGCACGCAACAAAATACGGCGCTGGCGGCCCGTAACGCACCCTCGATCACCGGACAAAGTTATCAGGTCGTCAAAAACGACACGCTTTACAAAATTGCAAACAAGGCCGGCGTCAGTGTCAGCGAACTGGCGCGCAGCAACAATCTTAAATCGCCTTATCTGTTGAGAGTTGGACAGCTCTTGACCATACCCGGCAATGCGCCCGTCGCAGCTTCCGCCCAGATGGCGGCGGCCCAACCTGAAACCAAGACTCCTGCGACCGCAACGCCACAGCCGCAAAAAACCGCGACCGCGACTGTCGCTCCGAAATCTCAGCAGGTCGCAGCCAATACGGGCGCTCCCGCCAGGCCAAAACCTGACGAAAACCTGCCGGAAGAAGTCGGCATGCGCCCCGAGAAGGAAGAAGAACCGCCTTATATCGCAGTGATTGCTGATGTCGGGGGCATATTGACGCCTAAAGGGACAATGTTCGCAGAGGCCGGTGTCGATTTCACTGCTTCTTCCGATAACCGCTTCTTCTTTCAGGGTGTAGAGATCATCGACGCTATCCTGATCGGCGCCATTGAAGCGACAGACTCGAATCGGCGCGCCGTGACAGAAAGTTTGGGATTTAAATACGGCCTCACAAATCGCCTTGAGGTCGATGGGCGCCTTTCCTATGTTCATCGTAACGACAAGATCACTGGCATCGCGATCGATGACGCGACAACCACATTCCGTGATCTAAAAGGTAGCGGGATCGGCGATCTCGACATTGGCCTGCACTACCAGCTGAACAACGGTAAGGGATTCCCCTATACAATCGTCAATCTGCGCGCCAAGGCGCCGACTGGAAAAGGGCCGTTTGAAGTCAGCCGTAATTCGGCCAACGGTGTGGAAACGGAACTTGCAGCCGGTTCCGGATACTGGACGGTCGAACCCAGTCTGACGTTCATACTGCCGACCTCGCCCGCTGTCGTGTTCGCTAATCTTGGGTACCAGGTGAATATGCCAACCGAGCCTAACGCACTTGTCGGTCCGGGAACGACTATTTTGAAGTTCGATTCCGGCGACGCAATTCGCACCAGCATCGGCGTCGGCATTTCACTTAATGAGCGTCTCTCCGTCAATTTCGGGTATGATCAGAGCCACTTCCTGAAGACGGTCACGACCGTCCAACAGGAAAACGATATGGGCGATATATTTGTCAATCAGTTGAGCCAGAACTCAACTACTATCGGTTCCTTCCTGTTTGGCGGGTCATACGCCGTGAACAAAAACCTTCGCCTCAATCTCAACACTGCGTTCGGCGCGACGGATGAGTCGCCGGACATGCGCGTCTCACTGAAGGCGCAATACAAGCTGTTCGACTGACGAAGGGCTAAACGCTTACGGATTATTAAAGGACGAAAACGTAACGCCTCGGCGGACGCAATCCTCAAGCAGCGGGGCGATGCGCCAGGCGTAGGCGTCGCCTTTTGCATATTCCTTAATAACGGCAACGACCTTGTCGAGCCCGACCGCGTCGGCATGGAACATCGGCCCGCCGCGATAGGCGGGAAAGCCATAGCCGTTGAGGAACACCACATCGATGTCCAGCGGGCGCTGGGCAATCCCCTCTTCGAGGATCTTCGCGCCTTCGTTGATCATGGCGAACAGAATGCGGTTTCTGATTTCCTCGTCCGCGATGTCCCGCCGCGCAGCACCCTTCGCCGCAATGGCTTCAGCGATCACCTCATCGACGACAGGATCCGGATGAGGCGTACGATCGCCTTTTTCATACCGATACCAGCCGGCGCCGGTTTTCTGGCCAAGTCGACCGAGATCGTAGAGCCGGTCGACAATATCGACATAGCGCTCAGCCGGGTCTCGCGTCGCGTCTTCTCTTCGCCGATTGCGCCATCCAATGTCGATCCCGGCAAGATCTGACACTTCAAACGGCCCCATGGCGAAGCCGAACTCCCGCATAACCCGGTCCACATCCTGCGGACGGGCGCCGTCTTCCACGAGATATTCCGCCTGCTGGCGATATTTCTTGAAAATACGATTGCCGATAAATCCGTCGCAAACGCCTGCAAGCACGCTGATCTTGCCAAGCCTTTTGCCTACCGAAAGCGCCGTCGCCAGAACATCGGGCGCCGCCTTGTCGGTTTTTATAACTTCGAGAAGGCGCATGATATTGGCCGGGCTGAAAAAATGCATACCGATAACCGATTCCGACCGGCCGGAAGCTTCCCCGATATCGTTTATGTCGAGGTAGGAAGTATTTGAGGCCAGAACCGCACCCGGCTTTGATATCTCTGCAAGCGTTTTGAAGACGTTCTTTTTAACATCCATGTCTTCAATAATCGCTTCGATATACAAATCCGCTTCCGCCAACCCTTCAATGGCGTTGACTGGCGTGACGCGGGAGATCGCAGCCTCGGCGGCTTCATTTGTCATTCGGCCCTTTTCGGCCGCGCCGGTAATGGTTTTTCCGATCCGGTTCACGCCGGCGGCAAGCGCATCGGCGTTCGCATCAAAGATACTGACATTATATCCCGCCTGCGCAGCGGCGATTGCTATCCCCGCCCCCATGGTGCCCGCGCCCAACATAGCGATAACGTCGACATGCCGTGGCGCGACGTCTTTTAAGGCCGGGATTTTGCCGACCGCGCGTTCCGCAAAAAACGCATGGATCAACCCCTTGCGCTGATCGCTTTCCAGACAGTCAAGAAAGATCTGACGTTCGCGTTTCATGCCCTCCCCAAACGGAAGATCTGCGGCGGCGCGAACCGCTTCAAGCGCTTTTAAAGGCGACAACTGCCCACGGACGCGTCTTTTCAATTTTTGGGTAAACGCCTCAAGCACCTCTGCATCAACAGTTGGCGCATCCGTTTCAGACAATGGCGGACGCGGCTGTGCGTCAACAAGACCGCGCGCAAATACGAGCGCCGTTTCCAGAATATCGCCCTCAAAAAGCTCGTCGATGAGGCCAAGCTTATGCGCTTTCCCCGCATTAATCGGCACGCCGGATGTAACAATCTCGGCTGCTTCCAGAACGCCGATTACTCTCGGCAGACGTTGCGTACCACCGGCGCCGGGAATAAGGCCGAGCTTGACCTCCGGAAGCGCCAGCGATGCATTTGGCGGCGCGAGCCGGTAGCGGCAGGCGAGCGCGGTTTCGAGCCCCCCGCCCATCGCGGTCCCGTTGATCGCAGCAACTGTAGGAACACGGCACTGCTCGAGCCTCGCAAGCAAATCCGGCAGCGATGGGTCTTTCGGCGGTTGCCCAAATTCGCGAATATCGGCGCCGGCGCTGAAAAAACCACCGATGCCCGTCAGCACCATCGCCTTGATGGATGCGTCGGCGTCTATCCGGTCCAGCGCGGCCTCGACACCGGCGCGCACTTCCGCCCCCAGCGCATTTACCGGCGGATTATCAATTGTCGCCAGCAAGATTCCGTCGTCTCTGACCTCAGTCCTGACCGCCATCGGCGGACTCCTTCCCGTTCAACGTTAATACTGCATTTTCTCAAGCGCCAAGCAGACTTGTTCAACCTTCCACCAGCGCAAGGACGCGCAAGGGACTGCCCGAACCATCCTTGATCTTCAAGGGCGGCGCGAGGATCACAGCGCCCCGCGGCGGTAGCTGATCGAGATTCCTCAAACACTGAAGCCCGTATTTCCCGGTGCCGTGCAGCAGCGCATGCGCCGGATATTGCGGCTCGAAAGCATGCGCCTGCCCCGCGTCCGTGCCGATCGTCTCAACGCCGAAACCGACAGCATCGCGCTCAATCATATATTCAACGGCGCCGGCGTCGGGTCCGGGGTGATGAGCGCCGTCCTCGCGCATATTGAGATAGTCTGCGCCGGAACGCTTTGACCAGTCGGTGCGAAAGAGAACCCAGTCCCCGGCGGCGATATCTCCGTGCTGTTCTTCCCATGCCCGGATATGGTCCGCTGTCAGAACAAAGTCTTCATTCGCCGCAACTTCCTTTGAAAAATCCATGACGCAGGCAGAACCGAGGAAATGACTTGGATCAAGCAAATCGACAGAGCCGTTTGCGACCCCTTTCCCCGTCACCCAATGCACAGGCGCGTCGAAATGCGTACCTGTATGCTCATTGCAGGAGAAATTGCGCCAGTACCAGGCCGGGCCGCGATCGTCATAATGAGAAACTTCTTCGATCTGAAAAGGCTGGCATTGACCGAACTCAGGCGGCAATTGCAGCACCGGGAAGTCCGGAGAAAGCGTATGAGTAAGGTCGATGGTCTTGATCGCGCGCGACGCAACCGCTTCGCTCAATTGCTGAAGTATGCTCATACTTCCTCCCTTTTATTGTTCAGGCCTTCGCACGCTTTACCGACACATCAACTGCATCATAGGGCGAACGCGTAAGATTCGTTCGTATATCCTTGAGCATCGCCGTCATAAGGGCAATGTTTTCTTCCGGAATGTTTTCAAAGGCGCGCTCGAACACTTTCTGCCCAATAGAGCGGACCATGTTCAATACTTTCGCCGCCTTGGGCGTCATCGTCACCTGAACCACCCGCCGGTCGTCTTTCAAGGCGCGACGCACGACAAGTCCTTCGTTCTCCATCCGGATAAGCACGCGCGTCAGCGTCGGGGTTTTCGTCACCGATCGGCGCGCAAGATCGCCGACCGTGCTGGGGCTCCTGTCATGAAGGAGCATCAGAATTCGCCACTTCATTGTGTCAAGGCCGTAGGCTTTGAGGGCGGCCGCCATTTCTTCCGTATAGGTCGCCGTTGTGCGGACAAGGTTATAAAGAATGTAATCGTCAAGAACGAAGCCAGGTTCGTCGGGGCCTGTCTTGCGTACCTTTCCGGACCTGCTCATAATACTCCCCTACGCCGCCATCGCCGAGGTGAGCGCATCGAGGCGCGCCGCCAAGGCGCCGCCATCCTCATCCTGCAGCGCGGCT
Organism: uncultured Parvularculaceae bacterium; assembly: GCA_913055785.1. GTDB lineage: Bacteria > Pseudomonadota > Alphaproteobacteria > Caulobacterales > Parvularculaceae > Hyphococcus. The sequence continues at coordinate 15,843 of CAJXLJ010000046.1, read as the reverse complement.
TCGCAAAGCCCCTTCAGCGCCGCCGCCGGATCCGGCTCGCGGCGCACGGCGTCCAGCGCCGAAACGATGCGGTTGTAACTCGCAAGCCCGCGCTCATGGGTTTCACCATAGCCCTTGAGCAAGCGTTGCAGAGCGGCGATTTCGCACGCCAGCGCATAGTTCTCGCCGACAGCCGAAACAATCATGGAGAGCCAGTCGTCGATACGGCGCGCTTCAAGCCGGTAGCGAAAACTCCAGCGACGCATAAACCGCAAAGACGCAAGACCGTTAAGCAAAAAAAACCCGCGCAGTTTGGTCGTCGACACGCGCCGGCCTTTGCCAAGAAACATTTGCAGCGCGCCGCGCAGGAAAGATGATTTCAAGACGGCCTCCGCCAGCCCGGCAGGTAATAAATCGCAAAACTCCTCCGCCCGGGGATGCATATATTCCGAGACATGGACGATCTGTCCCTCGGCGGCCTTGACGTCTTCTCTGAAACGCACAAACCGCGATCCCCTCGTTTTCAGATCAGCGACGCGGATGACGTCATCATAGGCCATCCAGAGCGCGAGATATTTCGCGGTCGCCTTTAACAGCGCCCAGTCGCGCCGTTCGCCGCCGAACCGTTCATCGAGCGTGCGCACGTCCTGAAGCCGCTCAAGGTAAAGCGCCCCATAAGCAACCCCCTGATAATCGACGACCTTTTTCAGCCCTTCGCGCATGATGTAATGCGCCGGCGCCGGAAAGCGCGCGAGACGCTGCAACAAGGGCTGCACGGCTGGCGCGGCGTCGCTGGCGCGGCGCGGATCGGCGGTTCCGGCAGCGGCCGTCGACGCCTGCCCTTGCGCCGCACGGCAGCCCAGATTGAAGGCGTCGAGATTCTCGTCTACCGAACGGCCGGCCTCGCGGATCGTTTCTTCAAAGACAGCGCGCCCGATCGGAAGCGCGCCGGAACCGGCGAGCGCGCCGAACAGCGCCGCGCTGATGACGGCGCCGGCTTCTTTCGCCGCCGCGTCCATGTCGGCCAGAACAAACCTGCCGGCGGTTTTTCGCGCCAGTTTTTCGATATCACCGGCATTCTCACGACCGTCGCCCATGGCGATTTTTTCGCCGATCGCGTAAACGCGATGGGACGATGCAATGAGCGTCGTCTTATTCGAAACGAACCCACGCGCCAGCGCCCGCCCCGCCTCCATCATCTCAGATGCAATGACGATATCGACGTCGCCCGGCACAGGCATCAAAGCGAGCACCGGCGGTTTGCCTTTCGCCTGCGCTGCGGCCTCCGGGAAGAGTTCGATATAATAAACCGTCGCCCCCGTGCGCTGGGCGACGCCGGGCACCGATGTCGCCTGCGCGATATAACCCGCTTTCTCGCCAAGCCGGACGATCCAGTTCGCCAGCACGCCGCCGCCCTGCCCGCCGAGCGCATTGATTGCAATCTTGATGGCTCGCGGCTCGCTCACGCCGACTCTCCAAACGTGTATTTCAGGCGCCGCTTCTCCGCGCGCCGCTGGAAAAAGCCGATGACCGCGTTTCGCACGCCAGCCCTAAAACGATCCCAGAAAGAAGGATTGTAGATTAACTCGGCGCGATAGAAGGAAGGACACAAGATCGCCGCATGGGCGTTTTCGCCGCAAACCCCGCAGCCGACGCAGTCATTGTCCACATAGGCGACCGGATCGTCGCGCAGAGGGTCGGGGTTATCGCGAATGGTGAGTGACGGACACCCGGAAAGCCTGATGCAGCTGTGATCGCCGGTGCAGGTGTCGGGATCGACGCCGAAACGCGTGCGCGCCACCCGTTCGCCATTCCTGATCGCCTGCGCGCGCAACGGCCGTTCCCGGCGCTGCCGGTTCAGCATGCATTCGGCCTGGGCGATGATAATCTTCGGGCCCTTCGCCGCCGTCGTCATCGCTTCTTTCAAAACGCGCTTCATCTCGGCGATGTGGTATGTATGAACCTCTCGCACCCAGTCCACGCCGACGCCGCGCACCGCTTTTGCAATCGGGTTGTTCGTGCTTTTCGTCTTGTTGAGGGCGCGCGATGAAAGGATGTCCTGCCCCCCGGTCGCCGCCGAATACCCGTTGTCGATAATCACAAGCACATTGTCGGTCTTGTTGAAGACAGCGTTGCCAACGCCGCTCGCAAGCCCGTTATGCCAGAAACCGCCGTCTCCCATGATGCTGATCGTGCGTTGACTGGATTCTGAATTGAACGCCGAAGCGCCCGACCAACCGAGACCGTAACCCATGGTCGTATTGCCGATGTCGAATGGCGGGAGAATTGAAAACAGATGGCAGCCGATGTCGCAACTCACATGAAAGGCGCCGATCTCTTTCTGCACGAGTTTCATCGCCGAAAATACGGGACGCTCCGGGCAACCCGTGCAAAACCCCGCCGGACGCTGCGGCACTTGCGCTGCAAGCGCGCGCTGTTCTTCGATGTCGGGTTCGGATCGTTCCGGCGGCTGCGCAATGCTTAAAACGCGCGGCGCGTGTTCTTCAAAAAACCGCGTCAGCCCTTTCAGCAGGACTTCGCCCGTATATTCTCCGGCGCGCGGCAACATCGCTTTACCGGCGATTTTTGTTTGAATATCCGCATTGCGAAGGATCGAATTCACCGCCTGTTCAAGATATTCAGGCTGGCCCTCCTCGATCATCAGGACGGCTTTCTTGTCGAGGCAAAAGCCTTTCACTTCATCTTCGATCAGCGGATAGGTGACATTGAGGCAATAAATCGGGATCGCCGTTTCTCCGAACGCATCGGCGAGCCCGGCCAGCTCAAGGGCGCGCATCAGGGTGTTGTAAAGGCCGCCCTGAACAATGATCCCGACCTTGCCCTTGTGTCCGCCGAGAAACTCATTGAGCTTCGCCCGTTTGATGAACTCGACCGCCGCCGGCCAGCGATTTTCAACCTTCTCGATTTCATGAACGTAATTCGACGGCGGCAACACGACACGGCTGTAATCCCGGGTCGGATTTTCCATTGCATCGCGCAGCGTGAAAGAAGGCGCGACATTGTCCTTGGCGACAAACGATCCATAGACATGGCACGCTCGAATACGCAATTCGAGCATCACCGGCGTATTCGAGGCTTCTGAAAGTTCAAACCCGCGCTCGACCATATCGACGATTGACGTCAAGTTCGGGCGCGGATCGAGCAGCCACATCTGCGACTTCATGGCGAAGGCGTGGCTGCGCTCCTGCATGATTGAGGAGCCTTCCCCATAATCTTCGCCGACAATGACAAGCGCGCCGCCCTTAACGCCGCTCGATGCGACATTGGCGAGCGCATCGGAAGCGACATTGGTGCCGACGGTCGATTTCCAGGTGACGGCGCCGCGCAACGGGTAATTCACAGAAGCGGCGAGCATCGCAGCGGCGGCCGCCTCGCTGGCGCTCGCCTCAAAATGCACATTGAGACCGCCGAGGATTTCCTGCGCGTCGGAAAGCACATCCATCAAATGGGAAATCGGCGCGCCCTGATAGCCGCCCACATAGGAAACGCCGGATTGCAGCAAGGCTTTGGTGACGGCGAGAATTCCTTCGCCGCGAAAGACCTCGCCATCGCCGATGCGAAGATCCTCGACTTCTTTTGCAAAGGAACGTTCAGCCATGGGGCTCCCGCTTCGCCGGCGCGCCAAAGCGCCCGGGGAGAGTAGTCTCAATTAGTTGATTTTTCAATTGATGTTACAATGTTCGTTTTTGCGCCTGTAAAACAGCGTATTCATCCAAGGCCTTTACGCGCAAAATCATCGATAGCGGTCAGGATGTCGCGCAAATGAATGCGCAGCCTCCCGGCCTTTTCAGGCGAATATGTCCATGGCGGCGCTTCTTCCATATAGGCGGACTGGGCGAGCTCCATCTGGATGGCGTGTACGTTTTCCGCTGGCCGGCCGTAATGGCGCGTCGTCCAGCCGCCCTTGAAACGGCCATTGACGACGCTCGAATAGCCGTCCGCATCCGCACAGGTTTTCCTGACGATATCTTCAATCTCGGGGGCGCAGGTGCGTCCCTCATTGGTGCCGACATTGAAATCGGGCAGCACGCCTTCGAAGAGATAGGAAATCCTGGAACGGATCGAATGACAATCATAGAGAACCGCGCCCCCGTGAAGGCTTTTGACCCGCGCGATCTCCTGTTCCAGCGCCGCATGATAAGGCGCGTGAAAGGCGCGCCGGCGGCGTTCGACTTCCTCATCATCAGGTTCGCGTCTTGGCCGATAGATCGAAGCGCCATCAAAATCCGTCGTCGGACAAAGCCCCGTCGTATTCTGGCCCGGATAAAGGCTTTGGCCTGAAGGGTCGCGATTGGCGTCGATCACATAGCGGCTGAATCTCGCGCGGACATATGTCGCGTCAGGCAGCAAGCCCTCATAAAGCCGGTCCACATGCCAGTCCGTATCGGCGAGCGCGCGGCCGGTTTCGTTAAGGGCGGTTACTACTTCGTCCGGCAGGAAAAGGCCGGCATGAGGCGCGGCCAGAATGACCGGCCCGGTTCCGCGAATGACGTCTACTGGTTTCATGAGCGACTACGATTGAATGAACGGACACAATAGGCGATATGTTTCCCGATCTGAAGCCGCAAGAAAGAACCGCTCCATTGACCCGCATCTGGGCTGAGCAGGCATTGACCGCCTCGGGTTGGGCGGACGCCGTCGCCATTGACATCGGCGAAGACGGGAAGATCGCCTCCCTTGCCGAAGGCGCGGCGCCCGACGGCCTCCGCGTCGGCGTGCTGCTGCCGGCCCCGGCGAACATTCACAGCCACGCGTTTCAACGCGCCATGGCGGGGATGACCGAAGCCCGCGGACCGGACCCTAAAGACAGCTTCTGGACATGGCGCAAGCTGATGTACGGCTTCCTCGCCCATCTCGGCCCCGACGACGTTGAAGCGATCGCCGCGCTTGTCCTGATGGAAATGCTCGAAGCCGGTTACGCTTGCGTTGCAGAATTCCACTACCTCCACCACCAGCCGGGCGGCGCGCCTTACGATAATGTCGCCGAACTATCGACGCGCATCGCCGCCGCCGCCAATGAAACCGGGATCGGCCTGACGCTGCTGCCGGTGTTATACGAGCAAGGCGGATGCGACGGCAGGCCACTCGAAGGCGGACAGCTGCGCTTTGGAAACACGCCGGACCGTTTTGCTAAGCTGAGAGAAGCAGCAAGCGCGGCGCTCGCCGGTCTTCCGCGCGACGCCGTTATTGGCGCCGCGGCTCATTCTCTACGTGCTGTTTCGCCTGAAAGCCTGACGCGCTGCGCAGAACTGGCGAAGGACAGCCCCTTCCATATTCACATCGCGGAACAGACGGCCGAGGTCGACGAAGTCGCCGCCGCCCGTGGCAAGCGCCCCGTTGAATGGCTTCTTGAAAACCATGATGTGAACGAACGCTGGTGCATGATCCACGCAACGCAGATGAAGCCGCATGAAACCGAAGCGCTGGCGAAATCCGGCGCCGTTGCAGGCCTCTGCCCGATCACCGAAGCCAATCTCGGCGACGGGATTTTCGACGGCGCGCGTTACCTTGAACATGGCGGGCGCTTCGGGATCGGTTCGGATTCGAACATCCGGATCGCCCTCGCCGAAGAATTGCGGCTCCTGGAATATTCCCAGCGCCTGCGCGACGTGGCGCGCGCCGTGCTGGCGACGAGGACAGCCTCAACAGGACGCGTCCTCTTCGAAGGCGCGGCGCGCGGCAGCGCACAAGCCGCCGGCCGAAACAGCGGCGCGCTGGAAACGGGCCGCCTAGCCGATCTTGTGGCGCTCGATTCCACCGCCATCGATCTCGCCGGCAAGAAAGGCGACTCGCTTCTCGACTCTTACATCTTTGCCGTCGGCGACCGTCTCGTCACCGACGTCTGGTCCGCCGGGCGGCATATGGTGCAAGGCGGCAGGCACATAAAACGCGACGCCATTCTTGCGCACTACCACAAACAGGTCGCAAAGCTGAAATCCAAATTCTGATTAAAGACAATCAGCCGAGCGAGGCCAGCAGCTCATCGAGCCATCCGGTCCATTCGGCAAGCAGGGCTTCGTTCTTTTCCCGTCGCAGGCCGAAACGCTTCAAGAGATCGAACCGTTGCGAATCCGCACCGCCGAAACTCGCCGCCACGCGCGGGCGCCAGTATTCGGCGAGCGCTCTTATGTCCCCGGCGGCGCCTTCCTGCTCGACCAGCCGATCGAGCCCCTCGCGACCGAGATCGGCGTGACGCTCTTCTCTCGGCAATATCTCGAGAAAGGCGTCTGCAAGCGGTTGGTAAGAACAATAGGAAAGCTCCGTCAGCTGAATGACTGTCGCCTTTCCCATCAACGTATTCATCACCACCGCATCGGCCCAGCTCTTCAGCGGGTAGTGAAATACATTGAGCCGCATATCGCCCGCGACACGCCGTTCGGCGCCGAGATCTTCATTGCGTTCGATGCGGGCGCACCAGGGATGGGCGGCGAAATAGCGCCCCTGATCGGCGCCGAATTCGCCCATGATTTTCAGAACCCGCTCGCCGTGCCCGAGCTTTTCCAGAACGATCCGCGCCGCAACGATGCGCTCGACGACGCCCGGCCCCTCATTGATGAGATCCGCAAACCCGGCGGCGCCGGCGAGTTCTGAATCGACGAAGCTCGCCATGATGCGCATCAGTTCCGCGCGGTAACGCGCCGGCGCATTATCGGGCGACGCGATCCGCCCGCCGCGTTCGAGATAATCTAGAAGGGAAATGTCATCGCTCATGCCGAGCCGTCCCTATTGGTCGTAATCGATGACGATCTTATCGCTCACAGGATAGGATTGACAGGTCAGAACATAGCCCCGTTCGACTTCATAATCCTCAAGGGCGTAATTGGTTTCCATCTCAACATCGCCTTCGAGGATTTTTGCGCGGCAAGTGGAACAAACGCCCGCCGTGCAGGCGAATGGGGCATCCAGATCGGCGCCGCGCGCGGCTTCCAGTACGGACTGCCCCGATTTGGGCATGTCGATTTCCCGCCGCACGCCGTCGAGAATAATCGTTGCGCGGCAGGTTTCGCCGCCGGCCGCTGCGCCCGCCGCCGCCTTGCGCTTCGCCTTGCCCGGCTGCGCGGTCGCGAAAAGCTCGAACTTGATCGCGCGTTCAGGCAGGCCGCGCGCCTTCAGGGCGTCAGCCACCGCCAGCATCATCGGCTCCGGTCCGCAAATAAAAGCGAGATCGGCGCTTTTGACGTCTACCCAGCGATCGAACAGTGCGTCGCACTTTTCCCGGTCGAGCCTTCCGGCAAACAGATCGATATCGGATTCGGTTTCGAGCACATGAAGCACGTTGAAGCGGCCCATATGCAGGTTTTTCAGATCCTCCAGCTCTTCGCGGAACATGATCGCGCTGGCCGAGCGGTTGCCGTAGACAAGCGTGAATGTCGACTGCGGCTCTTCGGCGAGCACGGTCTTGACGATGCTCACAAGAGGCGTAATGCCCGACCCGCCGGCGAAGCCGAGATAATGGCGCGCCGTCTCGGGCTCCAGGGGAACATGAAAATTCCCCATGGGCGTCATGGCTTCAAGCGTATCGCCGATCTTCAGTTCATCATTGGCGAAGGATGAAAACCAGCCGCCGTCGACCTTCTTGATGCCGACGCGAAGCGCGCCGTCATTCACGCCGGCGCAGATCGAATAGGAACGGCGCAACTCTTCGCCGTCGAATTTACGCCGGAAAGTCAGATACTGGCCCTGAATGAACCTGAACGCTTCGCGGTTTTCGGCGGGCGGCTCCAGCGTCACCGCAACCGAGTCGCGCGTGTCGCGGCGGATATCGACAACCTTCAAAGGATAGAACTGCGCCATGCGTGTATCCGGTCTTTAAAAGCTTTTGAAATGATCGAACGGTTCGAGACAGTCGCGGCAACGCCAACTCGCCTTGCAAGGCGTCGATCCGAAACGGCTGATCTCTTCCGTATTTTCCGAACCGCAACGGGGGCACGCCACTGTCGCATTCGCCTGCTTCATGGCGCCGGCGCAGCTTGTCCCCTGCACGGGCGGAGCGATTCCGTACTCTTTCAATTTCGACCGGCCCTCGTCGCTGATCCAGTCCGTCGTCCATGCCGGGGAGAGGCGCGTTTCAAGACGCACGGGATCAAGCCCCTTCTTGCGCAGCGCCGTCTCGATTTCCATCGCGATCACCGCGGTCGCCGGGCATCCCGAATAGGTCGGCGTCACCGTCACAACAGCGCCACCCTTGTCGACCGCAACGTCCCGCACGATCCCGAGATCGACGACGGAGACGACCGGTATTTCCGGATCGGGCACATCTTCCAGCCAGCGCCAGATGTCTTTTTCAGAAGGCAATGTCCCGGCAGCCGTCATAGGCTCACCACTGCGCCCCGGGATGCGACCGCTGCAGCCACTGCATCTCGCTCAGCAGGTAGCCGAGATGTTCCGAATGCAGCCCCTCCTTGCCGCCCTTGCGAACCGGCGCATCTGCCGGCGCAGACAGGGTCGCGTCCCGCAAGACGGCGGCGGTCGTTTCGTTATAGCGCTCGGCGATCGCCGACAAATCGGGCCCAAGCCCGCGCGAGGCAGCCGCCTTATCGACATCGTCCGGCGCAACAAACTCGCCCGTGAACGGCCACAACGCGTTCAGCGCCGCCTGCATGCGCTCATGACTTTCAACCGAACCGTCTCCAAGGCGGATGACCAGATCGGACGAACGTTCGAGATGATAGGCCGCTTCCTTGGCGGATTTCTCGGCGATCTCGGCGACACGCGGCTCGGCGGACTGCTTGAGCGCCGTCAACATCGGCAGGTGCCAGGCGTCGAAAAGATACTGACGCATCAGCGTATGGGCGTAATCGACATTCGGCTGTTCGACGAGCAGGCAATTGCGGAAGGCGCGGTCAGCGCGCAGAAACGCGAGATCGTCCGCGCTTCGTCCTTTCCCTTCGATTTCACCGGCGAGACCCAGCCACAACTTGGTCTGCCCGATGAGGTCGAGCCCGACATTGGCCATGGCGATGTCTTCTTCCAGGACCGGCGCATGGCCGCACCATGCCGACACGCGCTGGCCGAGAATGAGCGCGTTATCGCCCATGCGCAGCGCCAGCTCGAATAGCGTTTCGTCGAAGCCGTCGTCAGCCGTCATTACATCTGTCCCACTTCGTCAGGAATGTCGAAGAAAGTCGGATGACGGTAGACTTTTGAATTCGACGGTTCGAACAACGGCTCCTTGTCGCCGGGAGAAGACGCCGTAATGTCGTCCGCCTTCACGACCCAGATCGACACGCCCTCATTGCGGCGCGTATAGACGTCGCGAGCGTTGTTGATCGCCATTTCCGCATCCGGCGCGTGCAGCGAGCCCACATGGCGATGGCTGAGCCCATGCTGCCCGCGAATAAAGACTTCCCATAAAGGCCATTCCCTGGACATGGCGCGTTCTCCCTATTCAGCCGCGATCTTGCGCGCGGCGCGCTTTTCGGCGTGCGCCATCAGCCCGTCGCGGAACCAGGCGCCGTCGTCCCAGGCCTTGCGGCGCGCTTCCATGCGCTCCTTGTTGCAAGGGCCGTTACCCTTCAGCACCTCGAAAAATTCGTTCCAGTCGATCTCGCCGAAATCATAGCCGCCCTTTTCCTCGTTCCATTTGAGATCGGGATCGGGAACGGTAAGACCGAGATAGGTTGCCTGCGGAACGGTTTGATCGACGAATTTCTGGCGCAGCTCGTCGTTGGAATTCTGCTTGATGCCCCAGGCCATCGATTGCGCCGAATGGATACTGTCCGCATCCGGCGGGCCAAACATCATCAAAGACGGCTGCCACCAGCGATTGAGCGCATCCTGCGCCATTGCTTTCTGCTCCGGCGTCCCCTTCACGAGCTTCATCATGATGTCGTAGCCCTGACGCTGGTGAAAACTTTCTTCCTTGCAGATGCGGATCATCGCGCGCGAATAGGGCCCGTATGAACAGCGCTGCAACGGCACCTGGTTCATGATCGCCGCACCATCGACCAGCCAGCCGATGGCGCCGATATCGGCCCAGGTGAGCGTCGGGTAATTGAAGATCGAGGAGTACTTCGCCTTGCCGGCGAGCAATTGCTCCGTCATCTGATCGCGCGACACTCCAAGCGTTTCCGCCGCACAATAAAGATAAAGCCCGTGGCCGGCCTCGTCCTGCACCTTGGCGAGCAGGATCGCCTTGCGGTCGAGGGTCGGCGCCCTTGTGATCCAGTTGCCTTCCGGAAGCTGGCCGACGATCTCCGAATGGGCGTGCTGCGAAATCTGACGGACTAAGGTCTTGCGATAGCCTTCCGGCATCCAGTCCTTCGGCTCGATCTTGATATCGGCGTCGATCCGGGTCTGAAACACGCGCTCCTCCGGCGTCATTTCTTCCAGGGATTTCACGGCCTTGCCGGTGGATTTGACTTCCTGGGCGTACATTTCAGGGCTCCTTCAGGGCCGCATTATAGTTCGCCAATATAAGATAAACCGACCGGACGGTCAATGAATTCCAGCCCGTCTCGCCGGGCGCAAAATGCGGCGGCGCGCGCCTCCAACCGCGGCGGCATATTCGCCCTCACGTAACGCTCAAACATATTCCAGCCAAACTGAACTTGGCGAACGAATAGGGGATTTCGAATCGAGACATAAACCAACGCCCGACCGGCTGCATCGCCATCGCTTGTCATCGCCTGGCGCGCAACCGATACTTCTCGACAAGACAACGTCAGGGATCCGATGCTGGGCGGGATCGAAGCCGGAGGAACGAAATTCGTCTGCGCTGTCGGCGAGGCGCCGGACCGCATCGAGGACAAGCTGGTCATCCCGACCGAAACCCCTGAGAAGACGTTTTCCGCCGTTCGGGATTTTTTCCGAGCGCACCTTCCTCTCGAAGCGCTTGGCGTCGCCAGCTTCGGCCCGATCGACCTTTCACCAGCATCGAGCGCCTATGGCGCGTTGTTAAACACGCCGAAACTCGCATGGCGCAACGCCAGCTATATAAAAGCCCTGTCCACGCTTGATTGTCCGATCGCGGTCGACACCGACGTCAACGGCGCCGCGCTCGGTGAGCAGACATACGGCGCCGGGCAAGGCTGCGATACGCTCGCTTATGTGACGGTCGGCACGGGCATTGGCGCTGGCGTTGTCCATCAGGGAAAATCGCTGATCGGCGCCGGCCATTACGAACTCGGCCATATTCGCCCGCCGCGCGATCCTGAACGCGACCCGTACGAAGGGTGCTGTCCTTCTCATGGAGACTGTCTGGAAGGCCTCGCCTCAGGACCGGCGATCATGGAGCGATGGGGCGCGGCGCTCAATGAACTGTCGGGCCTGGCGCCCGCCATTGATCTGATTGCGGATTATCTCGGCCATCTGGCGCTGACGCTGGCGCTGGCGCATCGGCCGGACCGCATTCTCTTCGGCGGCGGGGTCATGAAAACGCCGGGCCTCATTGAAAGCGTAAGGGTGAAAACCTTCGGCCTTGTCGGCGGCTATGTCGACCTGCCGGCGCCTGACCGGTTTATCCAGCCGCCCGGTCTCGGCGACGATGCAGGCGTCGTCGGCGCCGTCAGGCTCGCTGAAAACATGCGGACGCAAGCGGGTTAAGCCGCCAGAACACAGCCCAAGCGCGGCACACTCACACGCGTTCCACGATGCAGGCGATCCCCTGTCCGACACCGATGCACATGGCGCAAAGGGCGTAACGCGCCTCTCGGCGATGCAGTTCCTCAACCGCTGTCTGGACAAGCCGCGCGCCGGACATGCCGAGCGGGTGGCCGAGCGCGATGGCGCCGCCATTCGGGTTCACATACTCGGCGTCGTCAGGAAGTCCGAGCTCGCGTAGTGTCGCAAGAGACTGCGACGCAAAAGCTTCGTTGATTTCGATGACATCCATGGCGCTGACGGAAAGCCCGGCTTTCGCCAGCACGGCTTTCGACGCCGGCGCAGGCCCGATCCCCATGATACGCGGGGAAACGCCGACGACGGCGCCGGCGACAAAGCGGGCGCGCGGCGCGAACCCGTGTTTTTTGGCCGCCGTTTCCGACGCGACGATCATCGCCGCCGCGCCGTCATTGACGCCGGATGCGTTTCCGGCGGTGATAACGCCGTCTTTTTTCACGAAAGGCTTCAAAGCGGAAAGTTTTTCAATCGATGTCTCGCGGGGATGTTCGTCGCTATCGACGACAATCGGATCGCCTTTCCGCTGTGGGATCGTCACGGGAACGATTTCCGCGGCGAACCGCCCGTTCTTCTGCGCTACAGCGGCGCGCTGCTGGGAACGAAAAGCGAATGCATCCTGATCTTCCCGGGATACGCTGAAATCTTCCGCCACATTTTCCGCAGTCTCCGGCATGGAATCGATGCCGTATTGCGCTTTTAAAACCGGATTGACGAAACGCCAGCCGATAGTCGTATCGAAAATTTCGGCGTTGCGGGAAAAAGCCGTTTCCGCCTTGCCCATGACGAAGGGCGCGCGCGACATGGATTCAACGCCGCCGGCGATCATGAAGTCCGCCTCGCCGGCCTTGATCGCCCGCGCCGCAACGGTCGCCGCGTCCATGCCCGAGCCGCAAAGCCGGTTGATCGTCGCACCAGGCGCAGCCTCGCCGAGACCGGAAAGCAGCGCGGCCATGCGCGCCACGTTGCGGTTGTCCTCCCCCGCCTGATTGGCGCAGCCGAGGATCACATCCTCAACCGCGCTCCAGTCGGCGTTCGAATTGCGTTCCATCAACGCTCTGATCGGCAACGCCGCGAGGTCGTCCGCGCGGACTGAAGATAAGGCGCCGCCATAGCGGCCGATCGGGGTTCTCACCGCGTCGCAGATAAAAGCGTCCGTCATTTCATCTCCTTGTTATTCGATCACCGCACCACCGACCGATCGCGACACGCCTTGAAAAATTGCAACAGCGCGGCCGTCCTCGCCGGAAACGCGCACGGAATAAACCCCGCTGCGTCCGGCGGCGGCGTCTTCACGCGCTTCCGCGGTGAGCTTCTCTCCGCTCATCACGGGCGACAGGAACGTAATCGCAGCGTGTTGCGCCACCGTTTTTACATTGCGCGAATTGCACGCCCAGGCGAAGGCTGTATCGGCAAGCGAAAAAATCATCCCGCCATGGGCCGCGCCATGACCATTCAACATATCGTCGCGCACGATCATGGAGCAGCGTGCCCAGCCTTCGCCAGCGCCTTCGAAAAATAGCCCCCAGGCTTTCGCCGTTCCTTCAGCCGCATGCAACGCCCGGGCGACTTCGCCGCCGAGTTTATCCTCATCCCTTTCGGCCATTTGCGTTTCCCGATATTCGCCCGATAAATTGACCGACTGACCGTTCAATTATATGAATGGACGGCGGAATGCAATTGAGAACGCCGCTTCGGTGACGCGCGGAAGGGGAAGAAGCCCTGATGGATTTCCAGACCATTCAATATGAAAAGAGCGGCGGCGCAGCGCGGCTGACGCTCAATCGGCCCGACAGGCTCAACAGCTTTACCGTCCAGATGCATGAGGAAGTGAAAGCCGCGCTCGACGACCTTGAACAGGATGCTTCGATCCGCACGCTCCTCCTCACCGGCGCCGGACGCGGTTTCTGCGCCGGCCAGGACCTTTCCGATCGCGCCGTCGCGCCCGGCGGAGAAGCGGTCGATCTCGGCGAGTCCGTCGAGAAGCGCTACGCCCCGTTGATCCGCCGGCTGACTTCCCTGCCGATGCCGGTTGTCTGCGCGGTGAACGGCGTCGCCGCCGGCGCCGGCGCTTCGATCGCTTTCGCCTGCGATATCGTCATCGCTGCAAAGTCGGCGAAATTCATCATGTCCTTCGCTAATATAGGTCTCGTGCCTGACTCCGGCGCGTCATGGGTGTTGCCGCGTCTCGCAGGACAAGCTCGCGCGCTCGGCATGGCGCTGACCGGCGCGCCGGTCAGCGCCCTTGAGGCCGCCGACTGGGGGCTGATCTGGAAGTGCATCGAGGACGACGCGCTGAGAGAAGAGGCAGAGGCGCTTCTTGCAAAGTTTGCGGCCGCCCCGACGCGCGGGCTCGCCGAAACGAAAAAACTCATCCGCACCGCATTCACCCGCTCGCTCGACGATCAATTGGATCTGGAGCGGGACAAGATGCGAGAGCTCGGATTTTCCGAAGACTACAGGGAAGGCGTCGACGCCTTCATGAACAAGCGCAAGCCGGAATTCAAAGGCCGCTGAACGATATCCGCTCGGGAGAATAATCAATGACCATACTGACGTTGCAGAATTACGCGCTGGATCTATGGGTGGAAGGCGACGGCGGTTATGCCGAGATCGCATCGGCGGTTACGGGAAAGCCTGTCGCCCGCACCAGTTCAGCCGGGCTGGATTTCAAGGCGATGCTCGATCACGCCCGGAACGTCGGCGGTCCCGCCTTGCGCAAAATGACCTTTCATGACCGCGCCTATCTGCTGAAAGACCTCGCCAAGGCGATCATGGAGCGCAAGGAAGAACTCTACGCGCTTAACGCCCACACCGGCGCGACGCGCAAGGACGGCTGGATCGATATCGAGGGCGGCGCCGGCACGCTGTTTTCCATGTCTTCCAAAGGCCGCCGCGAACTCCCCGACGACGTCATCGCAACCGACGGTCCGGTTGAGCAGATTTCAAAGAACGGCACGTTCATGGCGCAGCATGTCTACACGCCCATGCGCGGCGCGGCGGTGCATATCAATGCTTTCAACTTCCCGGTCTGGGGAATGCTTGAAAAACTCGCGCCCACGCTCCTCGCCGGCATGCCGGCGATCGTCAAACCGGCGACGGCGACCGCCTATCTTGCCGAGGCCACCTTCCGCATCATGATTGAGACCGGCCGCCTTCCCGCCGGCGCCATTCAGCTTATCGTGGGCTCGACAGGCGACCTGTTCGAACACTTGACCGGACAGGATGTCGTTTCCTTCACCGGATCGGCGTCGACAGCGTCGAAACTCAAAAGCCATCCGTCGGTGATCCGCGAAAGCGTGCGCTTTGTCGCCGAGCAGGATTCTCTTAACGCATCGCTGCTGGGTCCCGACGTTACAGAGGAAAGTCCCGAATTCGATCTCTTCATAAAAGAGGTCGTGCGCGAGATGACGGTAAAGGCGGGCCAGAAATGCACAGCGATCCGCCGCGCGCTTGTTCCCGCTTCCATGCTCGATGCGGCTGAAAAAGCGATTGCTGCGCGCCTTGCAAAGACGACTGTCGGCGACCCTGAACGCGATGACGTGCGCATGGGCGCGCTGGTCTCGGCGTCGCAGCGCGCCGATGTGCGCGAGAAAATCGCGACACTGTCGGCAGAAGCCAAAATCGTCTGCGGCGATCCTGATACAGTCGAACTGACCGGCGGCGACGCGGCGCAGGGCGCGTTCATATCGCCGGTGTTGCTGCGCTGCGACGATCCCTGGGGATCGAAAGCCGTGCATGAAGTCGAAGCCTTCGGGCCGGTCTCAACACTGATGCCGTATAACGATCTCGCCGACGCGGTGGCGCTCGCCAATCGCGGCGAGGGGTCGCTCGTCATGTCGGCGTTCACCTACGATCCGCAAATCGCCCGTGAGATCGTACTCGAAACCGGCGCCTATCACGGCCGGATCATCGTCATCAATCGCGACTGCGCAGCTGAATCCACCGGGCATGGCTCGCCCCTGCCCGTGCTCGTTCATGGCGGCCCAGGCCGCGCCGGCGGCGGCGAGGAACTCGGCGGCGTGCGCGGCGTCAAACACTATATGCAACGCACCGCCATACAGGGCTCGCCCGCCGTGCTTGCTGCGGCGACCGGCGCATGGCTGAAAGACGCCCCAGCCGACGCCGAACCGCCGCACCCTTTCCGCTACAAATTCGGCGAGCTTGAAATCGGCAAGACGATTGAAACCGCGGCGCGAACGATCTCGCTTGAGGATATAGAACACT
>CAJXLJ010000045.1 GCA_913055785.1 uncultured Parvularculaceae bacterium | reverse complement strand
ATTCGACAATTCGAGCGGCGCTATTTCTTATCCGGCCGGCGTGCTGGGATCGGCGATTGTGGTAGGCGCCAATGCGCCCGACCAGATTGGCAACTACACCAACTGCGCCAATGTTGATGTTCAGCTTGACAACAACGATGAAGACGATGTTCCAGGCAATGAGGAAGATTGCGTCGATATTATCGTCCCAGGGCACCTGTCCGTTAAAAAAGAGACCTCGACCGGGCAGGATGAATATGACGTTGGCGATAATATCGAGTTCTATATTCAGGTGATTAACGAAGGCGGCGTCATCGCGGCGCCGGTTACTATTAACCTGACCGACGCCGTCACGCCATCAGGCCTGACTCACTTGGCGACTAATTGGCCGGCCGGCTGGCCTTGCGCATCGAACTCACTCAGCTGTACTGTTGACCCTGCTATTATAGGCGACCTCAACCTAGGCGATCCTCCTTTCATTATCCAGATCACCATGGAAGGATCGAATCCGGGCAAGTATACCAATTGCTTCAATGTTTCGCTCAATAATGCGACCAATATTCCAGGTGCGCAGCATGACCCGTGCGTCACATTTTATGTAGGCCATGATCTGTCCATCGATAAGTCGGTAGACAACCCAAATCCAATCGTCGGAACACAAGTAACGTTCACGCTTAGTGTAAACAATAATCTTGGCTCAATTCAGACATATCCGACCGAAATAGTCACAGTTACGGATCTTTTTCCGGGTAATCTGTTGTTCTCTTCAACTACAGACCTGAATGCACCGCCTGACTGGAACTGCTCGGTCACGCCGTCAGGTGGGTTTTATGTCATCAATTGTGTTTGGGAGGGGGCGAGCCCGATTCCGCCGGAGTCGTCTCTGCCAGACATTACGATCACTGCGACGGTTACTGACGACACGCCATTGACAAACTGTGCAGAAGTTATGCTTGACGGCGCCAGTGACGATATTCCGGGCAATAATGGCTATAACCAGTCTGAGTGCGTGACGATTACGCCGGTGCGGGCAACGCTCGATATCATAAAAGACGTTCTATATTGCGATGCCTCGGGAGCGTCTTGTGTATTTCGTGTTACGGTAACCAATACCGGCGCAGTGCCCTATTTCGGCGACCTGATTACTGCTGATCTGATGAATGTCGACTTTGTCGGCCATTCCCTGACACAAGCGCCTACCTATTCCAACTCAAGCGCAACGTCCGCAAACTGCATTATGTGGCCGTATCCCATCGCTGTTAACTCAGTGCCTGTGACAGGCCTGATGAACCAGAATTCAGATGATTTCGGGTTGTGCATCTTTAACGATGCGATAATTCAGCCGGGCGGCAGCATTTCTTATGATGTTGAAATTGATCCATCGACTCTTGCATTGCCTGGCGGTTCCGCAGCGCGCAACTGCGCCCTTGTCGATGACGGTTCGGATACGATTACGGACATGCCTACGAGCTGTGTCGATTTAGAGCAACCGACGCTTGATATCGATAAACAGCTCGTCAACTGCGCGCCGGATATGTCGACTTGTACGTTCTTAATCTCGATTTCCAATGGCTCGACCACACCTTATTACGACTATCTCGCTATTATTGATGTCATGAGTACGGATGTCGGTGATGTCGAAATATTGACATTGCCATTGCCATCGCCGGTGTTTGGCAGCCAGTCCGGTGTGGATAATCAATCTGGTCAGCCATGCGAGTTTTACGGCAACACTATCCCGTCTCCACTCAGTCCTCCGCTGCCGGGCCTGCCAAATAACGGAGACGACTACGGCTTTTGCGCATTCGACCCAGCCTATATTATTGCCGGCGACCCGCTGACCTTCGACCTTACTATCGCTTTTCCACCAGGGACGAATCCGAGCGGCGAGACCAACTGTGTTTATATCGCCGAAGCCAGTTTTTGGACAGACTGGGAATATGCCTGTGCGGGGACACCTCAGCCTACGCTCGATATCGCGAAAGAAGTCACGTTTTGTACGCCAAATCTCCAATTCTGTGCGTTCGAGATTGCAATCACCAACCAAGGGCCAGGCCCTTACAGTGGCGATATCATGATCGGCGACTTCATGAACACAAGTTTTGATGATCTTATCGTGTTCCAGGGGCCGGACTATACGAACGCCAGCGCGAGCAACTTCAATTGCGATGTTTATCAGGGAGTTCTTCAATGGAATTCGCTGCCAGTCTCCGGCATGGTGAATCAGAACTCGGATGATCTGGGTGTTTGCGCCCTGATGGGCGCTAACATCGCTCAAGGGGGCAGCATCTCTTTCATGGTGGTGGAGATGTTCGACGCCGATACAGCGCCGGGAATCAACTGCGCCGTGTTAGTGACGGACGATGCACTAGAGGACATGCCGACCAGCTGCGCCAATTACGATTGGCCCGAGCTCGATTTCATCAAGACCTTTGACAGTTGTATGCCCGATATGTCGGAATGCACTTTCGCAATCACTATGACCAATGTGTCGAACACTCCCTATTTCGGGTTCCTCGTGATGGGAGATTTGATGAGCGTTGATTTCACGAGCTTCACGGCAACGACTTTGGCGTCACCTGTCTATGGCAGTCAATCGGGCGCCGATCCGCAGTTCTGCGACTATTACCCCGATTTCATTCCATCGCCGTTAAATCCGCCATTGTCAGGTCTGCCATTCAATTCCGACGACGCCGGAATGTGCGGATTTGGGGCCTATATCATGGCTGGCGACTCGCTAACTTTTGACATCACAGTGGCGTTCCAGGCGGGCGTAGATCCGAGCGGCGAAACAAACTGTGCGTATTTTATTGATGTATTGCTTGGATTCGATCCTGACCTCATGCCGCATTCATGCGATACGATCGCATCAACCTCGCTGCCTCAGGATCTGACTATCGAGAAAACGCAATGGGGCTGTCCGCCCTCGCAGCAGGGCTGCAATTTTAAAATCATTGTAAAAAACAACGCATCCGTCAATCATACTGCGCCGGTTACCGTCTTTGACTGGGTCCCCGGCTTTACGCCAGGTGTGGCGATGTTCAACAATTTGACGGTCACGTCAGCGTCATCAGGATGGTCTTGCAGTATCCTGCCGTCTCCGGATTATCATATTGAGTGCACAAACTCGTCTCCAAACATTCCGGCCAATGGCGCCGATGTCATTGAACTGACGGTTGACATTACGCAAACCGGGGCGCCAATTGAGAACTGCGCTGGGTTAAGTATAGATCCCGACCTGGGCTCTTGTATCGAACTCGCACATAGAAGAGGTGAGTTGCGGTTTGTTAAGACGCAAGCCACAGACAGCTGTATTTTAGCCAACCCGAACTATTCGCCGCTTTGCATCTTTGAAGTGACCTTGATCAACGATACTTCAGACCCGCTATCTACGGGACCAATTGAAATTCATGATGAATATCAGGATGCCAATGGAAACAATGCGCCATGGTTCATGAATAGCTTTGGTGGCACGTCGTCGGGATGGAGCTGTTCCCAGAACAGCTCGACAAATACACATGAATGTTCGCATCCGGGCGTCACTCTTAATCCAGGCGAAAGCGAGACGCTCTGGATCGAGTTGCACGCGTTCGGTAATGACCATGACATTAATTGTGCAACGTTCGTTCAGCCCTCTAATTTAAATCTGCCGCCATCATGCATTGATGTCAGGTAAGCGACTTGAAAGGAGAAAATCGATGAGAATTCAGAAACTGCTTGTCCCTATTTTTGTTGCTCTAACCGTGGCTTTGGTTACGGGGTATGTATCTGCCCAGGAGAGCCGCTCATCGGAGAATCCATTTGCAGCAGCAATTGAAAAAATAGAACGTGAACGACAGAAAACGGAAGCGCGCAGCCCCGCGGCGCAACGTAGCGCGCCGCCTCGAGAAGAAACGACGCTTCGTTGCATTGCTGGAGAACGCCAATGCACGTGTATGGGCGGAGCGGACTCAGGCGACTGTCGTGTCATGAATGCATTCTTGTGCGTCGGAGAAGATCGCTATACGCGTATGAAATGCGATGAGAATGGCCAATGCAGTTGCCGTACTCGCGCGTCCAGGGGCGACCAAGAAGTCCGGGGCTGAAGTTGTGAGCCTTCTCGTTTCGCAGATCGATTGGGTGCGATGGTTTCGCCCCAGATGTGAATCCAATATGCGCCAATAACGGCGCGAACGATATTTCTGCACCGACTTTGGCTTGTCGTGAGACAACTGGGCGAGAAACATCATGAAATATTTAACATCGATACTGGTCTTTGGCGTATTTGCATTAACCGGCTGCTATACAACATCGAATGACACTAATACGAATTCGACCAGTTCAGGCGAAAGTCCGCAACAATATTCACCTTGCGAGAACATTAGTCCGGCGAGCACGCTGGAAGAAGCAGCAAGCGCGCTGAATAAAGCTAAGCTCTGTCAACCGGTCAGCGCCTATTGTCCATCGGAAAAACAGATCGTTAATACGGAAACAATACATCGTATGTTTGTTGATTTGTTTGCTTACGGAGTGGATGGGCCACCATGGGGTGCTGCATACATTATTCAGTCAGAAGAAATGTTGCATGACGCCGCCAACAACGCCTGCGCAGACATCGGGAAAGCGCTTTACGGTATTGACTATTATTTGAATAACAAAACCGGTTATCTGAGTTTCCAAGCTACCTGCAGCAGCTGTGTGGAAAAAGCCCAATGTGGCGAACCCGGACAACTATGCTGATTGATCGGAACACAGAGTAGCGATCACAGGCAGGTTCTTGCCGCTAGAGAATCCTACAGTGTAATTGTTGTGCCAAATAAACAAAAAATTCCTATCTAACTCCAACAGGAATAGCGCAACGCCAAAAATATAGTGACGCGCTTCCATGCGCCGGTTGTTACTGAACTAACACTTGTATGCTTCTATGTTCAGTTATGAGCACAAATGTTCAGCTATGTGGTGCCCAGGAGAAGACTCGAACTTCCACGACCGTAAGGCCACTGGCACCTGAAGCCAGCGCGTCTACCAATTCCGCCACCTGGGCAAGGTTCGGGAGCAGGGCTCATACCGGGCGTGATATGGCGCTGTCAATGATCAGCGGCGCGCGGGCCGGATTGCAGACGGGCTCAACCTAAGTCTCGCAGCCGCTCGGCGGGAAGGCGGGTCGCTCGGCGGGAAGGCGGGTCGCTCGGCGGAAAGGCGGTCGCTCGGCGGGAAAGGCGGGCGCCGCGCGGCTTAAACCGCGCGCATTGCCGCAGGCAAGTCGCCGCGCAACGGCCGTCAACGCCCCCCAGGGGCGAACATGAGGCTTGTTTCCCCAATGCCCCACAAGTCCCCTGACGCGACCGGCGCGCCCATTCCGCCAAAAGCGAGGAAATCAGTCTTTCCCATGGAACCGCTCATGGCAACCCCTTCAGGGTTAACGCGCCGCTTGCGCTGACCCCCTTGCGCAATTGTGGCGGCGGCGGAATTCGGCTAGAGGCCTAGCCGGCGAGAGAACCAATGGGTTGGAGGCTAAGAACGGTGACGGGCAAGCTGGCGGTCGTATTCGGCGGATCGGGATTTGTCGGGCGCAATGTGGTGCGTGAACTGGCGCGGCGCGGTTGGCGCGTCAGGGTCGCGGTTCGGCGCCCGCATCATGCGCTTTTTCTGAAACCCATGGGCGCCGTCGGCCAGATCCAGCTGGTTCAGGCGAATGTGCGCCATCGCCCGTCGATTGCCGAGGCGCTGAAAAACGCTGACGCCGTGATCAATTGCGTCGGTATTCTTCATCAGGAAGGCGCGCAGAGTTTCACCGCCGTTCAGGCCGCCGGCGCCGCGTCGATTGCGCAACTCGCCGCCGAGGAGGGTGTTGAGGATTTCGTTCAGGTCTCGGCGATCGGCGCCGATGCGGAGAGCGACAGTCTTTACACGCGCACCAAGGGCGAAGCCGAGCGCGCCGTGAGGGAAGCCATTCCCTCAGCAACGATCATCCGTCCCTCAATCGTGTTCGGACAGGAAGACGCGTTCTTCAACAAGTTTGCGACGCTGGCGACGTTGTCGCCGGTCCTGCCGCTGATCGGCGGCGGCGCGACAAAGTTTCAGCCAGTCTATGTGGACGATGTCGCGGATGCGATTTGCGCGGCGCTCGCAAAACCCGATGCCCGCGGCAGGACCTACGAGCTTGGCGGGCCGCGCACCTACACATTCAAAGAGCTGCTTGAACTGATACTTCAGGAAATCGGGCGTAAACGCTTTCTCGCGCCGGTTCCGTTTCCGGTTGCTTCGCTGATCGGCTTCTTCGGCGAGTTCGCCAAATTCGTTCCGTTCGTGGAGCCGCCGCTGACGCGCGATCAGGTGAGGCTCCTGAAACACGACAATGTGGTCAGCGAGGGGGCGTTGACCCTGGCGGCGCTTGGCGTCGAGGCGCAAACGGTCGAGTCTGTCGTGCCGGCCTATATGGTGCCTTATCGCCGCTACGGCCAGTTCGCCGAACGGGCGGCCTAGGATTTATACCCTTCAGGGTTCTGGCTTTGCCAACGCCAGTGATCGGCGCACATGTCCTCGAGCGTGCGTTCCGCCCGCCAGCCCAAAAGCTCCTTGGCTCGCGACGCATCGGCGTAGATTTCCGCGATGTCGCCGTCGCGCCGCGGCGCAATCTCGAACGGGATATCGCGATTAGAAGCGCGCTTGAACGCGGCGACGGCTTCAAGAACCGAATAGCCCGTGCCGGTCCCGAGATTGATATCGACGGCGCCCGCATGTTTGCGGTTGGCGAGATAGTCGAGAGCGGCGACATGGCCTTTGGCGAGATCGACAACGTGAATGTAATCTCGCACGCCCGTGCCGTCGCGCGTTTCGTAATCATCGCCGAAGACCAGGAGTTTTTCGCGCCGGCCGACGGCGACCTGCGCGATATAGGGAAATAGATTGTTTGGGGTGTCGTTCGGGTCCTCGCCGATGCGGCCGGAGGGGTGGGCGCCGACAGGATTGAAATAGCGAAGATTGCAGACGCGCCAGGCGGGGTCCGCCGCGGCGACGTCCTTCAGCATGTCCTCGATCATCAGCTTGGTGCGGCCGTATGGATTGGTCGGTCCGGTTTTTCCATCTTCCGTGACCGGATTGTCGTTCAATGCGCCATAGACGGTGGCGGAAGAAGAAAAGACGACGGCTTTTGCATGCGCCGCTTCGAGCGCTTCGAGAAGCGCCATGGCTGACCCGACATTGACCCGGTAATAGCGGGCGGGTTCGGCGACGGATTCGCCAACCGCCTTGAGCCCGGCGAGATGGATTGCGCCGTCCGCGCCGAACGCCTTCGCCGCCGCTGCAATGTCGGCGAGATGCGCCGGGTCGGCGAGGTTTCGTTCCAGCAGTTCGACATTGCCGTTGGCGATATCTCCGATGCGGGCGACCGCTTCAGGATGCGAGTTTGAAAAATCGTCGATGATCAGGACTTCGCGGCCGGATTCGAGCAGCTCCACCGCCACATGGCTGCCGATATAACCGGCGCCGCCCGTCAGGATGATCTTGTTCAACATGAGGTCACTTCCGTTACTAAAGCAAATCTTCCCGGCCGCGCTTTTTCAGTTCCTCGACGATCTCGCGCACCGCCTGCGCATTGTCACGCGGCGCGACAAGCACGGCGTCGTCGACGGCGATAATGATAAGATCGCTGACGCCCGCAGCAGCGACTAGCGGGCCCTCGGTGCGGATGATATTGCCGGCCCCGCCAAGCACAACCACGTTGCGGCCTTGCGGCTGGGTTTCGACTTCGCTCCAGCTGCCGATATCGGTCCAGCCCACATCGACCGGCGCGACGATCGCCGCCTTGGCTGTCTTTTCCATCACGGCGTAGTCGAGGGAGTTTGAAGGGCAGGGGGAGAAGGCGTCCTCGTCAAGGCGGATGGCGGCGCCCGACATGACGCTTTTGTCGAGCGCTGCAATGGCGGCGGATTTGATTTCCGGCGCGTGATTTTTGAGTTCCTCAAGCATCGCGCTGGCGCGGAAGAGGAATATGCCGGCGTTCCAGTAATGGCGGCCGTCAGCGAGATAGGCCTCGGCGGTTTTGCGGTCCGGCTTTTCCCTGAAAGCTGCGGCTTTATAGACGGAATCCGAAAGCGCTTCGCCGGTCTGGATATATCCGTAGCCGGTGTGCGGCCTTGTCGGTTTGATGCCGAATATGGCGATGTAGCCGTCCTCGGCGGCTTTCACCGCTTTGGCGATGGCGGCGCGGAACCCTTCGCCGTCGGGAATATGATGGTCCGCCGGCATCAGTAGAATGAGCGCGTCGTCATCATGCCTTGCGACCCAGGCGCTGGCGACGGCCGCGACGGCGGCGGTATTGCGCGCGCAGGGTTCGAGAATGATGTCGCCCGGAACCATATCGAGTTCGCGAAATTCTTCGGTGATGACCGGGCCGTGCTTGGCGCCGGCGATGACGACCGGCGGCTCGAAATTCGGGTCGACCTCTGGAGAAACCCGAAGCACCGTTTCCTGAAACATGGACTTGTCCGTTACGAGTTTCAAAAACTGCTTGGGACGATTTTGCCGCGACATCGGCCACAGCCTTGTACCCGAGCCGCCCGACATGATGACCGGTTGAATTTTCATGTTTCCCCATTCGTTTCCAGAAGCGCCGCAGTCTCCGCTACGGATTCAAATAAATGATAAAGAATGCTGGCGGGAACGTCCGTGACGCAAGGCGCGCCATGTCCGTCATACTGATCGCACCATAGGCCCTGATTATGACCGTTTCCCGGCGGTGCAAGATAGGTTTCAAAGAGCCGGTCAATCAGCGCGCCGGCCTCCGCTTCGCGGGGCTCGCCGAGCCGGCTGAGCGTGAGAGCGGCTTTGAGATATTCTGTTTGCGGCCAGAGTCGCCGCGCGCCGGCGTTTGCGCCGCCGCTCCGGTCGACGGCGTCGACCAGGAAGCCTTGTTTATCGAGCCCTGTTGCTTTCGCGCTTTCAAAAAGGCGTTTCATGAGCTGGCGGTTGTTCGCGCCCTGAAGCCGGTCATAGCGGCCGAGAAGCCAGATCCATTCCATCATGTGACCGGGTTCGACAACGCCGCCCTTTGAGGCGTCCTGCGTTTTCAAATCATCCTGAAAGTATTCGAGAAGCGTGTCGCTTCTTGACAGAAAGCGCATTGAGAAGAGATCGAAAACCTGCGCCGCGCGGTCCAGCCATCGCGCCTCTCCGGTCGCGTCCGCAAGCGCCATGAATGCTTCGAAAAGATGCATGTGCGGGTTCTGGCGGCGCGGCGTTTCCCCTCTGTCGTTTTCCAGCCACCCGCCATGGGGGGAAACGAGTTCGCGATCGAGAAAGTCCATCGCGCGCCAGGCGAGCTCTGTCGCGCGTTTGTCCTTAGCGGCTTTCCAGCGTGCCGAGCAGGCCAGCAGCAAGAACGCCTGATCGTAAAGGTCGCGCCGGTCGTCGAGAACTTCTCCGTCATCGGACAATAAATGAACGCATCCGCGCGCGCCGGCTTCCGGGCAGGCTTTGTCGAGAAAATCATCGAATCCTAGCGCGGCGAGGCGCTCGCCTTCCGGCGCCCAGCCGGCGAGCGCGGCCATGGAAAACGTGTAAATCTGCCTCGCCTGAACGCGGACGCGCCGAACGCCATCGCCCGCCGGCGCGCCGTTGAAATCGAGACTTTCGTGAAAACCGCCGCGCGCCGAATCATAAGCGCGCGCCGCCCACAAGGGCAGGCAATCCTGGACGAACCAGGCCTTGAACCGTTCCATGGACAGGCGCCAGGCGGTCATCTGACGGTCGTCTCCTTGCCTCGTCGCCATTCCGTAAAGCGCGGCGCGAAGCGGGTCAAATACTGAGGCTTTCTAAGGTTTAATCTCAGAAACAGGTTTTTCGCAGGCCCTTTGTTTACTTTGCGAAATTGTCTGATAATGCGTCCCGACCGGTAAACGAAAGACTGCTGAAGGGGCCCGTCATGGGTAAATGGATCAGAGCATTGGGGTGCGTCACGCTGGCGAGTTTCGCCGCATGGCCGGCCGCAGCGCAAGATGACGCCGAAGAGCCGCGCGGGGACTCGATTGAGCTCGGCTATCTTGAGGAGGTCAGCGTGGGCAAGCTCGGGCTCCATATGAAAGGAAAGCTCGACACGGGCGCCGATACGAGTTCCGTCCATGCGTATAACATCGACGTCTACAAGCGCGGCCAGCGCGACAACTGGGTCCGCTTCCGCCTGATCGGCAAGGACGGCCGCTCGATTCGCTACGACCAGAATGTCATTCGTTTCGCCCAGATCAAGACCAAGACCGGCGGCACGATTCGCCGGCCGGTTATTCATCTGCCGCTGTGCGTCGGCGGTGTGGCGGGGCTTGCGGAAATCAATCTCGCCGACCGCGGCGAGTTCGAGTTCGATATCCTGATCGGGCGCGAGTTTCTGGCGAATCGCATCCTGGTCGACTCAGGCCGCACGTATATTTCTGAAGAAGCCTGCGAGTCAGGCGGCGATGAATAGCATTCGTCACGCAATCCTGTTGGGGATTGGGCTGATCATCGCCGGGCTGGCGGTTTTCCTGTTCAAGGTCGGGACGCTCGGTTATCCGGTCTCCGCCAAGGCGACGACCACGGTATGGGATTTCGAGATCTTTCTGGAGTTTGAAGGGCAGGACCAACCTGCGCGGCTTGAGGTTTACCTTCCGGCCGGCGATGTCGAACGCACCTTTCCGCAGGAGCAATATTACAACGGTCCCTTCGGTCTCAACCTGATGACCGAGCCGGCGACCCGCAACCGCAAGGCGGTCTGGACCTATCGCTATCCCAGCAACCGCAAGGTTTTGCGCTACACGGCGCAGACTGTCGGCGAAACCCAGTCGACGCGATTGCCGGATGCGTTCGCCCGCGGCGGCGCCGACCTCATCCCTTATGAAGCCGATCCCATCAAACGGCAGGCCTTCATCGTCTGGACCGGCGACTTGCG
This sequence comes from uncultured Parvularculaceae bacterium, assembly GCA_913055785.1. Classification (GTDB taxonomy): domain Bacteria; phylum Pseudomonadota; class Alphaproteobacteria; order Caulobacterales; family Parvularculaceae; genus Hyphococcus. The sequence goes on along the minus strand of CAJXLJ010000045.1, from coordinate 14,866 downwards.
CCGGCGTTCGGCGGATGACCGTTCCTTTGTAGATCTGGCGCTCAAGGAAGCTTTTGAACCGCGCGACGCCGGCGAACAATACGCCGATGAGATCGCTGTTTTGCTGGAAGGCCGTTCCGGCGTCATGGGACGTCTTGAGCTTGCCCGGCAGACGCTGCAGAGCGCGGGCGTTCCGGCGCGCATCGCCAATGGCGTCTATCTCACCGAAGCGCGGCGGCGGGTCGAGGTCAAACACTGGCTCGAATATTATCTCGACGGCCAGGGTTCCCGTTTTTTTCCGGAGGGCGAACCGTCGCGGTTCTTCACCATCTGGTATGGCGACCGCGAACTCGTCACCGCCAGCGGCGTTGAGGAGCTTGATGTACAGATTGCCCTGCAGGCTGAGCGCAACGCTGCGGTCGACATCGTCCGGCGCGGCGCAGGTGATGCGTCGCGCATTGACCGGATTTTCGGCTTTCACAGCCTGCCGCTGACAACGCAGCTTGTTTACAAGGTGCTTGTGACGATCCCGGTCGGCATCACGCTGCTCGTATTTCTTCGTCAGTTTATCGGGTTTAAGACACTCGGTACGTTCATGCCCGTGCTGATCGGCATCGCCTTCCGGGAGACGGCGCTGGTGAACGGGGTTCTGCTGTTTTCGGCGCTTATCATTCTCGGTCTGGCGCTCAGATTTTATCTGGAGCGATTGCAGCTCCTGCTTGTTCCGAGGCTGGGCGTTGTCGTCATATTCATTATTCTGGTGATGGCGGGCGTCACGATTGCGCTTACCGGCGCCAATCAGGCGATCGGGCTTTCAATATCGCTGTTTCCAATCGTTATTCTCACCATGACGATCGAGCGCATGTCGATCGTCTGGGAAGAATCTTCCGCCGGGGAGGCGATCAAGCAGGGGCTCGGCTCGCTCGCAGTGGCGAGCATGGCCTATCTCGCAATGACCAATAACCAGGTCGAATATCTGATGTATCAGTTTCCAGAACTGCTGTTGGTCTTGATGGGGCTGTGCGTTTTGATGGGCCGCTACACCGGCTTGCGCCTCAGCGAATTGTGGCGCTTCAGAGAGCTCGCGAAATAGCGATGCTGAAAACCTACCAGGCGCTCAGACGAAACGGCGTGATCGGTATCAACGAGCGCAACATCACTTATGTGAACGCGCTGAACCCGAGAAAGCTTCTCGTCCGAGTCGACAACAAGCTGTTGACGAAGCAGCTGGCGCAGGCGGCTGACATACCAACCCCCGAGCTTTACGGCGTCATCGCTAACGCGCGCGACATGAAACATCTGCCGGAGATGATCAATCACCCGGACGGGTTTGTGGTGAAGCCCGCCCATGGCTCGCAAGGCAAGGGCATTATCGTCGTCGACGGACCGCTCAAGGGCGGGTGGAGACTGTCGTCAGGGCGGCGGATCAAGCTTGAGGACATGAAGTTCCAGATCAACAACATGATCTCGGGCATGTATTCTCTCGGCGGCCAGACCGACATGGCGATGATCGAATATCGCGTGAAGTTCGATGACGTATTCGGCAAGGTGTCGTTTAAAGGCGTGCCGGACATGCGTGTGATCGTGCTGAAAGGCGTTCCGGTCTTCGCCATGCTGCGTCTTCCAACGGCGGAATCAGATGGCAAGGCGAACCTTCACAAGGGTGGCGTCGGCGCCGGGATCGATCTGGCGACCGGCCTCACCATGCGCGCCATGCAGCACGATCAGCTGATCGACGTTCATCCCGACACCGCCCATCCGCTTGAAAATATCCAGGCGCCTTATTGGGACGATATCCTATTGATGGCGGCGCGGTCTTATGACGTGACCGGCCTTGGCTATATCGGCGTCGACATCGTGCTCGACCGTGAGAAGGGGCCGTTGCTGCTGGAGCTGAATGCGCGGCCCGGCATTTCGATACAGATCGCCAACCGCCGGGGCTTGCGCTTCGTGCTCGAAAAAGCGGGCGCGCTTGCGAGCGACAAGCTGACGGCGGAAGAGCGCGTCGCCTTTGCGAAAACACTTTCGGAAAAGGCCGCCGACGCCGGCGAGCCGGTTATTGCGCCTGTTTGATTAATTCAATTAAAGAACTGTCTTCCCGTCACAACAGTCTGCTTCGGTTGCGTTTTTTGTCAAAATGTAGACGCCACCAACTTTGTGAACACAATTGTTTCAGCTGTCCCGCATTGGCTTTTTCTGTTCCTTGCGCAAGGGCGCGTAAGTAATCAGTCTCTTTTTGTTCTATTTTCTCGTCATGCGCCCATGAGGGATATGTTAGCGAAGTTTCATCGCGAAAGCTTTGTTTGAGCAATACGCCTTTCTCGTAATCAGTAAGCGCTTCTTTAAATAAACCAAGGTTAGCTTCTATACAGCCCTTGATTTGGTAAGCTGGGCCATAATCCGTCTGGGCGTTTAAGCCTTCGGTGATAGCGGCAAGTGCTTTTTCATACTCATTCAATTCCATATAAGTCAGGGTTAAATGATAGTTAGGCGGCATTACAGATGTCGGCGCCCAAGCTGCAATCACTTCCTCAAAGATAGCAATCGCTTGATCGTAATTTCCCAATCTTTTTTGCAGCCCTCCTTTGCGTACGAGACTCCATAGGGGAGGTTCGCCTTCAAGCTCTCCGACAAGTTCGAAATCATCGAAAGCCTCTTCGTAAGCGCCAAGATAGGAGAGTGCAGTGCCACGCTCTCTGTAGTAGTAAGGATTATTCGGGATTAAGTTGATTGCTGTATTATAATCTTGAAGCGCATCGTAAATATCTTCATCGCTACCCCTCGTAGCAAAAGCCAGGTTTAATTTTGACTTTGCTCTGCTGAAATAACTTTTCCCCAACAACGTGTCACTAACATGTTTGGCGCGAATAGATTTCGAATAAGCTTCAATTGCGTCAGTATAATAATAATTGTTATATTTATAATTGCCGATAAAAAAATTTATATGCGGCCAATACCACCAAACTGCAAGCCATGTTGTCGCTGCAAAAAGTAAGAATAGATTTTTTCGCATATTGCCCAGTTCCAGTAAGGTGTGGCAATCAAACTACCGTATCGTGGATTTTAGTAAATCCGCCGCTTTTTCGCCGATCATGATGCTGGGCGCGTTCGTATTTCCTGAAACCAGAAACGGCATGACCGACGCATCGGCGACGCGCAGGTTCTCGACGCCGTTGACGCGAAGTTGCGGATCGACGACGGCGTCTGCGTCGGCGCCCATGCGGCAGGTGCCGACAGGGTGATAGATCGTGTCCGAGCGGGCGCGGATGTCGGCGATCAGCTCTTCGTCGCTCGCCCCTTCCTGAAGATATAGCGCCTTGCCCTTGATTGCGTCGAACTTCGGCGAAGCGAAAATGCGCTCGACAATGCGCGCGCCCCTGACGAGGCGATGAAGATCGTCTTCATCGCTCAGAAAGTTCGGGTTGATCGCTGGCGGCGCCATGGGATCGCCGCTCGAAAGCCTCACGTCGCCGCGGCTTTTAGGCCGCAACACGCAGACATGACAGGAGACGCCGCCGCCGCCATGTTTTTTGCGGCCGTGATCGTCAACAAGGCCCGGCACGAAATGAAGCTGAACGTCCGGTTCTGCTTCTGACGGATCGGTTTTTAAAAAGCCGCCGCATTCGGCGAGATTGGACGTATAAGGACCTTCTCCTCTGTTGCGGTAGGCGGAGAGCGAAGAGAAGAAACGCGCCGCCATGGACCATGTCATCCCGACGGAGTCGGGCGAGGGGGACCGGTAGAGCGCCGTCCAGTCGAGATGGTCCTGAAGGTTTTCGCCGACTGCGTTCCGCTCGGCGATGACCTCGACGCCCATCTCGCGCAGATGCGCGCCGGGGCCGATCCCGGAAAGCATCAACAGCTGCGGCGACTGGAAGGCGCCGCTGGAGAGAATAACTTCGCACCGCGCGGCGACTGTCTTGCCGGTCTTGCCCTGGCGGAAATCAACGCCTTTTGCGCGGGTCCCCTCGAAGACGACGCGCTCCGCATGCGCGTCCGTGATGATGCTGAGATTGGCGCGCGGTTTCGCAGGTTCAAGATAGGCGACGGCGGCCGAACAGCGCCGCCCGTCGCGTTGCGTCACCTGATAATAGCCGACGCCTTCCTGTTTCGCGCCGTTGAAATCGTGATTGGACGGCAGCTGAAGCTCTTTCGCCGATTCAAGGAAGGCGCCGCAAAGCGGGTTATTGTAGCGCAGATCGCTGACCGTCAGCGGACCCTGATCGTTGTGATATTCATCGGCGCCGCGGGTGTTGCCTTCGGCTCTCTTAAAATAGGGCAGCACGTCGTCCCACCCCCAGCCATGCGCGCCATGCGCCGCCCAGCGGTCATAGTCGGCTTTCGTACCGCGAATATAGATCATCGCGTTGATCGAACTTGATCCGCCGAGAACGCGCCCGCGCGGCTGGTAACACACGCGGTTGTTGAGATGCTTTTGCGGAACCGTATCGAAGCGCCAGTTGATCGGCGACCAGTCGGGATAGAATGCGAAGCCGATCGGCGCGTGGATCAGCGGGTCCTTGTCGCGTCCCCCGGATTCGAGAAGGCAGACGCGAACGGTCGGGTCTGCGCTCAAACGATTGGCGATCGCGCAGCCGGCGGACCCGGCGCCGACAATGACATAATCAAATTCGCCGGCGTTCTCTCGCGCCGTATCGATGGTCGTCATAAGCCGCCTAGATGATTTTCCGAACGATAGAGAGTAGTTTTGCCGTTTTCGGTCCGTAAGGGGGGCGCAGCATCGCGGCGCCTTTTGCGAAGCGGCTCTGATAGAAGACCGGTTTCATGTGGGAGAAGGTCTCGAAACCGGCCTGTCCGTGATAGGCGCCGAGGCCGCTCTTGCCGACGCCGCCGAAGGGCAGGTTTTCCTGCGCCACATGCCAGAGCGAGTCGTTGACGGTTACGCCGCCGGAGACGGTTTTCTGGAGAACATGATCGCGCGCATCCTTGTCTTCGCCGTACCAGTAAAGCGCGAGGGGGCGCTCGCCGGCGTTGACTTCCGCGATGGCGGCTTCTGCGCTGTTGGCGGCGAGTATAGGCAGAATCGGTCCGAAAATCTCTTCGCGCATCAGGCCGGCGTCGCGCGGCGGATTGACGACAAGGGTGAGCGGCAGTTTGCGCTGCGGGTGAAGTGCGTTCGCGGAACCCACTTCGACGATTTTGGCGCCGCGGTCGCGGGCCTCCTCGACGAATCCTTTGAGCCGGGCGAAGTGGCGGTCGGATACGATCGACGTATAGTCCGCTGTCGTATCGATTTCCGGGAACATCGACCGCGCGGCGCCGGCGATATTCTCCGTTACCGCCTCAATCATGTCAGCGGGGGCCAGCACATAGTCCGGCGCGACGCAGGTCTGGCCGGCGTTGAGCATTTTGCCATATGCGATTGAAGCCGCCGCCTTGCCAATATCGGCGGACTTGTCGATGATCGCCGGTGACTTGCCGCCGAGTTCGAGCGTCACCGGCGTCAGGTTCTTCGCCGCCGATTGCGCGACACGCATGCCGATCGCGGTCGAGCCCGTGAAGAGCAGGTGGTCGAATGGCGTTTCAGCAAACGCCTGGCCGGTCTCGACGCCGCCGGTGACAACGGCGACTTCCGCCTCATCGAATTCGGAGCGGATCGCTTCGCGCAAAACGTCGCTCGTTCGCGGCGTCAGCTCGCTCGGCTTGACCATCACGCGGCAGCCGGCGGCGAGCGCGGCGATCGCAGGGGAAAGCGCAAGGAACACCGGATAATTCCACGGCGAGATGATCCCGACCACGCCGAGCGGCTGCCGTTCAATGCGGCTGGTGGCGGGCAGCATGTGGAGCGGCGTCGCGACGCCGCGCGGCTGCATCCATTTGCGGAGATGTTTTTTCGCCAGCCGCGCGCCTGAGAGCGTGACCACAATTTCCGCAATCACGCTTTCGTATTTCGAACGATTGCCGAAATCGGCGCTGATCGCCTCGATGAAGCGGCTCTCAAAGGCCTCGGTCAGGCGCAGTATCTTGTCGAGATTGGCGACCCGCTGGTCGTAGGACGGGAAGGGGCTATCTGCGTAGGCTTGTTTTTGAAGCGCGAAGAGACGGTCGATTTCACGTTCGCCGTCGGATTTTTCCGCGTCGAGGCTGCGGGCTGTGTCGCCGGCCATGACGGTTCTCCCGGTTATCAGCGCGTTTCAGGCGCATTTCTTGCGGCGGACTTTGGGCAATGTCCGGTGGAATGTCTAGCGCCTTCGGCGCCCGGCGATTGGCCGGAACTGGGGTTTTCCATCAGGGAATCGGACAGCGGAAAGGGCGGTGAAATGTTCATAATCAGCGGCGAACCGTTTGGCCGTTACCGCAAAATTGCGGCGTTCGCCGGATAAGGTGTCTTGGTATAAAGAAAGCTTTTCCCGGCTTAAGACGCTCCAAATGGCGGTGCTCATGAAACTACAGGCTGATCGACGGCGATTTTTGAAATTTACGCTCGTCGGGGGCGCATTGATGATTGCGGAGACGCCTCTCGGTTATGCGCGCTCGTTAAAAAACTCAGGCAACGGATTTTTGGGCGATATAGGCCCTTATTTGCGCATTGAACCGGACAATACGGTGATCCTTGGCGCGCCGGCCCCGGAAATCGGCACCGGCATGCATACGTCGCTTCCCATGCTGATAGCTGAAGAGATAGGCGCCGATTTCGACACGGTCGCGGTTCGGCAAATGCCGATAAAGCTGAAACGGGCGCCGGACGGGCGTTACAGTTGGGCGTATGGCGTTCAAGGCGGCGGCGGCAGTTTTACATTACGGAGGAACTGGTCGCCGGTTAGAAGGTTGGCGGCAGTCACCAGAACGGTACTGATGAAAGCGGCTAGCGAAGCGCTTGATGCGCCCGTCACACAATTACGGGCGGAGAATAACTTTGTAATTGATGAAGCAAGCGGCCGGCGGATTTCCTTTTCGGACATAGCCGCTCTGGCAAGTGCGTCGCCGTTTCCTGAAATCGCCGATGAAGACGATATTCCCCTGAAAGAACCGTCCGGATTTACGCTTATTGGGCAATGGCGACGTTCAAAAGGCGTCGAAGATGTCGTCACGGGAAGGGCTGTGTTCGGCATTGACGCCGAGATGCCGGGCATGTTGCACGCTGTGATCGCACGCTGCCCGTATTTTGACGGCGATGTCTTGTCTGTCGACGATTCTGAGGCTCGCGAGGTGGCTGGCGTTAAACATATCGTCAAACTTGATAAGCCTGCACATCCCGGGCAGCCATATTTAGCGGCAGGCGTCGCCGTTGTTGCAACGAAATTCTGGGCGGCGGAAAAGGCGCGGCGCTTATTGAACATTGAATGGTCGAAAGGGCGCGGCGCCGGCGAAAGTTCAGAGCAGATTATGGCTGTGCTTGAAGAAAGACAGCAGCAACCCGGGTTTAATCTCGTTAAAGACGGTGACGGGGCTGAAGCTCTTGCTCGCGCCACGGCAATCCATGAAGCGGTTTATGAATTGCCCATACTCACGCATGCTACGATGGAGCCGATGAATTGCATCGCGCATTGGAAAGGCGAATCCATAGTTCTAAAGGCGCCGTGTCATAACGCGGGCAGCGTAGTTGGCGCAGTGGCCCGCGTCACCGGTCTGGATATGGACGCGATTCATCTGGAATCCACGCGAACCGGCGGAAGTTTCGGTAGGCGTCTTTACGCGGATTGGGCGGCTGAGGCGGCGATCTTGTCGAAACAACTGAATGCGCCGGTCAAGCTCGTCTGGACCCGGGAAGACGATATGGCGAGCGATATTTACCGCCCGCCAAGCCGGCACCGTTTGCGGGCGGGGCTAGATTCGGATGGTGCAATTTCGGCGTGGAGTCATAGCGCCGCCGTTGCGACGCGCGATGAAGAGAGCGTCGATCAGGTAGACCGGATGCAGAACACGATCTGGGCCGATAACTTTCCGAGACGGCTAGTGGAGCATTTTGAAATTGATGCGCACCATGAAACATGGATGACGCTCAATGGCCCTTGGCGCGCGCCCATGCCTGCGCAGCAGGCTTTCGTTGTTGAAAGTTTCATAAACGAGCTGGCCGAAAAGACTGGTGCAGATCCTCTTGAGTTTCGATTGAAGTTACTGGGTGAACCCAGAGACCTTCCTTACGAACATTGGGGCGGGCCTACCTACAATACAGGCCGATGGGCCGGCGTGCTGAAAAAGGCGGCGGCGGCGGCCGGCTGGGGGCGCAAGGTAAAGCGCCGGCATGGCCGAGGTATTGCGGGCTATTTCACATTTGGCAGTTATTGCGCGCTGGTCGTAGATGTTGAAGTGTCGAAAAATAGAGACATTCGCGTTACGCGTGTCGTCGCCGCCGCTGACGCCGGGAGGGTCGTTAATCCAAACGGTTTCAGGGCGCAGCTTGAAGGCGGCATTATGGATGGTTTGTCCACCGCGCTCCGGTTGAAAATCGACATTGAAGACGGCCGCGCCGTTCAGTCAAATTTTCATAATTATCAAGTGATGCGTATCGCTGACGCGCCGCCGGTTATCGAAACCCATATGATTGAAGGGGGCGATAACGTGCATGGTACAGGTGAAATTGGTTTGCCGCCTGTAGCGCCTGCTTTATGCGCCGCCCTTTACCAGGCAACCGGCAAACGCATTCGAAAGCTGCCGGTCGGCGATCAGCTAAAAGCGTAGGGCAACTCAGGGAAAATTCAGATGGTTCAGTTTAAGGTCAACGGGAACGAAATGCGCTATGACGGCGATCCGGATATGCCTTTGCTTTGGTATTTGCGCGAGGACGCCGGTCTTAAAGGGACAAAATTCGGCTGCGGTATTGCTCAGTGCGGCGCTTGCACCGTGCATTTCAACGGCAAGGCGGTGCGCTCCTGCGTCGTTCCGATGGCGGTCGTTGACGGTGCGGAAATTACGACGATTGAAGGGTTGGCTGCAGGTGATGATCTCGATCCGGTGCAGAAGGCGTGGATTGAGATTGATGCGCCGCAATGCGGGTACTGTCAGACCGGACAGATTATGGCCACGGCGGCGTTGTTGGCCAGTAATCCCGACCCGAACGATAAAGACATCGATCGGGCGCTGACAAATATTTGCCGCTGCGGAGCGTATTATCGTATTCGCAAAGCCATTCATCGGGCGGCAGAGATCAAACGCGAGGGGTGATTATTCCAGCATGGGGCCGCCCAGGCCGCACGGCGATTCGGGCTGGCGTGAGTTCCCGGGTTCTAGGCAAAGCCCTTGAATGTCGATATAAGCTGAGTGGAGTAGCGTTGCATTCACTCATTCAGGCTTTCGGGGACTGGCATGAAAGTGCTTGTTGCGGCTGCGGGGGCGGCGGCTTTGCTCGCTTCGACGTTCGTCGATATCGATATTGAACCGGACGAACACTTGGTGTTCGTCAACAATTGCGACTTTGCGGGCGGGGCGGACGGCGAAAAGGCGCGCAGCGGGCACTATTTCGCCTGCGCTCTCGCTGAGATGATCCCTTACGATCATGCGGCGTGTCTTCTGAAAAGCGTGCGCATGCGGCTTCCCTGGGGAGAAGCGCAGACGGTTAAAGCGCTTGAGCAGAGAGCGGCAACCGAAGAAGCCTAACTTATGAGGGGTAATTGGGGTTAGGTTATAGAGTAAGCCTAATTGGCGAGGATCTCGTTTACAAAACTCTTTAATAACGCTTTTTGTTTTTCAGCAGTAAAAAAATCAGGGTCTGTAACAGCGTTTGTGCTAAGTCCCTCAAGATACATAACGAGTTGAATAGCCGCCTTCTCTGCGTCCAGGTTTGCAGAAAGTTCTGCTTTAGCCTGGCTTTCGCAAAGCGCTTCTTTAAAGCGTTCTACCCAATTTCTCCCGCGCCTTGCTTGTTCGCGACGCATCTTTTTATCTGGCAAAGTTAAGGACAACAATCCGATATAGACCCGCCAGGTGATTGCCGCTCTTTCGTCTGTGGGCAGCACTGAAAGCGCCATTTCAATAATTTTTCTTGGTCCGTCATGCTTTGCCCCCGCCACCTTGAGTTTCTCGGCTAAATCGTCGAACAGGACGTTCTTTGCATGAGTGAGCAACTCTTCCTTGCTGGCGAAATAATACTGAAGCGAGCCAGTGGTGACGTTTAAGTCGCTTGCCACGTCGCGGAGTGTAAATCCGCCAACACCAAGCTTGTCGATTACCCGGACGGCTGAACGGGCAAAAAGATCTTTTTTTTCGTTATGTTTTAGGGCGTTAGCCACATAAAGCCTTAAACAGCGCTGATTCTTATTACTATGATAATTATTTCTCAGCGCGTGGGTAGACAAATTATAATTATTACCATAATAATAATTTTGCATATCGGGTAAAGTGCGTTCTCATAGGAGATGCATGTGAGGCGAAGAGGGTTGCTGGTTTGTTGGGTGGCTGGCGTTGTGTTGGCTTGTTTAAACCCTTCGGTGACGGACGCTGCTGAGGTCACAATTGACCGTGACCGCGCAATGGAATTTGCGAAGCGTTTTGACGCAAGAATTGAGAAATGGACGGTTGAACATAGGGCGTCCGCCTATCAGGCTGCCGTCGTATACAATGGTGATTTCCTGTTATTAAAAGGGTACGGGACTGTTCGCGAAGGAGAGGGCGCTCCCGATCCAGAACAGGACCATGTCCGTATAGGGTCTTTGACGAAAACATTTACTGCGACAGCTATCGCCAAGCTATTATCCGATGGCCGGATATCTTCCGTAGACGAGCCTGTAAATCATTATCTTGTGCGGTTTAAGCTGCCGCAAAATAATGGCGCGGAAGTCAGAATTCGTGACTTGCTTAGCCATACTGCCGGTTTCGAAGATTATTTCTGGCGTCTGGCTGACACAAGCATGGGGCCGTCGCCCGTTTCTAAAGAAGCGGCGCTTGAGCAAATGCCAGCAATGGTGCGCCCCATAGGAAAAGAGCGGTCTTATTCCAATTTTGGCGCGTCCCTACTTGGTATGCTGATAGAAGATATAACTGGGCAATCTTATCCAGAGTTTTTGAAGAATGAAGTTTTTAAACCGCTTGGCATGACATCAGTCGTTCCGAACGGGGAAAGAGAATTTCCTGAATTAACGACGGCGTTTAACTTCAGCGCAGAGGGGGATTTCCATCCGGTTGACTATGTTCCGATTAGTCCGGTAATCGCGCCTGCGGGCGCGGTTCACGCATCGGCGAAAGACATGGCCCTGTTTATGAGCGCTTTATTGGGGCATGGTCCGGAAGGTTTTTTGCCTTTATTGAGCCGGCAGCGTCTAAGTAAGATTCTGCATTACTCCATCTCCGATAAATCAGGGATTGCAATGCAGTTCTTTGTGTCAGACTGGAATGGCCACCGTATAGTTGAGCATGCTGGGGGTTGGGTTGGGTTCGAATCCCAAATGTTGCTCATTGACGATGAGCTTGGCGTATTTCTTAACGGCGCCGGCGGCGGCGGTCAGGATTCAGAAGGCGGAGAGAATGGATGGATAAAGCGCCCCCCTCTATCGGGGCTCGGCATGCGAGAGGCGATCCTTACAGACTTGTTAGGTCCAAGAAACACTCCCCAAAAAGGTTTAAATAAGCCCGTAAACATAAGCGAGTATGTAGGTGTTTATGATGATCAGCGACGAACTTTTTCAAACGCCGTAGCGTTTCTGTACAATTATGGCCTCATGGGTATGCGCGTTACTGTCGAGCTGTCAGATGACGACGGCGTGTTGCTAATTAATGGAAATCGATATTCCTACGCCGGAAAAGACGTCTTCGTAAGGTCGGAAGACAGAATTATATACAACGCCACATTAGTTGATAACCAGCCAATTCATTTTTTTAGAAACGAGAATGGCTCTGTTATCGGGCTCGCGCCGAGTTTGTATATTTCTGAGTTCAGGCGCATCCCGGATTATCTCGCTCCCTTAACTGTTCGGATGCTGCTTGATTATGGATTGTGGGCCCTGATAGGAATTTCTTGCATCTTTGCAGTCTTGTTCGTTGCTGCAAGTGGATCGTTTCCAACATTAATTGGGCCAATTATTTCGAGTGTTTCCTCATGGGTATTCCTAAGGACGCTTGAGGAGCCGGGCCTTGGTTTCGGCGAAGTCATATTCGGTAACGATGATGCGCTACAAGGTTTAATTCTGGCGGCTAATGGTATGGCAGCAGGGGGCGCTGTCGCGTTGATTTTCTTTGTGGCCAACTTCGCCAGGATAATCAGCTCGAACACTGCTTTGCGATGGGGGACAATGGTGACTGGCGTTGGCTTCGCCATGATCACGGGCGCGTTAATGTTCGTTTTTCTTGGCGGCAATTTAATTGGCTGGTTACTGCCATGAAAAACAATAAATACAGGCTTCTTGCCCGACAGGCGGTTTTGTTTGTGGCAGCGCTTATAGCGCTTCATCCAGCCATGCCAGTACACGCTCAAGAGGTTGAGCGATCTGTCATGATCGAAACGCGTGATGGTGAAAGGCTCGCAACCGATATTTACTTTCCGGAGGGGCCAAGGAAAAACCTCCCCGCGATCATTGTTCGCACCCCCTATGGAAAGAAGAATGAGTCAGGCCCCGCGCAATTATTTTCCGCCAACGGCTTTGTGACGATTATACAAGATGTTCGCGGACGATATGAATCGAGCGGTGAGTATACCGTATCCGGACATGATGTTGAAGATAGCTACGATACGATCAGCTGGATCGTGAATCAGAAATGGTCGAACAAGAAAGTCGGCGCTTATGGCTGCTCGTACCCGGGGATCGTCAACGCGCGAATGGTGGCGAAGCCTCATCCGGCGCTGAAGGCGATGATATTGCAGGGCGCTGGCGGCGCCGTTGGTTCTGCCGGCGGGCGTTATCGGTATTTCGGTATTTTTAACGGAGGCGTACCCAATTTGAATACAGGTGTCGGCTGGTTTTCTCGCGCCGGTATGAAGAATTTCGCCCGTCTGCCTAAAAACATACCGCGCGAAACTTACTTGCGTATTATCGATCAGTACAGGCTTTCGCCGAGTATTCCTGGACGCGAGGTGTTGCCTGAAATGTGGAATAGCCTGCCATCTGCGGATATTATGGATAGGTTGGATGTTCCGCCTAACGATTGGAAGAAAGCAATAACGACGCCGCTTGATGATCCATGGTGGGATCAGTTTGATTATTTGGATGGCGGCGAAACAGTAACAATGCCGGTTTTGCACGTTAACTCCTGGTTCGATTATGCGGCGGCTGAGACGCCGTTTATGTTCAATCTGTTTCGCAAAAATGCGGTGAACGACCATATTCGAAACAGTCAATTTCTGGTTATGGCGCCGACTGGCCATTGTGCTTTTATGCATGCCGCAGAGGAGACAATCGTGGGCGCGCTGAACGTTGGCGATGCTCGCTATGAATACAATCGGTTATGGCTTGATTGGTTCAATCATTGGCTGAAAGAGGAGAAAAACGCCGTTACTGAACGCGCCCGCGTTAATTTCTATCTTATGGGAAAGAATGAATGGCGCACGGCGCAATCGTGGCCCCCAAAAGACGTACAGCTAACGCCGCTTTACCTTTCAAGTCATGGTCAGGCGAATAGCCGGAATGGCGATGGGCGTTTGCTGTTTACGCGAATTGAACCAGAATATTCGGATTCTTTCACGTATGACCCGATGAATCCCGCGCCGAGTCTGGGCGGGCCGATTTGCTGCATGGGTAATGCTTCGCCGGACGGATCTTTTGATCAGAGCGAAGTTGAAAATCGAAAAGATATTCTAGTTTACACGAGCGACGCGTTGGCGGATGGCGTTAGCATTGCGGGGCCAATTAAAGTCATTCTGAATGTCAGTTCTAATGCCAAAGATACTGACTTTACAGCCAAGCTTGTGGACGTTCACCCATCCGGGGAAGCGTTCAACATACAGGAAGGAATATTGAGGGCGCGCTACCGAGAAGGTTTTGACAGGCAAGTCTTCCTGAACGATGGAGAAATCGTAGAACTTACGATTGATTTGCAAGCCTCAGCACATCACTTTGCAAAAGGCCATCGTGTGCGTCTTGAGGTGTCGAGCAGTAATTTTCCGCGATTTGAGCGAAACTTGAACACCGGCGGGCGTAACTATGATGAAGTAGCAGGGGTAGAGGCGACAAACGCCGTTCATCACGGCGGCGTTTATCCGTCAAGATTGGTGCTGCCGGTCTTGAGTGAGTAATGGCGTGTTGATTAGGCGCGACAGTTCTTACTGTAAATGCAACTTAAACTCCCGACACATCTTGGCCTGTGTCGCATTTAATCGTCTGCATAAAATCCTGGTGGAGCTGAGGGGAATCGAACCCCTGACCTCTACGTTGCGAACGTAGCGCTCTCCCAACTGAGCTACAGCCCCATGAGGGTCTGCGCCGTCCTGCGGCGCGTCGGGAAGGTCCGCGTCTTAAGGCGAGGGGGCGGCCGCTGTCAATCGGCACCGGGCCGTCATAAGCTGGGCCCGACGCCATCAGGGAGCGCGCCATGTTCGAGATGCTTTTCCTCGCCGCCGCCATGTCAAATCGCTCGGAAATCCCGGCGGACCGGTGGGTCTGCAAGAACGACGTCGAGGTCTGGTGCGACGAGGAGGGCTGCCGGACAAGGCCCGGCGACGAAACGACGCCGCTTTCGGTCACTGCGGCGGGCGACCGCTCCTTTTCTGTCTGCGCCTATACGGGCTGCTGGGAGAGCGAGAAGGCGATGATGCTGAAATCCCGCGGGCGCACGGTCTGGATCGCCGACAACGTACCGTTCTCGACCCGTCCGGAAGGCGGCTTCGCGGCGGATGTGACGCTGCTGATCGTCGAGGGGGCCAGGGACGGCGAGGATGCCGGAACGGGCGTCGGCTTCGTCCGCGCCGGCGGTCTGGCGACGCCGCTGATCTGCTTGCGTGTCGGGCCGGACGGCGAACCGGCCGCGCCGCGGGACTAGCCGCGGTTGCAAGCCCCGCCGA
>CAJXLJ010000044.1 GCA_913055785.1 uncultured Parvularculaceae bacterium | reverse complement strand
GACGAAACCTTGTCGCCCTCCTTGACGTTCCACTTCGAAAGCGTCCCCTCCTCCATCGTCGGCGACAGCGCGGGCATAAGAATTGGGGTGGGCATGTTCCGTCCTTCAGATCTTTATCAAGTGCTGGCTTTTCTGCTGGCTGGCGTCCAGTCGCGATAGGCGATGTGAGCAGGCGCAGCTGGTTCCGATTGCTCGAGTTTTTCCATTTGTTCGGCGAGCCACTGACACCATTCACCAATTGTGTCGCGGTTGTTGATGTCGCGCATCTCTACCATAGAGCGCCCAAATTTTCGCCACAGCAAAATACTTGGAGCGCTGAAAAAATCTGCAGCCATTTCAATGTCGATCTCGTTGCGGTGAACGAGGACACCGAGGCTCTCCATCGTCGCCGCGATTGTGAGAATATTTCCGTATTCAATGCCCGCCTTCTCCTTGAACTCGGCGAGGGAGAGATTGTCCGGCAACGTGAATAACGCCGAGAGCCCTTGCGCGAAAGCCGGCGAGTTGAAGCTGCGCAGCAATTCGAGCGCCGCTTCCCGTTGCCGCCCGCGCCTGAGCTCGCGAAGCTGGATAAGGCCGCCGAAAACGCCGATCGATATCACCAGCAACTCAAGCGCCTGCAACACCGTCGCCGTCATCGGGCAGGTTCCTCACGAGGACGGAAAAAAGAGGCATTAAGCGCCGTGCTTGTAAACGTCGTCGACGTCCATTTGGCGAGCGCGCTTTCCTCCATCGTCGGCGACAGCGCGGGCATCAGAACTGGTGTCGGCATTCTGTTGGTCCGTTTCCGTTATTGCAGCACGAAGGCCTTGGCGACGATTTTCCATTCGCCGTTTACCTTGGCGAGGGTCAGCGCGTCGTAAAAACGGTCGGCGGAGCGGAACAGCACCGTGGCGATGCGCCCGTCGACTACGTTCATGTGAAGGATTTCGCCGTCGCGGTCGCCGCCCGGCGGGTTTTCATTGGCGGCCCAGTTGGCGAGCACTTCGTTCATGTCTTTCCAAGACCGGACAGAGTCTTCGCCCTGATCGTTCCTGATCACGCCGACCATCGTCGCGTGATCGGCGGCGAAAGCGCGGAACAGACGTTCCTCGCTCGCTTCGCCCTGCCCGTGGAAATAGTCGTAGACCGCCGCCTTGATCGCGGCCTTGTCGGCGTCGCCATGATGTTCGGCGAAGGCGCTGGTTTGCATGCAGACCAGAGCCGCCAAAATGTAGAAAATACGCATACAAAGTCTCCCTTGGTTGCCCGTCCGCCTCAGTCGCTGTCCCCGACCTAATGCACGTTGTTCTCTGGCGAGCCTATAGCGCCTTATTCATAGCCTCGACGGCGTCACAGGATGCATCGATCCTTGCAGCAATATTTTTTTTGAGACTGTCGTAGCGGTCATCGAGATCGCGGTCGAACTCGAACAGCACAGGGTCATAACTCAGATGAGGCGACGATGTCTGAATTGAACGCAGCATGTTGTTATGCGAATTAGCGCGATCTTCGAGATGTTCAGCCTTGGTTTTTTTGCGCAGCATTCCCTGGCGCTCCATGTCGTCAACACTGGCAATCTCCAGCGCCCGCGTTGTCAGCAACTGCGCATTTGACGCCACATAGTTCTCAAGCGTTTCCTGAACCGTGGAGACCTGTTCGACGCCGAACACCTCGATCACATCTTCGTCCAGCCAGTCGAGCACCTTGTACATCGGCATAATGATCGCAACCTGCACATTCGCCATCGGGCTGTTGTTGTACACATCCTGCAATTTGGCGCATTCATGCATGGCGGCCGTCAGTTTGGTCTTGACGTTTTTCTTGGTTTCGCTGTCCCGGTCGTACTCGTTCACGACAACCGCGCCGCTTTCCAGCGTGACCTGTTCACCGACGCCGATAATCGTACCGGAATTATCGCTGATCTCGTTCCTGGTCGAGGAATTGCCCACAAAAGTGAAAACACCCGCCACAACCGCCGCAATCGCGCCAACGCCGGCAAATGTATACTGGTGTTTTTTGAAAAAACTTTCGGGCATACCGTCCCCCCTGTTAATCCTTATACATCACTTTCTTCACCGCCCTGACGATCTTGTCCGCATTCGGAAGGCTCATGGCTTCAAGATTGGCGGCGTAGGGAAGCGGCGCGTCTTCTTGGCAAACGCGGGTCGGCGGCGCGTCAAGATAATCGAAAGCGTGCTGCGTCACCTGCCAGCCGACTTCGGCGCCGACGCCGCAGGGCGCCCAGCCTTCTTCAACCGTCACGATGCGATTGGTCTTGCGAACCGACTGAAGGATCGTGTCGACATCCATCGGCCGCAGGGTGCGCAAGTCGATCACTTCGGCGGAGATCCCCTCGCCCGCCAGCGCCTCGGCCGCTTCAAGCGAGAACTTCACGCCGCGCGAATAGGAAACGATGGTGACGTCAGTTCCTTCGCGCGCGACCTTGGCCTTGCCGATGGGCAGCACCCAGTCGTCGACCTTCGGGACATCCATAGTGTCGCCGTAAAGGAGTTCGTGTTCCAGAAAGACGACCGGATTGGGATTGCGGATCGCGGCTTTCAAAAGCCCCTTCGCATCCGCCGCCGAATAGGGCGAGATCACGATGAGGCCCGGCACGTTCGAATACCAGGCGGCGTAATCCTGCGAGTGCTGCGCGGCGACGCGGCTGGCCGCTGCGTTCGGCCCACGGAAAACAATCGGCGAGCCCATTTGTCCGCCGGACATGTAGCGCGTCTTCGCCGCCGAATTGATGATGTGGTCGATCGCCTGCATGGCGAAGTTCCAGGTCATGAATTCGACAATCGGCTTCAGCCCCGCAAACGCCGCGCCGACGCCGAGACCGGCGAAACCGTATTCCGTGATCGGCGTGTCGACGACCCGGCGGTCGCCGAACTCGTCAAGCAGGCCGCGCGAGACTTTATAGGCGCCCTGATACTGCGCAACTTCCTCGCCCATCAGGAACACGTCCGGGTCGCGGCGCATTTCTTCCGCCATGGCGTCGCGCAGCGCGTCGCGGATCGTCGTCGGGACCATCTCGACGCCGTCAGGAAGTTCTGGATCAGACGCCGCTGCGCCTTCGCCCTTCGTGACGGCGCTTCGCGCCTCCTCAGGGTGAAGGCATGTTGCCGCCGCTTCATTCTGTGGCGATTGCGAGACAGGCGTCTCAAAGGATGGAGACGAAGAAGCCGCCCCGTTCATTTTCGAAAGGTCGATGTCGGCCGCACTTTCGCCGTCGCCGAGAATGACCGCGATCGGTTCGTTGACCTTGACGTTTTCAGTGCCTTCCTTGATCAGCAATTTGCCGATGACGCCGTCGTCGATCGACTCGACTTCCATGGTCGCCTTGTCGGTCTCGATCTCGGCGATCACGTCGCCGGAAGAAACGCTGTCGCCTTCCTTGACCGTCCATTTGGCGAGCGTGCCCTCTTCCATGGTGGGTGAAAGGGCGGGCATGAGAACGGGCGTTGGCATGAACGGCTCTTGGCGGCTGCTGAAATCGGCCCTTCCTTAGCCGCAAACCGGAGGCCCAAACAAGCCCGGCCCGGGGACGCGCTATTTCGCTGTTTCGTCAGGCTGCATCAGCCCGAAAATATTGCCTTCGGTGTCCTTGAAATAGCCGAGCCAGCCGACGCCGGGGACCGGCATCTTGTCGACCACCTGCCGGCCGCCGCCCGCTTTCACCTTCTCGGCGTAAGCGTCGAGATCGGCGATATCGATGGTGATGACGAAAGAGGATACGGGCTGCATGTCCTCGGGCGGCGGGCCCATGCGCTTCAGCAAACCGCCATTGATGCCGGGCGCGCCGTCTTCGCCGGTGGCGATCAGCCAGTAAGCCGGCTCCGCTTCGCCCCAGCGGTTGAACGTCCAGCCGAAAATTTCAGTGTAGAATTTGACGGCGCGTTCTGGCTCGTCGGCGTGAATTTCGAAATGGACCGGTCGGGACATCAGTTTCCTCCTAGCGTGACAGGAACGAAACGCGACCTTTCCCGTCGCCAGTCTAGCGGCGTTTCCTGAATTTATTAAGACCTGTCACCCGGGCGAGGATGCGATCGGTCATCGCGGAAGGCAAAAGATTGCGCAGCGCCAATGCGCCCTGCATTTTCGCCGGCGCGGTGTAACGCGAATGCGGCCGGTCCGCGATCAACGCCGCATGCACCGCATCGGCGACGACATTCGGCCCCGGCGCCGTCGGGTGCTGTTTTTCAAACCAGGCTTTGAAAATTTTCACCTGATCGCCGTAGATCTCGTCGGTTTCAAACTGATCGAGCGTTTCGGCCTCGTGGGCGCCGAAGGGCGTGTTGATGGCGCCGGGACGGATCAGCGAGACCTTCACGCCGAACGGCGCAAGCTCCCGGCGCAGCGCATCCGTATAGCCTTCCACCGCATGTTTGCTTGCCGCGTAAACGCCCTGAAACGGCATGACGATGCGGCCCGTCAGCGAGCCGATATTGACGATGCGCCCGCGCCCGGCGGCGCGCATTTGCGGCAGCACGGCGTTGGTCACGGCGGCGAGGCCGAAAAGATTGGTTTCGAACGCCTTGCGCCAGTCCTCCGGCGTTGCTCTTTCGAGCGGGCCGATCGCCGGAACGCCGGCATTGTTGACGAGACCGAAAAGCGGCGCGCCTTCAGCGGCGATTTCCGCGAGCGCCGCCTCGATCGACGCGCTGTCCGTAACATCGAGGGCGAGCGCACTGATGCGGCGGCCGCCAAGCCCCGTAAGACTTTTCAGCTTGTCCTTGCTGCGCGCCGACGCGAAGACCTTGAAGCCCTGATGAGCGAGATGGACGGCGATCGCTTCGCCGATGCCGCTCGCCGCGCCGGTGATGAGGACGGAGTTATACAACGCTAAGGCTCCTTCTTTTCCACCGCTCATCCCGGCGAAAGCCGGGATCCATCATTCACACTGCATTAGGTTTCCACTATCGCGGGAATGAGCGGAAAAAGCGGTTCTCAACTTCATGTTAAACCAGCCGCGAGCGCTTCACCGCCGCGTCGATAAACGACGCAAACAACGGATGCGGCTCGAACGGCCGTGATTTCAGTTCCGGATGGTACTGAACGCCGATGAACCACGGATGATCGGGGATCTCCATAATCTCCGGCAGGGAGCCGTCGGGCGACTTGCCGGAAAACACGACGCCATGTTCGGCGAGACGGTCCGCCCACGTCATATCCACCTCAAACCGGTGGCGATGACGTTCGGAGATTTCCCGCCCGCCGTAGATTTCCGCAACCCGGCTGCCGGGCGCAAGCACCGCCGGATAGGCGCCGAGCCGCATGGTGCCGCCGAGATCGCTCTCCGCGCTCCTGACTTCCTTGGTGTTCCCATGCGTCCATTCGGTCATCAGACCGACAATCGACGTTCCGTTGCGCGAGAATTCGGACGAACTCGCATCCACCTGGCCGGCGAGATTGCGCGCCGCCTCGATGATCGCCATCTGCATGCCGAAACAGATGCCGAAATAGGGAATCTGTTTTTCGCGGGCGAACTGCGCCGCCTTGATCTTGCCTTCGGCCCCGCGCTCGCCGAAGCCGCCCGGCACGAGAATGCCGTGGACGCCTTCGAGCGCTGAAATCGCCTCGTCTTCCTTCTCGAAAATGTCGGACTCGATCCACTCGATATTGACGCGCACATTATTGGCGATGCCGCCATGGGCGATCGCCTCGATCAGCGACTTATAAGCGTCTTTGAGGACCGTGTACTTACCGACGACGGCGATCGTGACTTCGCCGTCGGGGACCGTGATGCGCTTGACGATTTCTTCCCATCTTGAAAGGTCAGGCGCCGGCGCCTGTTTTTCACGGAAGGCGTTGAGAACTTCCGTGTCGAACCCTTCCTCATGATAGGCGAGCGGAACCTCGTAGATGGTTCTGCAGTCAAGCGCCTGGACGACGGCGGAGGGGCGCACGTTACAAAAGAGTGCGATCTTCTTGCGTTCGCTCTCAGGGATCGATCGGTCGGCGCGCACCAGCAGCACGTCCGGCTGGATGCCGATGGCGCGCAGCTCGCGCACCGAATGCTGGGTCGGCTTGGTCTTGAGCTCGCCCGCGGACGGGATGAACGGCATCAAGGTCAGATGCACGTAAACGGCGTCGTCGCGCGGCAATTCGTTGCCGAGCTGGCGGATCGCCTCGAAGAACGGCAGCGCCTCGATGTCGCCGACCGTGCCGCCGATCTCGCACAGCACGAAATCCGCGCCGCCGGCGTCCGACAGGACGAACGCCTTGATCGCATCGGTCACATGCGGGATCACCTGCACGGTCGCGCCGAGATAATCCCCGCGCCGCTCGCGCTCGATGATCTGCGAATAGATCTGCCCGGTGGTGACGTTGTCGCTTTTGGAAGCCGAAACGCCGGTGAAGCGTTCATAGTGGCCGAGATCGAGATCGGTTTCCGCGCCGTCGTCGGTGACGAAGACCTCGCCATGCTGATAGGGCGACATGGTGCCGGGATCGACATTGAGATAGGGGTCGAGCTTCCTCAGGCGAACCTTGTAGCCGCGCGCCTGAAGGAGCGCGCCCAACGCCGCCGAAGCAACACCTTTTCCGAGAGACGACACCACGCCGCCGGTAATGAATATGTACCGCGCCATGGAAGTCCCTCTTAGAGGAGATTCTCCGGCAATCAAACCGTTATTTCAGAAAGTTTTGCGGCCGCGTCAAAAGCGCCCTCTAGGGCGGCGTTACTGGTTCGGCTGTTCGGTTTCCGGCGTGTCTTCACCGCCTTCTTCCGCCGTTTCGCCGGTCTCGGTTTCCACCGCCGGTTGCTCCGCCTGCAGCGGCGTTTCGGCTTCAACAGCGCCGTCATCAGTTCCGATGGAGTCGAGCGCATCAGCGCCCGCCGCTTCGTCCGCCGGCGCTTCTTCATCGGCGTTACCGCCGATGGTGCTGAGGATATCGCCGGTCGACAGCCCTTCGCCGTCGTCTGACGCCGGCGCCGCGTCAATGATGTCCTGCGTCGTCAGATCCTGAATGACGGAATCCTCATTCTCGCCGGTCCCGGCCAGAATGGCGAGGCCGAGCGAGGTCGAGATGAAAATCGCCGCAAGGATCGACGTCGTTCGCGTTAACGCATTCGCCGCGCCCCGGCCCGACATGAAGCCGCCGCCCCCGCCGCCAAGGCCCAACGCGCCGCCGTCCGAGCGCTGCAGCAGCACGACGACGATAAGCCCGAGGACGATAAGCGTGTGAACGGTAAGCAGGATGGCGTGCATGGGTATGTTCTTTTCGGCGGTCTCTGAACGCCGGCGTCACATAAGACCGGCGCGCCGGTCCGGCAAGGCCGGTTTCGGGAAGGATGGGCGTTTAGACGATGCGGGAAGCCGCCGCAACCCCCGGTTTCATGGGGCTCCGGCTTCAGCAGCGCCGGAAAGGCCGTTAATCACGTCGACAATCGCCGCGGTTTCCGCGTGATGCAGCGCGTGGCCGGTGTCCGGCAGCAGCTTCAGGCTCGCGCCCGCAATCTCCCGCCCCAACGCTTTTGAATGAATGTCCGGGCTGACGGTCGAATCGCTGGTTCCGGTCAGGATGGCGACCGGCAGTTTCAGTTCGCCATAGCGGCCCTGCTGCTTCCTGATCTCGCTTTTGAGATTGGCGATGTCGGCGGCGTTGTTCCTGAAGTCGCCCGCGCGAAACAGCAGCGCCAGCCCCGAGCGCTCGTAATAGCCGGGCGGCGGCGTGTCTGGCGCGAAGGATTCAGCGATCCCCTTCTCGGCGACAAAATAGCCGTAAACAGGAATAACGAGGCGGCGCAGCAGGAAACCGATCACCGGGATTTCCGAGGCGCTGTTATACCACGCAACGCCGCCCGGCCATTCGTGACTGACCGGCGCAAGCAGCACCAGCCCGCTTATCTCGTCCTGATAGTTGAGCGCGTAATTGAGCGCCACCGCGCCGCCAAGACTCTGTCCGACAATAAGCGGCTTTTCATAACCGAGGGCCTGAACGGCGTCATGGATGTAAGCCGACTGCACGTCGAGCTGGTAGCCGTTAACGGGCCGTTCCGAATAGCCGCGTCCCGGCCGGTCGATCATCAAGACGCGCCGGTCTGCGGCGAGCGCCCTCCCGAGCGACATTTCCATGTCGCGCAGATTCACGCTGGCGCCGTGAATGAGCACCACCGGCGGCAGCGCGCTTTGTCTGTTGCCGGTTTCGAACACATGAAGCGACGCGCCGTTCACCGCCACTCGCTTACCGATCATCGGCGCCTTGCGCTCGGCGTTCCACGACGCGTAACCGGAGAGCCCCGCAAGCGCGGCGAGGAGAACAGCGAGAACGATGGAGATCGCCACGCGCATCGCCTCCTCAAGCTCCCGGCGCCGCCATGATGATCGGATAAAAGTCCGCGGCCTTGAGGCTCGCGCCGCCGACCAGCGCGCCGTTGACATTATTAACGGCGAGAATTTCCTTCGCATTGCCTGGCTTCACCGAGCCGCCGTAAAGAATACGGATGTCAGCGCGCGTCCTTCCCCGGATGAAATCGTGCATTTCATCGATATCGGCGATGGTCGGCGTGAGACCGGTGCCGATCGCCCAGACAGGCTCATAGGCGATCACGAAATCCTCTGCGGTTTCCGGCAGCGAACCGTCGAGCTGCGCGCCGACTATATCGAGCGCGCGACCGGCGGTGCGGTCCGCCTCCATCTCTCCGACGCAGATAATCGGCGTCAGCCCGGCGCCAAACGCGGCCTCGGCCTTCGCCCGCACATCCGCGTCGCTTTCCCCGTGATCGGCGCGGCGCTCGGAATGGCCGACAATGACATAGGCGGCGCCCGCATCGGCCAGCATCGCCGCGCTGATATCGCCGGTATGGGCGCCGGCGGACTTGGCGTGACAGTCCTGACCGCCGATCAGGAAGCCTTCGTCGGAATAGGCGCTCGCGAATCGGTTGACGAGGGTCGCCGGCGGACAGATCAGAATGTCGCGGTCGTCCGGCGCGGACCCGTCGAATTGCGCGATCAGCGCCTCGATCTCGGCGGCGGATGCGCCGAGCCCGTTCATTTTCCAGTTGCCGGCGATTAGTGACTTCATGGCGCGGGCCTCCCTTCCCGGCACCGGGTTAAGCGATGCGTGCAGGGCTGTCCAGATTAGCCGTCTCCGCGGCCTTGTCCCGGAAGATGGCCGCGTCTAGGTTACGCGCCGATTTCAAGACCGGTTCGTTTCATCCCGGAAATAAAGAGGCTTTTATGCTCAGTCAGGTGCGCGACAGATTAAAGGGCGCGATTGCATGGATTTTCGTCGTTCTGCTGATTCTGGCCTTCGCGATGTGGGGCGTGCCTGAGATGCGCCAGTTTGCCGGCAACACGGCAGTCTCGGTCGGCGATGAAAAGTTCTCCGCGCAATATATTCAAAGCGAGTTCAACCGCGCCGTCCAGAATCGCGCCGCACAGACCGGCGGCGCCTACTCCCAGGAAGACGCCATCGCTGCAGGGCTCCACACGCAGGTCATCTCCCAGATCACGACCGGCTCTGCGATCGATCAGTTCGCCGAAGGCATCAATCTCGCCATTCCTCGGGAATTCGTCCGCGACTATCTCAACGCCAACGACAATTTCAAGAACGCCGCCACGGGCGAACTCGACGAAACGGTGCTGAAGAACATTCTCCGTCAGAACAATATGACGGTGAAACAGTTCGAGGAACGGATCAGCGAGGATTTGATGCGCTCGCAGATGATCGAATCCCTCGCCCTCGGCGCGCCGGCGCCGAAAGCCATCATTGACGCCGTGCTGATGCGCGAGGTTGAGCGCAGGATGATCGCCTATCTCATCGTTACCGATGAAATGGCCGGCAAGGCGGCCGAGCCGACGCCTTCCGATCTTGAAGAGTATTACCAGAACAATCCGTCGCAATTCACGGCGCCCGAATACCGCACTTTCGATCTTCTCGTCCTGCGCACTGAAGATTTTCGCGAGGATGTCACGGCGCCCGAGGAAGAGCTGCGCCGTATTTACGAACTCAACAAGCCGCGCATGTACGACAAGCCGGAACGGCGGACGCTTTATCAACTTTCATTCGACACCGAACCCGAAGCGCAGGCCGCCGCTGCGTCCCTGCGTCAGGGAACGCCTTTCGAAACGCTCGCCGGCGAACGCGGGCTGGCGCTTGACGACGTCACTTTTGCAGACGCCGCCAAAAGCGATATCCTCGATCCAGCCGTCGCCGACGCCGCCTTTACCGAAGAGTTGGGCGAAGGCGATGTGGTCGGCCCGGTCCAGAGCGTCTTCGGCTGGAAGATTGCGCAAATCGCCGGGATCACGCCGCCGGAAACCAAGAGCTTTGAGGAAGTCCGCGAGGAAATCGAGAACCAGTTCCTCGATCAGGACACGCGGCGGGCGCTGTTGAACGCCATCGATGAGTTTGAAGAGATGCGCGACACCGGCGCCGACCTCAAGACGGCGGCGGAATCGCTCGGCTTCAAACCCGAGACGATTGGCCCGATCGACCGCTACAGTTTCGCCCCCGGCGGCGCCATTGTCGACAAGGTGCCCGGCGAAGCGCTCGCGGATGTCTTCACCCTTGAGGAAGGCGAGGAAACCGAAGCGCTCGAACTCGCCGCCCGCGACGGTTATTTCTTTGCAACGCTGCACGAGATCACGCCGCCGGCGCTCAAACCGTTCGAGGATGTGCGCGACGATGTTGAGCAGCGCTGGCGCGATGAAGAACGCCGCATGCGCATCGCCGATGCGGTGCGCGGCGTTCGTGAAGCCGTTGAGGGCGGCAAGACGCTTGATGAAGCCGCCGATCAGTTCGGCCGGGCGCCGACTGAAATTGTCGTCGACCGCCAGTTCGAAAACGAAGCCATCTCATCAGAGTTCAACGACCAGATATTCTCCGCCACCAAAGGAGATCTCGTTTCCGGTCCCGCAGCGCTCGGCGATGCGCAAATCGTCGCTGAAATTCGAAAGGTCGGCTTCGCAATGAGTACGATCCCGCCGGAACAGTGGACGCAGTTGGGACAACTCGCCGGCTATCAGTTCGATCAGGAATATCTTGAGGCCTTCATCACCGCCATCCGCCAGGACACCAATGTGAAGGTCAACCAGGCGCAACTCGACACGATCTTCGGCGAAGGGCAGTGACGCCGTCGCCTGAGTTCAAAGCGTTTGAAGAAACCTACGCGAGCGGCGCGCCGCAGATCGTCTGGACGCGCCTCGTCAGCGATCTTGAAACACCTGTTTCGGCTTTCCTGAAGCTGGCCGGACGACGGCGCAACGCGATCCTTCTTGAGTCGGTCGAGGGCGGCGAACAGCTCGGGCGCTATTCGATCATCGGCTTCAAGCCGGACGTCATCTGGCGCTGCCGCGGCGGACAATCGGAGATCAATCGCAACGCCGCCGCCGATCCTGACGCGTTCGCAACAGAAGACGGCGCGCCGCTCGTCAATCTGAAACGGCTGTTTGCTGAATCGGAAATCGAACCGGCGCCGGGCCTGCCGCCCATGGCGGCGGGCGTGTTCGGTTATCTTGGCTATGACATGGCGCGTCAGATGGAGCGGCTCGGTCCCCGCCCCGCCGGCGGAATTGATGCGCCTGACGCCGTCTTCATGCGTCCGACCGTCGTCGCCATTTTCGATAATGTCCGTCAGGAAATCATTCTCGCGGCCCCGGCGCGACCGGAAAAAGGTCTTCCCGCCCGCGCCGCCTATTCACGCGCGGCCGAACGGCTTGCGGACGCCGCGGGCGATCTCGCCGCGCCGCTCGCCATGCCGGCGTCCGACGCCGCAAACAGCGCCGGCGATGTTGCGCTTCAATCGAATACGCCGCCGCAGGACTATGCCGCCATGGTCGAGCGCGCGAAAGACTACATCGCCGCCGGCGATATCTTTCAGGTGGTTTTGAGCCAGCGTTTTTCGGCGTACTTTCCTGCGCCGCCATTCGAACTTTACCGGGCGTTGCGGCGTGCCAACCCATCGCCGTTTCTCTTCTATCTCAGCATCGACGATTTCGCGCTTGTCGGATCAAGCCCGGAAATTCTCGTGCGGGTCCGCGACGGCGAGGTCACAATCCGTCCGATCGCCGGCACAAGGCCGCGCGGCGCAAGCCCGGCCGAAGACAAGGCGTTCGAAGCCGATCTCCTCGCCGACCCGAAGGAGCGCGCCGAACATCTGATGCTGCTCGATCTCGGGCGTAACGATGTCGGTCGCTCGGCGGAAACCGGCTCGGTGCGCGTCACCGACAGCTTCACGATCGAGCGCTACAGCCATGTGATGCATATTGTCTCGAACGTCGTCGGGGCGCTCAAAAAAGGCGTGCATCCGGTCGACGCGGTGGCGGGCGGCTTTCCCGCCGGCACCGTGACCGGCGCGCCGAAGATCCGCGCCATGGAAATTATCGACGAACTCGAAAACTCGGCGCGCGGCGTTTACGGCGGCGCCATCGGCTATTTTTCGTCGGACGGCAATGTCGACACCTGCATCGCGCTCCGAACCGCGCTCATCAAAGATGGGCGCATGCATGTGCAGGCGGGCGCCGGGATCGTCGCCGATTCCGATCCGCAATCCGAACAGCGCGAATGCGAAAACAAGGCGCAGGCGCTGTTCGCAGCGGCGAAAGATGCGCTCAAACGCTCCGGCAACTGACTACGTTACCGCGAAATTATTGCACACCGCTTCATCCTGAGGGATTTTTCCTTCGCCCTTCGTGACGCATCTGCATAAGCAGACGCCCTCAGGGTGAAGGGAAAATTGTCACGAAGGATGACGATGCACGTTACTACTTGATGTTTGTTAGCCGCGCAGGCCCGGCGCCATCGCCATGATCTGCTGCATCTTGCGGTCGTGCGCGATGGACAGGAGCGACGAGGCCGGCGCGAGTTCGAACCCCCGGCTCGGCGCCGTCGCAAGCCACGGCCCGAGCACGTCGATGGTTTCAGCTCTCGGATGACAGATCGCGACCGCGTAGCCGGTCTCCCGGGCGATGCGCTCCACAAGATCGAGCTGGCGGCGCACGAACGCCCTGTCCCCGGCCTGCGCGTCAAGGAAAACGTCCCGCGAGAACGCATCGGCGCCCACCGCGGCGTTCGCCTTTCGCATGACTGTCTCGCCCGTGGTCACGGAATCGAGATAGAAGATCCCGCGCTCCTTGAGATAGGCGAGCACGGTTTTCATCGCCGCCGTATCAGCCGTCAGCTTCGATCCCATGTGATTGTTGACGCCGACATAGCCGTCGAAACGGGCGAGATTCCATTCAAGGGTTTCGATGAAGGTCGCGCCGGTCATGTCGAGACGCAGCGCGTGAGGACCGGGATCGGCGCCGCCTTCAGGCTCCATCGGCAGATGCAGCATGATCTCCGCGCCTTGTTCTCTCGCCTTGCGGGCAAGACCGTCGACGCCTTGCGCATAAGGCAGGAACGAATAGGTGAGCGGCCCGGGCAGCGCGAGGGCGCGCTCGAAGGCCGCGTGATCGAGACCCATATCGTCGAAAACGATGATGATTTTCGGCCGCGCCTTCGGCTGCATTCCATCCTGCGGAACCGGCAATCGCTCGAGTTCCGCGCCGGCGAGGAGAAGCTGGACGATCTTGTCGCGTTCCTCCGCCGCCATGTCGATGAAGGGCGCGTCTCGCAGCGGCGTTTCGATCGCCGGCTGACGCGAAGCGCGCGCCGCCGATCCGTGCTCGCCGATATAGGCCGCCATGGCGCCGAGCAGAACGCCGAAGAGGGCGATGCCGAATGAGGCGATCATTCCCGCCCTGGCCGCCTCGCCCCGTTTGCCTTTTCTTCGCGTTCGTCGTTTCACCGGCGCCGTTCCATCAGAGCGGCCGAGCCGCTTATGCATTCCTTGCGCGCTCAAGCTTGCGCCCGCCGCCGCCGGCGCTAAACCTGAACCTTCTTCTAGTGTGCTGATTCTCGCGGCCCCGATGATCCTGCTGATCGATAATTATGACAGCTTCACCTACAATCTCGCCCATCTGA
This sequence comes from uncultured Parvularculaceae bacterium, assembly GCA_913055785.1. GTDB lineage: Bacteria > Pseudomonadota > Alphaproteobacteria > Caulobacterales > Parvularculaceae > Hyphococcus. The sequence goes on along the minus strand of CAJXLJ010000044.1, from coordinate 12,121 downwards.
TCGGCGGGCTTGGGGAGGCCGTGGATGTCAGGCGAAATGACGCGATTTCCGCGACGGCGGCGACCGGCGCCGAGTATGAGGCGATCGTGCTTTCGCCCGGCCCCTGCACGCCCAACGAAGCCGGCGTCTGCCTGGAGCTGATCGCCGCCGCGGCGAAAGCCCAGAAGCCGGTGTTCGGGGTGTGCCTCGGGATGCAGGCGATCGCCCAGAGCTTCGGCGGCGAGATTGTCCGCGCCAGGCGATTGATGCACGGCAAGACCTGCGGCGTCGTTCATGACGGCAAGGACGTTTTCGAAAACCTGCCCTCGCCCTTCACGGCGGCGCGGTACCACTCTCTCGTCGCGGACCGGTCGAGCCTGCCGGCGGCGCTCGAGATCACGGCGGCGGCCGATGACGACGGCGAGATCATGGGGCTCGCGCACAAGACCTTGCCGATCGCCGGGGTGCAGTTTCATCCCGAAAGCATCGCCACCGAACATGGCGGCGCGCTGCTTGCGAACTTTCTGCGGGAGGCGCGCGCGTGAGCGGCTTCACCCCCTATCTCGCCAGCGCGGTCTCCGGCGCGCCCCTCTCAGGCGATGAAATGCGCGGCGCGATGACCGCGATCCTCGCCGGCGAAGCGAGTGACATCGAGATCGCCGGCTTCCTCACGGCGCTTCGGGCGCGCGGCGAAACGGTCGAGGAGATCGCCTCGGCTGCGCTCGCCATGCGCGATCATGCGCTGGCGGTTGAGGCGCCGGACGACGCCATCGACACTTGCGGCACCGGCGGCGACGGCGCGGGCACCTACAACATCTCGACCGCGAGCGCCTTGATCGTCGCCGGCTGCGGCGCGCCGGTGGCCAAGCACGGCAACCGCTCGGCAAGTTCGCTTTCCGGATCGTCGGATGTCTTGAGCGCCCTCGGCGTGAAACTCGATACCCCGCCGGCGCTCATTTCCCGCTCGATCAGGGAAGCCAATGTCGGCTTCATGTTCGCGGCGCTCCACCACAAGGCGGCGGGTCATGCGGCGGCGGCCCGCAAGGCGCTCGGGGTCAGGACCCTCTTCAACGTGCTCGGGCCGCTTTCCAATCCGGCGGGCGCGAAGCGGCAGCTCATGGGGGTTTTCTCCAGAGACCTTCTGCGCCCGATCGCCGAGGTGATGCCCCGGCTCGGGGTCGAGACCGCCTGGGTCGTCCATGGGAGCGACGGGCTCGACGAGATCACCACCACCGGGCCGACTTACGCGGCGGCGCTTGAACGCGGCGCCGTCCGCGAATTCGAGATCACGCCGGAAGAAGCCGGGCTCCCCCGCGCCAGCCTGAAAGACCTCAAAGGCGGCGACCCGGCGGCGAATGCGGAAGCCCTGAGGCGGCTGCTCGCCGGAGAGAAAGGCCCCTATCGCGATATCGCCGTCCTCAACGCCGCCGCCGCGCTGGTGATCGCCGGCAAGGCGCGCGATCTCGCCGCCGGCGCGCGCGCAGCGGAGCAGGCGATCGACGCAGGCGCAGCCCGCGCCGCCCTTGAAAAGCTGATTGAAATTTCGAACTCGGCCCCATGACCATTCTCGACGACATCATCGACTACAAGAAAGAGGAAGTCGCCGCGGCGAAGGCGAACACGCCCCTTGCGGCCCTGCGCTCGCTCGCGGCGGCGCAGAAACCCCGGGGCTTTCGCAAGGCGCTGGAACGCAAGGCGTCGGCCGGCTTCGCGCTGATCGCGGAAATCAAGAAGGCGAGCCCCTCGAAAGGCCTCATCCGGGCCGATTTCGACCCCGCCGCCCATGCGCACGCCTACAAGGCCGGCGGCGCGGCCTGCCTTTCCGTGCTGACCGACGGCCCGAGCTTTCAGGGCGGTCCCGAGGCGCTCCGCGCCGCGAGAGCGGCGGTCGATCTGCCGATCCTGCGCAAGGATTTCATGATCGATCCCTATCAGGTGACGGAAGCCCGCGCCTGGGGCGCCGACTGCATCCTCCTGATCATGGCTTGCCTTTCTGACGCCGAGGCCGGCGAACTGATGGCCGCTGCACAAGAGAACGGCCTCGATGTGCTGGTTGAAACCCACGATGCGGCGGAAATGGAGCGCGCCGTTAAGCTTAACGCCGACTTAATTGGCGTAAACAACCGTAACCTCAAAACATTTAAGACCAGTCTTCAGGTCACTGCAGAACTCGCCGCCCTGGCGCCCCCTTCGGCGCTTCTGGTGAGCGAAAGCGGCGTCAATACGCATGAAGATATCGTCACGCTCGCCGGTTACGGCGCGAAAGCCTTCCTCGTGGGCGAGAGCCTGATGCGCCAGCCGGATATCTCTGCGGCGACAAGAGCGCTGCTGGGACCGGCGACGCTCGCCTGAACCCGGCGGCCCGGTTTCCAGTCGTTTAGCGCCCCCTGTTGACGGGCCAGAAGAACAACCATAGAACATCGTTGTCGTTTTGTTCTTTTGTCGTTTCGGCCATGCAAGCAGCCTTTGGGCGAAAGCACGCACGCCGCAACCGGCGAAAGCCCGGTCGAAACATAAGCCTGACCAAAATTGGAGACGGAGACAGGAACATGCTTACCAGGAAACAGCACGAGCTGCTTCTCTTCATCAATGAGCGGATCAGCGAGACCGGCGTCTCGCCGTCATTCGATGAAATGAAGGACGCCCTCGACCTGCGCTCGAAGTCCGGCATTCACCGGCTGATCACCGCGCTCGAGGAGCGCGGCTTCATCCGCCGCCTGCCCAACCGCGCCCGCGCTCTCGAAGTGGTGCGGCTGCCCGACGATATTACCGCCGCAGCCGCCAATCGCGCGCCGGCCCGGGGCTTTTCGCCTTCCGTGGTCGATGGCGGCTTCCGCCGCCGTCCGCCGGAATCGAAACCGTCCGCCCCCCAGAGCGGTCTCATGGAGCTGCCGGTGCTTGGCCGGATCGCGGCCGGTACGCCGATTGAGGCGATCCAGCATGAAGTCGACCGGATCGCCGCGCCGGAAGCGCTGCTTTCCGCCGGGGAGCACTACATTCTCGAGGTGCAGGGAGAATCGATGATCAACGCCGGTATCCATGACGGCGATTATGCGATCATCAAACGCTGCGACAGCGCCGGCAGCGGCGAGATCGTCGTCGCGCTGGTGGACGATGAGGAAGCGACCCTGAAGCGGCTACGCAAGAAAGGCGCGTCAATCGCCCTTGAAGCGGCGAACCCCGCCTTCGAAACCCGAATCTACGGGCCGGACCGGGTCGCCGTGCAAGGCAAGCTCGTCGGCCTGATGCGGCGCTACTGAGCGGCGCAGGCCCGGCTGGATTAATCCGCCAAGAACCGCTTCACGCTGCGGTCGGCAGGCGTTGCTCCCGATCGCCGCGAAATTCACAATGTCAAAGAGCCTGACGCGAAGGCGAAAATTCCGTCCCGCGTCCGACGCTGCTTGGTGCATGATCCGGTGCGGCGATCCGCTGATTGAAATCGTCCGTTCCTGAGCCGTCATCAACGTCACGGCGAAGGATAAAGCCGTATGCGAGGGGGGTGGATAACTATCCCCATTTACTGGGCTAGAGGGCCAACCGCCCTCTCAGGGTTGTATTTTGATAGCGCGCAAATCGCCTTATGCGTGTACGGATCATCACTCGGCGGGGAAGAAATCCTCGCCGCCCGTCCACGGCCGGCGTCCCCGGAAATCGCCGACTGTCGTCACTTGCGGCGCGCCGTTCTTGTCGAACCGGATCGCATGCGCGCCGCGCCGCCAGACCGACCGCCGGTCAATCAGTTTTGCTTTACAAGCTTTCCAGTCCGCGGCGCTTGCTGGAAAGAAAGCGACGACAAGATCGGCCCGGGCGCAGTCCTCGGCGAGCGCGGCGGGCGCTTCCACAAACGCCGCGACACGGCTTTCCGGCAGTTCCATGACGCAGCCGTCTGGATCGCAGCGCCCGGCTTCGGCCATCGCGTTGAGCGCGGTCGCGCCGGGATCGAAGCCGCTCACCTCCGCCCAGACTCCTGCCGAGAACTTGTCCCGGCGCTTGCTGTAAACATAAAGCGTCGCCTCGGCGCCCGGCGGAACGACGCCGGCGTTGCGCCCCGAAGCGGCGACAAAAATCTGCGGCGCATGAACGAATTGCGCGATCAGCAGCGCGAGCGGAAGCGCCGCCAGTCCCAAAAGCCGCAAGGGCGAGCGAAGGAGACAGAGCCAGAGACCGCCGATGGTCATCGCGAGGAGCATTACGAGCGGCCATTGCGGCGTCAGCGAAACCGCGCCGCGCAAGCTGGAGACTTCCCGCGCGATGGTGAGGATCGCCTCCATGCCGCCCGCCGACAGCCGCCATGCCCATGCGTCTAGTCCGAATGGCGAAAGCAACAGCGCCACAATCGCCGCCGGCATGATCCAGAAGCCCATCAACGGCATCGCCGCCATGTTCGCTGGAAGCGAATAAATCGCCACGCGATTGAAGTGATAAAGCGCGAACGGCGCCGTGGCGACGGCGGCGAGTGTATCCGTCGCCGCCAGTCCCGCCGCATAGCGTCTCACCCGCGCGCCCAGCGTGTGGGATCGCCGCTCGCTCACGCGGGCGGTCCACCATTCATATCCGGCGATCAGCGCCGTCACCGCGGCGAAGGACATCTGAAAGCCCGGATGAAACAGCGCTTCCGGCGTCGTCAGCAGGATGATCGTCGCCGCAATCGCGACATTGCGCAGCGACAGCGCCCGGCGGTCGACAAGGATCGCCGCGAAAAAGATCGCCGCCATGATGAACGCCCGCCGCGCCGACCAGCTGCTGCCGGAAAGGATCAGGTAGAAGAGGCCGGACAGCAGCGCCGCAGCGGCCGCCCATTTCTTGATCGGAAAGCGGAGCGCCAGCGGCTCGATAGCGGCAAGGCCGAGGCGCACGGTGAAGAAGATCAACCCGGTCGCCAGCCCCATATGCAGGCCGGATATCGCCAGAAGATGCGCGAGCCCCGCATCGCGCAGCGCGGCTTCGGATTCCTCGCTGACCCCGTCGCGCTTGCCGGTGACGACGGCGGCCACAATCGCCCCGCCTTCATTACCGGTCACGTCAATGATCCGCCGCTTCAGCGCGGTTCGCGCCTTTTCGATTGCATCAGCGATATAACGCGTCTCAGTCCCGGGATCGGCCGCATCGACAACCGGCGGGCTCACAGCGAAACCGACCGCCCCGATCTTCTGGAAATAGAGACGCCGCGCGAAATCAAAACCGCCGGGCGCGGCGGGCGGCGGCGGCGGGCTTAATCCGGCGCGCAATGTGATGCGGTCGCCCGGCGACGCCTCGAATTCGGCACCGCGCCAGGTGACGCGCGCCCGCGCCGGCAACGCCTCGGGCGCAACGCCTTCAATCGCGTCGAGGGCGATCACCAGCCGCCGCGCGCGGGCGCTTTCCTCGATGGACAGGAGCTTGCCGGAAACCGGACGGATCGTAAGTTCGCGGCTGAGCGCCGGCGCCTCAACGTAAGCGGTGCGAAAGTCAGCAGCGGTGAAACCCAGCGCCGCCAGCGCCAGCCCCGCCGAGACGCGTCTCAAACGGCTCACGCGCAAGGTTACGACCAGCGCCGCGACGAGCGCGCCGGCGCCAAGCATCCAGTGCGGCTCCGTCTTGAGGCCGAAATAGAACCCCGCCCCGGCCCCGATGGCGACCGGGGACCACAGGCCAAGGCCCGCGATCTCGGTTTTCGCCCACGCTTTCAGATGTTCCGGCGCAACATGGGCGGCCCGCCGCCAGAGCGCGCGCAGCCGGCCGTCAAGACCGCCTTTCAGCGCCGGCTCTGCTGCAGGAATGGATGTCTGGACCATAGGCGCCGGTGGGTTTGGGTGCTAACACCCCTCGCAATCACGTCATGTCATCCTAAACAGGAGCCGGTCTGCAAGCCATGCCGAACGCCGACCCGAACGCGCAAGCCGTCGTTACCCGTTTCGCCCCCTCGCCGACGGGCTATCTCCATATCGGCGGCGCGAGGACAGCGCTCTTCAACTGGCTGTTCGCGCGCGGCCGCGGCGGAAAGTTTTACTTGAGGATCGAGGACACCGACCGCGAACGCCACACCGAAGCGGCGGTCGAGGCGATCATCGAGGGGCTTGAATGGCTCGGCCTCGACTGGGACGGCGAACCGGTCTCGCAATATGCGCAGCGCGAACGCCACGCCGCAGTCGCGAAACAGCTGCTCGATGAAGGCAAAGCCTATCGCTGTTACCTGACGCCTGACGAACTCAACGAAGTGCGTGAGAAAGCCAAAGCAGAAGGCGTGCGGTTCGAAAGCCCGTGGCGGGATGCGGATCCGGCGACAGCGCCGGCGGACAAGCCGTTCGCCGTCCGCTTCAGGGCGCCGCGCGAGGGCTCCACGACGATCAGCGACGCTGTTCAGGACACCGTCTCGTTTCCGAATTCGGCGCTCGACGATCTCATCATTTTAAGGAGCGACGGCGGACCGACCTACAATCTCGCCGTCGTCGTCGACGATCACGATATGGGCGTCACCCATGTCATTCGCGGCGACGATCACTTGAACAACGCCGCGCGTCAGAAACAGATATACGAAGCGCTCGGCTGGGCGGTCCCGGTGTTCGCCCATGTGCCCCTGATCCATGGCGCCGACGGCGCCAAGCTTTCCAAGCGTCATGGCGCGCTCGGCGTCGAGGCCTATCGCGACATGGGCTATCTTGCTGACGGCCTTGCGAATTATCTTATCCGTCTCGGCTGGTCGCATGGCGACGACGAGATCATCCCCCGCGACAAGGCGCTTGAATGGTTCGATCTCGACCACATCAACAAGGCGCCTGCGCGTCTCGACCTCGACAAGCTCGCGCATATCAACGCGCATTATATGGCCGCGCTCGATGACCGTGTTTTCACCGAAAGAGCGGCGCCGTTCCTTGAGAAAGCCGGTATTGTTCTCGATACGGATGACAGGGAGCGCCTCGAACGCGCCGCGCCGTTTTTGAAGGCGCGCTGTTCCAGCCTCGCCGATGCGCCCGACGCCGCCGGATTTTTATTTCTGAAACGCCCGCTCCAGATCGACGGCAAGGCGGCGAAACCGCTCCGCAAGGAAGGGGCCGCCGACATGCTGGCCGCCGCAGCGGACGCGCTTGGCGACGAGGCGCTATGGGCCGGACCGGAAACGCTCGATTCGCGCCTGCAGGCGCTGGCGGCGGAAAAAGACGTCGGATTTGGCGCAATCGGCGCGCCTTTAAGGGCGGCGCTGACTGGGGGGCGGCCTTCGCCCGGCATGGGCGAAGTGCTATACAGTCTCGGCCGCGTCGAAGCGCTGGCCCGTATCCGCGACCAAATCGACTGATTAGAGGTCTGGAATCGCCCTTTAAACCCATTATTATGTGCGCTGCAGCAAAATTAGCGCACCGCAATAAGAAAAGGCAGGCTACATGAAGAGCGATCTTACGAAGTCCGGCGCGATCTCCCTGACGAACGGCGATCAGAGTTTCGAGTTTCCCGTTTTCAAGGCGACCCACGGACCGGACGTATTCGACATCCGCAGCCTCTATAGACAAACCGGCGCGTTCACCTTCGATCCGGGCTTCACCTCGACAGCAAGCTGCGAGTCCAAGATCACCTATATCGACGGCGATGAAGGGGTCCTGCTTTATCGCGGCTATCCGATCGACCAGCTCGCCGAGCGATCAAACTTCATTGAGGTCGCCTATCTCCTGTTGAATGGAGAATTGCCGGACCGCCAGCAACGCGAAAACTTCGATCATTCGATCACCATGCACACCATGGTGCATGAACAGCTCAAGAATTTTTACAACGGGTTCAGGCGCGACGCGCATCCGATGGCGATCATGGTCGGCGTCGTCGGCGCGCTCTCGGCGTTCTATCACGACTCAACCGACATCAACGATCCCAAGCAACGCCTCGTTGCGAGCCATCGCATGATCGCCAAGATGCCGACAATTGCGGCGATGGCGTATAAGTACTCAATCGGCCAGGCGTTCGTCTTCCCGCGGAACGACCTCGACTATACGTCGAACTTCATGCGCATGTGCTTTGCGGTTCAGGCGGAAGATTACGAAGTCAACAAGACCCTGTCCGACGCGCTCGACAAGATTTTCATCCTTCACATGGACCATGAGCAAAATGCGTCGACGTCGACAGTGCGGCTCGCCGGCTCATCCGGCGCCAATCCTTTCGCCTGCATCGCAGCGGGCATCGCCTCGCTCTGGGGCCCGGCCCATGGCGGCGCCAACGAGGCCGCGCTCAACATGCTCGAGGAAATCGGCACGGTCGACCGCATTCCCGAATATATCCGTCGCGCCAAGGACAAGGACGACCCGTTCCGCCTGATGGGCTTCGGACACCGCGTCTACAAGAACTACGATCCGCGTGCGAAAGTGATGCGCAAAGCCTGTCATGAAGTGCTCGACGCGCTCGGCGTTCGCGAAGACCCGCTTTTGCAGGTCGCAATGGAGCTTGAACGGATTGCGCTTGAAGACGAATATTTCGTTGAAAAGCGGCTCTATCCGAATATTGATTTCTATTCCGGCATCACGCTACGCGCGCTCGGCTTCCCAACCGATATGTTCACCGTGCTGTTCGCACTCGCCCGCACTGTCGGCTGGATTGCGCAATGGTCGGAAATGATAGAGGACCCGAACCAGAAAATCGGACGGCCGCGCCAGATCTACACTGGCGCGCCCCGCCGCGATTACATCGATATCGGCGAACGCTGATTATTCGTCGTCGAAGACCTTGTCGCCGACATAGACCGTCCCCTGCCCGTGTTTCTCAACGCGGCCGGTGACGGACTTCATGCGCACCTCGCTTGAGCCGAAGAGGCGCAGCTCAGGCTGTTTGACGGCGCCGCCGAAATAAACCCCGCCCGAACCGTCAACGGTCGCGCGCAGCCGGTCGGCGTAACCGCCCTTCACCGCAACGCCGCCGGAACCGGCGATGCGAACGGTCAGCGGTCCGTCGAGACGGGTCGTGCGCACGATCCCCGACCCGGCGATCGACACGTCCATCATGCCGTCGACAGCGCCGAGAATGACGTCGCCGGGGCCTGCGATATCGATATCGACCATGGCCGCATCGCCCGCCATCACATCGGCGTCGCCGGAAATATCGATTTCAAGCGCGGCGGCTACATTACCGATCACAAGCCGACTGCCATGCACCACACCGATCACCGCCTGATCGACATCGCTCGCTTCGCCGTAAACATAGCAGGCGTCCAGCGAAAGCGCGCCGCCAAGGCGATCCATTTTGAGCTTCATGCGCGCGTCGATGAATTCGACATCACCTTCGAACGGCATGTTGACGATGATCGTCGGATAATCCTCGAAGAAGCCTTCATCGACCGGTTCGCCAGTGGTCAGTTCGCGTCCCTGACGCGGATTGAACTCGCGCATGATGCGCGTATTGCAGCAGTCGCGGGTTTCTTCTTCGCGCCAGCGCTCGCCGGTAATGATGACTTGCCCGTCCTTCTCCACGACCTCGATCGAATGCTGCTGTTTGCCCTGACGGATCTCCACATCCATCTCGTCGCCGCTGGTCGTTCTGATTTCGATCGTTCCCGTGACGTCCCGAAATGAGACTTTGCTGCTCTCGAATGTCGCCGCCGATGCGGCGCCGATCGCGGCGAACACCCCGGCAAGGATGGATAGGGCTGTTTTACTAGCGAATTTCCGGCTCATGACGCGCCTGCCTGTTCAAAGTTGTCTTGTCGCTTTCCCCCTGAAAGAGACGAGCCTGCTCACCGGAGCAAAAAACGCACCGTAGCAACAATCGTTAACGAGGGACCGTTTCGCGATTGCGGAATCGGCGCGCGGTTTGTTTTCATCGGCGCCGAGCCTGTCTATAGGTCAGCTAAAAGAGAAAAGGCGGCAGGCTTATGTGGGACGGGCTCTGGATCGGCGGCAAGGCGGCGACGCTCGACCCGGACGCGCGCGCGCCCTACGGCCTGATCGAAAACGCTGCGATCGCCGTCAAGGACGGGCGCATCGCCTGGGCGGGCGACGCGAAAGACCTGCCGGGGGAACCTGCATCGCTCGCCGGCAACGTCTTTGACCTCGATGGCGCGCTGATGACGCCGGGCCTCATCGATTGCCACACGCATCTTGTCTGCGCCGGCGACCGCGCCGCCGAATTCGAGGCGCGGCTGCTCGGCAAGTCCTATGAAGAGATCGCGCGCGCCGGCGGCGGCATCCTTTCAACCGTAAAAGCGACCCGCGCCGCCAGCGAAGACGCGCTTGTCGAGGCGGCGATGCCGCGGCTCGACGCGCTGATCGCCGAAGGCGTCACGACGGTTGAAGTGAAATCCGGATACGGTCTCAATCTCGAGACCGAACTGAAAATGCTGCGCGCGGCGCGGCGCCTCGGCGTGGAACGCAAGGTGAATATAAAAACCACCTTCCTCGGCGCGCACGCGTTGCCCCCTGAATATCAGGGGCGCGCCGACGATTATATCGATCATGTCTGCACTGACATGCTGCCCGCCGTCGCATCCGAAAAACTGGCGGACGCAGTCGACGGGTTTTGCGAAGGCATCGGGTTCTCGCCGGCGCAGATCGAACGTGTTTTCGAAAAAGCGCGTGAGCTAGGTTTGCCTGTCAAGCTTCACGCCGAACAGCTTTCCGATCTTGGGGGCGCGCGGCTGGCGGCGCAGTATGGCGCGTTATCCGCCGACCATCTTGAGTATCTCACGGAAGAAGACGCCATCGCGCTCGCCAAGGCGGACATGGCCGCCGTCATGCTGCCCGGCGCGTTTTACTTCCTGCGCGAAACCAAACTCCCGCCGATCGATGCGATGCGCGCCGCCGGGGTTCCCTTGGCGGTAGCGACAGACTGCAATCCCGGCACAAGCCCGATGACGTCGCTTCTCCTCGCCATGAACATGGCCGCGACCCTCTTTCGCATGACGCCGGAAGAAACCCTCGCCGGCGTCACCCGAAACGCCGCGAAGGCGCTCGGCATGGCGGGCGAGACGGGCGTACTGAAACCCGGCATGCGCGCCGATTTCGCCATATGGGAGGCTCGACATCCGGCGGAACTCGCCTATCACATGGGCCACAACAAACTCAAAACCCGCATCTTTGCAGGAAACCCATGACCATGATCCTGACGCCTGGCGCGGTGACGCTCGCCAGCCTTGAAGAGATTTACCGGAGCGGCGACGCCGCAAAACTCGATCCCGCGCAACACGGCGCCGTCAACGCGTCGGCGGCGATCCTCGCCAAAGCCGCGAAAGGGTCTGAGCCCGTTTACGGCGTCAACACCGGTTTCGGCAAACTCGCCAACACGCGCATCGCGCCGGACGACGTTGAAACCCTGCAGCGCAATCTCATCCTGTCGCATTGCGCCGGGGTCGGCGAGCCGTTCGATATTTCGACCGCGCGGCTGATCATGGCGCTCAAACTGATTTCGCTTGGACGCGGCGCCTCCGGCGTTCGCCTTGAAATCATCGCGCAGATCGAAGCGATGCTTGCGCATGGCGTGACGCCCGTGATCCCCAGCCAGGGATCGGTCGGCGCTTCGGGCGACCTTGCGCCGCTCGCCCATATGGCCGCCGCAATCATCGGCGAAGGCGAAGCGTGGTTCAACGAAACGCGCATGAAGGCGAAGAACGCCCTCGCCGCCGCCGGTCTGAAGCCCGTGACCTTAAGCGCCAAGGAAGGGCTTGGCCTCATTAACGGCACGCAGGTCTCGACCGCGCTTGCGCTGATCGGCCTGTTCGACGCTTGGCGCGCCGCGGAAGCCGCGCTTGTCGCCGGCGCCATGTCGACCGACGCCGCCATGGGTTCGGCGGCGCCGTTCCGCGACGAGATCCACGCCGTGCGCGGTCATCAGGGCCAGATCGATGCGGCGAAGTTCCTCCGCACCGTGATGGAAGGCTCGGCAATCCGCGAAAGTCATCGCGCCGAGGACGAACGGGTGCAGGACCCCTATTGCATTCGTTGCCAGCCGCAGGTGATGGGCGCCTGCATTGACCTTTTAAGGCAGGCGGCGAGAACGCTCGAAGTGGAAGCGAACGCCGCAACCGACAATCCGCTGGTGTTCGAAGACGGCTCCATCGTTTCTGGCGGCAATTTCCACGCGGAGCCGGTCGCCTTCGCCGCCGACCAGATCGCGCTCGCCATCGCCGAGATCGGATCGATCTCGCAACGGCGCATCGCGCTGATGGTCGATCCGACGCTCTCTTACGGATTGCCGG
>CAJXLJ010000043.1 GCA_913055785.1 uncultured Parvularculaceae bacterium | reverse complement strand
TCGCGATTTGCGCGCATCTGGTCGAGCGAGGCTTCGGACTCGCCGGCTTCCTCACCCAGCCCGACATAGCGCTCATAAAGGCTGTCGAGATAAGCGGCGCGCGCTTTCAACCGCTCCACTTCGGCGGCGCTGTCGTCATGGGCAAGCCGCGCATCAGCATCGTCGATATGGGCGATAACGTCGCCTTCCTCGACTTCGGCGCCGACTTCAGCGACCCATTCGATCTTGCCCGACGTTGCAGCGGCGACGAAACTGTCTCTGGTCGAAACGATCGACCCCGGTGTTTCCGAGCGCGGCGCCAGCGCTCGTTCTTCGGCGTCAGCGACAGCGACCGGCGCCGGCGGCGGACCGGATTGGGCTTGTTCGCTCCCATCGGCGGCGTCCGCCTTGGCGCCGACATTGGTTCCGTAAAAGAAGGCGAAGGCGCCCGCAGCGATCAGGAATGCGCCCGCAGCGCTTGCAAAGACCAGTTTCCGTTTCATTACGTCAAGGCTCCTTGAATTATTCTGCAGGGCTGGGGGAGACGCCGCGCATGACGGGCGACAGCGCCGGCTGGGCGCCGAGTTGCAACAGGGCGGGCAGCAAGAGCAGGGTGAAAAGCGTGGAGACCGCCATGCCGCCGACAATCACCGTCGCGAGTCCGCGATAGATGAGACTGCCGGCGCCGGGGGCGAGGACGAGCGGCAGCATGCCCATCAGCGTTGTTGAGGTGGACATGAAGATCGGCCGGATGCGCAAGGTGAGCGCTTCGCGAACGGCTTCGACCCTTGTTCTGCCTTCGGCTTCCGAGGCGCGGGTTTGTGCAACCAGCAAGATGGCGTTGTTCACAACCAGCCCGAGCAGAATGATGAAGCCGATCATGCCGAGAAGGTCGAGCGGCAGGTCGTTGACGAGATCCAGGCCGCGGATCGCAAGTATGCCGCCGACCGTCGCCATCGGAATGGTGACAATCACCAGCGCCGCGTCTTTGAGGGATTTAAAGAGCGCCGCCATGATCAGGAACAGGATGGCGATAGCGAGCAGGAAGTTGGCGCCGAGATTGGAGACGGCGCGCGCCAGACTGTCGGCGTCGCCGCCCCATTTCATCGAGGCGTCAGGCGGCAGCACGTCATAAAGTTTTTCCTGCGCGTCGCGCTTCAGTGTCTCGACGGCCGGCCCAAGCGCCATCCCTTCGGGCGGGCTGATGCCGAGGGAGATCGTGCGGCGTGAGTCGAGCCGGCGGATCTGTTGCGGGCCGACGCTGCGCTGGATCGAGACGAGTTCGCCAAGCGGCACCACCGCCCCGGACGGGGTGGCGATTGGCGCCGTGTGCAGGAATTCCGGTTCAGTCCAGGTCTTGGCGCGGAGGAAGACGTCAATCCGCCCGTCTTCGTGGAAAAATTCACCGAGCCATTGCCCGTCGCCGAGCGCCCGAACCGCGCGCGCCACGGCGTCGCGGCTCATGCCGACTTCCGCGATGCGCCGGTCGTTCGGAATAAGCCGCAGTTCCGGCGTGACGATCTGAGGGTCAGGGTTCGGCCAGACCTGCGCGCCGGGCAGCGCCTCCTGAATGATGTCGGTCGCAGCCGGGATCGAGTCGCCGAGCGCGGCGAAATCTGCGGCCTGGAGTTGCAGGCTGATCGAGGCGTTACCGCCGAAATTGCCGAACAGATTGCCCTGGCTCGCGAAGGCGCGGGTGTCCGGAAAACCGGCGAGTATTTCTTCATTGACGATTTTGACCATCTCTTCGATGCGCGACTGGTCTTTGATTCTGACGCCGATATTGCCGCCCCAGGAGCCGGAGAAGAGATAATAGTTTCTGAGCGCCGGCTGTTTTTCGCCGTCCATATAGGGTTGCAGTCTTTTGACGACGACTTCGGCCCATTCCTCGCGGATCATGTCGGCGCTGGCGCCGGATGGAAAACTGACAAAGCCGTCGACTGCGTCGCGCTTGACCGGCGGCAGATAGTTCAGTTGCGGCCAAAGCAGGAAAGCAAGCGCAATGGGAACAAGCGTCAGTCCGCCGGCAATTCCCAGCCGGCGTCCGTTCGTTGATGTAATCTTGATAATGAAGTCGGCCAGCCGATTGGCGAACCCGTTTTCTTTTTTTGCGCCGGCCGGTCTGTCCTTCCGGATGAACAGTCGTGCGCCGGTCGGCAGCAAGGTGACGGCGACGACAAGGCTGAACGACACCGCGATAGCGATCGTCAGGGCGAGATCGGCGAAAAGCTGGCCTTCCACGTCTTCGAAAAACATGATCGGAATAAAGATCGCGACGGTTGTCACCGTCGAGGCGAACAGGGCGCCGAAGACCTGGCCGACTGACGCTTCCGCCGCCTCCATCGCGGACTTTCCGTTCTCGCGCATGCGTACGAAGTTTTCGAGAACGACAATCGCCGCGTCGAGCACCATGCCGGTGGCGAAGGCGAGACCGGCGAGCGAGATGACATTGATGGTGCGGCCGAAAAGGTTGAGCACGATGATCGTCGCCATCAGGCAGATGGGGATCGCCGCCGCTATGATCAGCGTCGCCATGGTGCGCCGGAGAAACAGCCAAAGCGCGGCGACCGCGAGAATGATGCCGAGCAGCAGGTTGCCTGTCAGAAGCGAGATAGCGCGTTTGATGAACACCGACGGATCGAAACTTTTCTGGATTGAGTAGCCGAGATCGGCGAGGGGGCCGGCGTTAAGCTCGTCGAGCACCTTGGTCAGCTCATTGATGGCTTCGAGTGTATTCGACCCGGGCTCGCGCTGGACGTTCATGCCGATTGCGGGGTTGCCGTTCTGATAGACGGCGCCGCTTCGCAAATTGTCCGGCCCGACCGAGACTTCAGCGATGTCGCCGAGCTTGATCGGTGCGCCGTCGCGCCAGGCGAGGATCGTCTCGTTCAGCTGGTCGGCTGTAAAGCGTCCTTCGAACCGCATCGTGTAATTGCGCCGGCCGACCTCCACCGAGCCGCCGGTGACGTCGGAAGAGCGGTTCACATTCTGGGCGATCTGGTCGAGCGAAACGCCGAGCTGGGCGGCGAGGAATGGATCGAATTCGATATGCAGGATCTGCGCGCCTTCATTGGCGTGAACCTGGACGCCGGCGACGCCGGGAACGGCTTCAAGTTCCGGTACGATGCGTTGCTCGGCGAAGTCGCCGAGCCGGGCGTTGGGGTTCTGGTTCGAGGGCAGCCGTTGCAGGAAGAGATAAATGAGATTTTCAGAATCGCCGCCGCCGCCGCCCGCATTGATGCGCGGCCGGTCCGCTTCAGCCGGCAGCCCGCGGACGCGCTGCAGGCGCGCATTCACTTCCGCAAACGCCTTGTCCATATCGGTGCCGAGCGAGAATTGCAGGCTGATCCAGGCGCCGCCCTCGTTCGACCAGGACTGCATGGTGGTGACGCCCGGGATGCCGCGCAGCTCGCGTTCGATCGGTTCGGTGATTTCGCTTTCGACTTCTTTCGGCGATGCGGCGCGCCAGCCGGTCCAGATGCCGATCTGCGGGCGCTCGATCGCCGGGAAAAGCTGAACGGGCAGCCGCGAGATCGACAGGGCGCCGAGCAAGGTGATGATGGCGAGGATGACGCCGGCGGCTGCAGGGTTTTTCAGGCAAAGCCGTGTAAGGCCCATAGCGATTTTCTCCCGGCGCTGGACAGAGTCTGTCAGCGTTGAGTTTCGCGCGTTTGGATGCTTGGCGCATCCGCTATTCGATGAGTTGTCTTTAAAGCGCGTCGAACGGGGAAGACTTCACGGCGATGTGAAAATGTTAATCGTCGTCTTCATCTTCATCGTCGTAATCGAAGTCGTCGTCATCCTCGTAGGCTTCTTCTTCGAGGCGGCTTAACTCTTCTTCGAGATCTTCACGCATCCGCTCAATTTCGTCGCGTTCACGTTCAAGCTGTTCCTGCGCCTCATTGAGAGCGTCTTCGCGCAGTTGAAGCATATCCTTATGCGACTGGCGGGTTTGTTCGATTTCTTTTTCGCGCAGGCGTTCGGCTTCGGCCCTGACTTCTTCGCGCCGCTGGCCGGCTAGCTCCATCGCGCGCTCGCGTTTGCGCTCTGCATCCTGCAGCGCGCGTTCGCGCTCAATCTGCGCTTGTTCCATGGCGCGCTCGCGCTGTTTTTGAGCGTGCTCGCGTTGTTTGATTGCATGCTTGCGCTGTTCCTGGGCCTGTTTGCGCTGTTCTTGCGCGCGGATGCGTTGTTCATGCGCACGCTCCAGAGCGCGCTGCCGCGCACGCTGCTGGGCTTCCATCTGTTTAGAGGCGCGTTCGATGTTTTTACGCGCCTCGTGCATCGCCCGTTCCGCTTCGCGTTTCGCCCGTTTTTGGGCCTCGCGGATCTCGGCCTTTTGTTCGTCGGTCAGTTCGCGGCCGTTATAGGCAAAGGCGATTTCCGGAATTTCAACCTCAAAGCCTTCCATGCCGTCGAAATGGAAATTGAACGCTTCCATCTGTTCGACGAATTCGTTCATGTTTTCGAATTCAACCTCGCTCAGCTCGATGGCAAGGTCCGAGGCGTCGATATAGTCTTCGAAATTCTTGAAATTATTGCGGAACTTGTCGTTCCACTTGGCGTATTTGCCGGCGAGCTTGCGCTCCAGTTTTGCTTCTACGGTTTCGTCGACTTCCGGCGCTTCGGGTGCGACGGCGATTTCGCCGATGATCACCGGCGCCGGGTCAAGCTGCGGCGTTTCCGGCGCGGCTGGCAGCGATTCCGGCTCGGGAAGCGTTTCCGGCGAGGGTTCGGTCAAAGGGGCCGGGGCGGCTGCGATGACCGGCGCCGCATGGGTGATCGTGCGCGCCGTTTTCATCGGCGGGCTGACGCGCGCGGCGCTTTTAACACCGGCGACCGGGGACGGATCGATCGGCGCGCCGTCTTTCAGGACTTCGAAGTGCAGATGCGGGCCGGTGACTTTGCCGGTTGAGCCGACAGCGCCGATGACTTCGCCGGCGGAGACGCGGTCGCCCTTGCGCACGCTGTAGCTGTCGAGGTGAGCGTAGCGCGTGACAAGGCCGTGGCCATGATCGATGACGACCATGTTGCCCCAGGCGTCGGAACCTTTGTAGCGGTTCGATGCGCTGATCACCTTGCCGCCGCCGGCGGCGTGAACGGGCGTGCCGCGTACGGCGAGAATGTCGACACCCTCATGGGCGGGACGGTCGGGCCCCAGAGATTTTACCTTCTTGCCAAAGCCGAGCGTGATTTCGACCTCGCCTTCAATCGGCGGATTGGGCAGCGCGTCTTTCGCGGGATGCGGCGTGACCGCCAGAGCAGCCTGCGCAAGGGCGATCGCCGAGGCGAAAAGAACGCTCAACGCCAGGCCGATCTTGCTGGAAAAATTGAGGAGGCTGACGCCGGCCGCGCCGGAAAGAATGGCGTCGAGGCGTTCGCGGCGCGAGCGTTTATCGAAAGGCGTGAAAGAAGGCACCAAAGCGTATTCCGGGCGCGGGGCGCCAGCGGCGAAGCGCAAGCCTTCAACGAAGCAGCGGGCGTATTCGCGGCGACCTGCGCCGCGGGCGATCACCAGCGCATCGGCGGCCTGTTCCGCCGCGAGATTGGCGCGGGCCGCGATGCGATGAATGAACGGATTGAACCAGAAGACCGCCTTCATCGCCGTCGCGAAAGCGAACAGGCAAGTATCGCCGCGCTTGATATGCGCCATTTCATGAGCGCCCATAAGGATTGCATCGTCAACCGACACGCGGTCGAGCAGATTCATCGGCATCAGGATCACCGGCCGGAAAAATCCGTGGACGCAGACGGAAGAAACCGCGTCTGTGAAGGCGTAGCGCACATTGGGATTAATGTTCATGCGCCGGCGCCAGGTCTCAAGCCCGGCCCTTAGCCGCGGTTCATCGAGCTCAAACGCATAGCCGACCCGATACGAGAACCACACCATGCGCACGACGCCGAGGGCGAAGAACAGCACAAAGCCGTAAAAATAAAGGGCGGCCATGGCTTCGAGAATCTCTGCAAGTTTGACTGTTTGCACCGGCTCCTGTGCGATCAGCGGTTCGGCGACCGGAACGTAACGGACCGCATGTGTCGGCTCAGCCATCGGCGGCAGCGGCGCCGGGTTGCGAAGCGACAGTCCCATGGCGGCGGCGAATGGGGCGAACAACGCCGGCGCGGCGGCGATGAACAGGGCCGTCGGCCAGAGCTTGTCTGCGAAAGCTGAAGCTTCTTTCTCGTTAAGGCGCGCGGCGAGCAGAAAAACCAGCGGCGCCCAGATCATCGATGCGATGAGGCAGATAAAGAACGGTTCTATAATGGCGCTCATCATTCTTCCTCCCAACGGCTCAGGACCGCTTCGAGTTCTTCGAGTTCATCTTCGGAAAGCAGTTTTGACTCGGCGAAAAACGCTGCCGTCGGCGCCGCGTCGAGTTCAAGAACGCGCTTGGAAAAATCCGCAACCATCCGGCCGATCAGCGCCACCTTGCCGACTTCGGCTTCATAGATGTTGACGCCTTCGACCGGTGTTTTCGAGATCAGCCCTTTTTCGCTCATCCGTTCGAGGACGGTGCGCACCGTTGAGTAGGACCAGCCGAACTGGTCGGCGATTTCCGTGTGGATTTCCCGGGCGCTCAGTTCCTTGCCGCGCCAGAGCAATTTCAGGATCGCCAGTTCGGGTTTCGTCGGATTGTCGGCTATTCGGTCGGTCATGGCTGTCGCTGTTCGTTATTACGGGAGCCGCCGCCAGCGGGCGCACCTCTCCCTGTTACACCTGTCGCGATGTTATCCGGTTGTGACAGTTGTAGCAAGAGTTCCGTCGCGCCTGGCGGCGTAATTGCGGCGAAGCGAGCGCCCGGCGCGCCGAGCCGTGCCGGGTTCAGGCGGGGAAGGCGGTCAGCGTTGCTGCGAGCCGTTCGAGGTCTTCCGGTGTTGAGAGCCGGTGATCGCCTTCCTTGGTGAGGACGATCTCGACATCGCTACTGGTTAATTGCTCGGCGAAGGCGAGGGCGTGCCGCCAGGGGACGGCGTCGTCTTTCATCCCCTGGAGAATGCGCACCGGACAATCAATCGGAACAGACCCGGTCATCACCAGGCGCTTTCGGCCGTCCTCGATCAGTTTTCTGGTGATGATTTCCGGTTCGTCCGAATAGTCGGAAGGGAGTTCGAGACGGCCTTCGGTCTTCATTCGCCGCCGTTGTTCCTCTGTGAACGAGGGCCACATCAGTCTTTCGGTAAAGTCGGGGGCGGGGGCGATATAGATAATACCGGCAATACGTTCCGCGCGTTCTTTTGCAATCAGGGTCGCGATCCAGCCGCCCATGGAGGAGCCGATAAGGATTTGCGGGCCATCGGTCATGGCGTCGAACGCGGCGAGGGCGTCGCCCGCCCAGTCTCCGATCGCGCCGTCCTCGAAACGGCCGTCCGATTCGCCATGGCCTGAATAGTCGAAGCGAAGAAAGGCCCGGCCTTGCGCGCTCGCCCAGTCGTAGAGGAAAGACGCCTTGGTTCCCAGCATGTCGGAGCGGAAGCCGCCGAGCCAGACAAGGCCCGGCCCGGCCCCGTCGCGTTTGCGGCAAGCGATCCGACCGTGCGGGCCGTCAATATAAAGAGGAGGCGGAATTTCCATGGCTTTCCGGCGCGTTTCGGCGATAAGGTTGCTTATCCCGCGCCTCCTGGAACCGGCAAACGCAGAATGATGCAAGCATAACCGACTGATGCGGTTCGACCAGACCATCCTGCAAGTGATTCCCCGTCTGGATTCGGGCGGGGCCGAGCGCTCGACGCTCGAAATCGCGGCCGCCATCGTTCAGGCGGGCGGCGTGGCGCTTGTCGCCAGCTCAGGCGGGCGGCTGGAAACGGATATTCAGAAGGCCGGCGGCGAAATCGTCAAAATGCCTGTTCATTCCAAGAATCCGGCTGTCGTGTGGAGCAACGCCGACCGGCTGGCGAAGCTGATCCGCAATCGCGGCGTTAACCTTATTCATGCGCGCTCGCGGGCGCCGGCGTGGAGCGCGCTGATGGCGGCCCGCCGCACCGGCGCGCCGTTCGTGACGACGTTTCATGGCGCGCATAAAGCGGTCGGTCCAATCAAGCGCTGGTATAATTCCTCGCTGGTCCGAAGCGATTGCGTGATCGCCAATTCGCACTACACGGCCGGGCAAGTGGCGGAAGTATACAAGGTCCCGCCAGCCCGTATGCGCGTCATACCCCGGGGGGTCGATCTCGATCTCTTCGATCCCGCAAGGGTTGCGCCGTCGCGGGTGGAGGAACTCGTTGAAAGCTGGGGCGCGCCTGTGGAAAACGTCGGGCTGAAGGTTCTGCTCCCCGGGCGGCTGACAAGCTGGAAGGGCCACGAGGTCGCGATTGATGCGGCGGCGACGCTGAAAACGAAGGCGGGCTCTGGAAAAGAAGCGGGTTTGACGCTAGTTTTCTGCGGGGGCGCGCAGGACAATTCCGATTATGAAAAAGTACTGCGCGCGAAAATCGATGAGCGTGGGGTGCGCGAGATGGTTCACATGGTCGGCGACTGCGCCGACATGCCAGCGGCTTATTGCTGGTCGGACATCGTGATTTCGCCGTCAATCCGGCCGGAGGCTTTCGGGCGCGTGGCTGTCGAGGCCGGCGCCATGGGCAAGCCGGTCGTGGCTGCTGCGCATGGCGGCGCGCTTGAAACCGTTGTGGACCAGGAAAGCGGCTTCCTTGTCAAACCCGGCGACGCTGGCGCGCTTGCGGCGGCGATCGAACGCCTGGCGGCGATGCCCGCTGAAGAGCGCGCAATCATTGGGGAAAACGGCCGCGCGCGCGCATCCAGCCTTTATTCGGCGAGCGCGATGTGCGAAGCCACGCTTCGGGTCTATAAAGATCTTCTGTCGGTAAGGGGATAACACGGTACGATGTTCGGGTCCAAACAGGCGAATGTTCTTGTCATCAAAACCGACAGCCTTTCCGGCTTTGTCGCCGCCGAACCGGCCTTTGACGCAATTCGTCAAGCGCATCCGAGAGCCAAGATCAGCTTACTGACGATCCCGCCGTTGCAGCGCATCGCGCGCGCGTCGCCTTATTTCGACCAGGTGGCGAGCATGCCGGATTTCCGCAACGCCGAGTCGCGAAAAGAATTCATCAAGCAGTTGAAAGCCGCGAAGTTCGAGACCGTCTACGATCTGGCGGCCGACGACGCATCCAAGCGGCTTCACGGGGCGATGGGGATGTTCCGGCCGAAATGGCATGCGGCTGCGCCCGCTCCGCGACGGCGCAGTCAGGACCGCGCGGTCAATGCGCCGCTGCCGGGGCTAGAAGCCATGCTGTCGGGCGCCGGGGTCGAGATGAGCCAGCGTCTGCCGGATTTTCACTGGGCGCTGGATGCGCGCAAGGATTCGGCCAATATGAAACCGTCCTGGTACGGCATATCCGGACAGTTCGGCCTGCTGATGCCGGGTGTCGATGAAGCCCGCCGCTGGACGGCTTCCGGCTATGCCGGGCTTGCTTCGATCATGGCGCAGGAAGGGTTCATGCCGGTCTTGGTGGGGCCCAAGGAGCTGCATGACTTCGGCGATGAAATCGCCGACGGCGCGCCGCAACTGGTCGACCTTACGGGCAAGACCGATCACCTTCAGCTTGCCGCGCTCGCCCACGAGGCGGCTTTTTTCGTCAGCGACGACGCGGAAGAGGTCCATCTTGCGGTGAGCGTCGAATGCGAAGGCGCCCTCATCCTGAGGGGCAAGCATCCAGCCGCCGCGCCGGGCGGCCGGCATGTGGTGACGCTGACTTCCGGGGAGGGCGACGGCGCAGTCGATCCGGCCTTTGTCTGGCGCACGCTTTCCAATATGGGGCTGATCAAGGCGGGCGATGGCGCGCCGAGATCCGCCTCCGCCCGTTGATAAGTGACGGGAACTCCTTATATATCGCCGTTTCCGGGCAATTCGGGGAAAGCCTTAACGGTTTGGCGCCGAATGCCCGGCAGTTTTTGACGTCTCAGCAACCGAAGGAGAGAAGTCCATAGCAAGAAAACCATTTGCAGGCGGTCCTGCGCCGAAAGGCGACGGTCCGCGCATCAATGAGGAGATCAACGTACCGCAAGTTCTATTGATCGATCACACGGGCGAAAAACGCGGCGTCGTCAAGACCGAAGCCGCGATTGAAATCGCCGTCGGCGCCGGCCTTGACCTTGTCGAGGTGTCGCCGAACACCCAGCCGCCTGTCTGCAAGATACTCGACTACGGAAAGTACAAGTATCAACAGCAGAAGAAAAAAGCCGAAGCCAAGAAGAAGCAGAAGGTCGTTGAGATCAAGGAGATCAAGATGCGGCCGAACATCGACGACCATGACTATCAGGTCAAAGTCAAAGCGATGAAACGGTTCTTCGAGGATGGCGACAAGGTGAAGGTCACCTTGCGTTTCCGCGGCCGGGAGATGGCGCACCAGGATCGCGGCGCAGATTTGCTGCAGCGGGTGCAGAACGATTTCGAAGAAATCGCCAAGGTCGAACAATTTCCGAAAAAGGAAGGCCGCCAGATCATGATGGTCATGGCCCCGCGTTAAGCGGCTTAGTGAAGACCCTTCGCCTCATTAATGAAACCGCCTCCCTTCCGGGGGCGGTTTTTTTCGTGGCGCGCGGCTTGCTTTAAATTGGGATAAGGCGCGTCGTTTCGAGGCGCGGCGGAGGCTTAGTGTGCCGGTTTGGCGCCGCAGGTCGGAGACGAAATGGGCGAAGATTGGTTAATCGGTGTTTTGACGAGCCGCTGGACGGCGGCGGCGAGCGCTTATGTGCTTGGCCTGTTGACCGGCTGGGTGATCTGGGGCGCGGAAAAGACCGTCGTCGATAATATCGATGGAGATCTCAACGGCGACCTGAATGGCGACAAGCCTGACCCCGCCGCATTGGGGGCTCTGCGCGATGAACTCAAAAAAGCCCAATCCCTGCTGAAAGCCGAAACTCAGGATCAGGACGGCGTTAACGAGACCGTCGAACGTCTCGACGAAACGATAAAACGCGCCAACGGACGCCTCAAACTCATCCTCAAATCGGTGAAGAACAAGAAGTAGCGAGTTGATCGCTCTCTTCGCTGCGGGCACAATCGAACCGCATCAGGAGGGGGCGGGGATGGAACACGCACAGCTCTATCATCAACTGGCGATATCAGCCGCGCTGATCGGTGCGACCACATTCGTGCATGGCGTCTTTGTCGCCGCCGCCGCTGCGGTCTTTCGCACCGCCATGGGCAAGGCGCGCGGCGTCTTCCGGTTCTTTCGCGACAGCATCGTGCTGGTGTTGCTGGTGCTATGGCTGATGGCCGCGCATACGCTCGAGATGGGCATGTGGGCGTGGACCTTTATGCGCTACGAGCTTTTCGAAACCTGGGAGACGGCGCTCTACTTTTCTGCGGCGAGTTATACGACGCTCGGCTTCGGCGATGTTCTCCTGCCGGAAGCCTGGCGGCTTCTCGGCGGCGCAATAGCCGCGAACGGCTTCTTGCTGTTCGGTCTATCGGCGGCTTTCCTGTTCGACGCCGCCGGCCAGTTGCAGCTTGGCGGACAGAACAAG
Organism: uncultured Parvularculaceae bacterium; assembly: GCA_913055785.1. Lineage (GTDB taxonomy): Bacteria > Pseudomonadota > Alphaproteobacteria > Caulobacterales > Parvularculaceae > Hyphococcus. Next base: position 15,031 of record CAJXLJ010000043.1, on the reverse strand, counting down.
CGTTAGCCGGCGGGGGCTTCGTCTTCCTTGCGCGGCCGCTGGATCAACCTGAAGGCGAAGACGATAAGAACGCCGATCGAAATCACTTCGAGCAAGGATGAAAACGCAAACGGCGCGCCCGGAAAATAAAACGGCGCGCCTTCGGGAAGCACGGTGACGCCGCCGATCGCCAGCGGTTTGCCGGGCGCCGAGAAAGCAGCGAAAATCTGCGTCATCAGCGTCGGGCCGATCACCATGGATATGCTCATGATCGCGGCGATCGCGCCCTGCAGCTCGCCCTGCGCGTTGGGTGGGATGGTGCGCGACATGATGCCCTGAAGCGCCGGCTGGGCGAGGCCGCCTAATGCCGAAAAGGCGATCAGCGCATAAATCATCCATCCATGATCCGCGAGAGCGAAACCGAGATAGGTGAGCATGGTGACGGTCATGCCGATGATCGCCGCGGCCCGTTCGCCGATTTTCGGGATAACGACGCGCGTCAGCCCGCCTTGCACCAGCGCCGACATGAACCCGACAAACATCAACGAATAACCGATCAGCGCCGGCGTCCACGCGAATTTTTCCTCCGCGTAATAGGACCACACCGACGGATAGGTCCAATGGGCGAGCTGTGAAATGAACAGCACCAGCGCGATCGGCAGCATGACCGGATATTGGGCGAACTGTTTGAAGTTGCCGAATGCATTCGCGCGCTTCCATTCGAATTTGCGGCGGTGTTCGTCGGCCAGCGTTTCAGGCAGCACGAAATAGCCGTAAATGAAATTCAAAGCGCCCAGCGCGGCGACGAAATAGAACGGCGCCCGGGCGCCGAAATGTTCGCCGAGAAGGCCGCCGATGCCGGGGCCGATGATGAAACCGAGACCGAATGCGGCGCCGATGAGGCCGAAATTCGCCGCACGTTTTTCAGGCGGCGTAATGTCGGCGATATAAGCGTTCGCCGTTGAAAACGTCGCTGCGAACGCTCCCGCAACGAGGCGGGCGATAAAAATAACGCCGATCACCGGCGCAATAGCCATAATCAGGAAGTCGAATGAGTAGGCCGCCATCGAGATGAGGAGGATCGGCCGCCGTCCGTAACGGTCGGAAAGACCGCCAAGCACCGGCATCATAATGAATTGCATCAACGCATAGGCCAGCGTGAGATAACCGCCCCATTGCGCCGCATGGGCGAGGTTCTCGCCGGTCACATCCATGATGAGTTGCGGCATCACCGGCATGATGACGCCGAGACCGATCATATTGAGCATGACGGTCACGAAAATGAATGCAAGGGCGAAGCGGCCCGGCTTTCTCGCCATGATGATGCTTTCCGTTGCTTGAGCTTTCAGTGCGTTGCAGCTCAGGACGGCTGCTCGAGAGGGGTGATCTTGATAGCGGTAATCTGGTTACGGCGGCGCCGCAAGATTTTGAAGCGGAACCCGTGAAAGGAAAACGTCTGGCCGACTTCCGGAATGCACTGGCCTTCATGAATGATCAGGCCGGCCATTGTCACGGCCTCCTCGTCGGGCAGGTTCCAGTCCATGGCGCGGTTGAGGTCGCGGATCGTGACGTCGCCGTCGACATTCAGCGATCCGTCTGCCTGGGGGCGCACGCCCTGCACGGGACTGTCATACTCGTCCTCGATCTCGCCGACGATCTCCTCAAGGATATCCTCCATAGTGACGAGGCCCATGATGGCGCCATATTCGTCAACGACCAGCGCGAAATGTTCCTGCTTCACTTTGAAAGCGTCGAGCTGTTCCTGCAGCGTCGTCGTTTCCGGCGCAAAATAGGGCGTGCGCGCAATCGCTTCGAAATCGACGCCGGCGGCGTCGCCATTGGCGTCCCAGAGCGCGCGAGAGAGGTCTTTCGCGTGGAGGATGCCGATGATGTTGTCGGGGTTTTCCCTGTAAAGCGGCAGTCGCGTATGCGGGCTCTTGAGCGCCTGCTGAACGATGAGATCGTTCGGCCGGTTGAGATCCAGCATTTCGATGGACTTGCGGTGGATCATGATCTCTTCGATCCTCAACTCGTCGAGTTCGAGCGCGCCTCGGATGAGATCGCGGGATTCCTTGTCGACGCGCCCTTCCGAGTGATGAAGGTCGATGGCGCCGCGCAGCTCCTCATGAGCTGAAAAAACGGCGCTGTCCTTGCTGACGTCAAGCCCGAAGATGTGAAAGACGCCGCGCACGATCAGCTGCACGACACGCGTCACTGGCGCGAATAAAAACACCACCCAGCGCATCAGCGGCGCGACGGCCATTGCGAAACCGTCGGGACGTGCGATCGCGGCTGTTTTCGGCGCCACTTCCGAGAACACCAGGACGAGAACCGTCATGGTCGCGGTGGCGATCGCGTTGGCGAAACCGGTCGCCCCGAACAGATGGATCATAACCGACGTCGCCAGCGACGTCGCCAGAATATTGACAAGGTTGTTGCCGAGCAGGATTGCGCCGATCAGCCGTTCGCGGTCGCGGATCAGAAAGTTCACGCGCTGCGCTTTGAGGTCGCCGTCGGATTCCAGCTTGTGCATCCGGGCTTTTGAAACGGCGGTAAGCGCCGTTTCCGAGCCGGAGAAAAACGCCGACAGGAGCAGAAGGCCGAAAATGATCCCGATGGGAATGAAAAGATTTGCGTCGAATTCGTTCATAGCGTCGCTGTCGCGCGTTTAGCGCGCGAGTTTCTCCTTGAGGAATGTTTTGATGTCGTCCGGCGATGCGTCATGGGCGATGAACGCATTGCCAACGCCTTCGGCGAGGATCAGCGTCAACGCGCCGTCGCGGATCTTTTTGTCCTGCATCATGAGCTTCGTGATGTTCTCCGCCGAAACGTCGGCGTTTTTGGGCAGGTCGCTGGCGTGTGTGGGCAGGCCCGCCTTTTTAAGGTGGGCCGTTACACGGGTTGCGTCATCCGCCGAACACAGCCCCTGTCGCGCCGAATAGTCAAAGGCGAGCGCCATGCCGAGCGCGACCGCCTCGCCGTGAAGCAGGCGGTCCGAATAGCCATACGCCGCCTCGAAGGCGTGACCGAACGTATGACCGAGATTGAGCAGCGCGCGGGCGCTTTCCTCGCGCTCGTCGGCGGCGACAATCGCCGCCTTGGCGGCGCAGGAAGTTTTGACCGCGTACTGGCGTTCCGTCGCGCCGCCAGGCGCCAGCAGGGTTTCGCCATGCGCTTCCAGCCATTCGAAAAAAGCCTTGTCCGAGATCAGGCCGTATTTGACGATCTCCGCATATCCCGCGCGCATCTCGCGCGGCGGCAATGTTTCAAGCGCCGTGATGTCGGCGAGAACGAGGCTCGGCTGATGAAACGCGCCGACAAGGTTCTTGCCCTGCGCCGTATTGATGGCGGTCTTCCCGCCGACGGCGCTGTCGACCTGTGCGAGCAGGGTTGTCGGCACTTGCGCAAACCGGCAGCCCCGCCGGAGAATCGCGGCGGCGAAGCCGGTGAGATCGCCGACAACACCGCCACCGAAAGCGAGGATCAAGTCTCCCCGTTCGATATTGAGGTCGAGCAGGCGCGCGCTCAGCGCTTCAAGCTGAGCGAAGGATTTTGTTGCTTCGCCGGCGGGGAGAACGATTGAATCATACGCGACGCCGGCGCCGTTCAATCCTGCTTCAAGGCGCTTCCCTTGCGCAGCGATGACGTTTTCATCGCTGACAATAACGGTGCGCTTGCGCGCAAGCAGCGGCGCGAGGAACTCGCCGGCCCGTTCGAGGAGGTTTGCGCCGATCTTTATGTCGTAGGCGCGCGCATCCAGTTGAACGCTCAGCGTGTCGACAGTCATGAGGAACGGTCCCGTGTTTCTGGGTTCACGCCGAGATAGTCCGCAAGCGTATCGACAATCAGATTGACCGTGTGAACATGCGGACCCGGCTGGCTCTCTATATGGATATCGGCGCCCGCATAAAAGGGCGTGCGCTCCTCGAGCAGACGATTAAGCGTCTCGCGCGGATCGCCGGACTTGAGAAGCGGGCGCGTCCCCCGGCGCGTCGCACGGCGCAAAAGCGTGTCGAGTTCAGCCTTGAGCCAGATCGAGACGGCCTTGTCGGCGATCAACGTCCGCGTCTCCGCATGGGTGAGCGCGCCGCCCCCGGTCGCCAGAATATGCGGCGGTCCGTCCAGAAGCCGCTCGATCACCCTGGCTTCGCCCTCGCGGAAGCTTTTTTCGCCATGTGCTTGAAATAGCTCGGAAACCGACATTCCGGCTGCCTGTTCGATCTCCTGGTCGGCGTCGAAAAACGGCAGGCCGATCCGGGGGGCCAGCCGCCGTCCGACCGTGGTCTTGCCGGCGCCCATCATGCCCACCAGCACGATCGTGCGATGGCATTGAAAATCGGGGGATTTGCGGGAACGGCTCATGGCCGCTAGATGTAAGGGAGTGCGCGGTCGGGCGCTAGGCGGCATATAGGTAGGCCGCGGTTCGCGCGGGACGCGCGCCCTAAAGGGGGCGGCTTCCCGAAGGCATACGGAGTTCCAGGTGCGATTCACAGTCATTTTGGTGGTGGTGCTGCTGGCGGTATTGGCCGGCCTTTTTGTTTACGGGCAGATGCTCGAACCGGATACGCAAACCATCACACAGGAGGCGCTCGATGGCGCGCCTTAACCCTTCAGTCCTGACCGTCGTTCTCGCGGCGGGGCTTGCCTCGGCGAGCGCCGCCTCGGCGCAGATTGCGCTGCCGGACGCTGTCGAAACTGCGCCGCTCTCGACCGACGCCTTTTCCACAGGAACCCTCGATCGAGCTGAGGGCGCCCTGCCGACAACTCTCTGGGACGGCTCGGATGCGCAGACCCTTGAGTTCCTGCTGCTCAACATGCCGGCGCGGCCGTCTGCGCCCAGCCTTGGCGAGGTCATGAAGCGCACGCTGCTGTCGCCGGGTTCGGCGCCGGCGGAGGCGTCTTCGTCGCTCGGCGGCAAGAAACTGCTCGCCCTTGCGCGGGCCGGCTTTGTTGATGACGCGCGCACGGTCGCGAGCCTGTCGACAGCCGGGCGGAGCGATCCCTGGGTCGGGCAGGCGCATGCGGTCGGCGATCTGCTGGACGGGAACATTGCCGGCGCGTGCCAGCGCAACGCCAGCCTCAACACCGGCCGTGATAATCCCTTCTGGGTGAAGCTGCGCATCCTTTGCTACGCACAGGCGGGGGAACGCGACGCGGCGGATTTAACGCTCGGGGTGTTGCGCGATCAGAACGGTCTCAGCGCCGCTGACGAAGCTTTCCTGACGGCTGCGGTCACCGGCGTAGCCCCGAAGACGCCGCCGGCGGCCGAGACCGCTTTGCAATACGCTATTGCACGAAAACTCGATTTTCCCGTCATGCCGGGCCTTCTCGGCCAAGCGGATGGCGGCGTCCTGATGGCGATTGCAAAGGATGACGTACAGGATATCGCGACGCGTGTTGAAGCCGCGCAGCGCGCCGTCGCCATGGGCGTCATGAATTCGGCGATGCTTGCAGGGCTGCTTGACCGCGTCGAGTTCGACGTCGCCGAAATCGCCGCTGCGCGCGAGACGGCTGCGGAAAAAGCGGGCGATCCATTAACCGACGCTCTGCTCTATCAGTCGGTTCGCGCCATGAACGCGCCGGAATTTCTGCGTGACAAGGCGCAGCGCGTCGCACTTGCCCTGTCGCTCGCGGACAGTTTCCATCGCGCTTACGCGCTATCTCTTCTTTACGCGGATGATATTGCAGCGCTCGAAGGCGCAATTATGAGCCCGGATGAGGCTGCGGCGTTTTCTCTGGCGCGCATGGCGATCGGCGACAGCGTCGGCGCAGGGCAATGGCTGGCGGCGATGATCGGCCAGAACGCAGGGGTGGGGGCGTTGCCTGAAGCTCAGGCGCTGGCTTTCATCGAGCGCGTAAACCTGCTCGCCGTCCTCGATCCGCAAACCGCGATACAGATCGCCGGCGCAGCGGACGTCGCCATTCTCGACAGCGCGCAGTTCCGCTCAAGCGCGGCGCTTGCGCATAGCGATCCGGACCTCACCGCGCAAATTCTCGACGCCGCGTTCGACGCCGCCGTCGACGGCAAGACCGGACAGGCCGGCCTCGTCGCGCTTGCTGCGTCCACCGGGACGGAAGCCGGCGGCGATGTTGAATCGGTGGTGATCAGCCAGTCCCTGCGGATCGCCGGCATGGGCGAGCTGCAACGGCGCTATGTGTTCGAACGCGCCTGGGCCTCGACCTTCACCGGCGCGTCCGAGCCGGAAGAAGCCGCCGCCGCGCCGGTCGAGGAAGCGGCCGCTGAAACCGCCGAGCCTGAGGAACGGGGCTTTACGCCGCGGCTCAAGCCGCGCGGGACTCAATGACCGCCGAAAAAACGCGGAAAGAAAATTTCACCGCCGCGAACGCGCGCCTGATCGAGGCGTTTCTCGAAATGATGACGGTCGAGCGCGCCGCCGCCGCATCGACGCTCAAGAACTATGGCCGCGATCTCCAGCTTTTCGCCGATTGCGCGGCGCGCCGTGGCGAGTCGCTTGAAACGGCGGGAGCGGAAGATATCGCCGCCTTTCTCTCCGGGCTGGAGCGGCAGGGACTCGCCGCTTCGACCGCGGCGCTGAAGACTTCAGCGCTGCGCCAGTTCTTTCAGTTTCTCTATGCGGAAGGACTGCGCGCCGACAACCCAAGCGCCGCGATCGACAGACCGAAGACAAGAAGGCCGTTGCCGAAAGTGCTTAGCGTCGATGAGGTCGCCGCGCTGTTTAAAGCCGCGAGCGAGATCGAGGGTGCAAAAGGATTGCGCATGACGGCGCTCCTCGAAATTCTTTACGCAGCGGGCTTGCGGGTTTCCGAACTTGTCAGCCTGCCGCTCGCTTCGGTGCGCAAGGGCGATCGCGTTCTGATCGTCAAAGGCAAGGGCGACAAGGAGCGGCTGGCGCCGCTGACCGAACGGGCGGTGGACGCCGTGGATGCCTATCTCGCCTGCCGGGCCACGTTCCTGCCCGCCGACAAGGCGGCTGGCGTCGCGAGTAAATGGCTGTTTCCGTCGCGCGGCAAGACCGGGCATTTAACCGCCGCGCGGTTTGCGCAGATGCTGAAAGACCTTGCGGTCGCCGCCGGCGTTCCGCCGTCGAAAGTCTCTCCTCACGTCCTACGCCACGCCTTCGCCACGCACCTGCTCGAGGGCGGCGCGGACCTCAGGAGCGTGCAGCAGATGCTGGGCCATGCGGATATTACGACCACAGAGATTTACACGCATGTGGCCAAGGATCGGCTGAAAGACCTCGTCTTTAAACGTCATCCCTTAGCGAAAAAGCAGGACAATTCCCGCTAGGTTCGGTTTGAAATCCGTAAGGGGCGGGGCTATGGTCCCGCTCTTCAACAGCCGAGAGAAGAACAGTAATGCGGACGTATCTCGATTTCGAAAAACCGATCGCCGAGCTTGAAGGCCGGATTGAGGATTTGCGGCAGACCGAAAACGCCTCCGGCGTTAACGTCAACGAGGAAATCGAAAAACTTCAGGGCAAGGCGGATCAGTTGCTCGCCGATGCTTATGGCAAACTCTCGCGCTGGCAGAAAACGCAAGTCGCCCGTCACGCGTCGCGCCCGCATTTTTCAGATTACGTCGCCCAGATGGTTGACGATTTCACGCCGCTCGCCGGCGATCGCGCATTCGGCGAGGATGCGGCGATCCTTGGCGGACCGGCGCGTTTCCGCGGCCGGTCGATCATGTTGATCGGACATGAAAAAGGATCGGACACCGCTTCGCGGGTGGAGCACAATTTCGGCATGGCGAGACCTGAAGGCTATCGCAAGGCGATGCGCCTGATGGACCTGGCGGAGCGTTTCAGCCTGCCGGTCGTCACGCTCGTCGATACGCCGGGCGCCTATCCGGGACGCGGCGCGGAAGAGCGCGGCCAGGCGGAAGCGATCGCCAGTTGTACCGAAAAATGCCTGGGGCTCGGCGCGCCGCTCATCTCGGTGGTTGTGGGTGAGGGCGGTTCCGGCGGCGCCGTTGCGCTCGCCGCCGCCAACAAGGTGCTGATGCTCGAACATTCGGTCTATTCGGTGATCTCGCCGGAAGGCTGCGCCTCAATCCTCTGGAAGGATGCGGCCGGCAAGGGCGACAACAAGGCGCCCGATGCGGCCGAAGCGATGAAAATCTCCGCTCAGGACCTGCTCGATCTCGGCGTGATCGATGGCGTCATTCAGGAGCCGGTCGGCGGCGCCCATCGCGATCCGGAATTGACGGTGGAGCGCTTGGGGGATGCGGTTGAAAGCGCAATCCGGGAGCTGGAGGCGCTTTCGCCTGACGAACTGCGCCGGCAACGGCGCGAGAAGTTCCTGAGTATCGGTCGCGCCGGTCTCGCGTGATTTTTCCTCAGTAAGCGAAGTATAACAGCACGATCAGGATCAAGATCGCGGCCGAGAATATCGAAACAACGACAAGCCGATTGCCGCCGCTGCTTTCCGGCGCGGGCTCGCCAAAATCTTCGCCGGCGTCATTGGGGTCTTCAAAACTCAACGAACATACTCCTCAACGCGTGTCTGTGAGGTCCGATCGCCATGCGGCGATTTCAAGGCGAAGGCCTGAAGCTCACTCATTCTTGATGAAGTATAACGTGTTTCCGGCGTTCGCGTAACACGCCTTCGAGAATCGGATTGTCGTTCTGGCGCACTTCGATTTTCGTTCCGTCGCGGAATTCCTGCGCCTCGCCGCCATTCCTTTCGTAACGGCAATCGACCTTGCCGTTTTTGACCGGCACCGCTTCGACGAGGGAGTCGTCAGCGTAAATGTCGGCGGCGAGACCGGCGACGCCGCGGAGGCTGACCTCAATGCGCCAGGTTCCGTTTTTCCATGCGGAGAATTCGACGTCGCCGCGGCCCGTGTAGCCGTTGACGCCGGTTAGCGCTGAGTGAAGCCTGTTCGAGCACAGGATCTTCGCTACAGACAGTCTGTGTAAATAGCGTTGCAGCATTCGCCCCCAAGGCGCTTTCCGCAGCCTCTCCCCTTACAGTATCGCCGCAAAACGTTACCGCTTGGCGAACTTACGCGGATCAGCCCCGATGGCCAAGGGACAACTTATGCTTAACGCTACTTCTCGCCGTGATATTCGCCTTCCGGGCGGTCATGGGCGAGGCGATAGTCGAGATATTCCTCCGCCGTCTCGATAAAGGCGTCCATCTGGGACTCGAAGAAATGGTCGGCCTCGGGCACGACCTTGAACTCGATTTTGCGGCCCTTCTGGGTGCGGGTGCGCTCAACCATGCCGCGGGTTTCGTCCGGCTCGCAGATCTTGTCGAGTTCGCCGTGAATGACGACGCCGGAAGACGGGCAAGGCGCGAGAAACGAGAAATCGTAAAGGTTCGCCGGGGTTGAGCCGCAGATGAAGCCGACGATCTCCGGACGGCGCATCAACAGCTGCATGGCGATCCATGAGCCGAAGGAAAAGCCCGCGACCCAGGCGAAAGGCGCATTCGGGTTTAGCTGCTGCATATAGTCGAGGGCGGTGGCGGCGTCGGCGAGCTCGCCCTGGCCCTGCTCATATTCGCCCTGGCTGCGCCCGACGCCGCGGAAATTGAAGCGCATGGTCGAAAAGCCCTTGCGCACAAACATCTGGTAGAGCTCGTAGGTCGCCCGGTTGTTCATGGTGCCGCCGAAAAGCGGGTGCGGGTGGAGCACCAGCGCCACCGGCGGATTGTCGCCGCGGCCCTTCTGATAGCGGCCTTCAAGGCGTCCTTCGGGGCCGGCGAAAATGACTTCAGGCATCGTCTTCCTTCTCTACGCTCACGGGCGGGCGGCGGAAATCCAAGCAAGCAGCTTGTCGTTCTGTCCCGTTTTCAGAAAATCGGCCGAAGAACCGGCCATTTCACTAGAATAATCAGCAACTCTAATGTTGACTAAAACAGTTGGATTTCTTATCTCCGTGGTCAACAGGGCTGGCAGGCGGGCGCGTATAGCATGTTTTTGCGGCGGCGCCAGCCGAACCTCCCGTTGCGGCTGAACCAATTCGATCGGAGACGGCGTGAAACTCACGACCAAAGGCAGATATGCGGTGTCCGCGATGGCGGACCTCGCAGCGACCGGCGCCGGCGACAGCGCGCCGGTGGCGCTTTCCGACATTGCGCTCCGGCAGGGCATTTCGCTCGCCTATCTCGAACAGCTTTTCTCAAAGCTCCGGCGCGCGGGGCTGGTGACCAGCGCGCGCGGCGTTCTCGGCGGTTACGCGCTCGCCGCGCCGGCAAGCGATATTCGCGTCGCCGACATTGTCGACGCCGTGGACGAGGAAATCCGCACCACCGCCTGCGCCAGCGGCTCTTCCATCGGCTGTCAGGGAACCACTGCGCGGTGTCTGACGCACGACCTCTGGGACGAACTCGGCCGGCAGATCGAGATCTTTCTGAACGCGGTGACCCTCGAGGACATTTTGCAGAAACGCATTCTCGGCATGGCGGCGGTGAATACGCCTAAAGACAAATTTATTGAGGCGGCGGAATGAAACGGCATTATCTCGATCATAACGCTACCGCGCCGGTGCGCCCCGAGGTTGTTGATCTTGTCGCCGAGACCATGCGCCGTGACGGCAATTCCCTGTCGGTTCACGAAGAGGGCAGGGCGGCGCGAAAAATTCTCGAAGACGCGCGCGAGCAGGTGCGCGCCCTCGTCAATGCGCCGGTCAACGGCGTGATCTTCACAAGCGGCGGCACGGAGTCGATCCATTATGCGCTGCATGGCGCGATCCGCCCGCACAATATCAAACGCATCTTTGTGAGCGCGCTTGAACATGCGGCGGTCGGCGCCAATGCGGCGACGACGGGCGCCGATGTTGAAACGATCCCTGCAACGCCTTCCGGCCTTGTCGATCTCGACTGGTTGCGCGACCGGCTCAGCGAATACGATGTTGCGCGCGACGGCGGCTTTCTCGTTTGCCTGATGTTCGCCAATAACGAGACCGGCGTTTTGCAGACGGTGCGCGAAGCGGCGGACATAATTCATGAAGCCGGCGGACTTTTGTTCTGTGACGCGGCGCAGGCGGCGGGCAAGGTGCCGGTCAACTTTTTCATGTCGGGCGCCGACATGATGAGCCTTACGGGGCACAAATTCGGCGGGCCGGTAGGCATCGGCGCGCTGATCGCCGGACCGAACCTGCCGCTCGAGCCGCAGTTCCGCGGCGGCGGGCATGAACAGAACCGCCGCGCCGGGACGCATAACGTACCCGCCATCGCCGGACTGGGCCTTGCCTGCGACATGGCGAAACAAAGTCTTGAGCGCGCCGAAGAGATCGCGGGCTTGCGCGACCGCATGCAGCATGCGACCGAAGCGGCGGGCGCGAAAATCTGGGGCGCGGGTGAGCTGCGCCTGCCGGGAACCTTATGTATGTCGGCACCCGGCTTTTCCGGCGCCACGCAATTGATGGCGCTCGATCTTGCGGGGATATCCGTTTCGGCGGGCACGGCGTGTTCCTCCGGCAAGACAAAACCGAGCCATGTTCTTACCGCCATGGGCGCCAGCGAAGAAGAAGCGACGAGCGCGATCCGCGTGTCGCTCGGCTGGAACTCCACGGAAGAAGACGCCGGCGCCTTTATCCGCGAATGGTCCAAAGCCTATGCGCGTATCAGGGAGAGAGCAGCATGACCGTTTACGCCGTCGGCCAGATTAAAATTAAAGACCGGGACGAGTACGAAATATATTCGTCCCAGTTCATGGGCGTGTTTGAAAAGTTCAAGGGCAAAATATTGTCTGCGGATTTTTCGGCGAAAGCCGTTCAGGGAAACTGGGATGGAGACAGGCTGGTGCTGTTGGAGTTTCCGGACAAGCGCGCATTTCTCGAATGGGCGATGTCGGAAGAATATCAGGCGATCGCGAAGCACCGCGACGCGGGCGCAGAGGTGACGCTCATCCTTGCAAACGGGTTTGAAGAAGATGCTTAGCGATGCAATGAATGGCTGGCGGTTGATCAGGCGCGCCCCGTTCTGGCGCTGGTCGTTCATCTTTTTTGCGCTTGTGGGCGCCCTCGTTGTCGCAACGTTCTTTTTGAGCGGGCGCTCGTTTTTCGCCGAATGGTCGTTGATGGGCGCGCAGATTAGCGCGGTGGCGGTGTTTTCTCTGCCTGTCGGGCTGTTGATCTCCAGTCTTTCGAGAGGCTGCATCGTTTGCCGCGACGATGTTTGCCCGACCGACAATGCTGAGGCGAACGATTAGTCAGATGTCCGAAGTCAAAGACACCATAGCCAGGGAAACGGTCGAGACGGCGAAGTCGCTCGAGACCTACAAATACGGCTTCACGACCGATATCGAGTCGGAAAAGGCGCCGAAAGGCCTTTCCGAAGACACGGTTCGCTTCATTTCCATGAAGAAGGAAGAGCCCGCATGGCTGCTCGAATGGCGCCTTGAAGCCTTCAAAAGATGGCTCACCATGGAAGAGCCGACATGGGCGATGGTGAAATATCCGGCGATCGATTATCAGGACGCCTATTATTATTCGGCCCCGAAGACCGGCGCGAAATACAAGTCCATCGAGGACGTGCCGCCGGAAATCCTCGCCGACTTTGAAAAGCTCGGCATTCCCTTGAAGGAGGCCGAAGTCCTCCTGGGTGTCGAGGGCGCGCCGAAAGTGGCGGTCGATGCGGTGTTCGACAGCGTTTCCGTGGCGACGACGTTCCGCAAGGAGCTCGAAAAGGCCGGCGTCATTTTCATGTCGATTTCCGAAGCGGTGCAGGAGCACCCGGAACTCGTCCGCAAATATCTCGGCACGGTGGTGCCGACCTCTGACAATTTCTTCGCGACCCTGAACTCGGCGGTCTTTTCCGACGGCACGTTCGTTTATGTGCCTGAGGGCGTTCGCTGCCCGATGGAATTGTCGACTTACTTCCGCATTAACGAGGCGAACACCGGCCAGTTCGAGCGCACGCTCATCATCGCGGCGCCCGGCGCCTATGTCAGTTACCTTGAAGGCTGCACCGCGCCGATGCGCGATGAAAACCAGCTTCACGCGGCGGTCGTCGAACTCGTCGCGGAAGACAACGCCGAGATCAAATATTCGACCGTCCAGAACTGGTATCCCGGCGACAAGGACGGGAAGGGCGGCATCTATAATTTCGTCACCAAGCGGGCCGACTGCCGCGGGGTGAATTCGAAAGTTTCGTGGACTCAGGTCGAGACCGGCTCGGCGGTGACGTGGAAATATCCGTCCTGCATTCTGAAGGGCGACAACTCGCAGGGCGAGTTTTATTCGATCGCCATCACCAACAATCACCAGCAGGCCGACACCGGCACCAAGATGATCCATCTTGGGCGTAACACAAAGTCGCGGATCATTTCGAAAGGCATCTCGGCGGGGAAATCCAATTCCACCTATCGCGGCCTCGTTTCGATCCATCGCAAGGCGGAGGGCGCACGCAACTTCACGCAATGCGACTCGCTGTTGATCGGGTCACAGTGCGGCGCCCATACGGTGCCTTACATTGAAAGCAAGAACCCGCGCGCCATCCTCGAACACGAGGCGACGACCTCGCGGCTTTCCGAAGACCAGCTTTTCTACTGTCAGAGCCGCGGGCTTTCCGAAGAAGAAGCCGTCGCGCTCCTCGTCAACGGTTTCTGCAAGGAAGTCCTGCAGGAGCTGCCGATGGAATTCGCCGTCGAAGCGCAAAAGCTCGTCAGCGTGAGCCTTGAAGGGAGCGTGGGATGAATTTTGACGAATTGCTTGAGCCAGTGTGGCGGGAACATCAAGCACGGAGCAAAGCCCAGTGGCGTGTAGTGATTTGGATGTTTCCTTTCTCTGTATTGGCGCTGATCGCTGGCGCAGTCGCTTCACTAATAGTTGAGCCCCAACATTACGCGCGCCTTGCAGCGGGATTCTCTTTAATTCCAAGTTTTGTGAATGCTTGGCTATTTAATCGGGTAAACCAGAAGGATATTTCATATTTTTTACGCCGGGCGAGTCAGCTTGGCATATCCGAAGATGTTGCCGGTGATTGGTTTGCAAGGCGGCATTGAGGACAGAATGAAAGAATCCTCCAAACCCATCCTCAATATCGACGACGCGGCGCTCATGGATTTCGCGAGCCCGAACGGCAAGTTCGAAGCGAAGCTCGGGCGTATGGGGCCGGCGCTCGGCGCGGAAAAGCTTGGGGCCATGCTGACCATTGTTGAGCCGGGCAAGCGCGCCTTTCCGTTTCACGCCCATCACGCGATCGAGGAGATGTTCTTCATCATCGAAGGCGAGGGCGAATACCGCTTCGGCGGCGAAACCTATCCGATCCGAACCGGCGATCTCTTGTCGTCGCCATGCGGCGGATCGGAGCGCGCGCACCAGATCGCCAACACCGGCAAAGAGACGCTTAAATATATAGCCTTCTCGACCATGAATGAGGTCGACATCGTCGAATATCCGGACTCGGGCAAATACCGCGTCTATTCGAAAGGCGAGAGCGACAGGCTCGAAGACGCGCGCCTCTTCTTTCTGAACCGCAGGGGCGCAGAGATCGGCTTTTTCGACGGCGAGGACGACTGAGATGATCTTTTCCCAAAGGAGCGTTCGATAATGTTCTGGCGTCGCAACGGCAGCGTATTCGATGTCAACGACCATTCGCTGATGGCGTGGCTCCTGCGCATCATTGCGCTTGTCATCATTGCGGCGGTTGTCGCGCTGATGATCCGTCTCATGTCGCCGAAGGCGACAGCGGCGGAGGATCCGTTGCCCCACGCGGTCGACGCCGGCTGGAAGGGCGAAAAAGTCTGCGAGCCGCTTTTTGAGAATGAACAGCTTCGCGCCGCGCGCTGTGCGTTTCCGCCGGGCGTCGGCCATGAGCGGCATTACCATAACGCCCATTGGGGTTACATCGTCGAAGGCGGCGTCATGCAGATCACCGACAAGGACGGAACCCGCGAGCAACCGACGCCCGCCGGCGCATCCTGGTGGTCTGATGGCGTTGAATGGCACGAGGCGCTCAATATCGGGGATTCGACGACCGTCTACATCATCATCGAACCGAAAAATGCTGTGAAAGATTAAAATGTTGAAGATCGAAAACCTTCACGCCGCGGTTGGCGGCAGTGAAATCCTGAAAGGCCTTTCGCTTGAGGTGCCGGCGGGCGAAGTGCACGCCGTCATGG
>CAJXLJ010000042.1 GCA_913055785.1 uncultured Parvularculaceae bacterium | reverse complement strand
GGAACCGGGATTGAACTCCGGCTTCATGATCGCGGAAGTGACCTCCGCCGCCTTGATGAGCGAAAACAAGCATCGCGCGGCGCCCTGCTCGGTCGATTCAACGCCGACTTCCTGCAATCAGGAAGACCATGTGTCGATGGCCTGTCACGCGGCGCGGCGGCTTGGCTTCATGAACCAGAACCTCGCGCAGATTGTCGGCATCGAACTCTTGACCGCCGCACAAGGGATTGAGTTCAGGAAACCCTTGAAGACCAGCCCCGCCCTTGAGGGCGTCATCGCGAAAATTCGCGAACAGATCCCCGCCCTCGGTCCTGATCGCTTCATGGCTGACGATCTGGCGAAGGCGGCTTCGATGGTTGCGAGCGGCTGTTTGGAAAAAACATCAGAATTCCGATTGTCATCACCGGGCTTGTCCCGGTGATCCAGACTGGATTGCCGGCATAAAGCCGGCAATGACATCGCCAATATGAGAAGGCTCTCCAATGACCAACCCACGCCATAACGCCCGCACGGTGAGAGCGCCGCGAGGATCCGCGATCACCGCGAAGCACTGGACGACCGAAGCGCCGATGCGAATGCTGATGAACAATCTCGATCCTGAGATCGCCGAACATCCGCATGAGCTTGTCGTTTATGGCGGCATCGGCCGCGCGGCGCGCACCTGGAACGATTTCGACCGCATCGTCGAGACCCTCAAGACCCTGGAACAGGACGAAACCCTGTGCGTTCAGTCCGGCAAGCCGGTCGGCGTTTTCAAAACGCATAAGGACGCGCCGCGGGTGCTGATCGCCAATTCGAACATCGTGCCGCACTGGGCCACTTGGGACCATTTCAACGAACTCGACAAGAAGGGCCTGATGATGTACGGCCAGATGACGGCCGGTTCGTGGATCTATATCGGCACGCAGGGGATCGTTCAGGGTACGTACGAAACCTTCAAGGAGGCGGGCCGCCAGCATTATAACGGCGATCTCAAAGGCAAATGGATCCTGACCGCCGGGCTTGGCGGCATGGGCGGCGCGCAGCCCCTCGCGGCGGTGCTCGCCGGCGCCTGTTGCCTCGCCGTCGAATGCGACGAGACCCGCATCGATTTCCGCCTCAAGACGCGTTACCTCGATGAGAAGGCGACAACGCTCGACGAAGCGCTCGACATGATCGGACGCTGGACGAAAGCGGGCGAAGCGAAATCCGTCGGCCTGCTCGGCAACGCCGCCGACATTTTCCCGGAACTCGTCAAACGTAACGTCAAGCCCGACATCGTCACCGACCAGACCTCGGCGCACGATGTCGTCAACGGCTATCTGCCGCAAGGCTGGACCGTCGCCGAATGGCGCGACAAGCGCGAGACGGCGCCGAAGGAGGTCGAACGCGCGGCGCGGGCGTCGATCAAGGTTCATGTTCAGGCGATGCTCGACTTCTGGAACGCCGGCGTACCGACCCTCGATTACGGCAACAACATTCGCCAGGTTGCGAAGGAAGAAGGTCTTGCAAACGCCTTCGACTTTCCGGGCTTCGTGCCCGCCTATATCCGTCCGCTGTTCTGTGAGGGGATTGGCCCGTTCCGCTGGGCGGCGCTCTCGGGCGATCCGGAAGACATCTACAAAACCGACGCCAAGGTGAAAGAGCTGATCCCCGACGATCCGCATCTTCACAACTGGCTCGACATGGCGCGGACGCGCATCGCGTTTCAGGGACTGCCGGCGCGCATCTGCTGGGTCGGCCTCGGACAGCGTCACCGGCTCGGCCTCGCCTTCAATGAGATGGTGGCGAAGGGCGAGCTCTCCGCGCCGGTGGTGATCGGCCGCGACCATCTCGACTCAGGGTCCGTCGCGTCGCCCAACCGCGAGACGGAAGCCATGAAAGACGGCTCCGACGCCGTCTCCGACTGGCCGCTGTTGAACGCTCTCCTCAACACCGCGTCCGGCGCCACCTGGGTCTCGCTCCATCATGGCGGCGGCGTCGGCATGGGCTTTTCCCAGCATGCGGGCATGGTGATCTGCGCCGACGGCAGTGAAGACGCTGCGCGGCGCATCGCGCGCGTTCTCTGGAACGATCCCGCGACGGGCGTCATGCGCCATGCGGATGCGGGCTATGACATCGCCCGCGACTGCGCCCGAGAACAGGGCCTCAACCTGCCGAGCCTCGACTGATATGCCGGAGATATCCGTAAACGGAATAACGCTGCATTATGAAACCGCCGGCGAGGGCCCGCCGCTGCTGTTGATCGCCGGTCTCGCCAGCGACAATGCGAGCTGGGCGCCGATTGCGCCGCTGCTGGCGCCGCACGCAACACTCATCATGCCGGACAATCGCGGCTGCGGCCGCACAAATGACGACGGCGCCGAAATTTCCATGCCCGCGATTGCGGAGGACTGCGCCGCCCTGCTCGATCATCTCGGCGTTGAAAAAGCGCATGTGCTCGGTCACTCCATGGGCGGCGTAATCGCCATGACCTTCGCCGCGAGCTTTCCCGGCCGCGTCGACCGGCTTGTGCTCGCGGCGACATCGCCGAAAGCACCGCACCGCACCGGCTCCGTCGTCGACACGCTTCTCGCCTTGCGCGAGGCGGGGCTGCCGGAAAGCCAATGGTACCGCTCGTTTTTTCACTGGCTCTTCAGGCCGTCTTTTTTCGAAGACGACAGAGCCGTCGAAGCGGCGATCGCCATGTCACGCGCTTATCCATACGCACAGTCGGCGGCGAATATGCGCCGCCAGATCGAGGCCGGCCGTCAGTTCGACGCCGCCGCATTTGCCGAACGCATTGAGGCGGAAACCTTGACCCTCCTCGCCGAGGAAGACCTCCTGTTCCCGCCCTCGCTCCTTGGCGACGCCTTTCGGGAGATTCGGAAAAACCGCCTCGAAATCCTTAAAAATGCAGGGCATTCGCTGCACTGGGACCAGTCGAAGGCGTTTGCGGACGCGGTTCTCGCCCATCTCGGCGACCGGCCCGCCAAATAATTTGTTAATTGAGTTTAAACCAAAACGCCTCTATGGAGCTTCGTTGCGAACGATCCGGAAGCGCCAGCCGAGAAAAACGGCGCGCCTTTCAAGGCGTCCTGCGGGAGGATCGGGAGTTTCCTGGCGACGAGAAAAATGACGCTATAGGAAGCAGCCGTCGCAAGCCCCCGGAGAAATAGGCGGCGAGAAAAACGCCCGCTTGTTCGCTTCGCCACAAGCGATTGAAGAGTTGTTTCATGAATAAGCTGATGCTGTTTACGGCCCTTTCGGGCTCGTTCCTTTCGTCCGGCCTTTCGTCCGGCGCGCTCGCGCAAACCTCTTACGCAGATGTGATCACGGTCACCGCTCAGCGCAGGGAGCAGTCGCCGCAGGATGTCGGCATCGCCCTCGACGCGTTTTCCGGCGAGGACCTGATCGCGGCGGGCGTCTCCAAGGTGAACGGCCTTGAGAATATTTCTCCGTCGCTGGAAATCGAAAGCCAGTTCGGCGGCGGCCAGCCGAGCTTTTCAATTCGCGGCGTCGGCTTTCGCGACTACGCCACCAACAACTCGCCGACCGTCGGCGTTTATGTGGACGACATCGCTTATCCGATCCCGGCGATGACGCAAGGGGTGATCTTTGACGTCGACCGCGTCGAAGTGTTGCGCGGGCCGCAAGGCACGCTTTACGGCCGCAACACCACCGGCGGCGCCATCAAGATCATCAGCGCCAAGCCGACAGACGAATTCGCCGCCGGCCTCGTGGTCGAAGGCGGCCGGTTCGGCCGCGTGGATGCGGAAGGGTATGTTTCAGGCCCTCTAAGCGACGACGTGCGCGTGCGCGTCTCGGCGGCGACCGCCCATGGCGGCGCCTGGCAGGTCAATCGCGAAACCGGCGAAGAGCTCGGCGATGCGGAACAATACGCCCTGCGCACGCTCGTCGAAGCGGATCTCAGCGACACGGTGACGGCGCTCTTCAATATTCACGGGTTCATCGACCAGTCGGACGGTCTCGGGCTCCAGCTTTTCAACGACTCCGTGCTCGGGCCGACCGCTCATGCAAGCCGCCGCGAGACGAGTTACGGCTCGTCCCCGGAATTCATGGCGCTTACCGGCATCGCCGTCGACCAGCACCCGTTCCGCGACAACAAGGGCTGGGGCGGCGGCCTCACGCTGACCGCGGATCTCGGCGATGTCGACGTCATCTATATCGGCGCCTATGAGCAGCTTGACCGCACCGAGTTCAATGACTGGGACGCCATGGCCGCCGGGGTCAGCAGCGTTTACTTCCAGTCTTTCGCCGAAGTCATGTCCCATGAGCTGCGCTTTACCGGCGCCGCCGCAAGCGACCGCCTGCGCTGGGTCGGCGGCCTTTATTATTCGGACGAATATCTCGACGAGAGCTATCAATCGGATTTCGTCGATTTCTTCGGCCCGGGCTACGCGGTGACGACGCCTTATCAACAGGACGCGCGCACCCTCGCCGCCTATCTCCACGGCGATTTCGACCTTACCGACTCGGTCACGATCGTCGCCGGCGTCCGTTATGAAGACGAAAAGCGCGAGCTTGAAAATCTCGGCACATTCGCAACCGGCATATATACCGGCATCAACTTCGCCAACGGACTAACCGACGGCACGCTGGAAAATCGCGAACTCTCTTCCGGCAATGTCAGCGGCAAGATCGGTCTCGACATCACGCCGGCGGATAATCTCCTGATTTACGCCTCTTACAGCCGCGGCGTTAAGTCCGGCGGCTTCACCGCCTACAACACGCTCAACCCGAATGCGCTGACGCCCTTCACGCCGGAAAAACTCAACGCCTACGAGATCGGTTTCAAATCCGACTTCGCGGAGGACACGGTGCGGCTGAACGGCGCGGTCTTCTATTACGACTATAAAGACCAGCAGGTGCAGTCGGCCGTATTCGATCCGCTGGTGAGCGCGATTATCGGCCGCATCGTCAATGCCCCGAAAAGCGAAATCTACGGCGGCGAAATCGAACTGGTCTGGACGCCTTCGTCATGGATAACCATCGGCCAGTCCTTCGGTTACAAGGACGGCGAGTTCAAGGAATTCACCGATCTCGATACGGCGGCCACCGGCGCTTCGAGCATGGAAGTGCTGATCGACCGCGCCGGCCAGTCTCTCGGCCTGCCGAATATCAGCTATATCGGTTACGCCGATATCGAGACCACGCTTTCGAACGGCTACAGCGTCGGTTTCCGCTTCGATTATTCCTATCGGGACGATCTGACCCCGCCGCTGCTCGGCCCCGTCTATACGGTCGACGATTACTGGCTGGCGAATGCGCAGCTTACCTTCGGGCCTGGCGACGGGCGCTGGGAACTCGCCTTCTGGGGCCGGAACATCCTCAACGCCGAGTATGACGAAACCCGCAACTTCTTCGCCGCTCCGGGCGGCGTCGCGGATATCGCCGCGCCGGGCATGCCGGCGACCTACGGCGCGCGTATCTCGCTCCGGTACTGACCCGAAACCGGCTGGTCCTCACAAGCAAGACCGGCCGGTTATCCTCGCTTCTTGCCGAAGAATATGAGACTGCTACACCTATGATGACGCCGCTTGGCGGCTGAACAATCAGGGCGGCGCCTATATTTGCCTTTCGAGCGACAATCCGGCGACTGGCGGCAATTCTCTTTGCGGTCCTCTTTGCGGCGGCGCTCGCCACGTCGCCCGTTCAGGCGGGCGGCGCGCTCAATGTCGGCGTGCAGCTTGAACCGCCCAATCTCGATCCCACCAGCGGCGCGGCGGCGGCGATTGATGAAATCGTTTACGCGAATGTCTTCGAAGGGCTGACGCGCATCAATGAAAACGGCGCCGTTGCGCCCTCGCTCGCGGAACGCTGGACGATTTCCGATGACGGGCTCGTATACGACTTCACGCTGCGCAAGGACGTGCGCTTTCATGACGGAACTGCGTTCGATGCGGGCGACGTCGTCTTTACGCTCGACCGCGCGCGCGCGCCGGCGTCCACAAACGCCCAGCGCCCGATCTTCGAGCAGATCGAAAGCGTGACGGCGCTGGCGCCCGACCGAGTGCGCGTGACGCTGAAGGAACCGCTCGGCGCGTTTCTCACCTATCTCGGCTGGGGCGATGCGGTCATCGTCGCGCCGGAAAGCGCCGCGACGAACGCCAGCAAGCCGGTCGGCACCGGCCCTTTCCGGTTTCAGCGCTGGCGGCAGGGCGCATCGGTTTCGCTCGTCCGGAACGACGACTATTGGGGCGCGCGGCCCTCGCTCGATCAGGTCAATTTCATCTTCATCCCTGACCCGACCGCCGCCTTCGCCGCCTTGATGGCCGGCGATGTGGACGGCTTTCCGAATTATCCGGCGCCGGAAAACCTGCCGCTCATCGAAAGCGATGAGCGGTTTCAGGTGCTTTACGGCACCGGCGAAGGAGAAATGATCGTCGCCATCAACAATACGTCGCCCCCGTTCGATGACATTCGCGTGCGCCGCGCGCTCAATCACGCCATCGACAAGCAGGCGGTCATCGATGCGGGCCTTTTTGGTTACGGGACGCCGCTCGGAAGTCACTTCCCGCCGCATCATCCGGCCTATGTCGATCTTTCGGCGCGCTATCCCTACAATCCGGCGCTGGCGAGAAAGATGCTGGCGGAAGCAGGCCTCGCCCGCGGCTTTCGTACGACGCTCACCCTGCCGCCGCCGGCCTATGCACGGCGCGGCGGCGAAGTCATCGCCGCGCAGCTCGAAGCGGTCGGCGTCAAGGTCGAAATCCGCAATCTCGAATGGGCGCAGTGGCTGGAGCAAGTGTTCTCGAACAAGGCCTACGATCTCACCATCGTCGCCCATACCGAGCCGCTCGACATCGATATCTACGCCCGCGACGACTATTATTTTCAGTACCGCAATGAAGCCTTCAAATCGCTGATCGCCGCCCTGCGCCGCGAAAGCGATCCGGAGGCGCGCAACGACCTTTTCCGGCAAGCCCAGAAGATCATCGCCGACGACGCCGTCAATGTTTTCATCGCCTCCTCGCCGAAAATCGCCGTGTGGGCGAAAGACGTAACCGGCGTGTGGTCGAACGCGCCCCTGCAGGCGAACGACTTCACGCAAGCGGATGTAACAGGACGCGCCGCCATCGCCATCAGCCATGACGACAAGCAGGCGTTTCCGGCGATGCCGTTCCTGCTGCTGGCGGCGCTCGGGGCGTTCGTCGCGGTCGCGTTCTACAGCCGGGCGAGCCTCGCCTTCCTGATGAGCCGCTTCGTTGCGATGATCGCGACGCTGGCCGCAGCCTCGCTCGTCATCTTTCTGCTGATGGAAGTGGCGCCCGGCGATCCGGCGGCGTTCATGATGGGCCTTAACGCCGATCCCGCGTCTCTCGCCGCGCTCAAGGCGGAGCTTGGCCTCGATCAGCCGGCGGCGCTGCGATATTTCAACTGGCTCGGCGGGCTTTTGACCGGCGATTTCGGGCTCAGCTACACTTATCGCGTGCCGGTCGCCGAACTGATCGCCGACCGGTTCTGGATTTCCCTGCCGCTGGCGCTGATCGCCTTCGCGCTTTCAACCGTCATTGGCGTTCCCGCCGGGCTCGCCGCCGCCGCGCGCCGTAACCGTCCCGGCGGGCGCGCGATCCTCACCGCCGCGCAGGCGGGCGTCGCGGTCCCGAATTTCTGGCTGGCGATCCTGCTCGTTCTTTGCTTTTCCGTGAGCCTGCGCTGGTTTTCCGCCGGCGGGTTTCCGGGCTGGGACGCCGGTCTCATTCCCGCGCTCAAGTCTCTCGCGCTGCCGGCGCTGGCGCTGGCGCTGCCGCAAGCGGCGATCCTGACGCAGATCATGCGCTCATCGATGCTCGACACCCTGCATGAAGATTATATCCGCACCGCCCGCGCCAAGGGGCTTTCGATGAAACAGGCGCTGCGCAGACACGCCTTGCGCAACGCCTTGATTCCGGTCCTGACGATCTTGGGTCTGCAGTTCGCGTTCCTGCTGGCGGGAAGCATTATCGTTGAAAACGTGTTTTACCTGCCGGGCCTCGGCCGGCTTGTCTTTCAAAGCATCGTTCAGCGCGATCTCATCGTCGTCAAAAGCATTGTCATGGTGCTGGTCTTCATCGTGATATTCGCGGCGTTCTTTGTCGATCTCGCTTACGGCGTCGTCGATCCGCGCCTGCGCGAAGGACGGGCGAAATGAACGGCGCAGCGATCAGGACGCGCGGCCGGCGCGCGCGCGATATCGGGTTTACGATCGGCGCCGTCGTCACCATTGGTTTTGGCTTTCTCGCTTTTCTCTCGTTGTTCTGGACGCCATACGATGTCGCCGCGCTTGACGTCGATGCGCGGCTCTCGCCGCCCTCTCTCGCCCACTGGTTCGGCGCCAACCAGCTCGGCCGCGACGTTCTCTCGATGATCATGGTCGGCGCGCGAACCTCGATCGCCGTCGCCTTTCTCGCCGTCGGCATCGGCATGGGGCTGGGCGTCCCCTTGGGACTCGCCGCCGCTGCGTTCGGCGGTGTCATCGACGATGTCGTGATGCGCATGGGCGATCTCATTTTCGCCTTTCCGGCGCTCATTCTCGCCATTCTCATCGCCGCGGTGATGGGGCCCGGCGCTTTCAACGCGATCATCGCCATCGGCGTTTTCAACATTCCGGTCTTCGCACGGCTGACGCGCGGCGCGGCGCTGCCTGTCTGGAACCAGGGCTATGTGCTCGCCGCACGCTGCGCGGGAAAGAACCGCGCCGCCATCTCCCTTGAACATATCCTGCCGAATATCGCGCCGGTGCTGATCGTTCAGGGGACGGTGCAATTTTCCCTCGCCATTCTCGCTGAAGCTGGGCTTTCTTATGTGGGCCTTGGGGCGCAACCGCCGTCGCCAAGCTGGGGGCGCATGCTGGCCGAAAGCCAGACATTGGCGAGCTTCGCGCCATGGCTGGTGATTATTCCCGGCCTTGCGGTTTTCTTGTTCGTGCTGGCGCTCAACCTTGTCGGCGACGGTTTGCGCCACCGGCTCGATCCGCGCAACGGGCGGAGAAGCTGAGATGGCGCCGGCGCTCGACATCAGAAACCTGACGCTCGCCATCGGCGGCGAAAAAATTCTCGACGGCGTTAGCCTCACTCTCGACCCCGGCGAAATCGTCGGTCTTGTCGGACGCTCGGGATCAGGCAAGTCGATGACCGCCTTCGCCGCAATGGGGCTCCTGCCCTCGAAAGCCGAGCTATCCGGCGCCATTATGCTCGGCGACGAAAACCTCATTGGAAAACCGGAAAGAGAGATGTGCGCCATACGCGGGCGCGACATCGCCATGGTGTTTCAGGAGCCCATGACAGCGCTCAATCCGCTCCACAAGATTGGCGATCAGGTCGCCGAAACCCTCCTCATCCACAGCGATACCTCGCGAGAGGCGGCAAGGCGCGAAGCCGAAACGCTGCTCGCGCGCGTCGGGTTGCCAGCGGCGGAAATCCCGCCCGACCGTTACCCGCATGAGCTTTCGGGCGGCCAGCGCCAGCGCGTTGTCATCGCCATCGCAATCGCAATGAAGCCGAAAATATTGATCGCCGACGAACCGACGACGGCGCTCGACGTGACGACCCAGGCGGAAATCCTCGCGCTCTTGCGCAAGCTCGTTCGCGAAGACGGCATCGCGCTATTGCTGATCACGCACGATCTTGCCGTGATCGCCGAAATGGCGGACCGCATCGCAGTGATGAAAGGCGGACGGATTGTCGAGATCTCGCCGCCTGCAGATTTCTTTGAAAAAGGCCTCAACGACGACACGAACGGACTGATCGCCAAACCGGTTATCCGTGGAAAGAACAATAACACTGCCGACGAAGGCGCGATCGTGATCGCCGACGCGGTCACCTGCTCTTATCATACGCGAAAGAAGACGCTGTTTTCGCCGTCCGTCGATTTCAAGGCGGTCGACAACGTCTCGCTATCGCTCAAGCGCGGTGAAAACCTGGCGCTTGTCGGCGAGTCCGGGTCCGGCAAGTCCACTTTCGCGCGCGCGCTGCTCGGGCTTCAGCCCCTCGCCGGAGGCCGGATCGATATCGGCGGGGAAAGCTTTCCCGCCCGAACCCGGCAAACCGCGCGCCATATACGGCGCAATATCCAGATCGTCTTTCAGGATCCCTATTCGAGCTTCAATCCCCGCCAGCGGATTGAGACCATCGTCGCCGAGCCGTTGCATCTTTCCGATGCCGCGCTGGACAGACAGGCGCGCCGCCGCAAGGTGATTGACGTGCTTCTCGCGGTCGGCCTGCCGCCGGAAGCCGCCGGAAAATACCCGCATGAGTTTTCCGGCGGGCAGCGCCAGCGGATCGCCATTGCGCGCGCGCTGATTACCGAACCGGCGGTTATTGTCCTCGATGAGGCGACATCCGCGCTCGACATTACATCGCGCAATCATGTGCTGGAGCTCTTGATGCGCCTCTCCGCCGAGCGCGGCGTCAGCTATCTTTTCATCACCCACGATCTCAACGTTGTAAGGGATGTGGCGGACCGCGTGGCGGTCATGAAGAACGGCCGCATTGTCGAAGAAGCCCCCGTCACCGAGATTTTCAGCGCGCCCCGGCATGAATACACGAAAGCGCTTATAAAAGCCGCCCCGCAATGGAAACCGGCGGCTTCCGCCTTATGACGAGACCCACTATGCTCGCCTGCATCTTTATCGAGGTGACTTGCATCAAGGAGACTGGCCATGCCGCGACCCGGCGCCCGTAATCTGATCACTGACGTTCCGGGCCTGACCGTCGGCAACGCGACCGACGAGCGGGTCCAGACCGGCGTGACGGTCGTGCGCTGCGCGCAGGCTTTTGTCAGCGCTGTCGATGTTCGCGGCGGCGCGCCGGGCGTGCGCGAAACGGACACGCTCTCGCCGGAAAACCTTGTGGGCCGGTCGGACGCCATCGTCCTCACCGGCGGTTCCGTGTTCGGTCTCGCCGCCGCCGACGGCGTGACCAGCGCGCTTTCGGAAGCAAATGTCGGACTAAGGATCACCGGCTCGGGACCGGCCATCCCGATTGTTCCGGCCGCCGTGCTGCACGATCTCGGCAATGACGGCGACAAGAACTGGGGCGCAACGCCGCCCTATCGGCGTCTCGGCGCGGAAGCCGTTGCGGCGGCGTCGGAGGCCTTCGACCTCGGCTCGACCGGAGCCGGACGCGGCGCCATGGCGGGCGCTGTAAAAGGCGGTCTCGGTTCCGCGTCAATCGTGCTCGAAGGCGGCGTCACTGTCGGCGCGCTGGTCGCGGCCAATCCGGCGGGCTCGGTCTTCATGCCGGACGGCGAAAGCTTTTACGCCTGGCCGTGGGAGCAGGCTGATGAATTCGGCGGGCGCAAGCCGCCGCAGGACCGCGACGGCGCCGATCCTTTCCCCGCCCATTCGCGCATGGGCGCGCGGCTGCAGCCGGGCTCAAACACCACTATCGCCATCGTCGCAACGTCAGCCGATCTCTCACAGGTGGAAGCCAAGCGCGTCGCCATGATGGCCCATGACGGCATCGCCCGCGCCGTGCGGCCGGCGCATACGCCTTTCGACGGCGACATTGTCTTTACGATTGCGACAGCGAAGGACGCCCTTCCCGACGAACCGAAGATGCTGCGCCCCGCCGCCGTCGCCGCAATCGGCGCCGCCGCCGGCGACTGTCTCGCCCGCGCCATCGCCCGGGCGGTCTACGAAGCCGCAAGGTAAGCAAACCGGCCCGATCCTTGAATAACCATGAACCGGCGGCGGAACCGGTTTCATGCGCGACATCATTCTCTTAACTTTCGTGGGCATTTGTCTCACCGCGGCGATCCGCCATCCCTATATCGGACTGATCACCTGGGCGTGGTTTACCTTAATGACGCCGCATCAGGCGGCGTTCGGCGTTTTCGGCGTACCACTTAACCTGCTGATCGCCTCCGTCACGCTGCTCGCTTATGTCATTTCCGGCGAGGCGTCGCGCTTCAAAGCCGATCCGATCACGGTGTTGCTGATCGTGTTCGCGGGCTGGCTGACCATTTCACAGGCGTTTTCGCTCGATCCGCAGAATTCCGGCCTTTATTACGGCCGGTTTATCAAAACGCTGGTTTTCATCCTGCTCTGCGCGCAAATGGCGTCGGGCAAACTGCGCTTTAACGCGCTTGTCTGGACGAGCGTGCTCAGCATCGGGTTTTTCGCGGCGAAGGGCGCCGTATTCACCTTCGTCACCCTCGGCGCCTATCGGGTGCAGGGCCTGCCGATGACCGTGCTCGAGGACAACAATCATTTCGGCATCGCCGTCGCAACCATGTTGCCGCTGATGCTTTATCTGCGCAGCCAGGCCGCGAAACCATGGCTGCGCATGGCGCTACTCGGGCTGTTTTGCCTCTCGGTTATCGCGATTATCGGCACGCAGTCCCGCGGCGCATTTTTGTCGCTGGTCGGATTTTGCGGATTCTTTTGGTTCCGCTCCAAGCACAAGATCGCCATCGTCGCCGGGCTCTCCCTCCTCCTGATCCCGACGATCATGTTCATGCCGTCGAAGTGGACCGACCGCATGGCGACCATCGGCGAGGCGACACAGGATGCTTCCTTCATGGGGCGGGTCGACGCGTGGGTCATCAACTACAAGCTCGCCGAGCAGAACCCGATGACCGGCGCGGGCCTGCGCAACTCCTATCAGGAGGACATCGCCAAGGCGGTCGATCGGGAGCGCGCCGAACGGGCGAAAGCCGCACACAGCATCTATTTTGAAATTCTCGGCGGGGCCGGGTTTGTCGGTCTGATCATTTATCTGTCGTTGTTCGCGACCGCCTATCTTTCCGCCTGGCGCATCGCGGCCGCGCGCGACAACCCGGCGGTTGCGCCGTGGAAAGCCTCGTTTGCACGCTACGCGCAAATGTCGCTGGTCGTCTTCGCGATTGGCGGCGCTTCCACATCCATGGAGATGTGGGACGGTTATCTCATCGTCATCGCGCTGATCGCCGCCCTCGCCAAGCTAACGCCTGCGGAAGTGCGGGTGCGCGGTTACGCGCTGAAATCCGTTCGCGGCGTCAACTGGCGGCGGAAAATGCGGCTGAAAGGCCTGCTCGGCGACGACAAGCCCGCAGAGAGCGGCGTCTAGCGGGACGACTGCCCCGCATAGGCGGAAGCAGGCTCTGCGTCCTCGGCGTGATCGTGCGTACGGTCCGGCGATTTGACCGCTCTCAAATGCGCTTCGTTGGTGTAGTGGTCAGGGCAAACCGCGCCAACCTCGACCTGAATAGTCGACTGACGGATCTTGTACTCGGCCTCAAGGTAAGATTTCGCCGCAGCGATCGCATCGACGGCGTCGGCGGCGTTCTCGATGCAGGCATGCAGGGTGAGACGCGGATGTTCGGGCGTGATCTGCCAGATTTGTATGTGATGCACGTCCCGGATGAGGGGCGACGCGCTTTTTAATCCTTTTGCGAGTTCATCGATATCGATATCGGTCGGCGCGCCTTCAAGCAGGATATGCCCTGACTCCCGGATCAGTCTGTAAGCGGAGTAGCCGATCAGGCAGGCGACGAGAACGGACAGGATCGGATCGATCTGTTTCCAGTCGGTGAGCATGATAACAATCGCCGCGATAATAGCGACGATCGACCCCAGAAGATCGCCGACGACATGCAACAGCGCGCCGCGCATGTTGAGATCGTTTTCATGACGGCCGTGCAGGATGAAAAACGCGACAGCGTTCGCAGCCAGGCCCGCAACAGCGACGCCCAACATTAACGGCGCATTGATTTCAGGCGGCGCAAAAAAACGGCTGATTGCTTCGGCTATAATCCAAACCAGCAGGAACGCCATCAGCAATCCGTTGACAAACGCCGCCAGCACCTGCGCGCGCCGATAACCGAAATGCAGCTTTGCGTCAGCCGGCCTGCGCGCAAAGATTTGCGCGCTTGCAGCAAGCGCAAGCGCAAAGGCGTCGGTGAACATGTGAGCAGCGTCGGCAAGCAACGCGAGGGAGCCGGAGATAACGCCGCCGACAACCTCAACGATCATGAAGGTGACGATAACGCCCAGCGCCCAGAGCAGTCGTCTGGAATTCGCCGTTTCGGCCGCCTCCTGATGATCGCAAACCGTCATGCGTGAGCCCTGTTTAAGCCGCCTTAAGGTTAAGTCGATGCGCGCGACATTAGTCCGCGTTATTACAAAAGAGCAAGAAGCGTAGGGCTCCGGAAACAAATATTTCAATCATTTAGCTGTGATTAATTGACCGCAATCAGGCCCCAAAAATAGTGACGTGATAACATTTTCATTGCTATCTTCCGCCCCGATGTGCTTTGCCAACGGGGTGGGCTAAGCTGCCATAAGAGGGGACGGGGCGGTTTGAACGGGACTGGCGACGTCATATACGGACTTTGCGCGAGCTTGATCGCCGCTGGCGTCAGCACGGCCGGAATCCTGTCAATCGCGGCCTTCGGCTCGCTCGCACAGCGCTACAGCGCCTATTTCTCCGCCTTTGCGATGGGCCTGCTCACCGCAGGCGTCCTATTTCACCTGATCCCCGAGGCCGTTAGTTATTCGCCGACAGCGCTCGGCTGGGTCGGCGGCGGCTTTATCGTCATGGTTCTGGTCGGCATCGCCATCCAGACCACGGTGACGAGAAACTCTGACGGCGCGGCGCTGACATTCGGTTACGCGTCGATTATCGCCCTTGCGGTTCACTCCTATATCGACGGCGCGATTTACGCGGCCGTCTTCCGGGCCGAAGCCTTTACAGGCTGGCTGACGACGGGAGGGCTCCTGCTTCACGAATTCCCGGAAGGCGTTATTGCGTTCTTTCTCTTGAAACAGGCCGGGCTCGGCCACATCCGCTCAATCCTGCTGGCTTTTATCGCCGCCGCGGTCACAACTGTTGCGGGAACGCTCACCGGCAATTTCGTGCTGACGTTAAGGAACGAGCTGCCGATCGGCCAAATGCTCGGCGCCGCAGCGGGCGCCCTAATTTACATCCTGATTTTCCATCTCGGCCCGCATGGCGCGAAAGTGCCCAACCGTCGCGGCTACCTTGTCGCCGAACTTGGCGTCATCGTCGCCATCGGCGCCGTCATTTTGAAAATGATCGGCGGCGGGCACTAGGGTTCGGCGAAACCCGGGCCGGATCAGGCGATCGGGAAGAGGAAGAACGCCGCAGCCGCTGCCGCATAAACGGCGGCGAGCAGTCCCGCCCTGAACGCTGACTTGTTCATGAAGTAAAGGGCGACCGGAATGACCATCAGGTTCGAAATGATCAGGAATGCAGCCGCGCCCGGCGTTCCGGCCAGTTCCGACAGCGGCAGCGCCTGAAACCCGCCGCCTTCAAAGCCCTTGGCGATATAGGGCAGCCCCCGGGCCATATCGATCGAAATGACCAGGCCGATGAACGCCTTGGAGAGGTCCGAAAGAGTGATTTCAATAGTTTTCGCAAAACGAATGGCTTGCGTTGTAATCGCGAAGGCGTATTCGCGGCCGGCGATCAGGCCAAGGAAAACCCATGTGGTCGACATCGGCAGGTCGTTCAGTTCCTTGAAATAGAAAAGCAGCGAAGCGTAGGTAAAGTCGATGATGGTCGCCGAGCGTATATCGTGAACGGAAGTCTTTGACTCGAGAATGCGCTGGACCGGGCCGCCCTTGTTCCAGAACGTGTAGCCGAGAAGCAGAATTGTCACGCCGACCGCCAGGACCGCCTCCGAAGGATTGAGGCCTGAGCCCGGCGTCACGCCGTCGCCACGCGGCAGGAAGATAAAGATATTGGCGAAGTCCTGCATCAGCCAGACCGCCCAGAGATAGCCGGTCGTGATCCATTGCAGGAGAACCCATATCGGCGCGTGCTGCTGGTGTTCCGTCGCCCGGAAAAACCGCTCGACCGTCTGTGAGAGCGCCAGATAAATCGCGCCGCCTACCACGAAAGCAACGCCGTAGCCGATAAGCGATTTCTGGAGCATGGACGTCAGGCCGCCCATGGTGGCGAATATGGTCAACACCATGAAGGTCGTCGACACGGGAATGCCGAACCGGGTCAACAACAGCAGCATCAATGGCGGCAGCGCGTGATACCATTGCGGCTCGAAAACCGGATATTTCGTGGTGTTGTTCAGCCTGCCATAGGAAGGATCGCAGCCGACATCAAAGTTACAGAGCGACCGCGCCGTCCCATCCGCGTTTTGCAACTCGCCGCCATTGGTGATGTAGCCAAACGCGAAAACAATAACGAGAATGACGCTGGCGTATAAAAACAGCGCCCACCATGGGAGCCGCCTGTTGGAATTGATGAACGTGCCGAGGGTCTGGAGGGCGTCGTTGCCGACCACCGCATAGGCCGCAAACAAAAAGCCGACCATTGCGAACAGGCTGATATCGAACTGCATGCTGGAATTGTCCCCGCGGGCGCTGTCTGGACGCCCCTATGGCAAGCTCGTGAGAAGCTTTTATGACAATTCAGATATTCTTCCCCCCGCCGGCAGGCGGCGACAGAAGAAAAATGCAGCAATTGTCTGTTTTTATTGAGGTTTTTTAAGATTCGCAGCCCTGGCGATCACTTACCTTTGAATGCCGGTTTGCGCTTCTCGAACAGGGCCATCACCCCTTCGGCGCAATCGTCGGTCTTGATGTTGCCGCGCTGTACCATCGCTTCGTAAGCCATGGCGTTTCTGAGGCCCGCCTGCGCGGCGGCCCGGAACGTCCGTTTGGTGTTGGCCAGAGCGAGCGGCGCGCGCTCGGTCAGGGACCGGGCCCAGGCGACCGCATTATCCACAACGTCGCCCGTCGCTACGACGCGATTGACCAGCCCCCATTCAAGCGCCCGCGCCGAATCGATTTTCTCGGCCTCGATGGCGAGCTGATAGGCGCGGGCGTAACCAATCTGCTGGGTCAGCAAAAAGGAAAGCCCGCCATCGGGAACGAGGCCGATATTCGCAAACGCGCTCATCAGATAGGCGTCCTCGGCCATCACCTGAAGATCGCAAGTGAGCGCCGTCGTCATCCCGATCCCCGCCGCCGGGCCGTTAACGGCGGCGATCACCGGCTTGGGCATCGTCTGGATCGCGCTCAAAAAAGCCCCGTATTCCGCATTGAGAATATCCTCGATGCTGTATTTCTCGCTGACGACGCTGACATCGGCGCCGGCTGAAAAGGCCCGCCCTTCGCCGGTGACCACAACCGCCCTTACGTCATCATCCAGCGACGCCCGATGAACGGCGTCGATCATGTCGGCGCGCATCTCGGCGTTGAACGCATTGAGCTTGTCCGGGCGATTGAGCGTGATCAGCACAACCCGTTCTTCGGGTGTCTCGTATTTAACGGTCATTGGTTTCTCCTGAGGAGCGAATTTAGCCTATCATCCCCCGGGAAGCTGCGGAATGCAAAAGCCCAGCGCAGTCTCTGGCTCCTGTCCCGCCAATGGATTATCTAAAACGGACGCTGGATGCAGCCCCCGAGGAGATACGAGCAAGATGAATTCGGATAGCTTTCTGAAAGAGCGTTGCTTCATCGACGGCGCTTGGGTCGCCAACGCTGGCGAGACCATCAAGGTCACGAACCCGGCGAGCGGCGAGGTTCTCGGCGCCGCCCCGAAATTCGGCCGGGCGGAGACCCGTCGCGCCATTGATGCAGCCTATGAGGCGTTTCCGGACTGGCGCGCCCGATCCGCCGAAGAGCGCGGCGGTTTTTGCATGAAAATCCATGACGCGCTGATGGATCATCAGGCCGCCCTCGGGGAATTGCTGACCAGGGAAATGGGCAAGCCACTGGCCGAGGCGAAAGGCGAAGTCGCCTACGCCGCCGCGTTTTTCAAATGGTTCGCGGAAGAAGTCCGGCGCGTTTACGGAGACGTCATCCCTTCTCCGTGGGCGGACAAGCGCATCATCGTGACAAAGGAACCCGTGGGCGTCGTCGGCTCGATCACCCCTTGGAATTTTCCAACCGCAATGATCGCGCGAAAAGCCGCGGCGGCGCTGGCGGCGGGATGTCCGATCATTTGCAAGCCCGCCAGTCAGACGCCGTTTTCCGCCCTCGCCTATGGGGTTATCGCCGAGATGGTTGATCTGCCGAAAGGCTTGCTCAACGTGATCACCGGATCGGCGTCGGAAATCGCCGGCGAATTCTGCGAAAATCCCAAACTGCGCAAGATCACCTTCACCGGCTCGACGCCGGTCGGCAAAGGGCTCGCCTCGAACGCGCTCAAATATATGAAGCGCATCTCCATGGAGCTCGGCGGCAACGCGCCGTTCATCGTCTTCGACGACGCCGATCTCGACCGGGCTGTCGACGGCGCCATCGCCTCGAAATATCGCAATTCCGGACAAACCTGCGTTTGCGCCAACCGCGTTTACGTCCAGAGCGGAGTATATGACGCGTTTGCGGAGAAGTTGACGGCGAAGGCGCGCGATCTCAAAGTCGGGGACGGTCTCGAAAACGGCGTCGAGCAGGGCCCGCTGATCGATGCCGCGGCAGTCGCGAAAGTCGAGGAGCATATCGCCGATGCGACCGCAAAAGGAGCGCGCGTCCTGACGGGCGGCAAGCCGCACGCACTCGGCGGCACGTTTTTCGAGCCGACTGTCCTTCGCGACGTCAACGCTGACATGCTGATCGCCAGTGACGAGACTTTTGGGCCGGTGGCGCCGCTTTTCAAATTCGACACCGAAGAGGAAGTCATCGCCCTAGCGAACGATACGGAGTTCGGCCTCGCCTCTTACTTCTATACAAACGATCTCGGCCGCGCCTGGCGCGTGATGGAGGCGCTCGAATACGGCATGGTCGCCGTCAATGAAGGGATCCTGTCAACGCCCGTCGCGCCCTTCGGCGGCGTCAAGGAATCCGGACAGGGCCGCGAGGGCTCGCGCTACGGCCTTGAGGATTACCTCAACGTCAAATTCGGTCTGATCGGCGGGCTGAGGTAATTACGCCGCCACGCGCATCGAGATGATCTTCGTCGGCGCCGCCGGCGGTTCGCCGCGCGCGGCGGCGTCCACATGCTCCATGCCTTCAACGACCTTGCCCCAGACCGTATATTGACCGTCGAGAAACGATGCATCGTCGAAGCAGATGAAGAACTGGCTGTTGGCGCTGTTCGGGTTTTGCGCCCGCGCCATGGAGCAGACGCCGCGCTGGTGGCTGATATCATTGAACTCGGCCTTGAGGTTCGGCTTGTCGGAACCGCCGGTGCCGTCGCCGCGCGGACAGCCCATCTGCGCCATGAACCCCTCAATTACACGATGCAGCGGAATGCCATCGTAAAATCCGTCCTCGGCGAGTTCCTTGATCCGCGCGACATGTTCCGGCGCCTTGTCGGGCATGGTCTCAATCGTCACGTCGCCCGTATCGAGTTTCAGGATCAGTTTGTCGCTCATCGTTCAATCTTTCCGTTAATGCGCACCGGCACTCTGATTTCGCAGATGTTCTTGACGTAGCCGGTATCTGAAATATCGCCGCGGGTCTTCAGATATTCGACGAAGATATCGCTGTCAGTATCGAAGACCTGAATGTTCTTGCGTTCAGCTTGCGGAATATCCGCCTCGACCCGCACGCGCATAATCGGCGTCGGCCGCAGCGGCGGTTCGCCCCGGGAAATCCGGCGAGACGCTTCATACCCGTCGACGATCCAGCCCCAGGCCGAATAGCGCCGGTCCAGCGACTGCCGCGCATCGCCGATCATCAGGAAAAACTGGCTGTTGGCGCTATTGGGATCGGTCGCCCGCGCCATCGACATCGTGCCCGGGCAGTGGAGCGGCCAAAGATCGACCTTGCGATCGGTCTTGAACGCCCTCAGCGCTTCCGGCTGGGCGCCGACCGGCATCCCGTCGATGAAGCCGATCCGCGGCGTCGTCCGGTCGCGGCCGATTTCATGGAAATCCTCGACGACATTGGTGTCGCGGGAAAATTCCCCTTCGACATTCGGCAAGCTCGACCCGCCTGTGCCATCGCCTTTCGGGTCGCCCCCTTGCGCCATGAAGCCCTCGATCACGCGATGAAACTTCAACCCTTCATAGAAGCCCTGACGCGTCAGTTCCTTGATCCGCGCCACATGTTTCGGCGCGAAATCGGGCTTCAGTTCGATGACGACCGTGCCGGCCGGCAGATCCATGTAAATCGTGTTTTCCGGATCGAGCGGACGCCAGGCGGTTTCCGGCGCGCTTTCGATGATTTCCTCCGGCGTTTTCTGCGCCGGCGCTTCAGCGCCCTTATCCTGGGCCAGCGCGGGCGACGCGGCGGCGAGAAGCGCGCTCATCGCTGTGATACCTGCAATATGCATTCTGGTCATACTCCCTGCTCGCCCTTGCCGCCGCCTATAATGGGCGCCGCGGCTGGCCTCATCAAGTTTTACCGGTTGGAAAATTTCGCTTTCAGCCCATCCGCCACATGCCCGGGCACGAATGAACTAATGTCGCCGTTCAACCGGGCGATTTCTTTCACCAGACGCGAGGCGATCGACTGATAGCGGGCGTCCGCCATCAAAAACACCGTCTCGATCTCGTCGTTGAGCGCCTGGTTCATACCGACCATCTGGAATTCATACTCAAAGTCCGACACCGCTCTCAAGCCGCGCACGATAATGTTGGCGCCGATGGATTCCGCAAAATGCATCAGCAGGGTTTCGAACGGCTTGACGCTCACCGGCACGCCGCTGGCTTTCGAGATGCGGGCCATTTCCGTCTCGACCATGGCGACGCGCTCCTCAAGGGAAAACAGCGGGCCCTTGTCTCGGTTGATCGCGACGCCGATCACCAGTTCATCGACCAGTTTTACGGCCCGCTCGACAATATCGACGTGACCGAGCGTCAGCGGGTCGAACGTGCCGGGATAAAGGCCGATCAGTTTGGTCATTCAGCGTCTCCGTCAGCGGGCGCTTCACCCTCTTCCTCGCCATCAACATCTTCGATGCGGCCGACCGAAACAACCTTCTCGCCCTCACGCGTGCGGAAGATGGTGACGCCCTGCGTATTCCGGCCGGCGACGCGGATGTCGTCGACGGGCGTACGGATCAGCTGTCCGCCGTCGGTGACCAGCATGATCTGGTCCGTTTCCTCGATGGCGAAGGACGCAACGACGGGGCCGTTTCGCTCCGTCGTCTGAATGGCGATGATGCCTTTGCCGCCTCGCCCAGAGGTCCGGTATTCGTAAGACGACGTCCGCTTGCCGTAACCGTTTTCCGTGACGGTCAGGACGAACTGCTCGGCGGCGCCAAGCTCGGCGAGACGCTCGGGACTGATCGCCACGTCGCCGGTTTCGCCGCTTTCTTCCGGTTCCTCGACATCAGCCTCGCCCGCCGCCCGTCGCATCGCAGCCGCGTGTTTGAGATAGGCCCGCGTTTCCTCCGTCGCCGCATCCACATGATGCAGGATCGCCATGGAGATAACGCGGTCGCCGTCTGCGAGTTTGATCCCGCGCACGCCTGTGGAAGTGCGGCCCGCGAACACGCGGACGACATCGACCGGGAAGCGGATGCAATTGCCGGCGGCGCTGGTCAGCAGCACGTCTTCATCCTCGCGGCAAATCTTCACCCCGACGATGCTGTCGCCATCATCAAGCTTCATGGCGATCTTGCCGGTGCGGTTGATGCGCTGGAAATCAGACAGCTTGTTGCGGCGGACGCTTCCCGATGCGGTAGAGAACATCACATGAAGCTGCTCCCACGCGGCTTCGTCTTCCGGCAGCGGCAGGATATTCGTTACGCGTTCGCCCTGCGCCAGCGGCAAGAGGTTGACGAACGCCTTGCCCCGCGAGCTCGGCGCGCCCTCGGGCAGGCGCCAGAGCTTCAGCTTGTAGGCCATGCCCGTCGAGGTGAAGAACAGGAGCGGCGTATGCGTGTTGCCGACGAAGAGCTGGTTGACGAAATCCTCGTCCTTGAACTTCATGCCCGCGCGGCCCTTGCCGCCGCGCTTTTGCGCCCGATAAGTTGAAAGCGCGGTTCGTTTCACATAGCCGGAATGAGTGACCGTCACGACCATGTCTTCCTGGGCGATCAGGTCTTCGTCCTCGACCTCGCCTTCCGAATCGACGATTTCGGTCTTGCGCGGGGTGGCGAATTCGCCGCGAACGGCGGCGAGTTCTTCCTTGATGATATCGAGAACTCGATCGCGGCGGCGCAGAATGTCGAGATAGTCCGCGATCTTTTCGGCGAGGCCTTTAAGTTCATCGCCAATCTCGTCACGCCCGAGCGCGGTCAGCCGTTGCAGACGCAAATCGAGGATCGCTTTCGCCTGCTCCTCCGACAGTTTCAGCGTATTGCCGTCGGACATCATGTGACGCGGATCGGCGACGAGCGCCACCAGCGGGGCGAGGTCCTTCGCCGGCCAGTCCCGCTCCATCAACTGCTCTTTCGCCGTCGCCGGATCCGGCGCCTTGCGAATGAGCGCGACAACTTCGTCGATATTGGCGACGGCGATGGCCAAGCCTACGAGAATGTGGGCGCGATCGCGGGCCTTGGCGAGGTCGAACTTGGTCCGCCGCGTGACGACTTCCTCGCGGAAGTCGATGAACGATGAAAGCACGTCGCGCAGGGTCAGCTGCTGCGGGCGTCCGCCGTTCAGCGCCAGCATGTTGACGCCGAAGCTCGTCTGAAGCTGCGAATGACGATAAAGCTGGTTGAGAACGACATCCGGCGCCGCATCGCGGCGCAATTCGATGACCACACGGATGCCGTGGCGGTTCGATTCATCGCGAATATCAGCGATGCCCTCGATCTTTTTCTCCCGCACCAGCCCGGCAATGCGCTCAATCATCAAGGCCTTGTTCACCTGGAACGGCACTTCGGTGATAATGATGGCCAAGCGATCCTTGCGGACTTCTTCAATCGCCGCGCGCCCGCGCATGACGACCGAACCGCGCCCCAACAGCAGCGCCGCCTTGGAGCCGACCCTGCCGAGAATGACGCCGCCGGTGGGGAAGTCCGGGCCCGGCACAATCTCGATCAGTTCTTCATCAGTGATTTCCGGATTTTCAATCATGGCGACCGTCGCATCGACAATCTCGCCGAGATTGTGCGGCGGAATGTTGGTGGCCATGCCGACGGCGATGCCCCCCGAGCCGTTGACCAGGAGGTTCGGGAAACGCGCCGGCAGAACTGTCGGCTCTTTTTCCGAGCCGTCATAGTTCACCTGAAAAGCGACCGTGTCTTTCTCAATGTCATCGAGAAGCGCGTTGGTCACCTTCTCCATGCGGCATTCCGTGTAGCGCATGGCGGCCGGCGGATCGCCGTCGATGGAGCCGAAATTGCCCTGCCCGTCGATCAGCGGCACGCGCATGGAGAAATCCTGCGCCATCCTCACCAGCGCGTCGTAAATCGCCTGGTCGCCATGCGGGTGGTATTTACCGATGACATCGCCGACGATGCGCGCGGATTTGCGGTAGGGCTTGTTCCAGACATGGCCGTTCTCGTGCATCGACCAGAGGATGCGTCGGTGCACCGGCTTCAGGCCGTCCCGCGCATCCGGAATCGCGCGGCTGACGATCACGCTCATCGCATAGTCGAGATACGACTTGCGCATTTCATCTTCGATGGAGATGGCGGAAACGCCGGGGTCGTTCTGGGGCGCGCCGCCCTCTTCTTCGCCGTTATCGTTCGGGTTTTCGGTATTGTCGTCCGACACGCAGGAACCTTTTGGAATCAGATGGAAAATCGAGCCCTTCGCTTAGCATTCGCCCCCCCTAAAGCCAAGCATTTGCGAGGGTTTGGGCCCGGTTTATTCGCGCCGCCAGCTGGGCTAGGATAGGCCTTGGGTCAAGCTGGGGAAAAGGATGATTGCGCCCGGAAAATACCTACTTATTTCAGGGATTTCGGCGCTCGCGCTCAATGCTTGCGGCAAGTCCGGCGAAAGCGCGTCCATTGAACCGATGCTGGAGGCGCTCGCGCCGGCTGAATGGTCCGACGCCGCCGCGCGCTTCGTCGACCGCGACGGCGCGGAAATCGGCTATGCGGTTTTCACCGACGGCCCCGGCGCCGGCGTTCTCATCCGCATCGACCTCAAGGGCCTGCCGCCGGGCTGGCATGGCATGCATCTCCATCAGACTGCCGACTGCAGCGATTACGCGGATGGGTTCCTCGCCTCCGGCGGTCATGTGGACCCGGACGCCCATGAGCATGGGCTGTTGAACATGGACGGCGCCGAGCGGGCCGATCTGCCGAATATCTACGCCGGCGCTGACGGGCGCGCGACAGTGGAACTCTTCAACGACGGGGTGGCGCTTTATCCGAGCGAAGCCGCGGCCGCGGAAGCAGGTCCATGGCCGTTAATGGACGATGACGGGTTCGCCGTAATCATTCACGCCGCGCCGGACGATCATATGACGCAGCCGATCGGCGGCGCGGGCGAACGCATCGCCTGCGCGGCGATAAAAGGGGCGCCCTGACATTCAGGTTTTATGGTGGGACAGTTTTTGAGGTATCGAGTTGCGTAGGGGAGCATCATGACAAACATCAATCGCCGATCCGTGCTGGCGGGCGCGGCAGCCGCGGGACTACCGCTTCGCGCCTTTGCAGACGACGCGCCAATCGGCGCATGGACGCCGCTCGCAAGCATGCCGTTTCCGGTGCAGGAAATTTACCCGGCGCCGTTCTGGAAGGCGCCCGAGCGCGCGACCGCCAAACCGATTCCCTTCAACATACTCGTCAATGCCGGCGGGCTGACCCCTGACCGCGAATACAACGTCACGGACGAGGTCACGTTCTACGATCCCTATTACGACAAATGGGGTTTCGCGCGACCATTGCCGGAACCGCGCCATCACATCGCGCTGGTCAACAATAACGGCTATCTCTTCGCGATCGGCGGTTTCGCCCGCAATGCGAATGGCGGATGGCAGATGCGCGCGGACAACTGGCGGATCGGCGCCATTGGCGACGACTGGGCGCCCATGCGCCCCCTGCCTCATCCGCAGGCGGAAATGGTCTGCGCCTCCGTCAACGGCACGATCCATGTGGTTGGCGGCCGCGCGCCGGCGGGCAGCCGCAACCGGGAATGGGACGATCACATCGATACGGACCAGCACTGGTATTACGATCCGGCTGCGGACGACTGGTTTTCCGCAGCGCCGATGCCGACGCCGCGAAACTCATCCGCCGGCGCAGTTCGAAACGGCGTTCTCTATGTAATCGGCGGACGCACAGTCAGCGACGGCAATGTCGCGACGGTCGAAGTCTACGATCCCCTGTCCGACCGATGGGAGCAGGCACGGCCCATGCCGAAGGCGCAAGGCGGCCTCGCCGCCGCCGTCCTCGGCCAGAAGATTTACGTTTTCGGCGGGGAGTATTTCACCGGCGCGGGCGGCGGCGTGTTCGCCGAAGCCTGGGAATATGATCCTTACCGGGACAAATGGCGCGCCGTCGCGGCGATGCCCCGGCCCCGCCACGGGCTCGGCGCGGTGGGCCTCAACAACGCGATCTACGTCCTCGGCGGCGCGGCGCAAGCCGGCGGCAACGCCACCAGCGCCGCACTCGACAAGTTCGAGATTTAAAACAGCCGCGCCAGAAGGATCGCGCCTTCGCCCCGTTGGCCAGCCCCGCTGCAAAGCACGCGAAGCCTGACAACGGCTTCATTATCGCAGTCGTATGCGCGGTTTGCCGCCTTCAAGACCTAGCTGAACACGAAGTCGTCCTCATGGAGATCGACGACGAGGACATTCAGGAGGAGGATTGAATCTCCGCCACCGAAGTCGATCGTCGTGTGG
The DNA here is from genome assembly GCA_913055785.1 of uncultured Parvularculaceae bacterium. Taxonomy (GTDB): domain Bacteria; phylum Pseudomonadota; class Alphaproteobacteria; order Caulobacterales; family Parvularculaceae; genus Hyphococcus. The sequence goes on along the minus strand of CAJXLJ010000042.1, from coordinate 1,851 downwards.
GTTCCGTTGTCCGCCGCGGCGGCGATGACTTCCGCAAACGTATCGAAAACCGCCCCGAAGGCGATCAACTCGATCGCATCGTCCGTGCCTGCGCCGGCGACAAAATCATCATACGTGTCGTTGCCGTGACCGAGGCGGAACTCGAAGATGTCGTTCCCGGCGCCGCCGGACACCAGATCGTCCCCGAAACGCCCGTTCAGCGTATCGTCGCCGGCGTCGCCCTTGAGGCGATCCGAACCGCCGCCGCCGGTCAGCGAGTCGTTGTCGTCGTTGCCGAGGAGCGTGTCGTTGCCGCCGCCGCCGAACAGGCGGTCGTCGCCTTCGAACCCGCGCAGCACATCGTTATTGCTCGCGCCATTAAGGAGGTCTTTGCCATAGCCGCCGCGCAGATCGTCGTCGCCGCCGCTCCCTCCAAGAGTGTCATGGCTACCGAAACCATGTAACGTATCATCGCCGCCGCCGCCGGTCAGAGAATCGCGACCTGCATCACCGCGGATGGTATCGTCACCTTCTCCTCCATTTAACGTATCGTTTTTAGCACCACCGCTTAGAGTGTCATTATCCTCACCACCGTCGATCAAATCATTACCGGATTCACCTGACAAATAATCGCTTTCGGATCCTCCATAAATGAAATCATCACCTGATCCTCCCAATAGAAAGTCATCACCGCCTTGGCCAGACAGCGTATCGCCGCCCGCGCCGCCCAAAAGAGAATCATCACCGAGCGCCCCCAAAATGGAATCCGCACCATAGTCTCCAAGCGCGATGTCCGCATCGGACGATCCCGTAATGGTGTCATCGCCCGAAAATCCAAGAGCCGCATTTTTATCCGCGCCGGCATTGATAACCGCCAGGTGATCGGAAGAGGCGCCGCCAACTGTAAATTCCCACCCATCCTTAAAAAGAAAACTGAAATCAACGCCTGAAGCTGTTAAGGCCGCATCTGCGAAATTTATAAACGCGTCGGCGGCGCTAATGTTCGCTTGCCCCGGCAAAGTTCCAAGGGTTTGCCAGAACAGGGCATAGGCGTCGGGCCCGATATGCTCTCTTAATATCCGATAGAGCGCAGCGCCTAAATCCGCAGAACCATTCAATCCCGTTGGGTTTGTTACGCCAGTGTCAGCGCCCAGCGTGTTCAGGCCATCCAATGAGGGGTCTGAAAAATAAGTTTCAGCGACCACAGGCAGCGAGACGTTCTGTATATCCACATCAACTGGTTGGATGTAAAAGCCGAGCGCACTAGCCGCCGTCTCAATGGCGTAATAACGATTAAGGATCGCATAGCCAGTAGTGAAACCGTAGTCTCCAAGCTGGTCGAAATAAAACCAGAAATTCCGTCCCAACTCGTAATATACTATCGTTTGTAGCTCATCATGCAGCGCCGCATCATAGAACCCTTCAATCCATGGAAAGTCTGTTTCCAGTCCAGCTCCAAAAAAATCGGATAATATTTCAATTCCGGTAAAACCGAGATATCCACAGCCTGCACCGCATGTACTTTCTACAATCGAAATTGTTGACTTACCGTGGAATAATGTCTCCGCGAACTCAACAGGCTCGCGCCCAGTCAAATCAGTATAATATTCCCATCCGATATCAAACGCCTGTAGCAACCTATCCATAACGGCGGCATCAACGGACGTACCTTCAGGCACAAGAACGGCAACATGACTTCCTTCATAGGCAACCATGTTATACACATCGTCGTCAAAGCTCGTATAGGTCACCATTTGTAAGGCGCCCGCTGTTGCATCAAATGTTAGTTGGTTAACTGAACACGAAGTCGTCCTCATGGAGATCGACGACGAGGACATTCAGGAGGAGGATTGAATCTCCGCCACCGAAGTC
>CAJXLJ010000041.1 GCA_913055785.1 uncultured Parvularculaceae bacterium | reverse complement strand
AACGCAGACGATAAACTCGACGACGACTATAATGAATATGACGAATTCGATGAGGAAAACGAAAGCGGACTTTCCGGCTTTTCGGTTCTGACTATCGGTCTCATCATGTTCGGCGCGTTTATCGCGATTACCTGGATTGCTTATCATCAGGGCATCAAGCGCGGCGAGAATGGCGGCGGAACGCCCTATGTGGCCGCCGATCCCGAGCCGGTCAAAATCGAAACCGCCGACGCGGGCGAAACGGTGGAAGACCGCGAAGTCTATGACGTGTTCGACGGCGAGGAGAGCGACGCGTCGACGGTGATCGCGGAAGGACCGGAAGAGCCGGTCGATCGCTCTGCAGAAGACCCCATCGCGTCGATCGCCGAATCCGAAGGCATGGTTTCGGACACGGTGCAGGCCGCGCAGGACCGGATCGCCAGTCTCGCCGAGGAAGACGCGGAAGCTTTCGACAATACAAGTGATGATCCGGGACCGGTCGCGGCGACGCCGCCGACCCAGGCCAATGCGACGCAGCCCGCCGCTACGCGCGCCGGCGCCCGTTCCGGGAGTCATGTGGTTCAGGTTGGCGCGTTCAGGTCCAATGACGAAGCCATGGCCCAATGGGCGCGCATGCAAACCAGGTTCGGCGATTACCTTTCCGGCAAGACTTACGATGTGGAGACCGCCGATCTCGGCGACCGCGGCGTTTATCATCGCCTGCGTGTCGGGCCGTTCGCTTCTTCCGACGCAGCAAAGACCTATTGCGAAGGGCTGAAAGAGCGCGGTCAGGACTGCCTGATTAAAGGGCTCTAGCATTCAGTAAAGGTTCCCGTGATGCCGCTGGCGGCGATTTTTGACTGCGAGGGCTCGCGGGCGAGCGCAGAGGAAAAGGCGTTATTCAAGGACGTCGATCCCTGGGGCTTTATCGTTTTCGCCCGGCATTGTTCGTCAGCGGAAGAGTTACGCGCCCATTGCGACGAGTTGCGCGAATGCGTCGGGCGCGAGGATGCGCCGATCCTGATCGATCAGGAAGGCGGGCGCGTCGTTCGCATGAAGCCGCCGGCATTTCCCGAACATCCAGCGCCGGCGCTGTTCGGCGACCTCCATCGCCTCGATCCGCAAAAAGCGGTCGAGGCCTCGCATCTTAACGGTTATCTCCTCGGCCGGCTGGTTTCCGATTGCGGCGTCAATGTTGATTGCATTCCGATGATCGACGTGCCGCAGCCTGACGCCGACCCGGTGGTGATCGGCGATCGCGCATACGCAAAGCACCCGGAAACCATTGTGAAGCTCGCCCGGGCGGCGATGGACGGACTGATGGAGGGCGGCGCGCTGCCCGTGATCAAGCATATACCGGGCCACGGTCGCGGATTGTGCGACAGTCATTACGAGCTGCCATGCGTCGGCGCCAGCAAAGACGATCTGGTCAATACCGATTTTTACACCTTCCGCATGCTGAGCGACGCCCCAATGGGGATGACCGCTCATGTGGTTTACGAGGCCTATGACAAGGAGCGCTGCGCGACGCTGTCGCCGGTTGTTATCAATGAGGTGATCCGCGGCGCGATCGGTTTCGACGGGTTGCTGATGAGCGACGATCTCAAAATGAAGGCGCTCGGCGGGCCGCTTGATGCGCGGGCGCGGGACAGTCTCGCGGCGGGCTGCGATATTGCGCTCTGCTGCAATTTCACAATGGCGGAAAAGCGCGAAGTCCTGAACGGGATCGGCGCGCTTGAAAGCAAGGCTGCGGCGCGGGCCGATGCGGCGCTCGCGCCCTTGAAAGCGCCGGAACGAGGCGATACGAGCGAGGCGTACAAGCGCCTTCAAGAGCTTCTGAAACCTGTCATATCGTGAGTTTTCAACAGGGGTGCAAAGGCGATAGGTTCAGGCCAGAATCGCCCGTAAAGTGACGGCATGGCGGATGGTGAAGCGATCATGACGGCGGATATTGAAGACGGTCCCGAGGCGGCGGCCGGGGAGGCGTTTGACGCGCCGATCCGCGGCCAGCCTGTGGAAGATCATCTCGACGCCCTGATCGTCAATATCGAGGGCTATGAGGGCCCGCTCGACGTGCTTCTCGATCTGGCGCGTCATCAGAAAGTCGACATCCGCAAGATTTCGATGGTCGCGCTAGTCGACCAGTATCTTGCCTTTGTTGAGGAAGCCAAGAAGCGCAGTCTCGAACTCGCCGCCGATTATCTGGTGATGGCCGCCTGGCTTGCCTATCTCAAGTCGAAAATGCTGCTGCCGGCGAGCGAGGAAGACGGCGACGAGCCGACCGCCGATGAGATGGCGGCGATCCTCGCCTTCCAGTTGCAGCGGCTTGAAGCGATGCGCAACGCTGTGGAGGTGCTGCAGGCGCGCCCGCAATTCGGGATCGACTTCTTCCCGCGCGGCATGCCCGAGGGCGTGCGCGTTACGCGGACGCCGGACTGGCAGGCTGATCTCTACGAACTCCTGCGGGCCTATGCGACCCAGCGCATTGCGGCCGTCGACCGGGACTATCATATCGAGCCGCCGGCGGTTTACTCGATCGAGCAGGCGCGGCTTCGCCTCGAACGCATTCTGGGCTCGATCCCGGAATGGACGGAGCTAACGAGCCTCGCCCGGGCGAGCGATGTCGACGCGCCGCCGCAATCGATCACGGCGAGCGCCTTTAATGCGGCGCTTGAATTCGCCAAGGACGGGCGCCTCGATATTCGCCAGCTTGGCGCGTTCGAACCGATTTACATCAAGGCTCGTCAGGATACGGATGAAAGGAACAGGTCATGATGGATCTTGACGCCGACGGCGGCCGGGATTTCAAGGGCCTCGACGCCCGCGAGGCGCAGGAAGCGCTGGCCGAGGAACTGACGCATGAGACGGAAGAGCAGGACAGCGTGAGCGACGACACGGAAGAAACCAAGGAAACTGAAGCGGCGGCCCCGGCGGTCGAGTGGAGCGAGGAAGACCTCGCCGAACATCTGCGCATGGTTGAGGCGCTGCTATTCGCCGCCGATGAACCGCTGGACGAGAAAAGCATCGCCGACCGTCTTCCGGCCGGCGCCGACATCCCGCAACTGATCGCGCGGCTCGCTGCCGATTATGAAAAGCGCGGCGTGATGCTGAAGCGTATCGACAAGAAATGGCGCTTCGTGACTGCGCCGGACATCGCCCATGTGCTGGACAAGGAGAAAGTGACGCCGAGAAAGCTCTCGCGCGCCGCGCTCGAAACGCTTGCGATCATCGCCTATCACCAACCCTGCACTCGCGCCGATATCGAAGACGTGCGCGGGGTCGCGGTCTCCAAGGGCTCTCTCGACCAGCTTCTCGAAATCGGTTGGGCGCGCATTCGCGGCAAGCGCCGGGACACGCCGGGACAGCCGATCCTTTACGGGACGACTGAGGACTTCCTCCAGCATTTCGGGCTTGAGAACATCGAGGACCTGCCGGGCCTCGCCGACCTCAAGGCCGCCGGGCTGCTCGATGCGCGCCTGCCGCCGGGCTTTTCGGTGCCGACGCCGCGCGCCGGCGATGACGAGGAGAGCGAGGAGGAAGACGGCGAGGGGGCGGAGTTCGCCCAGGATTTCCTCGCCGGAGACGACGGCGAAGCCGCTGACCTCTAAAGCTTTTTCCGCCTTCCGTTTGCTAATCCGCCGCCGCGGCATTACATTCCGCAGGCCGTAATCGATAGGGGCTACCCATGGGCGCTATTGGACCCTGGCAGATCGTCATTATTCTCGTGCTCGCGCTGTTGCTATTCGGCGGCGGCGGAAAAATTTCCTCGCTGATGGGCGATTTCGCCAAGGGCATCAAATCCTTCCGCAAGGGGCTTCAGGAAGACGATGAGAAGTCCCTGGAAGAACGCAGCGACAAGGCGATGGACGTGACGCCTGCGGAAGACAAGGCGAAGGCGGAGTAGATTATTACCGCTCATTCCGGCGCAGGCCGGAATCTCCAGCCGTAGACAAGGCGCTTTATTCAGGAGATCCCGGCTTGCGCCGGGATGAGCGACGGGAAAAGGCGTCAAAGCTTCCATGAATCTTGTTCCGCAATTCGGCTTTTTTGAACTGATCCTCATCGCCGTCGTGGCGCTGGTGGTGGTCGGGCCGAAAGACCTGCCCAAACTGATGCGCAGCGCCGGCAAGTTCGTCGCGCAGGCAAGGCGCATGGCGGCGGAGTTTACGAGCGCGTTCGATCAGATGGCCCGGGAATCGGAGATGGAAGACCTCCGCAAGGAGATCGAGACTCTCAAAAAGGAAAACGTCTTCGCGAAGGCCAAACAGGAGATCGATGAAAGCGTTGCGCCGATCAATCAGGAGATGCGCAAGGAGGCTACCGACCTTGAAAAAGCTGTCACGAAGTCGGTCGGCGACAGCGATCCGGACGCCGAGCCGGCGAAGTCATGAACGAGCCGGCGAAGAAACAGGGCGCCTCGGAAGAGGATGAAGTCGAGGCGTCGGCGGCGCCGCTGCTCGATCATCTGACGGAGCTCAGGAGCCGGCTGATTGTCTCCATCGCCGCGATCGCGGTCGGCTTCGTCGTCTGCTTTATCTTTTCCGTGCCGCTTTACGAGTTTCTGGTCGTCCCCTTCAGGAACGCGGTGATCGCCGCCGGGGTCGAGCCGAAGCTTTATTTCGCGCCGCTTGAATTCTTCTTCACGCGCGTGCGGCTCGCGGCGCTCGCCGGTTTCGCGCTCGCCTTTCCGGTGGTCGCGCACCAAGTCTACCAGTTCGTGGCGCCGGGGCTTTACAAGCGCGAGCGCAAGGCGGCGCTGCCGTTTCTTCTGTCCATGCCGGTCCTGTTTCTGGCCGGGGCGGCGCTCGTCTATTATGTGCTGATGCCGTTCGTCATGCGCTTCGCGGTGGGCATGGAACAGCATCCGGGCGGCGATGACGGCGTATCGATCGAACTCCTGACCCGGGTGGGGGATTATCTTTCCCTCGCGACGACGCTGATCATGGCCTTCGGTTTCGCCTTTCAGCTGCCGGTGTTTTTGACGCTGCTTGCGCGGGCGGGGCTGGTGAACGCGGCCTTCCTGAGGCGCAACCGCAAATATGCGATTGTCGGGATTTTCGTGGTCGCGGCGTTCCTCACCCCGCCGGACCCGTTCAGCCAGCTTGTCCTCGGCGGGTCGATCATCGCGCTTTACGAGATATCGGTGCTCTGCGTGCGCCTCGCCGAACGGAAGGCCAAAGAGGGGCTCGAGTAAGCCTCGGCATAGCTAGCATCCTCATCCTGAGGTGCGAGCGCGAAGCGCGAGCCTCGAAGGATGTGTCACGGGTTCGGCGCCTGCAGCGCTTCCTTCGAGGCTCGCCGCCTGTCCGCTGTCGCTTACAGGCGGGCTCGCACCTCAGGATGAGGTATTTACAGGAGGAATGCCTGGTGCTGCTGGACCAGACCGCCCAACGGCATTAAACGGACGCCATGTTCGACATGAAATTCATCCGCGAAAATCCGGACGCGTTCGACGCCGGGCTCGCGCGCCGGGGGCTCAAACCCCGCGCCGGGGAAATCCTCGCTCTCGACAAGGAAGCGCGCAAGTTCACTGAAGTCCTCAACGATCTTCAGGCGCGCCGCAACGCCGCCTCGAAAGAGATCGGCGCCGCGAAGGGCAGGGGCGACGAAGCCGAGTTCAACCGGCTGCGCGAGGAAGTCGAAACTATCAAGAACCAGATGCCGGTTGCGGAAGAGCAGCAGAAGCAGAAGCTCGATGCGATCAGAGACATTCTCTCCGGCTTGCCGAACCTGCCGGCTTCGGACGTCCCCGACGGCGAGGACGAAGCCGCGAATGTCGAAATCAGGAAATGGGCTGAGCCGAAAAAGCTGAACAGCGCCAAAGAACATTTCGATATCGGGGAAGCGCTGGGCCAGATGGATTTCGAAACCGCCGCCAACATGTCCGGCTCGCGGTTTGTATTGCTCAAAGGAAGCCTCGCGCGGCTCGAGCGAGCCATCGCCAGCTTCATGCTCGACTTGCACACGGGCGAGTTCGGTTACACGGAATGCCAGCCGCCGCTCTTGGTCAAGAGAGATGCCTTATATGGCACAGGCCAGCTTCCAAAGTTTACCGCAGACTTGTTTGCTACAAGCAAAGTCATCGACCCTGAAAAATTTCAGCCTATTTCTGATCCCGATGAAAATGGTGGGGTGCAGGAAATTAAACGGGTTCTTTCAGAGTTTACTGAAGCCTTAGAGAATAGAGATCCCTACTGGCTCATCCCGACCGCGGAAGTCTCGCTGACCAATATCGTGCGTGAGCAAATTCTCGACGAGGAAGAACTGCCCTTGCGCTTCACTGCGTGGACGCCGTGTTTCCGGTCGGAAGCGGGTGCCGCCGGGCGCGACACCCGCGGCATGATCCGCCTGCACCAGTTCTCGAAGGTTGAACTTGTCTCCATCACCGGGCCTGAGCAGTCCGACGCTGAGCATGAGCGCATGACCGAGTGCGCCGAGGCCGTCTTGCAGAAACTCGACCTGCCTTACCGCACCATGGTTCTCTCGACCGGCGACATGGGCTTTTCGGCGCGGAAGACCTACGACATCGAAGTCTGGCTGCCGGGACAGAACCAGTATCGCGAAATCTCCTCCTGCTCGAACTGCGGCGACTTCCAGGCGCGCCGCATGAATACGCGCTGTCGCGCGCAAGGCGAGAAGCAGACGAAGTTCGTTCACACGCTCAACGGCTCCGGTCTTGCGGTGGGGCGCACGCTTGTTGCTGTTCTCGAAAACTATCAGCAGCCGGACGGCTCCGTCGCGGTGCCGGATGTGCTGAAGCCCTATATGGGCGGCGTTGAAAAGATTGAGGCGGCGAAATAACCGATGCGCATTCTCTGTTCCAATGACGACGGCATTCACGCCCGCGGACTTGAAAGCCTCGTCAAGATCGCCCGCGAGCTTTCCGACGATGTCTGGGTCGTCGCGCCGCAGGAAGAACAGTCCGGCGCCGCGCGGGCGCTGACGCTCGCCCATCCGATCCGCATCCGCAAATATGAAGACCGGCGTTTTTCGGTCACCGGCACGCCGAGCGACGCGGTGCTGATGGGGGTCAACAAGATCCTCGCTGAAAAAAAGCCCGACCTCATTCTGTCCGGGGTGAACAACGGTCAGAACATCGCCGAGGACGTGACGGTTTCGGGCACCATCGCCGCTGCGTTCCAGGGCATGTCCATGGGCGTCCCCTCGATCGCCATGTCGCTGGCGCGTCTGTCGCGAGAGAAAGCCCGCTGGGCGACGCCGGAAAGCCACGGGGCCGCCATCGTCCGGCGGCTGCTCGCCGAGGGCTGGCCGGCCGATGTGGTGGTGAATGTGAATTTTCCCGACCGCGACCCGGATGAGGTCAAGGAAATCGAGGTGACGACACAGGGTCATCGCGATGCGGTGCAGCTTTATGCGGAAGAGCGCAAGGACCTGCGCGGCGGAACCTATTACTGGTACGGCTATACCGGCGATCTCTCCAATCCGCCGGAAGGGACTGATCTCAAAGCCATATATGAGGGGCGCATCTCGATCACGCCGCTCCATCTGGCGCTGACCCACGCGGACAGTCATGCGGCGCTTGCGAAGGCGCTCAACGGTCCGGCGGAATAAAATCCCCGCCTCGCTGGCCTTCGTGTTAATAGGTTGTTAACCAAAGTGAATAAACGTCCAACCGATTCGTAAGAACAGTTCTTCTGGAGGGGCGATGATGGTTTTGCGTTCGGCGTTCGCAGTTGTTTCAGTGCTGGCGTTGGTTGCCTGTGAATCGCACAGCAGCGTCGCGCCGGTCGTTTACCGGTCGGACACGACAAGCCAGCCGACGCGGATTTATCAGACGCCGCAACAGTCCGCCGCTATTCAGCAGCCGGTCTACAGACCAGCGGCTGAGCAGGCGCAGACAGCGGAATTCGAGCCGGTGCAGCTTCAACCCGTTTCGGCTGTCTACATCGCCGATGCGCCGCAGCAGCAGGAAGTCATTCTCGAGCCGTCGCGATCCAACCCGCTGCTGATTGAAGTGCGTCCGGGCGACACAGTCTACGCCATCGCCCGGCGTCATGATATTCCGCCGCAGTCGATCATCGCCGCCAACAGCCTTCAGGCGCCGTATGCGCTTTCCGTCGGGCAGGTGTTGCGCCTGCCGGAACGGGCGCTGGTCGCCGCCGCGACGCCGCCGCAAAAGGCCGCCGCGCCGGTCCAGAAAGTCGTGGCGCGCGACACGATTTACCGCGTGCATGAAGGCGACACGCTCTATTCGATTTCCCGCAAGGCCGGCGTGCCTGTGGCGAGCATCGCTCAGGCGAACAGGCTTGGCGCGCCCTACACGATCAGCCCGGGACAGCAATTGCTGATCCCCCAGGCGCCGGTCGACAGCCAGCTCTATGCGGAAGCGAGCGCCAGCAATCGCGTGCGCAAGTCTGAACCGGCGGCGCAGCAGCGGGCCGTGAAGCATGATCCGCCGCCGAAGGCGAACGTCGCTGACATCGCCAAGACCGTTTCCTATTCAAGACCGGAGTCGGCGAACAATAGTCTTTTCGACTGGCCGGTGAAAGGCAAAGTGATCGCGAATTACGGCGCGGTTGAGCTTGGTCGGCGCAATGACGGCGTCAACATCGCCGCGCCGACGGGAACGCCCGTGCGCGCCGCTGCTGACGGCGAAGTCGTTTATCGCGGCTCGGAGCTCGACGGATTCGGCAATCTCCTCCTGGTCAAGCACACGGACGGATATGTGACGGCTTACGCGCATAACGACGCCATGCTGGTCAAGAAGGGCGACAGGGTCCGCAAGGGGCAAGTCATCGCCAAGGTCGGTCAGACCGGCGCGGTTTCCTCGCCGCAGCTTCACTTCGAAATTCGGCAGAACCTTAAATCCATCGATCCGGTTGCGTTACTGGGATCGGAATAATCATGCGCCAAAAAGCCGGGGGGCTTTAATCGGTCCAGAAAGCAAAAAAGTAAGTTGAGTTCAGTCTGGCGGGCCTTCTGGCCCGCCTTTTCTTTATCCGACCCTGCCGGGACGGCTGGCGATCATCCGCCGGGCGAGGAACTCAGGGCTCGCCGGCATCAGCCCTTCGGTGATGAAGGGCGTTTCCGAGAAATGCGCCAGCGCCAGTTCGGCTTCGAAGGCCGCGCACAGGCCGGCGCCGACCCGTTTCGTCGCGTCGAACTTTGTCAGGATGCAGCGGCGCACGCCGATCTCCTTGAAGGCCAGCGCCCAGTCGAGATATTCCGCTGCATCGCCGCTCACCGGCAGTACCAGCACCGGCTCGGCGCCGCAGGCTTCCCGGTAGCTTTTGAGCGCCGCCGTATCGCCGCCGTCATAGGGACTGACGCCGGGCGTATCGAGGATGACGGCGCCGTCCGGTTTATGGCTGCGCATGATCTGCTGCACGTCGAGCGGCGACTCGACGATGAAATAGTCGGCGCCGAGGGCTTCGCCATATGATCGGATCTGTTCGACGGCCCCGGCGCGGCCGGCGTCCGCCGTCATCATGAACGCGGTTGCGCCCTGTTCGGTTACCGTCGCCGCGAGTTTCGCGGCGCAGGATGTCTTGCCGGCGCCGGTGGGGCCGACCAGCATGATCGGCGTCGACGGCGAAAAATGCAGCGGCGCGAAAGAGAAGGCTTCGGCGAAAGCGGTCTCGAGCCGGTAGAGATCTTCATCGATGCGGGATTTTTTCGCCCCCCCGATCAGGGCGGCGAGAAGGCGCTGGCCGACGCCGTGGGGCGCCAGTATCTCCGCCATGCCGCGCACGGTCGCGTCGGACATGTCGAAGCGCGGCGCGCGTTTGCCGCCGCCGGTGAGCGCGCCGCTCAGCCGCGAAAGCGCGTCTTCGGAAAACCGGGTTTCGATGGTTTCGTTGAGCCGTGCGCCGGCGGCCATCTTGAACGGGCCCTCATCGACGGCGTCTTTCGCCGCTCCGGCGAAGTTCGCCTTGGGTGCCGGTTGCGGCGCGGACGGCGCGGGTTTGTCGGAGGCGGTGACTTCGACGTCGCCGCTTGGCAGCTCGCGCACCGAAACCACGACGGCCTTGTCGCCCAACGCCCTGCGCGCCTTGGATTTTGCGGCGTCGAGGTTAGAGGCGATGAATTTCATCATGGGAACACAACCACACTTATATGGAGCCTAAATTCTTGAGCCTAGTATGGGGGTGAATTTCGTTTTGCGAAAGGACCGAAGTTTGCGGCCGGACCCTTTCCAGCACCGACCGGACGAAGGGACGTATGGTCGCGCTGGTCACAATGGCGGCGGAATAACCGTCACGGGCGGCGGTTTCGAGCTTGTTGAGCGCGGCCGCGACAAAGTCCTGCAAGGCGGAAGGGGCCATGGCGAGCTGGCGGCTCTCGCGTTCGCCGATCAGCGCTTCGGCGAACTGGTTTTCCCAGTCTGACGATAATGTAATGATCGGCGCCGCGCCGTCCTGTCCTCTCAGCGCGCCGCAAATCTGACGGGCGAGACGCGCACGCACATGTTCGACGAGATGACTCGTATTCTGGGATTGCGGCGCAGCCTCGGCGACCGCCTCAAGGATGGTCGGAAGGTCGCGGATCGACACCTTTTCCGCCAGCAGCGCCTGCAGGACGCGCTGAACGGTGGTCACCGGGACGACGCTGGGGATCAGGTCGCTTACGAGATTGCGGTGTTTGGACGGCAGGGCGTCGATCAGCTTTTTGGTTTCGGCGTAGGAGAGAAGTTCCGGCGCTTCGGATTTTATGATTTCGGTGAGATGCGTCGTCAGCACTGTCGCCGCGTCGACAACGGTTAACCCCTTTAACGAGGCTTCTTCGCGCTGGCTGTCGTCGATCCACATGGCGTCGAGGCCGAACGCAGGCTCATGGGTCGGTTCGCCGATCAGGCCGATGGGGCCGCCCGCCGGGTCCATCACTAGAAAATGCCCCGGCTTCACTTCCCCGCGCGCGACTTCCTGTTCCTTGAGGCGAATGACATACGCATTGGGGCCGAGCTGCATATTGTCGAGAATGCGCACCGGCGGCGTGACGAAGCCGAGATCGTGAGCGATCGAACGGCGAATGGCCTTGACCTGATCGGTCAGGCGCGGGCCGCTTTCGGTCTGGACCAGCGGCAGGAGACCGTAGCCGAGTTCGATGCGAAGATCGTCCATGGCGAGCATGTGAGCAGGGTCGTCATCAACCTTCGGGGTCTTGGCGGCTTCGGCTTGCGCGGCGGCTTGAGCGGCGGCGCCTTTTTGCCGGCGCACTGTCCAGGCGGCGGCGCCGACGCCGGCGGCGAGCAGCAGAAACGGAATGGCCGGAAGCCCGGGCAGCACCGCCATAACGACCAGCACGCCGGCGACCAGGGCGAGGGCTTTCGGATATTCGCCGAACTGGGCGGCGAGAACCTTGTCGGCGGCGCCGTCGACGCCAGCCTTGGAAACGAGAAGGCCCGCGGAGATCGAAACGATCAGCGCCGGGATCTGGGAGACCAGCCCGTCGCCGATGGTGAGCAGCGTATAGGAAGCGCCGGCGGCCCCGAGCGACATTTTCATCTGAAGAACGCCAATGATGACGCCGCCGATGATATTGATCAGCGTGATGAGAAGACCGGCGATGGCGTCCCCGCGCACGAATTTCGAGGCGCCGTCCATGGCGCCGAAAAAGTTCGATTCATCTTCGAGCTGTTTGCGGCGCTTGCGCGCCTCGTCTTCGTTGATGAGGCCGGATGACAGATCGGCGTCGATCGCCATCTGCTTGCCGGGCATCGCATCGAGAGAAAACCGCGCCGCGACTTCGGCGATGCGGCCCGAGCCGCGGGTGATGACGACGAAGTTCACGATAATGAGGATCGCGAAGACGATCATCCCGATGACGTAATTGCCCTGCATGACGAAGCCGCCGAACGCTTCGATCACGCTGCCGGCGGCGTCCGGTCCTTCATGGCCTTTCGAAAGGATGAGGCGCGTCGACGCGATATTGAGCCCGAGACGGAACATTGTCGCGATCAGGAGGATCGCCGGGAAGGTCGAGAATTCGAGCGCTTTGCGGGTGAAAAGCGCGGTCATCAGGATCGTTACGGAAAATGTGATCGACGCGGCGAGAAGCAGGTCGAGCATCCAGCGCGGCGTCGGCAGGATCAACAGCGCCAGAATGGCGATGATACCGGCCGCGAACAGAACGTCGGACCTCAGCGCCTGTTTCAGCGTTGAAGGTTTGAACCAGGCGCCAGGCTGTTTGAGCGCGGTTTCAGACACAATCACACCCGCTCATTCCCGCGCAAGCGGGAATCCATGATGAGGTAGATTCCCGCTTGCGCGGGAATGAGCGAAGGAAAGACAAGCGCATATCAGCCCGCCGCGCGTTCAACGCCCGGCGGCGGTACGGCGACGCCTTCGTCTGAATATTGCTTCAGCTTGTTGCGGAGCGTACGGATCGAGATGCCGAGAATGTTTGCGGCGTGGGTGCGGTTGCCAAGACAATGATCGAGGGTTTGCAGGATGAGCGCCTGCTCGACTTCGGCGACCGTGCGGCCGATCATTTTTTCCTGCGCTTCGCCATCGGAGAGTTCGGATGCGGTCTTGCGCATTTCAGAACCGTCGGGAAGCCGAATGGCGGCGGGTTCGATTTCTTCGCCGGTGGCGAGCAGGACGGCCCGGTGCATGGCGTTTTCAAGTTCGCGAACATTGCCCGGCCAGAGCGAGGAGGCGAGTGCGCGCTGTGCGGTTTCCGAGATCGGCCGCGCCGGGACGCTGTTCAGTTCGGCGTATTTCGCGGCGAAATGTTTGGCGAGGGCGATGATGTCGAGCGGGCGCTCGCGAAGCGGCGGCACATTGAGATTGACGACGTTAAGGCGAAAGAGGAGATCTTCCCGGAATGAACCGTCCTTGACCGCCGTTGCAAGATCGCGGTTCGAGGTGGCGATGACGCGGATATCGACCTTGACCGGCTTTGAACCGCCGACGCGGTCAACCATGCGTTCCTGCAACACGCGAAGGAGTTTCGCCTGCAGGCGCACGTCCATTTCCGAGATTTCATCGAGCAGCAGCGTGCCGCCGTCGGCTTCCTCGAACTTGCCGATGCGCCGGGCGACCGCGCCGGTGAACGCGCCTTTCTCATGGCCGAAAAGCTCGGATTCAAGCAGGTTTTCCGGGATCGCCGCGCAGTTGATCGAGATGAACGGTTTTTCTGCGCGCTTCGATTTCGAATGCAGATATTTGGCGATCACTTCCTTGCCGACCCCGGACTCGCCGGAGATCAGGATCGAGGCCTCGGAGGCGGCGACCTGATCGGCGAGAGCGATGACTTTTTTCATCGCTGGGTCGACGGCGATGAGATCGCGGGATTCTTCGACGACCGCCTCGATAATCGCGGCGATAAGATCGGCGTCCGGCGGCAGCGGTACATATTCCTTGGCGCCGGCGCGAATAGCGGCGACGGCGGCGTCCGCATCGGTCTTGACGCCGCAGGCGACGACCGGCGCAGCGATGCGTTCGGCGGCGAGGGCGGCGATCAACGCTTTCACGTCGAGCCGGACGTCGACCATCAACAGGTCGGCGCCCTGTCCCTTCCGCAAGGCGCTGAGCCCGGAATCGATAGTCGGCGCGAAAGCGACGCGCGCGCCGCGGTCCATCGCCATTTTCGCCGCCGAGGAAAGCTCGCTTGAATGTTCGCCGATAATGAGGAGGCGCATGGCCCGTCTCCTGTCTTTCTGAACTAAATGTCGTCGTCTCTTACGATCTCGGTCATGGTGACGCCGAGCGCGCCGTCGACCATGACAAGCTCGCCGCGGGCGATCAGCCGGTCGTTGACGTAAAGGTCGATCGGTTCGCCGACCTTGCGGTCAAGATCGATCACGGCGCCGTCCCCGAGTTCGCGCAGTTGCGCGACGTCGATCCTGACCTTGCCGAGCACGGCGGAAATCTTCACCGGCACGTTGTCGATCGAGTGACCGGTCTGGCGGACTTCCATATCCGCGGTTTTCTCGGTCGAGAGATCGGGCAACTCCGGGGCTTCCGGCGGAGCGGATTTTTGCGGGAGCGAGCTCATGAGGGCTGACCCTTTCCTTTGCGTATGGCGCGGCTTTCTTCATTGACGGCGCCAAATATGGAATCGATGCGGGTGAAAAGTTCCGCCTGGCTGTAGGCGATGGCGCCGCCGCGCCATTCGATGCGGCAGTCGCCCGGCGCGATGTCGGCGCTCGTTTGAAGGTGAATGACGCCGTCGGCGTCCCGTCTGGTAAGGCTCGCGCTGAGGCGGCTTAACAACTCTTGCGGCGCGTCTTCATGCAGGACAAGCCTCGCTGGCGCGCGGTCGTGAACGGCTGCGAGATAATGATCGATCAAGGCCGCCGCGTTATCGGCGGCGTTTTGCACAGCAGCGTTGGCGCAGATGTGTTTCACGATAGCGCGCGCTGTATCGGTGAGCGTAGTCACATGAGCGGCGATGGCTGCGTCATGCGCATCGGCGCTCGCCTCAAGGCGCTCGGCGATGAGTGCTGCGAGGCGTGTCTGTTCACGGGTTTCCTCAGCGATCAGGCTTTCAAGAGCCTCAAGGCGCGCTTCCTCGCGCGCAGTTTCAAGCGCGGCTGCGGAGTATGTCCGCGCCGGCGCATCGGCGCTTGCGTCCAGCTCGTCGAAATTGAAAGGTCTCGCCGCTTCGCCCATCAGTAAATGACCTCGTCGTCATTGGTTTTGGAGAGATAAATCTCGCCTTCCTCGGCGATGCGCTTGGCCGTTTCGACGACCCGTTGTTGAGCGGTGTCGACTTCACGCATCCGGACAGGCCCCATGATCTCGATATCGTCGCGCAGGATCATCGCGGCGCGTTCCGACATGTTGGTGAAAAAGAGGGCCTGCATTTTCTCGTCCGCGCCCTTGAGCGCTGTCGCCAGCACCGACTTGTCGAGATGACGAAGCAGGACCTGAATATCGGTGTTGTCGAGGCGGATGAGATCTTCAAAGACGAACATCAGCGACTTGATCTTCTCCGCCGCCGTCGGGTTCTTGGTTTCCAACGTATCCATGAAGCGGCGCTCGGTCTGGCGATCGAAATTGTTAAAGATTTCGGCCATCGCCTCGAACGTGTCCTTTTCAGCGCCGCGATTGAGCGTCGCCATGAATTCGGTGCGCAGGGTCTGCTCGATCTGGTCGAGCACGTCTTTTTGAACGGGACCAAGCGTCAGCATGCGGTTCATGACTTCCTCCGCCATCCGTTCAGGGAAGGCGGCGAGGACTCTCGCGGCGTGTTCGGCCTTGATGCGTGAAAGGATCACCGCAACGGTCTGTGGGTGCTCGTGGCGAAGATAGCCGGCGAGGGTGCGTTCATTCACATTGGCGAGCTTGTCCCACATGGTCTTGCCGGCGGGACCGCGAATGTCTTCAAGGATCGTCGCCACCTTGTCGTCGGGGAGAATGTTTTTAAGAAAACGGCGCGCCGATTCGACGGAGCCGACGATATTCCCGGTCGAGGAAAGGTTTTTGACGAAGTCGTAAAGAAGTTGCTCGACCACTTCCGCCGTCACTGAGCCGAGCTTGGTGATGGCGAGCGTGATCTCGCGCAGTTCGTCTTCCTCAAAAGATTCCCAAAGCAGCTTGCCGTTCTCCTCGCCGAGGGCAAGCATCACGACGGCGGCGCGTTCCGCGCCGCTGAGTTCGTTGGCGTCGACAATGGTTTTACCGGCCATCATGACGCCTCCCGCATCCAGCTGCGCAGGATATTGGCGGACTCGTCAGTGTGCGCCTTGACGATTTCCGAGACTTTGTTGATCGATGACGCTTTGACCTGACCGTCGACCTGGGCGAGGTCGATGCGCTGTTCGAACTCGCTCGCCGGACGGTGTGCTATGGCGGCTTGCGGCGCCGGCGCTTCGGTTGCTGTCGCAGCGGAGCGGTAAGCTGGCGCGGGCGATGGTGATGTTGTCGCTGACGCTGTCAGCATAGGGCGCAGGACAAACCAGGCGAGCGCCAGAGCGATCAGCGCCAGGGCTGCGAGCTCCGCAAGGCGCATGATGTCATCGCGGGCGAGAAGCGGTGCCGGCGTTGCGACGGGGAGCACGGCTGCAACTGCAGCTGGCATAAAGCGAATATCGACAACGCTGACCTGGTCGCCGCGGGTTTCATTATAGCCGATCGCAGATTTCACCAGCGTTTCTATGCGTGAGATTTCCTCTGTGGAGCGCGGGGTATAGGCGGCTTCGCCGTTCGGCGAGGTTTGCGTGACGCCGTTCAGCGCGACGGCGACAGACAAGCGTTTGACGACCAGCCCTTCTTCGCGAACCGCGTTGCGCATGGTTTTGGTGATTTCGTAATTGGTTGTTTCTTCCGTCCGCTGAGTGGCGGATGTCGCCGCATTGCCGGCCTGATCGAAGGTTTGCGCGCCGGGAAGGGCGTTGGCGACTGTCACGCCTTGCGCGCGGTTGGGGTCGGAATTGTTCGAGGTTTCCTCGACCGTTGTCGTTGAAAGGACGGTCTGGCTGTCTGGGTCAATGATCTCTGCGCTTTCTGTGACGCGGCTGAAATCCATATCGGCGGCGACCTCGACGCGGACATTGTCCGGGCCGACGATACGGCCGATCATATCCTCGACTTCACGGCGAATGCGCGCCTGTGCGGCGATCTTGCGCTCTTCGATCGACGCAGCAATGGCTTCGCCCGTGTCGCTTTCGGCGCCGGAAGCCAGCAGCTGGCCTTTCGAGTCGAGCACCGTCACATGCGAGGGATCAAGCGCCGGCACGGCGGAGGCGGCGAGATTGACGATGGCGCGGACGGCGCGGTTGTCGAGACCGCCGGGGGCGTCGACAACGATCGAGGCGGAAGCGTTTCGCCGCTCGCGGGAGAAGAGTTCGCGCTCAGGCAGAACCAGATGAACGCGCGCTGTGCGGACGCCGTTAATGGTCGCCAGCGTTCGCGCCAGTTCGCCTTCAAGGGCGCGCAACCGGTTGATGTTCTGCTGGAACGACGTTGCGCCGAGAGTCTGGGCGCCGTCGAAGATTTCATAACCGACGCCCTCGCCGGCGTTCAGACCGTCAGCGGCGAGCGAAAGCCGCAATGCGCTGACCTTGTCGCGCGGCGCAAGAATAGTGACGCGCGATCCATTGTCCCGGAGCTGGTGGCTGACGCCTTCCTGTTCAAGACGGGTGATGATCGGCTGCGCTTCGGCGTAGCTGACGTCGGCGTAAAGCACGCCCAGCGACGGCGCGCCGACGCGCATGACGATCAGCGCGAGCGCTATGGCGACGCCGAGACTGACGCCAATGACCGCGCCAAGCCTGGCGACGCCGAAGGACCGGATGAGAGCTGCAATTTCGTTCACGACAAACCCGCGCATTACCTGGCGGGAACGCAACCCGCCGCACTACTGGGCAAATTTTGCCCCCCTTGTCGTAAAAAAAACGTTTCGTCTTTCGATACGGGCAAGAAAAAACCCGCGCTCTTCTTGCGCGGGCTCTTCAAATTCGAAGAAGTTAAGGAGGGATTACCGGTATTGCTGGACCCGTGTGGCGCGGAGACCCGGAAGGCCGAACTGATCAATGGCCTTTTGCCACGAAAGAAATTCCTCGACCGTAAGCGTGTAGCGGTCGCAGGCTTCCTCAAGCGTCAGAAGACCGCCGCGCACGGCCGCCACCACTTCCGCCTTGCGCCGGATGACCCAGCGTTTTGTCGACGGCGGCGGCAGGTCTTTCAATGTCAGGGGCGTGCCGTCGGGCCCGATAACATACGGGTCTTTCTCGACAGGCGACGCGTTGTTGGCAACGACAGTCATGAGCGGTCCTTATCCCCTAAATACGCAACGATGTTAGGGACGAGCCTAGACCCGCGCTTTTAAAAAACGGCTAAACGGCGTGGTAAAAGCTTCTATAAGTGGTTGATTATTCATGAAAAAACAGACCTTCAAAATTGTATCAATACAGAACAATTTTCCGTTTAAGCGGCGGTTTGCGTCAGTGTGCGCCAAAGCTCGTCGGCGACGGAAATCACGCGCGTATTCGCCGCGTATGCGCGCTGGGTTTCGATAAGCATCGAAAATTCCTGACCAATATCGACTGTCGACATTTCAAGCGCGCCGGATTCGATCGCGCCGGCGCGTCCCGTTTGGGGAATGTCGAGAGCAATCTCGCCCGCATCGGAACTTGTTAAAAAAGTCGAAGCCGGTCCGTCTTTCAGACCATCGGGATTGATAAAATTCGCAAGGACGACCTGATAGATATCTCTGGCGAGGCCGTTTGAAAAAAGCGCCGTGATTCTACCGTCCCGGCTGATCTCCACGCCAGTGAGCGCGCCTTCGGCAGCCCCGTCGGCTTGCGCGGTTGAGAACGAAGTAGCCCGCGCGGTCTGAATCAGTGAACGGAGATTAAGGTCAACGGCCTGACCGGCATTTGCAGAAATTGTCAGCGATTGCGGAAAGCTGGATAAGGCTTCGTCGATGCGTCCGTCGGCGGCGAAAACGATGTCGCCCGCCGCGATGCTTTCTTGCCCGCCGTCGACGAAAGCGGCGTTTGCGGCCCATTCATTGAGTCCGATGCGGGTGAAAGTCAGCGCCAGGGTGCGCGCGGCGCCGGTGTCGTCGAAAACCTGAACATTTTGTGTGACGGTCTCGCCGAGAGGCGCATTGGCGTCGAGATTGCCCGCGAGGGTGATCGCGCTTGTGGCGGCGGCGAGGCTGGAAATGCGCTGGACATTGACGGTCTCGAGGCCTGAGAGGCCGTTGGCGGCGGCGGTTCCGTCCTCGCCGACAGCGGCGGCGCGCAGAAAGTAACCGGCTTCGTTCATGAGCGTTCCGTCTTCCTGAATGGAAAACCCGCCCGAACGTGTAAAAAGAAAGGCTGATGTATCCGTATCGCTGGCGTTTTCGGAGACGACGAAGAAGCCGTTTCCGGAAACTGCAAGGTCTGTCGGCGAGCTTGTACGCGCAACGCCGCCCTGTTCGCTGATGAGCTGGCGGGTCGTGGCGCCGACACCGCCGCCTGCGACGCCGTTATTCGGCGCTTCCATGGTGACTAGGGTCGAAAAATCCGTGCGCAGGCGTTTGTAGCCGGTGGTATCCGTATTCGCGATATTGTTTGAGACCGCTTCGAGACTGGAGGCATAGGCGTTGACGCCAGAAAGCCCGATCGCGAACATGTTTGTGAAGCCCATTTTTGAAACTCCGTAAAAATCAGATGTCGAGGTCGACGCGCGAGACAAGGTCAACGGCGAAAAGCTGTCCGCCGATTTCAATGGCCGGCGCGCCATTCTGGAAAGCGACGCCGTCAACGCGGCCGCGCGAGGAGATTGACGGGGCGATTGCAGCGCCTTGAGCGTCGACAGCCTCAACCACCAGACGATAGGCGCCTTGGGGCGCCTTCACGCCGTTATTGGCGAGGCCGGTCCAGTTGACTTCGTGGACGCCCGCGCCGGTTCCGCCCTTCAGCACGGCGACCAGCGCGCCGCGCGCGTCAAAGACCTGAAGCGAGACGGCGGCGGCGTCTTCTGGGAGTTCGTAAGTCCAGCGCGCGGCATCGCCCGTCAGCGCGGCGATATCGCTTTCTACGCTGGCGACGCGGCCGATCATCGAGAGCGCCGTCTCATTCGCCGATGAAGCCTGCAGCGCGATCAGCGCTTCAAGGTTCTGATTGGTCTGGATCGATTGTTCGACCGACGCGAATTGTACGAGCTGCTCGGTGAATTTCTCCGTATCGAGCGGCTTTAAAGGATCCTGATTGCGCAACTGCGTCGTCAGCAAAGTCAGAAACGTGTCGAAATTGTTTGTCAGCTGCGACAAGCCGCGCTGGGAAGCGGTCTGGCTGGCGGCGGTTGCGGCGGCGATATCCATGAGAGTCAGTCCTTATGCGTGAAGATCGACAGCGCCGCTCGAATAGGCGGCGAGAAAGCCAGGTTCGTACCGGTCATTGACGATGAGGGCGGCGGGCTCGGCGTTCGCGCCGACCGCCGGGTCGTCGGCAAGAG
Organism: uncultured Parvularculaceae bacterium; assembly: GCA_913055785.1. GTDB lineage: Bacteria > Pseudomonadota > Alphaproteobacteria > Caulobacterales > Parvularculaceae > Hyphococcus. The sequence continues at coordinate 7,926 of CAJXLJ010000041.1, read as the reverse complement.
CGAAGGCGAGGCGGTCGCCGCCGAGATCGAAGCCGGATGACATCAGCGCGGCGCGAAGACCCGCCTCGTCGCGGGCGAAGAGGTCGAGCGCCGTCTGGTTCTCGAATTTGAGCGCGAGCACCGCCTTGCCGTCGTCGCCGGTCTTGAGATGGGCTTCGACGCGCCCGAGTTCCGGCGGGTCAAGACGCAGTTCAAAAGACGTGCGGCCGCCGTCAAGACGTTTTGCAAGGAGTCTCGCGAATTCAGCAGTCGGTTGCTGGGGCTGAGCCGGCGCGGGCGCGCGCGGCGCTTTCAGCGATTGCGCTTTCACATTCTCTGCGTTGCGCATTGCGGTTGCTTCCACGCGCGCCGCTGATGGAGCGGGCTGTTGTGACGGAAGTGCGCTCGCCGCAGCGTTGTGCGGTTGAACAAGCGGAAGAGGGTGCGCCGGCGCGGTTGGCGGTTGTTGCGGCGCCGCCTCGGCCTGTTTGTTCGGCGGCGTTGCGGTGTTGGCGCTTCTCGTTTGGGAATTCGCTGCTTGCTCGCCTTGCGGCGCTTGTTTTTGCGGCGCGGCGGTTGTTTGCTTGTCCACCGTCTGCGTTTCAGCGCTGACGCGATTTGTGAAAGCCGCGGCGTCCCGGGGCGCGGCGCCGAAAGTCTCAAGCGACCGGGCGGCGCGGCCTTCGAGCGCCGTCATCGCCGCCGCGAACGAAAAGCCCTGCGCGATGTCGTCGCGCGCCGGCTGTTTCTTGCCGGTGAGATCCGCCTGAAGCGCGGGGGATGATGCTGTCTGTTCGATCATGACATGTTCTCGCGCGTGTTAATCGCAAGCGGCGGGCCACGTACGCCTGCGAAGAAACATGCGGCTTACGATGGATAACGAAAGATGAAAGAGTCTGGCGCAGGGAAAAATCCGCCTGCAGATTTTGCCGCCAGGGGTTCATTCTGCCGGGTGGCGGTTGCTGGCCCCGGGGTTGCAATTTCCTCTCGCAAACGTGCGAAAGGATAGCACACGGAATGAGCAAATCCGCGCAAATGCTGGCGCAGTTCGGCGGGCGAGTACGCGACCCGGCAATTCCTGACGGGCGGTGTTTGCCGGTCAGGCAATATCTGCCGGGCTGGGGAGGCGCCCTGTGAGCGGTCTTTCCGTTGCGCTCAACACCGCGCTTTCCGGCCTGTTCGCACATCAGCAGGCGATCGCCGCGACGTCGGAGAATGTCGCCAATGTAAACTCGCCGAATTTCTCCAGGCGTCAGGCCGATTTCTACACCGACGCCATTCCAGGCCAGTACGCCGGCGTGACGGTTGAGATCGCCCGCGCCGGCGCCGACCGTTTTCTTCAGACTGCCGGGTTTGATAGCGCGTCAGGCGCGGCAAGCGCTTCGGTCGTCGCCGAGGCGCTGGCGCGGGTTGAATCGTCGCTTGGCGCGCCCGGCGATAACCTCTCTTTCGCCGACAAGCTCAATGAGGCCTTCGCCGCCTTCGCCGAGCTTAGCGCGACGCCTTCCTCCATCGCCGCGAGAGCCGTCGCCGTTGCGGCGCTTGACGATGCGTTCGGCGCCTTTTCCCGCACGCTCGGCGCCATCGACAGCGAAACGCTCGCCGTCGATGCGCGCCTTCAGGCGCAGGCCGACCGCGCAAACGAATTGCTCCAAGACATTTACCGGCTCAACCAGATTGTCACGGCGAGCAATGGCGCTGGCGATGAGATCGACGGGCGGCTGAAAGAACTCGCGGGCCTTGTCGATATCAGCGTTTCCCGCGCCGACGACGGCCGCGTGACCGTGTCGCTCGCCGACGGCCGTCTTCTCGCCAATGCGGGCGGTTACGCCGCGTTCGGCGTGACAGTCGGAACCGAAGCGACCGTCAGCCTTTCCGCCGTCGCGCCGGAAAGCGGCGCCCTGACGCTTGTTTCGACGGATATAAATGCAGCGATCGCCGGTGGCGAGATCGGCGGTCTGCTCGCCTTGCGCAATACGGAACTGCCGGCGCTGCGCCAGATCGTCGACGATGCGGCGGGCGGCGTCGCGGCGGAACTCAATGCGGTTTACGCCGGCAACGCCGCTGTCGGCGCAACGGCGCCGGCGACAACGCCGTTGATCGTTGAAACCAACGGCGCCTATTCGGTCAATCAGGCGATCCTCGATGATCCGTCTCTGCTGGCGGTCGCCAGGCCCGCAAGCGGCGTCGGAGGCGCCAATGACGGCGTGGGCGCGGGAGCAATTGCGGGGCTGGGCGCGACGCAAGCCGCCCAGAATGTCTCGACGGCGGTGACGCAGATCGGCGCGGCGGTGGAAATCGCTTCCGGCCGCAGCGCGACGGCGGCGGCGTTCGCATCGGAAATCGAAACGCGAATTCTTTCGGACCGGGGCGTCAATCTCGATGAGGAGCTTTCGAACCTCATTCAGTTCCAGCGCACCTACAACGCCAACGCCCGGGTCATCGCCGCGATCGACGAGCTTTACCAGTCGCTGTTGAACATTCTCTAGAGGCCATAACGATGCGCGTTTCCGAACTCGGCATGCAACAGCTTCTCCTCCAGAGCTTCCAGCGCGCTCAGGAGGCGAGCCAGCAGCACCAGCTTCAGCTCGCCAGCGGCAAGAAGCACCAGACCTATGGGGGCTATGGCGCCGACGCCATCCGTCTGGTCTCCGCCGAGGGGGTTTATGCGCGCGCCACGGCTTATGAAAACGCCAGCCAGATCGCGCTGGCGCGTCTGGAGTTGCAGGGTGCGAGCCTTGAAACGATTACGGAAGCGGTCGACGGCGCCCGGGCGGGTTTTACGAGAACCCTCGCCACCGGCGCGTCGGAACTGCTGCTGCCCGAGCTTGAAGTCGCCGCCCAGCAAATCCTGACGGCGCTGAACGCCGATATTGGCGGGGTCTATCTCTTCGGCGGGTCGGACGGCTCGGTTCCGCCGGTCGGGGCCAAGAGCCTTAGCGATCTTGGCGCTACGGCGTCCGTTAACGATCTGTTTACGGAAGGCGGCCCGGTGAGGTTGGCGGTTGAGGAAGGCGTTACCGTCGACGGCGGTCCGCTCGCCAGCGACATCGCCCGCGATCTTCTGATCGAGTTGCAGGAACTCGCCAACGCCGAAGCGGCCTATGGCGCCTTTGTAGGCGAACTGACGGACGCCCAGCGCGCCTTTATTGTCGAGAAATCAGCCCAATTCGCTGAAATCATGGCCGATCTCAATCAGTTGCAGGGGCTTAACGCTTCAGCGCAGGGACAGGCGTCAGACGCGGCGGAGAGAAACCGTCAGCGCCGGGACATGGCTGAAATCGTCGCCGCCGAAATCGAGGAAGTCGACATCGCCGAAGTCATCACGCGACTCAATCAGGACCAGCTGGCCATCCAGGCGTCGGCCCAGGCGCTTGCCCAGGCGAGCGAGCTGTCGCTGTTAAACTACATTTAACAATTGGTCATAATGGCGACAGTTTGTTGCACGCCGGCAACAAACAGGTGAAATTCATCATTCTTTACCCTTAAGGCGTAAAGATCTCTTGTTTTTATCGTGGCCTCGTCCATGTCACCGCGGTCCCGATAAGAGGGGATTTAACGAAGTTTGGAGTGTTCGCTCATGAGAAGCTATTTCGTCCTCGCTGCGCTTGCCCTGGTCGCGGGCTGCGCCTCGAATAAAACAACGACGGTCGACGCCACTGAGGCGAACACCGGTGTTCAAACCGCTCAAGTCGTCCCGGGCAGCCAGGAAGACCTCGAGCAGTATGCCGGCCACCGAGTCTTTTTCGGTTACGACCAGCACACCCTGACGCCGCAGGCTCAGTCTGTGCTCCGCCGTCAGGCCGAATGGCTCAACCAGAACCCGAATGTCAGAATTCAGCTCGCCGGCAACTGCGACGAGCGCGGCACGCGGGAATATAACCTCGCCCTCGGCGCCCGCCGGGCGGAAGCGGCGCGCGCCTATCTGGTCAGCCTCGGTGTCGATGCAGCCCGCATCACGACCAAGTCGAACGGTAAGGAGCGCCCGTTCGCGCATGGCGCGGATGAAAGCGCCTGGTCGCAGAACCGCAACTCGACGACGACGGTCGCCGGCGCGTCGAGCTAAACCGGCCTCTGTAAAACGGTTTGAAAGCCCCGGTTTCGTTGAAGAAACCGGGGCTTTTCTTTGCCTTGGCCACGCTTTCCGTCCGGGCTGGCAATCGGCGCCTCCGGCGCCTATGTTCCGCTCCTCATGAGCGTCATGACCGACATATCCGCGATTAACGCGCCGAGGATCGATCTCGGCGTACCGGAAGGCGCGCGCGTGATCGTCGCCATGTCTGGCGGCGTCGATTCTTCCGTCACCGCCGCCCTGGCCAAGCTGTCTGGTTACGATGTCGTCGGCGTTACCCTGCAGCTCTACGATCACGGGGTTGCGATCCAGAAGAAAGGCGCCTGCTGCGCCGGTCAGGATATTCAGGACGCCCGCCGCGTCGCCGAGGCGATGGGCTTTCCCCATTACGTTCTCGACTATGAAAGCCGCTTTACGGACGCGGTGATGAACGATTTCGCCGAGACCTATCTCGCCGGCGCGACGCCGATCCCGTGCGTGCGTTGCAATGAGCAGGTCAAGTTCAAGGACCTGCTTGAAACCGCCCGCGATCTCGGCGGCGTCGCCATGGCGACCGGCCACTATATCCGCAGGGTCGAAGGGCCGGGCGGGCCGGAACTGCGCCGGGCGTATGACGCTTCCAAAGACCAGAGCTATTTCCTGTTCTCGACGACAAAAGAACAGCTCGATTTCCTGCGCTTTCCGCTGGGCGACATGCCGAAAGAGGAAGTCCGCCGGATCGCCGGCGAGCTGGGGCTGGTCGTTGCCGACAAGCCGGACAGCCAGGACATTTGTTTCGTGCCGGAAGGCAAATACGCCGCCGTTGTGGAGCGGTTACGTCCCGGCGCGGCGGAACCGGGCGAGATCGTGCATATGGACGGAACCGTTATGGGGCGGCACCCCGGCGTCATCCATTATACGGTCGGCCAGCGGCGCGGCCTTGGCGTTGCGACCGGCGATCCGCTTTATGTGGTGCGCCTCGACGCAGCGAAAAAACAGATCGTTGTCGGCCCGCGCGAAGCGCTGCTGGTCGGGCGCGTGCGCCTCAGGGAAGTCACCTGGCTCGGCGACGGGGACGGCGCGGCGGCGGCGCGGCGCGGCGAGAAGGTCGCCGTCAAGGTGCGGTCGACAAGGCCGCCGGCGTCTGCAACGCTGACATGGGACGACGGCTGGGCCGTTGATCTTGCAGAGCCGGAAGAAGGCGTCGCCCCGGGACAGGCCTGCGTATTCTATTCGCCGGACGAGGCTCATGATCGCGTGCTCGGCGGCGGCTGGATCGCCGGGACCGGGCGCGTTTCGTCATGACCGTGACTGTAAGGCCTCTTGAGCCGCGCGACGAAGCGGCGTGGCGCCGGCACTGGTCCGCCTATCTTGAATTCTACGAGACCGGTCTCAAGGCGGGCGATACGGAAATCCTGTTCAAGCGGATGATAGCCGGCGAGCCGCATTTCGCGCTTGTCGCCGAGCAGGACGGCGCCGTCATCGGTTTCGTTCACGGCCTGCCGCATGCCTCCACATGGTCGCTTCCCGGCTATTGTTATCTTGAAGATCTCTATGTCGATCCGCAGGCGCGCGGGGCGGGTGCGGGACGCGCGCTCATCGAGGCGGTAGCGCAGGAGGCAAAGAAACGCGGCCTCACACGGGTCTACTGGCACACCGACAAGGGCAATGAGACGGCGCGGGCGTTGTACGATAAACTTGCAACATTGAGCGACTTCGTTCAGTACCGGCTTTAGAGATTGCAGACAGCCGGGAACGTCAATGGCCAAGAAGTTGTATGATTGCCTTAAATGTTCAGCCTATTGCTGTTCTTACACCCATATACCCGTGACCAAAACGGACCTGAAGCGCCTTGCGAAGTTTCACGGCGTTACGGAAGAAAAGGCCGAAAAGAAGTTCACCAAGAAGGGCGACGAGGAAAATCCGCGCGTCCTGCGTCACACGGATGACGAGCATTTCATCACCTCTTGCATGTTCCTCGACAAGGAAACGCGGAACTGCACGATCTATGAGGGCCGGCCGAAAATCTGCCGCGAATTCCCGACGCAAAAACGTTGCGGCTATTACGAGTTCCTGATCTGGGAGCGCGAAGTGCAGGACGATCCGGACTGGGTCGCCACAACGGACTGACGGGAAATGGTCGAGACCGCCGACGTCATTGTGATTGGCGCGGGCGTTGTCGGTCTCAGCGTCGGACGGGCGCTGGCGCGCGCAGGACGCGAAGTGTACGTTGTCGAAAAAAACGATGCGTTCGGTGAGGAAACCTCCGCGCGCAATTCCGAAGTCATTCATGCCGGCATTCAATATAGCCCGGGCGGCATGCGCGCCCGGCTCTCTGTTAAAGGGCGCGACGCGCTCTACGCCTTCTGCCAAGAACACAACGTCAACCATCAGCGCTGCGGCAAGCTGCTTGTCGCCATCGGCGAGCAAGAAGCCGAGCGCCTCAGGTCGCTGAAAGCGAACGCCGAGAAGAACGGCGTTGACGACCTTGAAATCATTTCCGGCGAAGAGGCCGGAAGGCTGGAGCCCGGCATTCATTGCGATGCGGCGATCCATTCGCCGTCTTCGGGCATTGTCGACAGTCACGGGCTCATGCTGGCGCTTATCGGCGAGCTTGAAGCCGCCGGCGGCGCGCTGGCGCTGTGGGACCGGATCCATCCGCACTGGATGGCCAACGAGCTGCGCCACGGGGTGATGGCGTTTGGGGGCGGTGTGCTGATCGCCGCGGTCGCGCTTGTCCTCGTGCCGGAAGGTTCCGACCGCATGCCCGCCCTGCCCGCATTGCTGGCGTTTGCCGCCGGCGGCGTTGCCTTCTTCGCCCTCGACCGGGCGCTGGAGCGCAGCGGACGGCCGGTCGGTCAACTGCTCGCCATGCTGGTGGATTTCGTGCCGGAAGCCATCGCACTTGGCGCCATCCTCGCTGCAGACGGCAGTGCCGGCCTTCTCCTGGCCCTGCTGATCGCGTTGCAGAACCTGCCAGAAGCCTTCAACGCCTATCGTGATGTCGCCAGCCGTGGCCGGGCGATGTCGTATCGAACGCTGGGCCTATTTCTTTCGCTGCCCCTGCTGGGACCGCTGGCTGCGCTGCTTGGCGCCTTCGTCTTCGCCACCAGCGATGTGGCGCTGGGCGGGCTGATGTTGTTTGCCGCGGGCGGGATTCTCTACCTGACCTTCCAGGACGTCGCCCCGCAGGTGAAGCTGCAATCCTCCTGGTTGCCGCCACTGGGGGCGGTGGCGGGATTCCTACTGGGACTGAGCGGGGATTTGCTGATCGGCGGCTAGTTCAGCTTGCGCGCCTGTGGCGGGACCAGCGGGTCGGGCAGCGGCGCGCACGGCACCCCCTCATCGGACAAGGCCTTCGATTCCTCGGCGGTGGTTTCGCCATAGATCGGCTTTTCGGGCTTTTCCCCGGCATGCATGGCGCGGGCTTCGCTGGCAAAGCGGTCGCCGACATAATCGAAATTCTCGGCGATATGGCTGCGGATCTTGCCGGCCATTTCCAGCAACGCCTTCTGCGGATCAGGCGCGGACTTGCCAGCGCGCTTGGCCACGGCGGGGGCCATGATGGCTTTCTTCACCTGCCGCGAAGCACAGATCGGGCACTCCACCAGGCCGGAATCGGACTGGACATCAAAGTCCGCCGAATTCCGGAACCACGCCTCGAACTCGTGCGAAGCGTCACAGATGAGTGCGTATCTGATCATGTCCTCTATATGGGAAGAAATGGCTGAAACGCCAAGCCGGGCGCTCAGAGCGGGCCTGAAACCGTCCGGTCATGGCTCAGCGCCGGGATACGCGTGCGCGCCGTTTCCACCTTCGACAGGTCGAGATCGGCGACGAGGATGCCGGGCTCGTCATGATCCAGCTCGGCGATAACATCACCCCAGGGTCCGACG